>NZ_JAWNDF010000005.1:0-232040 GCF_034106865.1 Enterobacter sp. 237C8 | reverse complement strand
CCCCCCCCCCCCCCCCCCCCCCCCCCCCCCCCTTTGTTTTAACACCCCCAACACTACATACTCGATACTGATCGGTCTCGGGGGCTCGGAGATGTGGTATAAGAGACAGCATGACAGGTTAGTTTATGATCTGTTCAAAGTTGATGTAGGATTAGCTAACCCTATTACACTACATCGAGAGCAATCATTAATTTTAAAAAGACTATTGAACGGAGAAAACCTAGCAATTAGTGCCCCTACAAGCTTCGGGAAAAGCTTTATCATTGATGCTTTCATATCATTAAAAAAACCTAATAATGTATTAATAATTGTACCAACGATATCACTCACTGATGAAACCCGCAGAAGATTGCACAGAAAGTTTTCCGCAGAGTATAAAATAATTACTACTGCTGATGTGGAGCCCTCTGAAAAAAACATTTTTGTATTCCCTCAAGAGAGAGCTATTAGTTATCTTGAAAAAATTGAATGTTTAGACCTTTTCATTATTGATGAATTTTATAAAGCTAGTGAAAAGCATGATAGAGATAGAGCACCAGCCTTGATTAAGGCAATGATGAAATTTACTAAGATTGCTAAACAGCGATATTATCTAGCACCAAATATTAGCGAAATTACAAACAATCCATTCACTAAAGGAATGGAGTTTGTAAAAATAGACTTTAATACTGTTTTTTTGGAAAAACATGATCTTTCTAAGGAAATCAAAGAAGATGACACTAAAAAATCTAAAGCACTATTAGAGATTCTTTCAAATACTGACGGAAAGACTTTAATATATGCTGGCACATATAAAAACATCGAAAAAATAACAAACCTTGTTTTAAGAACACAACCAGATCATGAACCGTATCTTTTGAAAGAGTTTTCAAATTGGTTAAAGATTAATTATGCCCAAAACTGGAAATTAGCAAAGCTACTCGAGAAAGGGATGGGTATACATAATGGTCGATTACATCGTTCAATTAGTCAGTTACAAATAAAACTATTTGAAGAAAAATATGGAATTAAAAACATTGTTTCCACATCTTCCATTGTGGAAGGCGTAAATACATCAGCTGAAAATGTTGTAATTTGGCAATGTAAAAATGGTAGTAGTAACCTCAAGGACTTTACGTACAAGAATATTATTGGCCGAAGCGGCCGGATGTTCAAACACTTTATTGGTAAAGTTTATTTATTATCAACACCTCCTCAAGAAGAAAACAACGAACTGGATTTAACCATTCCTGAATCTCTTGTTGGTGGAATTGACGAGATTGAATATAAAAATGATTTAACGCCTGAGCAAATCTCAGCCATCATTGCGTACAAAGAAGAAATGAGTTCTATTTTAGGGCATGAGACCTTTAACAAGCTTTTAAAAGAAGGGGCATTCAAATCAAGCGATTACTTACTTATAAGAGACATAGCTCTTGATATAGCAAGCAAACCACATGAATGGGCAAACATTGCATATCTCAATTCAAATACCCCCGATGAATGGGAGTACTACTTATATAAAATAATAAATCTACAACCTGCCGGATGGGGTGGTAGATACTCTAAATTCGTTTCATATATTAAGGTCGCAAGTTTAAACTGGAAACATCCGATTCCAAAAATATTAGAAACTCTATCTAATGACGGAATAACAATCGATGATTTTTTTGAGTTTGAGAAGAATTTAACATTTAAATTAACCTCACTATTAAATGATGTTAACGTTTTATTATCTGAATTACTACCAAATAAAAACACTGACATATCTCCATTTATATTTAAAACGTCAAATGCGTTTCTCCCTCCAGTTGTTTATCAGTTAGAAGAATACGGCCTACCTCGCATGCTCTCGAAAAAAATATCGATTGCTTATAAAATAAATTTCGAAAGTGAATCTTTAACTTTGCATAACATTATTGATCATTTAAAGGCTATAGAATCACTTATAGGATTGTCAGCATCAATAGATGCAAGCCCTATGGAGGAGTATATCTTGAATAATTTCCTTGAAGGTGTGACATATAACCGATAATGAAATGACGCAATGAAATTAACACCTCCTAATATTAGGATTAGCCTGAGAAGTAAATTGCGTACTAAAAGCATACCTAATCTAGTCTGAACAGAAGTGTGTGCTTGCGTCATACCCTTTTTAAATTTTACATCTGCAATTTCGCGCGCAATGCTCTCCCCGCCACGCCTGCCCGTTTAAGGGGGCGCTTTTAATGCAGGTGCATGACCGGCCTCAGGGCGCGCCAGTGCTGGCGCTGGCGGGGAATTCAGTGTCGGTAAAACGCATGCAAAACCATGCACCTTATGCATGCATGGCTTTTATACTTAAAAATGGCGGGATTTTCGGGGATTTTTAAGCGGACTACTGCACGGCCAGTTCTGCACGACGGCGGGTATAATTCAGGTTCTGTGCAGGTGTGAATTTTTCACGACTATCATCGCGCGAAGCCGCGTCAGGCCTGAATCCGATGGCCGTTAAAATGTCATTATCCTGCGCCTGATAATTAATTTTTTCACCGGCGACCAGCCAGAGCTGTAGCGCCTCCCTCAGATAGTCGAGTGAGTGCTGCATGGCGCAGCGCTGAACGGCGGGATGTTGCCCGGAATAATTCATCAGCTCAGGGGCTAGAGCGGCGGCCAGCTCCGCGCCGTGTGCCTGCATAAAATCATTTAGTCGGTCGCGGATGCTGATGCGCTGCACCTCCTCATGCGAGCGGATATAACGCCCGGCAACCTGATTTATTTCCCACTTTTTCACGTCGATAATCTCGCGCCGCGTTTGCAGGCTCCGGCCACTGTGGCCACTGCCGGCAAGCTGTTCGCGGTATGCCTTTTCGGCCTGCGTCAGTTCTTCCCCGCGTTGCAGCCAGGCGGATTTGTTTGCCTGACAGGCCTCAAAGGCTTTCTGTAGCGTCAGTGTGGTCACGTATGTTTCTCCTGATGACTGGCCGCGCTCACGCACCGGCACGGTTAACGGTGGCCGCCGGTGCGGGTATAGAGATGGCCGGCTCTGTCACCGGTGAACGAATCACCTCGTCGATGGATTCAAGCGTGCGGAACGTGGCCGAGCATTCGATGTTCATACACTGGTGATAGCGCTGTTTGACATTATCGGACAGATACAGGCTGGTGCGGGAATGCGCGCTAGTTTTGCAGAACGGACAGTGAAACATGCCTATGCCCCACCTTATGAAAGTCATTTTGAATCAGTTTTTTGAAAAGAACTTAAAACCAACTGACTACCAAGGTGCGCTGAACCAGCAAAGTAATCCCTACTAACAACAATCTCCATTCTTTTAAAGCTGCAAATCGTTCAAGCGAAAAGTCCCTAACATCATCACTATCTCATTGAAATATAATCAAAAGCAAAATTAATAAACATTAAAAAGACCTTTTACCGATAATGTGCTAGAAATTTATTCAACGCATCTCAGAGCCAATGACAGGAACAATGAGAATATGGATACGACGTTGCTGAGCGCATTAGATACCGATGGACGCGATAAATTCGAAAGCGCTATGAATGCCTTACAAGGCGATGTTTCCGCTGCAGCGGCGAGGTTGTCGGTCGACCCCCGCTTACGCCTTGAGTACTCAAAAAGAATCAAAGAAATGTCCGCAGACTTACGCGCAAAGGCCAATGCTGGAGTGATCTCTTGGGACAAAGCGGCACGAGAGGCTCAGGAAACGAGAAATTTGATCATGGAGATGGTGCGCTCTCGCAGCACTCCCCTGGGACGGGCAATGGCCGAACGGATAAAAAGCGAAGGTAAGACGCTTAATGAGTTGGTAGCAAAAAAAGCGAAAGCTTTATTCGGCCCGCAGGCAAATTTTAACAGTCTTTCGGAAGTACAAAAAAATCAGATATATGCAAGTATCGTTGAATCCGCAGGCAAGTCTAACCCACAAGTAAACATGAAAATGATGCAACTCTCGCGCATTGGAAGAGGGCTGATTGTTCTTTCGATTGCGATTTCTGTTTACGAAATTTATACCGCTGATGATAAGGTTTCAGAATCAGGCAGGCAAATAGCGATTAATGGTGCAGGTATTGCCGGTGCTGCCGCTGGTGGCGCAATGGCGGGATTAATGTGTGGGCCAGGCGCACCTGTTTGCGTGCTCATCGGTGGCTTCGTCGGCGGCGCTCTTGCTGCATGGGAAATGGGACGTTTGTGGAATTGATTATGCAACAGGTTAATTCAATATCTCTGGTTAAGCTTCGCGAAGCTACCGATGTAACCCAGGCTCAATCTGACGTTGTGCTCAATGGTAAAAGCAGCGGCATTATTGTGCCGGGACAAGTGCTTGAAGCAGCGGTCCAGGTTAACGAGCAGCGTTATATCCTGTTTCTGACGGATGACATTATTTTCGAGGAATCCCTGACGATTGCCCTTATTGACGTTCATGAAGGGCTTAAAGAAATTGTTCGTTTGGGAAATGAGTACTCGACAGGGAGTTTTGCGGATCTCCAGGTCTCTGACGATAGCGTGGATTTCAGGTTTATTGGGGATTATATCTGGACACTGAAAGTATCAGATTCACCTCGCCTGCGGCTTCCTTTTGCTTCCGATCCAAAAGGTGTTAAACGGGAGTCTGGTCTGAAAAAGTACATAACGATCTCTGCCACACCGGCGTCGGAAAACGTAAGCTGAAGTCATTATTTAACAGAATGAAAAAGCTTTCTGCTGAGCGGGATAAATGCACCTGAGAATTATGCAGACTCGGATAGCCAACCAGAATCTCCATCGGTAATAACCCTATTCATCAGATGAAACCTGAAAGCCCACACGGTATAACCCCTGCGGGTTTTTTAGTACCATCACCCTAAGTTCCCTTTACCTTTGACAAACATCAACCCCTTCCCCCTTCTCCTGTGCAAAATTACCCACACCACCCAGCGCTACGGAATAGCCGCTCAACCCGGAAGGAACCCACCATGTACAGACCCATAACCGTTATTATCTTCATTCTCCTGACTCTCGCTGCCCTTGCTGAAATAGGCTTTTTATCCTTTGGATAATCCTCAGGCGAAATATCCCTCAGCAGGGCACATTGATCTCATTACAGTTTTTTCCTAAAGCCATCCCGTTTCGCCTGTGCCATGCTGAATCACGCTCATAACCGATAACGTTAAATGAGGATATTATGAAAAAAACAATTATCGCATTATCTGCCGTTCTGCTGGCTTCCCCAGTATTTGCTGCGACCACACATGCAACTGACGATACCGTCGCTGCGGCGAACGCAAATGCCAACGAGGCGAAGCAAAAACTGCACGAAGAGCAGAACAAAGGTGAAGAGCTGAAGCTGAAGCAAAAACATGCTGCGGAAGGTAAAAGCGAAAGCCTGGGCAGCAAGGTCAGCGAAGATTCCCAGAAAGCCTGGCATAAAACCAAACAAGGCACCGAGAAAGGGTGGGATGCCACCAAAGAAGGCGCTGAGAAAGGCTGGAACAAAACCAAAGAAGGTGCCAGCGAGCTGGAAAAGAAAGTCACTGAGTAATCCCTTTGAAAGGCCGCTTGCGCGGCCTTTTTTATTCTCCGCAGCTCTGCGTTCTCAAGGCTACACTTGTCACCAGGTCCGGTTATCGCGCTCCGGTTGAAATAACGTCAACAAAGCCGAATAGATCCCGGGGGTGACGCGTTTACTCCCTGCCCCCCTAAAAGAGATCCTGAGATGCTGCGACGCCTGGTGATAGTGCTTGTTTTGGTTTGTCCGTGGGCGATGGCTGCCCCGAAGAGCTACATAATTGACGCCAATAACACCGCCATTCGGCTGTCGTGGCATGCCTTCGGCGGCATCCTCTCCTGGGCGACGTTCAGTGGCGTGACGGGCGCCGTGACGCTCAACCCGGAAAACGACGTCGACGACCATATTCACGTCACCATTCCCGTAGCGACTCTCGTAGCCTCAAACAAGCTGCTCACCTGGCAGCTGAAAAGCGATATGTTTTTTGAATCCGAGCGTTATCCAACTATCGAGTTCATCAGCTCTCGCGTGGTCGCCCAGGGCGACGGGCGGTTCAGGGTGTTCGGCACGCTGACCGTACGAAACATCGCCCGCCCGGTGATCCTGGAGGCTGTCGTGAAAGACCCGCACGCGCAGGCCCTCACGCTGGATGCCACGACGGCGATCTCGCGCGCGGCCTACGGGATGGATAAGTTTGCGCTGGTCGTGGACGATCGTATTGCCATCGCTATTGCCATTCAGACGAACGACGTGCCGTCATCCTGAGATGAGGCGCTGTAGCTGCTCCGCGTTTCCCCGCAGGTGAGACGGCGGGTTGCGGCCAATCAGGACAAACTGGTAGCCCGCCTCCTGCCACCACGCCAGGTTCATGCCGTGCCGCTGCTCCTGGCGCAGAGAGGCCATAGTCTTCTCATCTACAGGAGAGATACAGAGCGCCATCGGACCGTAGTCAGCATTGATCCAGGCAATCTGCGCGATCGAGGTGGTTTCATAGCGCAGCATTCGCACCATTTTCAGCTCTGCCCCCTGCAGGACAAGCTGCGACATGTGCAGCTTGATGCCGATGTCCTGCGAGGCTCGTTCCAGCCCGCGCTGCAGGACCGGCGTTGCGCTGTCCATATCCAGCAGCGTCTCAACGCTGTACAGGGACATATATTGCGCTTCGAGGTCGCGAATATGAGCGTTCTCATCCGCTGGCGCGGAAGCGGGCCGCAGCAGGTAGCCCAGCCCGGATCCGACCATCAAAAAGCTGGCCGACGCGGCGATCAGCGCCCGCCTGCTGACGCCAGCCGGCGTGGAGGATTGTGGATCGGGAAGTGCCGCCAGACGCGCCTGCATTGCCTCAAGTGGCGCCTCATCCAGCAGGGGGGCAAACGCCCCGGCGAAATCCTGGCTGCTTTTCATCAGTTCGTTAGTTCGCCCGGAGAGGCGTTCGTCACTTTTCAACTGTTCTTCAAATTGCTGCGCGTCGACGCGACACATCTCGCCATCTATCCATGCCACGATAGCGTCGTCGTTATAGGGCGGTGCAAAACGGTGCGAGTTCAAGAGCGTTTCTCCTTTGCCGGAGGCAGTGCGTCAGCGGATCTGGCAAGCCGAGCCCGCGCCGTCGCCAGCCGGCTCATCACGGTACCGACAGGCACCGCCAGAGTGTCCGCCGCCTCCTGGTAGGTAAAGCCTTCGACATAAACCAAAAATACTGCGTTGCGCTGGGCTTCAGGCAGCGCGTTGACGCGCTGCATCACCTTCAGATAATGCAGACGCGTCTCATCCTGTTCGCGGGTATCCGGCGCCAGAAGCTCGTCGCTGGCCACAAATCCCTGCCCCTGACGCACGTGTCGTGCCCGAAGCTCAGAGATCCAGATGGAGTGCAGTATCGCGAACAGCCACCTGTCGATGCGCGTGCCCGGCGTATACTGGCTGCTCCTTTCAAGCGCACGCACGCAGGTGGACTGAACCAGCTCTTCGGCGATATCCCTGTTTCGCGACAGCACCAGCCCATAGCGCCAGAGACGCGGCAGGTGTGCGGCTAACTGTTGACGAACCTCACTGGTAGCGATGTGTTTTCCCTCCACGAGAAAATCAGGATTCCGGATGCCCGTTGATGGCGGCCTGCAGGTCACGGTACTCCTCGCAGGACTGGCCACAAATACCGGCAATCACCTTCAGCTGTTCTTTCGCGAGGTCAGGACGTCCTTTTACCATCCACGCTTCACCGAGGTATTCCCGGGCTTTGGCATAATCCGGTGCAATAGCCAGCGCGCGCTGGTAGTAACCAATCCCTTCGTCCGTGCGGCCAAGCTTGCGCGTGGCGAACCCGCGATAGTTCCACGCTTCAGCCGTATTGCCATTTTTCAGCGAATCAAGCAGGTTCAGCGCCGCCTGATACTCGCCTTTCTTCGCGAGATGGTACGCGTAGTTGGTTTTGTCCTGGTCGCTGAGGCTGCTGCTCTTGTCCGGCACGCATTTCTGGGTGACGCTGTCATACACCTGTCCGGAAGGACAATCGGGCGTTTTGCTCTCGGTACTATTATTGCCCATTGCCAGCGCCAGGGGGGACAGCAGGGAAAAAATCAGCACCGGGATCAAACGAAACGAGGTCGTGTTCATATAAAGCTCCAGGGTAAGAAGGGAGTGACGTCAGTAAACGCCCGACTGACGATTTTTATTCATTCTCCCCGTGAATTTTTTGCTGTCGCAAAATCATGCTGACGTCGTAGCCCCAATGGAAATAAATCAGGTTATTTCACCCTTTACTTAACGCTATTATTTTCGCGTGATAGCAGAGTTTTAAGCCTGCATAAGAATATATTTTATTGTGTGGGTGACATAATATATCTTATATCAAAAACGTTACCCTAACTTAAATGCATATTAAGCGCGCTTAAACAATAACGTTTTACATTATATTAAAAATGTTCCCTACCAATTATCATACTGCGTAAATCATATTCAGAATCAACGCCACAGGTTAAAACTAAAATCATATAAAACAAAAGGTTGAGCCAAGTAAATTATTAACCACCCCAATACATTAATGCCCTCTTCATTGTTTTTGCACTTATTTACGAAAGCTTAATTTGCACAACCTTCGTTTTCTGTCTATATCATTTTTATATTCTAAAAAATAATTCCTCTATTAATTACAGGGTTTTACAAGACACAAAACACCCATAAAAACTGTTCTCTTTTATAAGTCATTAGATTCGCTCTGATGTTGCCACTCTGAATTCTGGCGGGCATCGTGCGCGCTAAAAACAACGGTCAGTGCTGCGTAATAACAGCGACTGCGCCGGGGGCGCCCTTTACCTTCTGCAGAGTTGGCTCGTCTTGCTCGCCGTTCATGACACATCTGCTGGAGTAATGCCTAAATGAGCCAAATCTCTGTTATATCGAAACTTACTGGCGTGGAAACGACCACGGAAGGCACACAGGTTACCCTGAGCCATTCCTCTATCGTTGAGCTTAATGTCGAGCGAGCGAGCGTCTCCCACTTCGCGCGAAACGGTAACGATCTGCTGGTTACGCTGCACTCCGGCGAGGTGATCACCCTTAAAAACTTCTACGTCACGGACGCGCAGGGCGTGAGCCAGCTGGTACTGCAGGACAGCAACGGCGCATTATGGTGGATTGAAGATCCGACCGGAGCCGCCACGTACGAATCTATCGCGTCCACGGACGTGCTGCTTGCGGCCTCCGGGAGCGACGCCGGTGGTGCCGCCATCTGGCCATGGGCACTGGGCGGCATTGCCGCAGCGGGCGGCATCGCGGCGGCGGCAAGCACCGGCGGCGGTGATAGTGGCGGCAGTAACAATTCGGCCAATGCGGATACGACAGCGCCGAACGCGCCTTCCGGCCTTAAGTTCTCTTCAGATGGCAAAACCGTCACCGGTACCGCAGAACCCGGCAGTACCATCACGCTGAAAGACGCGAACGGCAACGTCATTGGCACAGGAAAAACGGGCAGCGACGGCAGCTTTACCGTCTCTCTCGGCACACCGTTGACCAACGGCGAGCAGGTGACCGCCACCGCCACGGATAACGCCGGGAATACCAGCCCGGGCACAACGCTCAACGCGCCGGACACCACCGCGCCCGATGCGCCAGCAATCACCAGCGTAACGGACGATGTCGCCCCGCAGACGGGAGCAGTCAGCAACGGCGGCAGCACCAACGATCAGCGCCCGCAGCTTACCGGCACCGGCGAAGCGGGCTCGACCGTGACGATTTATGACGGCGGAGTCGCCATTGGTACGGCGGTCGTCGCCAGCAACGGCACCTGGACCTTTACCCCGTCGGTTGACCTGAGCGAAAGCACTCACCAGATTACCGTGCGGGCAACCGACGCCGCCGGCAACACCGGGCCAGCCTCGCCGGTGTTTACCCTGACGGAGGATCTTACTCCGCCGGACGCGCCGAGCGCGATTGTGTTGACCGACGATACGGGCCTTATCAAGGGAACCATCACGTCTGTCGCGCCAACCGATGCTTCACTGCCCATCCTCGCGGGAACCGGCGAGCCCGGCGGAACCATCACCATCTACGATAACGGCGTGGTGGTTGGCACAACGACGGTGTTGCCCAACGGCACCTGGAGCGTCACGCCGAACGGCCCGCTCCCGGACGGGACACACTCCATAACCGTCACTGAAACCGATGCCGCCGGAAACCTGAGCGCGACCTCAGAGCCCGTCATTTTCACCGTGGACACCACGCCGCCGTCTGCCCCAGGTAATCTCGAGGTTTCGAATGATGGCGGCACCATCAGCGGCATCGCGGAAGCTGGCAGCACGGTGACCATCCGTGAAGGTAATGTCACCCTTGGCACTGTTGTTGCCGACAGCGAAGGGAACTTTAGCCTGACGCTGACCCCGCCGAAGCTCAACGGCGAAATCCTGACCGCTGACGCCACCGACACGGCGGGCAACACGGGGCCCGCAACCTCCGCGGCGTCACCGGATATTACCCCACCGCAGACGCCAATTATCGTGTCGGTGATGGATGACGTGCAGGCCACCACCGGCCCCGTGGGCCAGAACGGCCTCACCAACGACCGGGCCCCGACCGTGAACGGGACGGGCGAAGCGGGATCGACCATCACGATTTATAACGGCAGCGATGTCCTCGGTACGACGGTTGTTCCCTCCTCCGGCCTGTGGAGCTTTACGCCGCCCGCACCGCTGACCGATGGCACCTGGGTGCTGACCGCGAAGGCGACGGATCCCGCCGGTAACCCAAGCGGGTTATCAGACCCGTGGACAATTAACGTCGACGGCACGGCACCTGGCGCCCCGGTGATTTCACAAGTTGTGGACGATGTTCCCGGTCGCACCGGCTCGCTCGACATTAATGAGACCACTAACGACGCCACCCCGACGCTCAGCGGTACCGCCGAAGCAAACGCGACGGTCACCGTGCGCGTGGACGGTGTTGCTATTGGTACGACCGTCGCCAATGGTCTTGGCGTATGGATCTTTACGCCTTCCTCGCCTATCGCCGAGGGCCCCCACGCCCTGACCGCCGTCGCGACCGATGCGGCAGGTAACATCAGCGGCGTCTCCAACACCTGGACTCTGACGATTGACAGCGTCGCGCCTGCCGCCCCGGTCATTACCCAGGTGCTGGATGATGTGCCGGAGCGCCTCGGCGCGCTCAACCCCAACGACAGCACCAACGACACCACGCCGACGCTTAACGGCACGGCTGAACCTGGCTCAAGCGTCACCATCCGCCTGGATGGCACCGATCTTTTCACGGTCCTGGTCGACGACAACGGCACGTGGACCTATACCCTCACCACGCCTCTTGGCAGCGGGCCTCATACCTTTACCGTTGTTGCCACCGATGCGGCGGGTAACACCAGCCAGCCGTCAGGTGGCTTCACCCTGACCGTCGATACCACGCCGCCAGCGGCAGCCACCATCGCCACCGTGACCGATGAAGTCGGCGGCGTTCAGGGCACGCTCAGCAGCGGCGATACCACGGATGACACCACACCGCTGCTGCAGGGCACCGCCCCGGCTGACGCGGTGATCACCGTTTATGACGGCGCCACCCTGCTCGGTACCGCCACCCTCGACGGCAGCGGTGGCTGGAGCTTTACGCCCGTTACCCCGCTCACCGACGGCCCGCATTCGCTGACGGTTCACGCCACGGATGCCGCAGGCAATACGACCATCTCCAGCCCGTTTGTATTGACGGTGGATACCGTCGCGCCTGCCACGCCGGACGTCCCGGCCATCACCGTCAATCCTGACGGAACAGCAACAACGCTAAACCCGGGCGAAACCACCCGCGACACCACGCCAACCCTGAGCGGTACCGGCACGGCGGGCGATACCGTGACGATCTACAACAACGGCGCCAAAATCGGCGACGCTGTCGTGGACAGTACCGGCAGCTGGTCGTGGACGCCATCACCACCACTGTCCGGCGGTACCTATGACATCACCCTGACCGTCACCAACGTGGACGGCACGGGCAACGAAAGCGCCCCGTCGCAGCCGGTAACCATCACCATTGATACCGAAGCGCCGGCTACGCCTGCGGCACCTACCGTCACCGACAGCGTCACCCAGATCACCGGCCCCGTACCCGATGGCGGAACCACCAACGATCCGCGCCCGGTCCTGAGCGGCACCGGCACGCCGAACGACGTCATCAACATCACTGACACCGTCAACGGCATATCGACCGTCGTGGGCACCGTCACGGTAGACAGCAGCGGCAACTGGAGCTGGCGCCCTGGCAGCGACATTGCCGAGGGCAGCCACGCCTATACCGCCACCGCCACCGATGAAGCGGGCAACGTCTCTGACCCGTCGCCAGCGATTACGATCGTCGTGGATACCCTGGCGCCGGATACGCCGGTGATTAGTGCAGTGGGCGGTGAGCCTAACGGTGGCTACATCACGGATACCACACCGACCGTGGGCGGAACCGGCGTCAACGGTGAGACGGTGATCGTCTACAACAACGGCGTCGAAGTGGGCCGTGTCGTGGTGGCTAACGGGGAATGGAACCTGACGCTTCCAACGCAAACGGACGGTCCGCTCAACATTACCGTGGCGGGCGTGGACGCAGCGGGTAACGTCAGCGCGCCGAGTTCGGTCTTTACCGTTACCCTCGATACCGTTGCGCCTGAGATCCCCGTCATTAGCGCCGTAGCTGACAGCCAGCTGTCTAATAACGTGCTCTACACGAAGGACGGCACGCCAACCCTTACCGGGACAGGTGAACCCGGTACCACCGTTATCGTTTCCGTAGACGGCACGCCATCTACGGTGCTGGTGACGGTCCAGCCGGGCGGCACCTGGAGCTGGACTGCCGACACGACGCTTTTGGATGGCCCGCATACCTTCACCGTCTCTTCCAGCGATCCAGCGGGTAACTCCTCCGGTGATTCAGCACCGCTGAGCGTGACGGTAGATACCGTCGCCCCGGCAGATCCGGGCAACATGCTGCTGGCTGATGAAGGAACACCGCTGACCGGTACCGGTGACGTGGGAAGCATCATTACCGTGACAAACGGTTCCACGGTCATTGGTACCGGCGTTGTCGGCAGCGACGGCAGTTTCTCCATTGCGCTGAGCCCGGCGCAGCTGGATCCGACCACGCTGACCGTGACCGCTACGGATGCCGCAGGGAATGCCAGCGCGGGCGTGCCTTTTGTCGTCGTCGATTCACCGCTCGACCTGCCGCAGGTGCCCGTCATCACGGCGATCGTCGATGACGCGGATCCGATCACTGGCGATGTGAAAGGCAAAACCACTAATGACACCACGCCAACGCTTACCGGTACGGCCGAAGCGGGCAGCCTGATTACCATCTATCAGGACGGTAGCGCGACGCCATTGACGACGGTGACCGCCGACGGCAGCGGCAACTGGAGCTATACGCCAGCCGCGCTTGGCGAAGGGCTGCACACCTTTGAGGTGACGGCGACCCTCAACGGCCAGACCAGCGGCCGCTCTCCGGCGGCCAGCGTCACCGTCGACCTCACCGCACCGGGCACGCCAGCTATCGGCGCGGTGATTGACGACGTCGGTCCGGGCACCGGACCGCTGACCAGCGGCCAGACCACCAACGACAACCAGCCGACCCTCACCGGCACCGGCGCGGTCGGCGATACCATCTCCATCTACAACAACGGCGTGCTGCTGGGGACCGCGGAGGTCGGCAATACGGGCACCTGGAGCTACACCACGCCCGTCCTGACAGAAGGCAACCATATCCTGACCATCCGCGAGACCGATCCGGCGGGGAATCAGAGCGGTCCTTCGGCGGGCTTCACCGTCGTGGTGGACTCCGTTTCCGCCACGCCGGTCATCACCAACGTCACGGATAACGTCGGTAACGCCGCCACCACGGTGGTCAGCGGCACCGAGACGAACGATGCCACGCCAACCCTTTCGGGGACAGCGGACGCAAACAGCGTGGTGACCATTTTCGACGGCGGTACCCAGATTGCCGTGGTAACGGCTGACGGCACCGGCGCGTGGACGTTTACTCCTGACACCGCGCTCAGCGAAGGCTCGCACAGCTTCACCGTCCGGGCGACCGATCCGCTGGGCAACGTCAGCGCGGTCTCAGCTCCCTGGAGCGTGGTGGTTGACCTGACGGCACCGACGGTTCCGACGCTGGATAATGTGAGCGACAACGTCCCTGGCGGCGTCCAGGGTAACCTCACCAGCGGCCAGGTGACCAACGACAGCACCCCGACCATCAGCGGCACCGGGCAGGCGGGCAGCACGATTCACATCATGAATAACGGCACGCAGATTGGCACGACGATCGTTGACGGCAGCGGGAACTGGTCCTTTACGCCGACCGCGCCGCTGGGCGACGGCAGCTACTCCCTGCGCGCGTATGCAACGGATACCGCAGGCAACGCCTCGGCTAACTCATCGGTCTTCGCCTTTACCATTGATACCGCAGCCCCCGGCGTACCGGTGGTGACCAGCGTGATTGACGACGTCGGTCCGGTCACCGGGGCGCTCACGTCGGGTAACAGCACCAACGACGCGCGCCCAACCTTCAACGGTACGGGCGAGGTGGGTTCTACCGTGCACGTGATCGTTGATGGCAACGAAATTGGCACTGCGGTGGTGAATGCCCAGGGCAGCTGGACCTTCACCCCGGGTACCGATCTGGGCGAAGGTCCACACGCCATCACCTTCAACGCCACCGACGTGGCTGGCAATACCGGCAGCACGACGACACCGTTTAACCTGACGGTGGATACGGGCGTGCCGTCGGCGCCGGTCATTTCGACCGCGGGTGACAACGCGGGCAGCATTCAAACTCCGCTCACTTCCGGGCAGAGCACCGACGACACCACGCCGACGCTAAACGGCACCGCGACCGCCAACGCCACGGTCACCGTGTATGAGAACGGGCAGCCGGTCGGCACCGTTCAGGCGGACGGTACCGGCGCATGGAGCTTTACGCCGTCAACGCCGCTGACCAACGGCAGCCATACCTGGACCGCCACGGTCACCGATGCAGCGGGCAACGTCAGCCTGAACTCGCCGGACTTTACCCTGATTGTGGATACCACCGCACCGAACGCGCCGGTTATCAGCCAGGCGATAGACGACGTGGGCACCATCACCGGCCCGCTTACGTCCGGGCAAACAACCGACGATACGGTACCGCGCCTTGTCGGAACCAGCGAACCGTTTGCCACCGTGAAGATCTATGAGGGAACTACCCTTGTCGGAACGGGCACCGCGGATGGCAACGGAAGCTGGAGTATCTTGCTCAACACCACGCTGACCGCTGGCGCGCACAGCTTCACCGCGCAGGCGACGGATGCGGCAGGCAACACCAGCGTGTCGTCCACCAGCTTTAGCCTCACCGTCGACACCACGCCACCTGCGCTGCCGGTGCTGACCAGCATTCTGGATGACGTGGGCAATGCGGCGACGCCGGTGGCGAACGGCGGGTTCACCAACGACGCGCAGCCAACCCTCAGCGGTACGGCGGAAGCCGGGTCGACGGTGAAAATATTCGATAACGGCGTACAAATCGGCAGCGTGACGGCGACCGGCGGGGCGTGGAGCTTTACGTCATCCCCGGCGCTGGGCAACGGTCCGCACAATTTAACCTTTACCGCCACCGATGCGGTGGGCAACGCGAGCGCGCCTACCGCCGGGTATGTGATTAACGTCGATACCCTCGCGCCGGGCGCACCGGCCATCATTTCAGTGATTGATGACGTCGGCAGCGTTACCGGCCCGGTGACCGGTACGAATCCGACCAACGACACGCGCCCAACGCTGAGCGGAACAGCCGAAGCGAATGCCACGGTGCGAATCTACGATGGCATCACGCTGGTGGGCACGGTGACCGCCGACGGCAGCGGCAACTGGACCCTGCCGCAAACCACCACGCTGGCGCAAGGCACGCATAACTTCACCGCCACGGCCACCGATGCGGCGGGCAACACCAGCGTGGCGTCAGCCGTGACGACGATTATCGTCGATACGACCGCTCCAACGGCGCCGACCGGGACCTTCAACGCCGACGGTAGCGTCCTGACCGGGACTGCGGAAGCAGGCAGCACCGTCGCGATCCGCCTTGCGGACGGCTCGACGGTGACCGCCATTGCGGGCAGCAACGGCACCTACACCTACACCTTCATTAACAAACAGACCGAAGGCCAGACGCTGCAGATCACCGCCACCGACGCCGCGGGCAACACCTCGCTGCCGGGCTCCGCCCTTGCGCCGGTGGTGCCGCTCTCCGCCAGCAATAACGTCGAAGAGCTGAACCTCAGCACCACGGCAACCGTGACCAACAGCCAGTACAGCGATTACGGCTTCCTGCTGGTTGGCGCCGTGGGCAACGTCCTGACGCTGCTGGGCAATGATACGGCCCAGGTCAACTTCACGGTGGGCAGCGGCGGCAGCGCGGATATCGTGGTGAACGCCAACGCCACGGGTGCGGTGCTCTCTCTGCTCAACACCCTTGAGCTGGTGGTTCAGCATTACGTCAACGGCGCCTGGACCACCGTGGTGGATACCGGCCAACCGCAGTTTGCCGATCTCCTGACCCTCGGCGCAACCGGCGTATCGCTGAACCTGACCGGGCTGGCCGACGGCAACTATCGCGTGCTCAGCTACAACACCAACCTGCTGGCGACCGGCTCCTACACCAGCCTCGACGTGGCGGTGAAAGAGACCGGTCCGGGTACGGTCACGGGCGATACCAGCCTCAACGGCAACGTGATCCTCGATACGGACCCGACAGCCGGCAGCGACAACGCGCCGGCCGGAACCACCGTTTCCGCAGTCACTAACGCCCAGGGCGTCACCACCAGCGTGAACGCCGACGGCACGGTGATCCAGGGCAAATACGGTACGCTGACCATCAACCGCGACGGCAGCTACACCTACAACCTGACCGACACCAGCGCCGCGGTCGTTGGCCGGACGGAGAACTTCACCTACACCATCACCCATAACGGCGTCAGCGCGTCGGCGCAGCTGGTGTTGTCTCTGGGTGCCGGTACGGTAATCAACGGCATTGTGGCGGTGGACGATACGGCCTCGCTGACCTTTGACACCACCGTGAGCGAGATTAATAACGGCGCCTCGTCTCAGAACGGTTTTACCCTGGTGGGCATTAATCTCGGCAGCACGCTGGGGCTTAACCTGCTGGACGACATGACCAACCCGATTATCTACAACGTGGAGGAAGGCACGACCCGCACCATGACCATCCAGGCCTCCGTGGGCGGCGTGGCGCTGGCGTCGGTGTTCGATCTGTACGTCTATAAGTTCAACAACGCCACCCAGACCTTCGAGCAGGTTCGCGTCGAGTCGGGCTGGCTGCGCGCCCCGCTGCTGGGGGGCACGTCATCCCAGCTGACGCTGAATCTGCCGGCCGGGGAGTACCTGTTCTTACTCAATACCGCATCGGGGATCGCCGTCCTGACGGGCTACACGCTGAGCGTCCTGCAGGATCATGTCTACAGCGTGGCGAGTATCAGCGAAACCACCACGGGCGACGTGCTGGCGAATGACCCAGTTCCGGCGGGCACGTTGGTCACCGAAGTGAACGGCGTGGCGGTCAACAGCAGTGGAACCACCACCATTCAGGGGGAATACGGCACGCTGACCATCAATTCGTCCGGACAGTACACCTACACCCTGAGAAGCGGCGTGGGGGCGGACCATATCAGCACGCCGGATACCTTCGTCTACACCGTTACCGCGCCTGACGGCTCGAAGGATACGGCATCGCTCAACATCACCCCAACCCCCCGGGCGATGGATGCGGTGAACGATGTCAGCGCCACGATGGACCTCACCTCGGTGCACCACACGTCGGCATACTCGGATACGACCGTGGGCACCGCCAGCTGGACGACGGCCCTGCTCTCGTCAACCCAGGGCTCCGGCAGCGGAACCTTCGTGGTCGACGCGAACACCGCGCTGCACAACGTGTCGCTCCACTTTAACGTGGCCTCGCTGCTGGCGCTGGGCGGGCTGACGGTAAACTGGTCCATCAGCGACGGCTCGGGCGTGATCCGCAGCGGCTCCTTCAGCGGCGGCTCACTGCTGGGCGGCAGTATCGACATCCCGCTCACCGGGCTGGATCTGAACGCCGGGACCTATACGCTGAACTTTACCGGTAGCGTACCGGGGCTGAGCGTGGGGAACATTACCATTACGCCAAGCGTGAACGGCACCACCTACTCGCTGAGTGATTTCGACGTCACCGGCAGCCACACCGTCAACGGCAATATCTTTGACGGTACCGATTCTGGCGGCGTGCTGGATCAGCTCCACTCGGTGGATACCCGTCTGAGCGTGACCGGATACAACGGCGTGACCACCACGCTGGATCCGTACACCGGCAGCGCAACGGTGAACATCACCGGCCATTACGGCGTCCTGGCGATCGGCGCTGACGGCCATTACACCTATACCCTCAACAGCGGGGTATCGCTCTCTTCCATGACGTCGAAGGAGACCTTCAACTACACCCTGACCGACTCTACCGGGAGAACGGACAGCGCCACGCTGACCATCAATATGGCGCCGCAGTTCATCAGTTCAGAACATAACGACGCCATCACCGGTACGGCCTACGGCGATACGCTGATTTACCAGGTGCTGAACAGTACGGTGGGGAATGCCACGGCGGGTAACGTCAGCAGCACCGCGGGCGATCACTGGACTGGCTTCTCGCTGGCGCAGGGGGACAAAATCGACATCGGCGATCTGCTGGTGGGCTGGAACGGTAGCGCCGCGACGCTGGGGAATTATCTCCATGTCACTAATAGTAATGGCAATACCGTGATCTCCATCGACCGTGACGGTGCGGGAGGCACCTACACTAATACCACGCTCGTTACGCTTGATGGCGTTCAGACCACCTACGACGAGCTTGTTAACCAGCAACACATCATTACCTGATAGCACCTGCAAGAGATGACCCGGGCGCACAGCGCCCGGGCATAAATAATAAAGCCGTATTTTTTTAATAGGGACATGACATGGGAATGAAGATGCCTCACTGGTGGCTCTCGTGCTGCCTGATATCTGTGCCCGCTCTTTGCGCGAACCCGGCGGCAATCATCAATACCGGACAGCTTCGCGAAACGCAGGAACTCCCCTCGCTCAATGGCCGCGTCGCACCTGCGGCTGGCAAAGCCGCCCCCGGTTCGCTGCAGCTTGGCGATGCCGTCAACCGCGCCGTCACCTGGCACCCGGCCATCAGCGAAGCCGTGGGGAAACTCTACCAGCAGAGCGAAGAGGTGGACGTCGCTAAATCAAAATACTATCCGCAGATTAATGCCGGCGTGGACAACGGTTATTCCCATGACGGCGACCAGAACGGCTTTACCCCGTCGCTGGTGCTTTCTCTGTCACAAATGCTCTACGACTTTGGCAAAGTGGACAGCCAGGTGCGGGCCGAGAGCGCGGGCGTTGCCCAGCAGCAGGCCAACGTGCTGGTGAGTATCGACACCATCGCTCACGATACCGCCATCGCCATGGTGCAGGTGCAAACCTGGCAGCAGATGGTCGAGACCGCTAAAGAGCAGCTCGACGCCCTCTCCTCCATTGGCACGCTGACCCGCCAGCGTAACGACGAAGGGGCCACGTCGCTCTCTGACGTGGTGCAGACCGATGCCCGTATCGAAGGCGCCCGCGCCCAGCTGATGCAGTACCAGGCCAGCCTGGACAGCGCCCGCGCCACGCTGATGAGCTTTCTCGGCTGGAACAGCCTGAACACAATCAGCAATGACTTTCCGCAAAAGCTGGGCCGGAGCTGCGACATTGCCGAGCCGGATGACCGTCTGGTGCCCGCGGTGCTTGCCGCCTGGGCGCAGGCTAACGTCGCCCAGGCTAACCTCGACTACGCCGACGCGCAGATGACGCCAACCGTCTCGCTGGAGCCGGAGGTGCGTCACTACATGAACGATCGCTACGCGGGGAGCGAAACCCGGGATCGCACCCAGTATTCCGCATGGGTGAAAGTGCAGATGCCGCTCTACCAGGGCGGCGGCCTCACCGCCCGGCGTAACGCTGCCGGACACGCGGTGGAGGCGGCGCAGTCCACCGTTCAGCGTACGCGCCTTGATGTCCGCCAGAAACTGCTGGAAGCCCGCAGCCAGGTGATGAGCCTGCAAAGCACGCTGCAAATCCAGGGTCGCCAGGAAGCCCTCAGCGCCCGCACCCGCGAACTGTACCAGCAGCAGTATCTCGATCTCGGCTCGCGCCCGCTGCTCGACGTGCTCAACGCCGAGCAGGAGGTCTATCAGGCGCGCTTCACTCAGCAGCAGACCCTCGGTCAGCTGCACCAGCTGCAACTCAACTGCCTGTATAACACCGGGCAGCTGCGTCATGCGTTCGATCTTGATAACCGCACCATCCAGACCGTGGAGATCCAGCCATGAAGCAACGCGAAATCCCGCAGGGCGAAACGATGACGGATGAGGCGCTGGCGCAGTGGGCGCAGGCCTTTGGCTTTGTCGCCACGCGCTACCGCGTGGCCTGCTCCCCCGGCGCGCTGATCGCAGGCGCGCCGTGGCTGAAAGGCAAACCAATGGTTCCCGCCCTCACCCAGCTGGCCCGCGAAGCGGGGCTGTCGTTTCAGCTCCTTACCGACGATCGGCAGGCGATCAACAGCTGGCGTCTGCCGGTGGTGGTGGCGATGAATGACGGCAGGATCGGCGTGATCGAGCATTTCGACGGGGACGATACGCTGGAGGTCAGCTTTTTCGACGATGAGACCTACACCAACCGGCTGTCGATGACGGCGATGCTGCCCGCTATCCGCCACGTCATTGCCCTGCGTCCACTCGCCGCGCTGAAGGACAGCCGCGTGGATGCCTATATCTCAAAATACCGCCCGGACTGGCTCTACCGGCTGGTGATGCGCGACCTGCGCCCCTACAGCTGGGTCATGCTGGCCGCCCTCTTTATCAACGTGCTGTCGCTCTCCGGGATCGTCTTTTCCATGCAGGTGTATGACCGGGTGATCCCCGCGCAGTCCTACCCGACGCTTTACGTCCTGACCATCGGGGTGCTGATTGCCACCCTGTTTGGCTTTGTGCTGCGCGTGGCGCGCGGGCACATTATGGATCTGCTCGGCAAGCGCTCGGACATGCGCGTTTCGGATCGCGTCTTCGGCCACGCGCTGCGGCTGCGCAACAGCGCGATCCCCCGCTCCACCGGCAGCTTTATCTCTCAGCTGCGCGAGCTGGAGCAGATCCGCGAGATGGTCACCTCGTCCACCATTTCGACCATTGTCGACCTGCCGTTCTTTCTCCTGTTCGTGGTGGTGCTGGCGATCATCGCCCCGCAGCTGGCGTGGATCGCCCCGGTCGCGGCGGTGATCATGGTCCTGCCCGGCCTGCTGCTGCAGAAGAAGCTGGCGGAGCTGGCAAAGCAGTCGGCTCATGAATCGACCCTGCGCAACGCGGTGCTGGTGGAGAGCGTGCAGGGGCTGGAGGACATCAAGCTGATGCAGGCGGAAAACCGCTTTTTGCAGCAGTGGAACAGCTATATCCAGATCACCGCAGAATCCGGCCTGCGCACCCGCGAGCTGACGCAGAACCTGATTAGCTGGGGGATGACCATTCAGAGCCTGGTCTACGCCGGGGTGATTGTGGTCGGCGCCCCGATGGTGATCGACGGCACCCTGACCACCGGTTCGGTGGTCGCCGCGTCGATGCTGGCCTCCCGCATGATCGCCCCGATGGCGACGCTGTGCGGCGTGCTGGCGCGCTGGCAGCAGGTCAAAGCGGCAAAAGAGGGGCTGGACAGCATCATGCAGCTTCCCACCGAAAATCAGCGCGAGGAGACGCCGATCCGCCAGGACGTGCTGCGCGGTCATTACCTCTTCGAGCAGGCGCAGTTCCGCTATCAGCCGGACGATCCGCGCATGGCGCTGCGCATTAACCGGCTGGAGATCCGGCCGGGAGAAAAAGTGGCGATCCTCGGGCGCAACGGCGCGGGCAAATCGACCATGCTGCAGGCCATGGCGGGCGGAATGGATCTGGCGGCCGGCGAGCTGCGGCTTGATAACTTCAGCCTGCCGCATCTCGACGTCGCCGACGTCCGGCGCAACGTCGGCTTTATGACCCAGAACGCCCGGCTGTTTTACGGCACCCTGCGCGAAAACATCACCCTCGGCATGCCGCGCGCCACCGACGAAGAGATTTTCGAGGCGCTGGAGCTGACCGGCGCGGCAGGCTTCGTGCAGAAGCTGCCCAAGGGGCTGGACTACCCGATCATGGAAAACGGCGTGGGATTATCCGGCGGGCAACGCCAGTCGATTCTGCTGGCGCGGATGCTGCTGCGCGATCCGAATATTGTGCTAATGGATGAACCCACCGCGTCGCTGGACGAGCACACCGAGCGGGAATTCATCCAGCGTCTGGGCGACTGGCTCGGGCATCGCACCCTGATTGTCGCCACGCATCGCGTGCCGGTGCTGGAACTGGTGGAGCGCGTCGTGGTGTTGAAAGAGGGGATGCTGGTGATGGACGCGCCAAAAGCCCAGGCGCTGAACAACAGCCGTATGCAGCAGCAACAGCAGCAGGCAGCAACCGGACGGGAGTGGAAAAATGAAAATCAGTCAGCGTGACGTGGCGGCAATGGACGATCTGGATAACGCCCTCGACTCCGAAAGCGGCTATACCGGCGCGCGTCGGATCGTGATCTTCTCGCTGCTGATGTTTGTGGTGCTGGGCGTCTGGGCGTGGTTTGGCGTGCTGGATGAGGTATCAACCGGCTCGGGTAAAGTGATCCCCAGCTCGCGCGAGCAGGTCTTACAGTCTCTCGACGGCGGGATCCTCACCGAGCTGAACGTCCACGAGGGCGATCAGGTGCAGGCCGGGCAGGTGCTGGCGCGGCTCGATCCAACGCGTTCCGAATCGAACGTCGGCGAAAGCGCGGCGCGCTACCGGGCCTCACTGGCCTCCAGCGCCCGCCTGTACGCCGAGGTGAACGATCTCCCGCTGAAGTTCCCCCCTTCGCTGGCAAAGTGGCCGGATCTGATTGCTGACGAAACGCGCCTCTACAACTCCCGCCGCGCGCAGCTGGAGGATACCCAACGGGAGCTGCGCGCCGCGTTAGATCTCGCCAATAAGGAGCTGGCTATCACCCAGCGGCTGGTGAAAACCGGTGCCGCCAGCCACGTGGAGGTGCTGCGCCTGCAGCGGCAGAAAAGCGATCTGGAGCTGAAGCTCACCGACGTACGCTCGCAGTATTACGTTCAGGCGCGCGAGGCGTTATCCAAGGCCAACGCGGAGGTGGATATGGTTTCGGCGATCCTCAAGGGCCGCCAGGATTCCGTCACCCGTCTGACGGTAAAATCCCCGGTGCGCGGGATCGTGAAAAACATCAAGGTCACCACCATCGGCGGCGTGATCCCGCCCAACGGCGAGCTGATGGAGATTGTGCCGGTGGACGATCACCTGCTGATCGAAACCCGCCTGTCGCCGCGCGATATCGCCTTTATCCACCCGAACCAGGAGGCGCTGGTTAAAATCACCGCCTACGATTACGCCATTTACGGCGGCCTGCACGGGGTCGTCGAAACGATCTCTCCGGACACCATCCAGGACGAGGCCAAGCCGGAGGTGTTCTATTACCGGGTGTTTATCCGCACCAGCCAGGATTACCTGGTGAATAAGGCCGGCAGGCACTTCTCGATTGTGCCGGGGATGATTGCGACGGTGGACATTAAGACCGGCGAGAAAACGGTGCTGGATTATCTGATCAAGCCGTTTAACCGGGCGAAAGAGGCGCTGAGGGAACGATAGTCAATCGCCGGGTGGCGGCTCCGCCTTACCCGGCCTACATACCCGGAGGCCCTTACAAGCGCAGCGCCGCCGGGCATTTAACCGCACGTCAGAACTGGAACCTACCTCGGAGTATTCATCTTTAGCCATACATCCCACTTCCCTTCAGCCATCGCCAAGGTAATATTAACAGCAGACAAAAACGCACTTGCGCACTGTGCAGGAGTGCATTACTATTCAATCAGCTTCAAGGACTGGAGCTCAGCACCATTATGATTAGTTATTTTCGGGATCAATGGCTTGAGGATTTTTTTCTTTACGGCAGATCGAGCAATGTTATTCCTGCAAATCTGGAAACAGCGCTTGCGAGAAAGCTCGATATCATCAGGGCAGCAACCTCGCACAGGGATTTGCGATCGCCACCGGGCAATATGTATGAAGCATTGAATCCTCCACTGAAGGGATATTCCTCAATCCGGGTAAACAGGCAATACAGGCTCGTATTTCGCTGGACAGAGGGTAAAGCAGAAGATCTCTACCTCTCTCCACACAAGTACACGCAACACAAGTGAGGCATCACCTATGACACTTCAACAGGCACTCCGCAAACCCACCACGCCGGGCGACGTGTTGCAGTATGAGTATCTTGAACCGCTCAATCTGAAAATCAGCGATCTGGCGGAGATGCTCAATGTTCACCGCAACACCATCAGCGCGCTGGTCAATAACAATCGCAAGCTGACTGCCGATATGGCGATCAAACTGGCAAAAGCCTTTGATACCACGATTGAATTTTGGCTTAACTTACAGCTGAACGTCGATATCTGGGAAGCGCAATCCAACCCCAGGACGCAGGAGGAGCTAAGCCGTATAAAGACCGTTGCGGACGTCATGGCTAAGCGAAAATCTGGCCAGCCGGATGTAGCCTGATTCGGTAAACACTTCACCTATCAATACTTTTTCAGGAAGAAATCATGCGCCAACGAACCATTGTCTGCCCCATCATCCAGAATGACGGTGCCTACCTCCTGTGTAAAATGGCCGACGATCGCGGCGTGTTCCCCGGCCAGTGGGCTCTCTCCGGCGGTGGAATGGAGCCGGGCGAAACCATGGAACAGGCGTTGCGCCGTGAGATCCGCGAAGAGCTGGGCGAAGCGCTGGAGATTGTCTCGGTTACGCCATGGGCTTTTCGCGATGACATCAGGGTGAAAACCTACGCCGATGGCACCACTGAGGAGATTTACATGATCTATCTGATCTTCGACTGCATCAGCGCCAACCGGGAAGTCACGTTTAATGAAGAGTTTCAGGAGATCGCCTGGGTTAATCCGGAATCGTTAAAAGAGCTGGATCTCAACGCAGCCACGCGCATTACCTTCGCCCAAAAGGGCCTTCTTTAATCGCCCACTGCCCCGGCGTTTTACCGGTCCATGCTCTGAAAACCTCAATAAATGCGCTGACGCTGCTGTAGCCGCAGGACAGCGCAATCCACCCTACCGGCTTCCCCGCCGCCAGCCACTCCATTGCCCGCATGACGCGAGCCAGCTGCCGCCAGTTAACAAAATTCATTCCGGTCTGGGCGCTAAACCGACGGTTGAACGTACGCACGCTCATCCCAGCATGAATAGCATGGCTCTCGACCGTCTGGTTATCATCGACAAACTGCAGCAAATGGCTGACCACGTTCTTCAGACGCGGATCCGTCGGCACGGGCAGAGAAAAGCGAGCCTGGGGCGTCAGGGCAAGCTCATCCAGCAGCAAAGCAAGCTTTCGCGGATCGTACTCGCTCTCTGCATCGCATAAACGGGAAAACAGTGCATGGGTGAGATCGTCGGGCTCGAACAGCGCGGGCGCATCGGGAAGCATTGCGCACCCGGCGGGGTCAAGAAAGATAGCGCAGCCTTCTACCGCACTTTCGGAAAAAGCGGCGTGCTGCCGATCCGGAGGGATCCAGCCGATGTGTTTTGCCGGTACGACCGCTCGCGCCTGCTGCGTCTCAATGACCAGCAGCCCCGTTGCAATGCGCCACAGCTGGCCGGTGCGATGACTGTGCCAGGGCGTTCGGTACCCGCCGGGATGAAGGAGCGTTTCAACACTGACCATATCATTTTGACCGAAAATCGTTATTCTTCGGCATATTAGAGAAACTGCGACTTCGGCTGTCAAGGATAATGGTGATTCAACCGCATAAGGAGCCCGCATGAGCATTATCACGTCCCTGATAGCCCACACCGACAACGCCGCGCAGCGCGAAAAGATGTCGTGCCTGTTAACCCGCTTATTCAACGGCGATATCGATCCGGCAGAGGTATTTACGCCCGATTACCAGCAGTTTACGGACGGTCACGCGCTTGACTACCGGGGTTTTGTCCAGCATGTGAGCCACGTCAGCTCACAGATCCGCGCAATCGCCTTTACCGTGGTGGAGATAGCCTGCCATGACGAACTTCTGGCTGACCGGCATATCGTGACGGTCACGTATCCTGATGGTCGTCAGGCAGAGATCGAGGTTTACCTGTTTGCCGCGCTGCGTGAAGGGAAAATCTGGCGGATCCATGAAGTCACGCGAGCACTCAGCGGCGATGCTGCAGATCGCACGCTGGCACACGCGACAGAATAACCTTACTCCGCCGGGCGCGGTGCGGCACTGTTATACACCCCAACGTAACGCGCAAATTTTCCGATAAACACGCCGGCAAACACGCCGCCGGAGACGATTGCCAGCGCGCTCATGGCGGGCTGCTGCATCGTCTGGGGAGAGACCGCGCTCATCACGCCCAGCACATACTTCACGCCGAACGCCAGCATCATAAACGGCAGCGCGGTGTAGTCTGCCTGGCGGTAAAGGCTGCGCGGCGCATCTGCGCGGGTGATAACCGCCTGCCTAATCAGGATATACCCCAGCGCGGCTCCGGCGAGGATCCCCGCCGTCCACAATGCAACAGTTCCGGGCGTCAGCGTGCGGTAGACCACCAGATCGTAGATATCCCAGATTAGAAATATTGCCGGAATGATGGCAAGCCTCTCCAGCGTGACGGTGGCGGACCTGCGGGCTTTAATGCCGCGAGAGATAAGGAAGATAAACAGCACCCACACCCAGGCAGGCGTGTGCGTAACGACACCGAACAGAAATTCAAACATGGAGATCTCCATGGACGATCGCGGCCCGTGCCGCCCTGAACGCGTATTGCGCATAACGGCAGGAAAGCCATTATGCGCAGGTCTTTTACAGCGATTTTTTCAGGCGTTGAACCGCTTCCTTCAGCTCTTCATCCGTAGGCGTGACAAACGACATACGCAGCGTTGAATGGTCTGGCTCATTGCAGTAGAAAAATTCGCCCGGCACAAATACTACGCCGTTACTTAACGTTTTTTCCAGCCAGCGGGTGGTATTACTACCATTTTTCATATTCGCCCACAGGAACATGCCGCCCTTCGGCTTGTGGAACGACATCACATCACCCAGCTCGGATTCCAGCTCGGTTGCGAACGTCTGGTATTTCTGGCGATAGGCTTCGCGGATCGTTTTAATCTGATCGGGCAGGCGACCGGTTTTCAGGTATTCATACGTCATCAGCTGCGACAGCGTGCTGGTGTGCAGGTCGGTGGTTTGCTTAAGGTTTACTACTGCGCGCTTCAGCCATTCCGGCACCAGCACCCAGCCCACGCGGGTTCCTGGAGCGAGAATTTTGGAGAAAGTCGAGGTATACACCACGTTCTCTTCGTTGCCGATATCTTTGGCATGGGCAATTAACGGGCGGAAAACTTCATCGGTATAATTAATTTCGCTGTACGGATCGTCTTCAATAATGACGAAGTCATAGCGCTTCGATAATTCCACCAGCTGTTTGCGACGCGCCTCAGAAAGGGTTACCCCGCCAGGGTTGCCAAACGTCGGAACAATATAGACCGCTTTGATGGTTTTATTTGCCGCCAGCGCTTCAAGCTCGTCGACCTTCATGCCGTCGCCATCGGTGCCAACGGATTCAAAATTCGCCTGCGCCAGGCCAAATACCTGCAGCGCAGCAAGATAGGTTGGACGCTCAACCACAACGGTATCGCCCGGGTTAATTAATGCACGCGCCAGCACGTCGAGGGACTGCTGTGAACCGGAGGTCACGACCACATCATCCGCCTTGCAGCGGATCCCGCGCCCTTCACAGATGCGCTGAATTTCTTCCCGCAGCCCCGGTACGCCTTCCGTCAGGCCGTACTGGAACGCCTCGCCAAAATGCTGTGATAATACGGCATCAGCGGCAATTTTCAGCCCTTCGTGATCGAACAAGGCCGGGTTAGGAATACCCCCACCCAGCGAAATGACGCCGGCCATTTTGCTATGTTTTAACAATTCACGGATGGCAGATGATTGCAGGCCCTGCGCGCTGCTGGCGAGTTTATTCACAGACATTCTTTGCATACCTTCTTTTTTATAGTGTGCCCAATCTTAGCAGAATATGGGCGATAAATTCCGTTAGCTTAGGGAGAGGTCGTAAATCCTGACACCACAGCAAATGCACGGGTCTCGGCGCCGGAATATACGCCTCCAGCACCCGCACCAGCCTGCCGCTTTCCAGATCTTCCGCCACCAGTACTTCCGGCTGTAGCAGCAGTCCCGCCCCGGCTCTCGCGGCCATCCGCAGCCCGTAGCCGTCGTTGCATCTTAAGACCGCGTCCCGCTTCCAGCTCACCTCGCCTTCGACGCCCGGCAGCCGCCACTCGTTGCGTGCGGTCCACACGCTGTGGGATAAGCAGAGATGATCCACCAGATCGGCAGGGGTTTGCGGCGTACCGTAGCGCGCAATGTAGTCCGGCGCGGCGCAGATCACCATCCGGTAAGGGCAGAGGTATTTCGCCACCAGATCGTCGTTGTGAATGTCGCCAATGCGAATGGCCAGATCGATACCCTCCTCCACCAGATCCACCATCCGGTTGGTGAGATCCAGCTCAATGCGCACCTCCGGGTAGCGTTGTAAAAAAGAGGCCGTAAGCGGCGCGATCGCGCTGCCGCCAAACGAGGTGGGTGCGGTCACGCGCAGGGTGCCGGACGGCGCGGCGCGCAGGCGTTCCACGGCGCTTTCGGCGATCGCGACCTGCTCCAGCACCCGCTTCGCCTCGTCGAAATAGACCCGCCCGGCGTCGGTCAGGCTCTGGCGCCGCGTGTTACGCTCCAGCAGGCGGGTGCCGAGCTGTGATTCCAGCAGCGCAACGTATTTCCCCACCATTACCGCCGACATCTCCAGCCGTGACGCCGCGCCGGTAAAGCTGCCGCTTTCAACCACGGCAATAAAGGTCTCCATGCTGCGAAGCTTATCCATATTACAAACTCCTGGTTAGCAATCTTCTAACTTTAGCCCAGTTTATCTCCATTTTTATTTATTAAAGAATGGGGGCTCACAACATAAGGAGTCGGCTATGAAAATCGTGATTATTGGTGCCAGCGGTACGGTCGGTCGTGCGGTAACGGAAGAGCTGAGTCGTCGCCACGAGGTCATCCGCGTCGGCCGCACGCAGGGCGACGAGCAGGTGGATATCACCTCGCAGGCGAGCGTCCAGGCGCTGTTTGAGAAAATCGGCCCGGTGGATGCGATTGTCTCCGCCAGCGGTGGTCTTTACTTTGGCCCGCTCGCGACCATGAAGGACAGCGACTTCAACCAGGGCCTGCAGGACAAGCTGCTCGGGCAGGTGCGCCTGGCGTTGACCGGCCAGCATTATCTGAACGAGGGCGGCTCGATTACGCTGATAAGCGGCATCGTGGCGCACGAGCCAATTGCCCAGGGCGTGAATGCCACCACGGTGAATGCGGCGCTGGAAGGGTTTGTCCGCGCCGCAGCCTGCGAGCTGCCGCGCGGGATCCGCATCAACCTGATTAGCCCGACGGTACTCACCGAATCCGTCGATACCTACGACGGCTTCTTCCCGGGCTTTGAGAGCGTTCCCGCCGCGACCGTGGCGCAGGCCTATCGCCGCAGCGTGGAAGGCGTGCAGAGCGGGCGGGTGTATAAGGTGGGTTACTGAGCCTTACGGGCGGCGATCAGCACCAGCATCGGGCGCTCCGCCTCTTCGGCCAGCGCGGGCCAGGCGTCAATCTGCGCCTGCGCTGGCCCCCACTCGTTGACGTCGCTTATCGTTAATCCGGCCCCGATCAGCGCGTTAAGCGTGGTGCCGAGCGTGCGGTGGTATTTAACCACCCCGTCCGCCAGCCAGTTGCTGACGCGTTTGCCTTCATCCTGATAATGGTTCACGCCCCAGAACCGCTCGCCGTTATCGTCGGTCAGCCATCCCTGACGGGCGGCGCAGGTGTAGATCGGGTGCTCCATTGAGAACACCAGGCTGCCGCCTGGCTTGAGCGCTCGCTGAACCCTGGCGAATAACGTATCCAGTTCCGGCAGGTAGTGCAGCGCCAGCGAGCTGTAGACCAGATCGAGGCTATTCTCGTTAAGCTTAAGAGATTCCAGATCGCTACGCTGATAGTGAATCTGTGGGTCAGCGGTAAGCTCCGCCGCGCGGGCGAGCATCTTTTCTGAGATATCGACCCCCGTGATGTCAGCAGCGCCCAGCTCGCGGGCCGCGCGGCAGAACCAGCCGTAGCCGCAGCCGAGATCGACAACCGATTTGCCGGTTAAATCCGGCAGCATACTTTTTAGCGCGGGCCACTCCGGCGCGCCGTCCAGACCCTGCACCGAGCGTGGAAGCCGGGCGTAGCCTTCAAAAAACGCCGGATTGTCGTAGATATTTTGTGCCATGGCAGATCGCTCTTTAAGAATGTGCATAGCAGTATACTGCATTGTCGGGTGGCGGCTTCGCCTTACCCGACCTACGGAAGTGCGGCCTGATGCCCTCACCCCAACCCTCTCCCACAGGGAGAGGGAGAAATGCACCTCACCCCAACCCTCTCCTACAGGGAGAGGGAGAAATGCACGTCAACCCACCGAGCCCCAGACAAGGTTGCCCTTATGGAACGTCGCGGTGCGCGGTGAAATGCGCGCCACGGCCTCGGCGGAGCAGGAGGCATCCACCAGCACAAAGCTGGCGTCGTCCTGCGCTTTCGGCCACACGCGCTCGCCTTTGTCGTTCAGCGGCAGCACGTCGCCGGTGGCAATACCGAGCGCGCGTGAGAGCGTCTGCTCGTTCGGGCGGATGTAGAGCTGAGCGTAAAGATTCGCTTTCTCCAGCATGTCCCCCAGACCGTACGGCGACCAGTGGTCGATGACGCTGTCGGTCCCCGTCATCACGAACACGCCCTTCTCGCGCAGCTGCTTCAGCGGCATATGCAAGGTGCCAATCGGCACGGTGGAGGCGATGGTCACCTGCTGCGCCGCCATGCGGGTGGCGATCTCATCTACCTGCTGCTCGTTGAGCGTCGCCAGCGCGAAGGCGTGGCTGATGGTCAGCTTGCCCTTCAGCTCCGGCGTTTTCTCCACGGTTTCCACCATATAGTTCACCGCCGCCACGCCCGCCGGGCTGGTTTCGTGCAGGTGGATATCCACCCCTTTGTCGTAGTCCAGCGCAATCTGGAACATGGTGTCGAGGGATTTCTCCATCGCGCCGTCGACGTTGGTAGGATCCAGCCCGCCCACGTAGTGCGCCCCAGCCTGCATCGCCTCGCGCATCAGCTTTTCGGAGTTTGACAGCAGCAGCCCGTGCTGCGGAAAAGCGACGATTTCGCAGTCAAAGCCGGGCTTACGGCGCGATAAAACCGCCTGCAGGTTTTCCAGATTCTTCAGGCCGGAGGTCGGCTCGATATTGCAGTGGCTGCGAGCGATGGTGGAGCCTTTCGACTGGATCAGGTCGATCAGCTTTTCCGCGCGCTCCTGGGTGTAGGGCTGTAGCTCCGGCAGCAGCGTCTGCTCAAGGCGGATCATGTCCTGAATCGTCGTGCCCGCGGGGCGGTTCAGGGAGCGCCACGGACCGCCGTAAAAGGTTTTATCCAGGTGAATGTGCATGTCGCGCATCGCCGGGAGCATCAGCTTGCCGCCCGCATCGTAGTGCGGCAGCGTGGCGTCGGCGTGGCGCTTGTTATCGCGCAGGGCGACGATCTTCCCGTCGTTAATTTCCAGCGTTTTCAGCTCGGTGCGGGTGCTCGTCGCCACACCGCCGTCGACGTTGAACCCGGCCTCCAGCAGCACGTTGTCCAGATAGTAATGTTTCGCGGTGATGCTCATCGGTTTGCCCGTCTCGCAGGTTGGCTTCGCGGAGTCAGCAGCATACGCGACGGATCCGGTGGCGCCAAACAGCGCGCAGGCGGTGACCATTTTGCCGCTCTGGCTAATAAACTCGCGGCGGCTTTTGTTTTCACTCATCTTATCTTCCTTCATTAACAATATGGGTGCCGGTTTCCCCGCGCAGCGCCGCGGGCAGGCTGTCCGGCGAGGTGATAATCACGCGCCTGCCGCCGTGGTGTAAAAATTCCAGCGAGGCGACGATTTTGGGGAGCATGCTGCCCGCCGGGAAGTGGCCCTCTTCCCTGTAGCGCGTCATCTGCGCCACGCTGACGGTGTCCAGCGCCTGCTGGTTCGGCTTGCCGAAGTTGATGCACACCTTCTCCACGCCGGTGGTGATCGCCAGCACGTCGGCACCGATCTCCCGCGCCAGCAGCGCGGTGGAGAGATCTTTATCAATCACCGCATCGACGCTCTGGTAGTCGCCCTGCTCGCTGCGAATCACGGGGATCCCCCCGCCGCCCGCGCCGATCACCACAAAGCCTTTTTGCGTCAGCGTTTTGATGGCGTCGGCCTCAACGATGCGCAGCGGCTGCGGTGAAGCCACCACGCGACGGTAGCCACGGCCTGAATCCTCGACAAAATGCCAGTCCGGGTGTGCCTGCTGCAGCTCGTCGCGCTGCGCCTCGGTGAAGAACGCACCGATAGGTTTCGTCGGGTGCGTAAAGCCCGGATCGTTTTTATCCACCTCCACCTGCGTGACGACCGTGACCGCTTTTTGCTCCCCGCGCGCGGCCAGGCGATTGTTGAGCGCCTGCTGGATCAGGTAGCCAATCCCGCCCTGGGTGTCCGCCACGCAGTTTGCCAGCGGGGTTAGCGGCAGCCCTTCCCGCTCGTGGGCGATTTCGGCGCGGCGCAGATCCAGCCCCACCTGGGGGCCGTTGCCGTGGGTGAGCACGATGTCATAGTCGGATGCCAGCATTTCCAGCACCGACTCTGCCACCGCTTTCACCGCCTGCGCCTGGTGTTCAATCGATTGGCTGGCGTTGTCTTTGATAATGCTGTTGCCGCCGATGGCGACGACCATAAGCTCTTTCATTTTGTGTCCTTTCGAAGGTGCGTTCTGGTGCCTTCACCCCGGCCCTCTCCCACAGGGAGGGGGATTAACGTTCCCTCTCCCTGTGGGAGAGGGTTAGGGTGAGGGCATCAGGCATTATCAGGATTCAGAAACCGGTGCCGCCGCGCTCGCCGCTTCGCGGCTATCCAGCACATGCTTCACCACAAACATGCCGCCCATCATCAGATACGCGGTGACGAACATCAGCGAACTGCCCTCGGCAAAGCCCACCACCGGGGCATGGATCACGCCAAACAGCGCCAGCAGCGCCCCGACGGCGGCCGCAACGGCTCCGCGCAGCGGCTTGTTGATGATGGCGAAAATGGCGATACAGCCCCACAGCATGCTGGCGAGCGGCGCGCCGTTGCCGAGATGCACCAGGCCTTCGTAGTAAATTCCTTTGCTGTGCAGCACGTCGGTGCCGATCTTCGCCGCGCTGGTGCCCGCCGCCCCCATCACGCTGTTCATCATCGTCAGCGCCCAGTTGGCGATCCACGGGAACAGGCAGATGAAGATCACCGGCACCTCCACTTTGGGCGTTTCCCTCACCACCTGGTTGGCGGTGACGACGCCGATAAACACCAGAATCGGCACGATGGCGGTCATCGGAATGATGGCGAGCATAAACGCCCCCAGCCCGAACAGCGGCACGATGAACATAGTCACGCCGGAGGCCAGCGTATAGCCGATGCTCGCGCCCATCGCTTTCCAGCCAGGGTGGCCAACGTAGACGGTCACCGGGAACGGATTCCCCATCAGGCAGCCGAGCATCGACGCCAGACCGTTCGCCAGCATCACCTTACGCGTCGGGTACGCATCTCCCGCCGCGTGGGCGCTTTCGATGTTCTCCAGGTCAAAGATGTAGTTCGCCAGCCCCAGCGGCACGGCAGATGCCAGATACGGCAGCGCGTGCGGCAGGCCCTGCATGAAGCTGTCCACGTGCACTTCCGGCGGGTTAAAGCCGAAGGATGACATGGACGCTTTAATCGCTTCCGGGCTTTGCAGGCCGGAGATCCACGCCAGTGCCGTACCGGCAATCAACAGCAGCAGACCGGTCGGGATACGGGCGAAAATCGGCTTTTTACCGAACCAGTTGATGAAGATCAGCAGCAGCACGATGAACGACACGGTCGGCGCTTCGAACGCCTGCAGCATCGGGTTCATCGCCAGCAGCAGCAGGCCCAAACCGGAGAGGCACGACAGCAGTACGGTGCGCGGGATCATCTTGCGGATGGTTTCCCCCAGGAACGAACCGCCCGCGAGGATCATCGCCTCCACGAAGCACCACACCAGGCCAATCTGGATCGCGAAGTCCGCATCGCCGGTCTGCTGATAAACCGGCATCAGCACCAGGAAAGTCACGGTAAAAATCGACGGCGCGCTCGGGCCGGACGGCAGCGCGGTCACATCCGTACGCCCGGTGGCGCGCGCCATCTGCATGCCGAACCAGGCGTAGCAAATACTCGCGACCAGCACCGCCAGCCCGAAGGCCGGCGCGATGCGTCCATAAACAATCTCCTTCGGGATGCCGACGACAAAAATGAGCAGCCCCATCATGGTCAGCAAATTGGTCAGGTTGTTGGTCATCAACCCGAAATACGCCGCCCAGTCACCTCTTTTCCACTCCAGCTTCATGTTTTTCATGGATGCATGCCTTATAAAAAGTAGCGATCGCGGAAGGTCAACAGCGCCTTTTCAAAACAGCTAAACGGCGGGTGAACGATGCCCGCCCCAATCATGCCGATGCCCGCGTCTTTATGGGCAATGGCGGTGTTAATCACCGGCAGAATGCCGCTGCCCGCGACTTTGGTGATGTCGATAGCGGTCGGAATGCCCATAAACGAGAGCAGCGGAATGGTGACGTTCGGGTTTTCGCCGAGGGTGATTTCGCGCATCTGACGGGAGAAGTCGATGGCTTCCTCTACCGTGCCGCCCACCAGCGCAACGATTGCCGGGGCCGTCGCCATCGCAAAGCCGCCAATGCCGTAGGTTTCGGTGATGGCGCTGTCGCCGATGTCCAGCCCGGAGTCTTCCGGCTTATAGCCCGCGAACATCGGGCCAATCACCTGCTGCGCCGGGCCGGTGAACCACTGCCCCGGCAGGCCGGAAACGCGCAGGCCGAACTCGTATCCGTTACGCGCCATGGTGGTGACGACGGTGCTGTACTCAATGCCGTGAGCGGCGTCCAGCGCGGCCTTACACATCGCCATCCACGTCGGGCCGGAGAAGTAGTCGCTGCTGGCGACAAACTCGAACACCTCGCGCTGCTGCTCCACCGGATAGCCCGCCTGGATCAGCCCCGGCGTCAGCGCCTGGATCAACAGCGTGGTGCCCGCGTTGTTGCGGTTGTGGCACTCGTCGCCCATATGCAACGCCTGGGCCAGCATCAGGCGCAGGTCGATTTCGCCGACGATCTTCATCGCGTCGCGCAGCATCGGGCCAAGCACGTCGCGCATCCAGTTCAGGCGGTCGATCACGCTCTGGTCGTTGGCGCCCATGCGCAGGATCTTCGCCATCTGCTCGCTGAGGTTGGTGAATGCGCGGTTGCCGTAGGTTTTGTTCTCCACGATGTGCATAAACATCGACGCGGAGGTGACGCCCGCCATCGAGCCCACGCAGTCGTGCTCGTGGCACGGCGAGAAGGTAATTTCTCCGGAGGCGGCGAGCCTTGCCGCGTCGTCCAGATCTTTCGCCAGCCCTTCAAACACCAGCGCCCCGGTGACCGCCCCCTTCATCGCCCCGCACATGTTCTCCCAGGCGACAGGCGGACCGGCGTGCAGAATGGTGGTGCGGGTCATGCCCGGCACAACGTTAATGGCCTGGTCATAGCCCACCAGCACCGGATGAGACTGAATAATGCGCTCAAGGGCGATTTGGTTAGCGGCGGCGATTTTCTCCGCCAGCGGTTTTTCCGCCAGCCGATCGAGCGCTTCAACGACCTGCATATTGCCCCGCCCCGGCGGCGTCCAGTCGAGCTGGGTGACGGGAACGTGCTGTTTTTTGAGATCGTCGCTGAACATCGCAATGCCGACGTTAATCACGTTCAGCGGCTGGTTGAATAAGGTCGTCATTATGCTTTCTCCCCTTTGCAGACAAATTCGCGTGCCAGTAATCCGGTGTTGGTGCTGCTGCTGGCCCAGATGACGCCTGCGTCGGTCAGCAGCTGGCACTGCTGCGCCAGCGACTGCGGATCCTGGTCGGTACCGAGCACGTAGCCGAGAATTTCCAGCGGACGGTTATCGGCCTTCGCGATCGCCTGCGCCTCTTTGATAGCGTCGATCATCACCCCGACCGGATCCTCGTGCGCGCCGAAGCCCAGCACGAAGTCCATCACAATTACCCCGACTTCCGGGTCGCGGGCTTCCTGCAGCAGGCGGCTGATGCGATTGGTCGGGTCGATCATCGGGTGCGGCTTGCCGTTGGTGAAATCGTCGTCGCCAAAGTCGAGGAAGGTATGGGCTTTACTGACGCTTATGTCGCTCAGGCGCTTAGCCGGATCCGGCTGGATGTTGCTGTAGACGTCGTCGAATTTCGCAAGCGCCGCGAACATCGCCTCGTCGCACAGGGTGCCGCCGCAGAACAGGCCGCGAATGTACTTCTGCTGCGGGGTCAGGCGGGCGCGCACTTCTTCAATCAACGGCCAGTTGAGCGGATGCAGATCGAGGGACTCTTTCTTGATGCCGGTGAGCAGGACCGCCTTCAGGGCCGCCTCTTTGGTGCCGCGCGCAAACTGCAGGCCGTCTTCATCGGCGGGCGGTTCGCTGCGGCCGAGGAAGCAAACAACCACCGGCTTGCGGCAGGCGCGCGCGCGGACCAGCACTTTTTCCGCTACGGCTGGCGCTGGCGGCTTGGAGATCAGCGCGATAACCTGGGTGCCCTCGTCGGCTTCCAGCATGTCGATGGCGTCGAGCATCATCAGGCCGCCGATTTTCTCGCTGAGATCGCGCCCGCCGGTGCCGATCAGCTGCGACACGCCGCCGCCGAATTCGTGAATGCGCACGCTCAGCTCCTGGCTGCCGGTGCCGGATGCGCCGACGATGCCAATCGGTCCGCGGCGCACCGCGTTGGCGAAGCACAATCCCGCGCCGTTGATGATGGCGGTGCCGCAGTCCGGCCCCATCATCAGCATCCCTTTCTTATGCGCCAGCTGCTTCAGCGCCAGCTCGTCGTCGAGCGACACGTTATCGGAAAACAGCATCACGTTAAGATCGTTTTCCAGCGCCTGGCGCGCTTCGCGGGCGGCGAAGGTGCCGTTGACGGAAATCACCGCGAGGTTGCTCTCCGGCCGATGGGTTTTGGCGCTGGCAATCGTGGCGTAGCGCGCTTCATGGGCGCCGCCGCTCTCTTTACGCGTGAACAGCGCTTCGATGGCCGCCAGCGTTTCATCATTCGCCGCGTCGCCTTTAATTACGATCATCAGGTCGCCGTTTTTGGCTTCCGCTAATTCCGGCGTTAATAGCCCGAGGTTTTTTAATACGCCTTTGTTCATTTCCGTCGCCATCGCGACAAACGCCTGCTCGACGCCCGGTAATTTATTGGCTTTGGTGGAAACGGACATTAATGAGACGGAGTCAAAATAGGTGTTCTTTTTTATGACGATTTTTGTGGGCATTATTTTCTCCTGAACGCGGATAAAAGGGGGCCGCCGTCGTGCAAAATGCACGTCGGTAAAAATGCTTTTTAAATTAACGGCCAGCCGGACGCGGCTGACCGAATGCGTTATGCGCCCGCCGCCAGCAGCAGGTCAGCTATTGCATCGAAGCCTTTTTCCCGCGCCAGCTCGAGCGGGGTTTTGCCGTATTTGTCGGTCATGTGCGGGTTCGCGCCGTGATCCAGCAGCAGCTTGACGATCTCCTGCTGCTTTGCGCCGCCGTCGTTGAGCACGATCGCTTCCAGCAGCGGCGTCCAGCCAACAAAGTTGGTGTGGTTGACGTTGATATCCGTTTTTTCCAGCAGCTCGCGCACGATCTCCACGTGCCCCTTTTCACTGGCAGGGGTAATGCCCACGCCGCCAAAGCGCGTCAGGCGATCGAGATCCGGATTTGCCGGAAGGACAAGGCGCAGCAGGGTGATATCGTTGGTCAGGCAGCTAATCAGGAAAGGGTTAAAGCAGGTCTGATCCTGTTTATCAATATCCGCCCCGGCGGCAATTAATAACTCCACGCAGTCATAATGCTTTTTCAGGCTGGCAATAATAACGGCGGTTCTTTTCTGTCGATTGGTGGCGTTAATATCCACGCCTTTCTCCAGACAGGCTTTTAGCGCATCGCTATTGCCCTCTTCTGCCGCCAGCAGAAATTCAGTAACGAGTTCGTTCGCAGACATATTCAGACTCCCGATGTTTTTATTTCTGTTGACCTGAGAATAGCAACAGCCTGGTCATAAAAGAATCCGCTTAAAAATGATTCATCGACAGTCAATTCATTGTTGAGGTAAATTCAATAAACTGGTTAAAACGTGCGTCTGTGCAACCTTTTTCTTATGTTTCTCCGCTTTTTAGCGCTTCTGGCTGCATTATGCTTATGCCTGACGAAGCCTTACTGCGTGCGGCTTTCGACAAAGAGTCAGAACTGTGATCGGCTTCAAATGCGTTGTAACGACGCTGTTAAAATATGTTCAAAACTGATGGCTGAAGGGAGTGAGATATGAATTCCATCTTTACCGAGGAAAACCTGCTGGCCTTTACTACCGCCGCACGCTTCGGCAGCTTCAGCAAAGCCGCCGCCGAACTGGGCGTGACGACCTCTGCCATCAGCTACACCATTAAGCGCATGGAGACCGGGCTGGACGTGGTGCTGTTCGTCCGCAGCACGCGCAGCATTGAGCTGACCGAGTCCGGGTTTTACTTTTACCGTAAGGCCACCGACCTGCTGAACGACTTTCACGCCATCAAGCGCGGGATTGATACCATTTCTCAGGGCATTGAGGCGCGGGTGCGCATCTGTATCAACCAGCTTTTGTATACCCCACGCCACACGGCGCGGCTGCTGCAGGTGCTGAAAAAGCAGTTTCCCACCTGTCAGATCACCGTGACCACCGAGGTCTACAACGGCGTCTGGGACTCCATCATCAACAACCAGGCCAACATCGCGATTGGCGCGCCGGACACGCTGCTGGACGGCGGCGGGATTGATTACACAGAGATCGGCGCCATTCGCTGGGTGTTTGCCATCGCGCCGGAACACCCGCTGGCGTTCACCCCGGAGCCAATAGCGGAAAGCCAGCTGCGCCTGTATCCCAACATCATGGTGGAAGATACCGCGCACACCATTAACAAAAAGGTTGGCTGGCTGCTGCACGGGCAGGAGGCGATTCTGGTCCCGGACTTTAACACCAAATGTCAGTGTCAGATCCTGGGCGAAGGGATTGGCTTTTTGCCGGAATACATGGTCCGCGAGGCGGTAGACGCGGGGCTGCTGGTCACCCGACGGATTAACAACCCGCGTCAGGACTCGCGCATGCTGCTCGCCACGCAGCATGCCGCAACCGGCCAGGTCACGCGGTGGATCAAGCAGCAGTTTGGTCCGGCGGGGGTGCTGACCGATATCTATAGCGATTTACTGTGGCGCGCCTAGCTTTTGCTCTGTACCCAAAACGCGTGAATGAGGCCGGGGAAGTAGCCCAGCAGCGTCAGAAGAATGTTGATAATAAACGCCCAGCCAAATCCTTTACCCAACAGCACGCCCAGCGGCGGTATGAGGATCGTAAAAACAATACGCCAAAATCCCATATAAACACTCCGTTCAATCTAATCCATTGAAAATAATAAAGAGAACGCTGTAAGCATAGCCAGTTTATTCGTCTGTACCAGTTCCGGGCCTCGCGTTTACCCTCTTTTACGCTTTTGACGCTGGTTTAATGCACTGGATTAGTTTAGCATTCACTTAATTAAGCAAACACTAAACTATCATGACCGAACTCGAACAGCTTCAGGCCAGCGCCGGGCAGGCCGCCACACTTTTAAAAGCGATGAGCAACCCGCGTCGGCTGCTGATCCTCTGCACCCTGTGCGGAGCGCCCGGCACCAGTGCGGGGGAGCTTGCGCGAGCCACGGGGCTAAGTCCTTCCGCCACGTCGCAGCATCTGGCGCGCATGCGTGAGGAAGGGCTTATCGACAGCACCCGCGACGCGCAGCGCATTCTCTATTCCATTAAAAACGATGCGGTACATCAGCTTATCAGCACCCTGAAAACCCTTTATTGTCCGTAAGGAGCCGCCATGTCACTTCCTCTTCTTTCACCGCGCCAGGCCAATGCCCGGGTCGCTGAAGGCGCAAAACTGATTGATATTCGTGATGCCGACGAGTACGCCCGCGAGCATATTCCCGCCGCGCGGTCCGTGCCGCTGGATACCTTACCCGGCGCACTTAACGCGCAGGCGGGCGATACGGTGATTTTTCACTGCCAGTCCGGCGCCCGGACGTCGGGGAATGCCGAGCGCCTTGCTCAGGCCGCCGCGCCCGCAGAGGCATTTGTGGTCGAGGGGGGGATTCAGGGCTGGAAGCTGGCGGGGCTGCCAACCGTCGAAGACAAGTCCCAGCCGCTGCCGCTGATGCGTCAGGTGCAAATTGCCGCCGGGCTGTTAATACTCTGTGGCGTGGTGCTGGGCTATAGCGTCTCCAGCGGCTTTTTCCTGCTCAGCGGTTTTGTCGGAGCCGGGCTGCTGTTCGCCGGTGTGACGGGTTTTTGCGGCATGGCGCGACTGCTCAAGGTGATGCCATGGAATCGGCGTACCTCATAAGCAGTAATCGGTGAATTACGCTGTACCCGGCGTCATGCGTGGGCTAAGGTGAAGATCGCTAAAACGATGAGGAGGTAATATGTTTTCTGTCGGTGATTATGTGCAACCGCGTAAAGGCGGCCCGAAACTGAAAGTGCTCGAAGTGAACGGTGACAGCATTGTGGCGGTCCAGGCCAGCAATGAGCAAGGCGAGAAATATACGCTGAAAGCCGCCGACGTGGCGCCTTATACCGAAGAAGGCGATTTCGGCGTCTGCTGAACAGTCAGCCGGGCGGCGTGTTCCGCCCGGCTCATCCGTTAGATCAGAAAATCATCCAGTGATTTACCGTCTGCCAGCGCGTTGGCGATAGGCTTCGGCGTGCGGCCCTGGCCGGTCCACGTTTTCTCTTCGCCGTTCTGGTCAATAAAGCGATATTTTGCTTCACGCGGCTTACGCTTTTTCGCTGGCTTACCCGCCTGCGCCAGTTCAGAACCCAGCAGGTCAGTCGGGGAAATACCATCGGCTTTCATCCGCTCCAGCAGCGCATTAATTTTTTCCTGCTGCTCAGCACGCTGCTGCTCTAATTCCGTCAGCTCGCTGCGTTTCTCTTCAGTAACGACCCTGACCTTTTCCAGCATTTCCTCAAGAACGTCCAGGGATAATTCTCGCGCCATGGCGCGCAGGGTTCGGATATTATTAAGATTCTGTAACGTCAAAGACATATTATTTGAAAACCTTTTCTTTGGGGGATAAATAGATAAATCGCCGACAGAATAATTCATTTGAGTTGAAATATCTACCCAAGGGTCCGTACGGGCATCAGCGTTAATATATTTAGAACTCGCTGTTAATAATAGCGCAAGGCGCTGACAGGACACCGGTGAATCCAATCACCACATTAATATAAATAGCCAACTTTAATCCAAACCACAGCATACTCCACCGCTATCAGGTGGGGATTCCTGCCTCTCGCCACCGAAAAAACAAGTGATTGATTTTAATATAAAAACCATCAAACGAGACAGATTATAACGTTCGGAACAAAAAACGAACAACTTTAGAGGATTTTGTGGACAAAAGGCGATTAAATAAAAATTAATCACTAGTTGTTAGTTCAAACACAGAGATATACGCTATACACGTCAAACAAACCAACCTAAAGCACTAACCGCTGAAGGAAAATCGTTTCTTTTGTGTTCTTCTCAAGGAGTTCAGACATGTTCTCGCCGCAATCTCGCCTGCGCCACGCGGTGGCGGATACTTTCGCGATGGTTGTTTACTGTTCCGTCGTGAACATGCTGATCGAAATATTCCTCTCCGGAATGTCCTTCGAGCAGTCGCTTTCTTCTCGTCTGGTGGCGATCCCGGTCAATATTATTATTGCATGGCCTTACGGTTTATACCGCGATGCGGTAATGCGTTTCGCGCGTCGTATCAGTCCTGCAGGCTGGGTGAAAAGCCTGGCGGACGTTCTGGCGTATGTGACGTTCCAGTCGCCGGTTTACGTAGCCATTCTCCTGACAGTCGGTGCAGACTGGCACCAGATCGCTGCGGCGGTGAGTTCGAATATTGTTATTTCGATGTTGATGGGAGCCGTTTACGGCTATTTCCTCGACTACTGCCGCCGCCTGTTTAAGGTCAGCCAGTACAGCCAGGCAAAAGCGTGATGTGAAGCGACTGGCGCACGCCAGTCGCGGATTTACTGTACGTCGCCAAACAGTCCCTTCAAAAATCGCTCCAGCGCCATACGCGAACTGAAACCGTGCGGAATACCATAATGCTCATGCCGTTCACCGCCTAAATAGAGCGGAAATTGCTGATAATGATCGCAGGTTTTAATATCCGAGGCAGGCTCAGCAAATGACAGACTTCTGTCTTTCAGCGTCGGGTGAATAATGAGAGCGGTACGTCCCATTCTTGCTTCGCGATTAACATAAACATAATTCTCGCCGCGGCGATATCCATACGCTTTTGGCGTCACCTCATCCATGGTGAATCCCTCTTTTTCAAGAACGCGTGCCACCTCGTCAGGTCGTAAATACATATCTTTTCCTCGTTATCTTTTCCTGCCCGGCAACCTTACAGTATTCAGCAATAGCAGGGCTTTCAGAATAGTCCATAAACTGCCGGATAACGCGTGATGCGCTTCAGATATTAAATTTCTGAACTAAACTGAACGGGAACACAAAATTACGGAGGATCGTATGTTTAACAGACCGAACCGAAACGATATTAACGACGACGCTCAGGATATTCGTAATGATGTCAGCCAATTAGCGGACACGCTGGAAGAGGTGCTGAAGTCCTGGGGAAGTGACGCGAAGGACGAAGCGGATGCCGCAAAGCGTAAGGCTCAGTCTCTGCTCCGTGAAACCCGCGCCCGTATGAACGGACGTTCACGCGCCACGCAGGCTGCCTGCGACATGGCAAGCTGTGCTACGACCTTCGTGCGTGAAAAACCGCTATGTACTCTGGGAACCGTCGCGGCGGTCGGCATCTTCGTCGGTGCCCTGCTCAGCCTGCGTAAATAATCCCGCGTATTCTGCCCCGGTAGCCTCAGGCGCCGGGGCATTTTTATGCCCGTTAGCCTGAAAAACCCGTACAGCCTGCCCTGCCCCGCTGTGCTCATCACAGGGGCGATATCAATCTAAATTTCCCATATCTTGTATGGTTGAAACTTAAGACATCTACATCTAGTATTCCTTTAGCAAGATATACACAACCCGACGCGATGATTCGCGCCGTACCCTCATTTTAAATGGAAATACGAATCATGAGCATTATTATTTACACTCGTAACGATTGTGTTCAGTGCCACGCGACCAAACGGGCAATGGAAAGCCGCGGCGTGGCGTTTGAAATGGTGAATGTTGACCAGGTCCCCGAGGCTGCAGATACCCTGCGCAAGCAGGGTTTTCGTCAGCTGCCGGTGGTGGTCGCCGGGGAAACAAGCTGGTCTGGCTTCCGCCCGGACATGATTAACCGCCTGAGCGCTCAGGCCGCCCGGGCATGAGTGGGCTGGTTTTCTTCTCCAGCAGCTCGGAAAACACGCTCCGCTTTATTGAGCGCGTCGGGCTGCCTGCGGTGCGCATTCCGCTGAACGAGCGGGAGCGGATACGGGTAGAGGAACCTTACATTCTGGTAGTGCCCAGCTATGGCGGCGGCGGTACGGCAGGAGCCGTGCCTCGCCAGGTGATCCGCTTTCTGAACGATCCTCATAACCGCGGGCTAATCCGCGGCGTGATCGCGGCGGGGAATCGCAATTTTGGCGATGCCTTTGGTCGCGCCGGGGATGTCATTTCTCAAAAATGCGGCGTGCCGTATCTCTATCGTTTTGAGCTGATGGGGACACAGCAGGACGTCGAAAACGTGCGTAAAGGAGTGAACGAATTTTGGCAACGACAACCGCAGAACGGGTGATTCAGGCGACACCGGATTACCACGCATTAAACGCCATGCTTAACCTCTACGATCGGCAGGGGCGCATTCAGTTCGATAAAGATCGTGAGGCGGTGGACGCCTTTTTTGCCGCCCACGTGCGGCCCAACAGCGTGACGTTTGCAAGCCAGAATGAACGTCTCGACTATCTGGTTAACGAGGGCTACTACGACGCGCGCATGCTCACACGCTACGACCGCGCCTTTGTGGTGAAGCTGTTTGAGCGCGCCCACGCCAGCGGCTTTCGTTTCCAGACCTTCCTCGGCGCGTGGAAGTATTACACCAGCTACACCCTGAAAACCTTTGACGGTAAACGCTACTTAGAGAGCTTTGAAGATCGCGTGGCGATGGTGGCGCTGACCCTGGCGCAGGGTGATGAAGCGCTGGCGGAGCAGCTCGCCGACGAGATCCTTTCCGGACGCTTCCAGCCCGCCACGCCGACCTTCCTCAACTGCGGCAAAGCCCAGCGCGGCGAGCTGGTCTCCTGCTTCCTGCTGCGTATCGAAGACAATATGGAGTCGATTGGCCGCGCGGTGAACTCGGCGCTGCAGCTTTCCAAACGCGGCGGCGGCGTGGCGTTTCTGCTCTCTAACCTGCGTGAAGCGGGCGCGCCGATCAAGCGCATCGAAAACCAGTCCTCCGGCGTGATCCCGGTGATGAAGATGCTGGAAGATGCCTTCTCCTATGCCAACCAGCTTGGCGCGCGTCAGGGCGCGGGCGCGGTTTACCTGCATGCGCATCATCCGGACATTCTGCGTTTTCTTGATACCAAACGCGAAAACGCCGACGAAAAAATTCGCATCAAAACCCTGTCGCTCGGCGTGGTGATCCCGGATGTCACTTTTAAACTGGCCAAAGAGAATGCCGAGATGGCGCTCTTCTCGCCGTACGACATCGAGCGTATTTACGGCAAAGCGTTTGGCGACGTGGCCATCAGCGAACTTTATGACGAACTGGTGGCCGACGATCGCATTCGCAAAAAAACCATCAACGCCCGCGATTTCTTCCAGCGGCTGGCGGAGATCCAGTTTGAGTCCGGCTATCCGTACATCATGTTTGAGGATACGGTGAACCGCGCGAACCCGATTGCCGGGCGCATCAACATGAGCAACCTGTGCTCGGAAATTTTGCAGGTCAACAGCGCGTCAGCCTACGACGAGAACCTGGACTACGCGGACATCGGCAAGGATATCTCCTGCAACCTCGGGTCGCTGAATATTGCCCACACCATGGATTCCCCCGACTTTGGCCGCACGGTGGAGACCGCCATTCGCGGGCTGACGGCGGTATCGGACATGAGCCACATCCGCAGCGTGCCGTCTATTGAAGCGGGCAACGCCGCATCGCACGCCATCGGCCTGGGGCAGATGAACCTGCACGGCTATCTGGCGCGGGAAGGCATCGCCTACGGCAGCCCGGAAGGGCTGGATTTCACCAACCTCTATTTTTACACCATTACCTGGCACGCGCTGCACACCTCGATGATGCTGGCGCGCGAGCGCAGCCAGCGGTTCGCGGGCTTTGAGCAGTCCCGCTACGCCAGCGGGGAATATTTCAGCCAGTACCTCGAAGGCGACTGGCAGCCGAAAACCGAAAAAGTACGCGAACTGTTTGCCCGAGCGGGGATTACCCTGCCGACGCGCGAGATGTGGCAGCAGCTGCGAGACGAGGTGATGCGCTACGGCATTTATAACCAGAACCTGCAGGCCGTCCCGCCGACCGGATCGATTTCCTACATCAACCACGCCACGTCGAGCATTCACCCGATCGTATCGAAAATTGAAATTCGAAAGGAAGGCAAAACCGGGCGCGTTTACTACCCTGCCCCGTTTATGACCAATGAGAACCTGGCGCTGTATCAGGACGCGTATGAGATCGGCCCGGAGAAAATCATCGATACCTACGCCGAAGCGACAAAACATGTGGACCAGGGGCTGTCGCTGACGCTGTTCTTCCCGGACACCGCCACCACGCGGGATATCAACAGAGCGCAAATCTACGCCTGGAAGAAAGGCATCAAAACGCTCTACTACATTCGCCTGCGCCAGCTTGCGCTGGAAGGCACCGAAATCGAAGGCTGCGTGTCCTGCGCGCTGTAAGGAGAAAGGATGAAACTGTCACGCGTGAGTGCCGTTAACTGGAACAAAATCCAGGACGATAAAGACCTGGAGGTATGGAACCGCCTGACCAGCAACTTCTGGCTGCCGGAAAAGGTTCCGCTCTCCAACGATATTCCGGCCTGGCAAACGCTCGGCCACGCCGAACAGCAGCTGACGATCCGCGTTTTTACCGGCCTGACGCTGCTGGACACCATTCAGAATACCGTCGGTGCACCGGCTCTGATGAGCGACGCGCTGACGCCGCACGAAGAGGCGGTGATGTCGAACATCAGCTTTATGGAGGCGGTGCATGCCCGCTCCTACAGCTCGATTTTCTCGACCCTTTGCCAGACCAAAGACGTGGACGCAGCCTACGCCTGGAGTGAAGAGAGCGAGTCACTACAGAGAAAGGCGGAGCTGGTTCTGGAATATTACCGCGCCGACGAGCCGCTGAAGAAAAAGATCGCCAGCGTGTTCCTGGAATCTTTCCTCTTCTATTCCGGCTTCTGGCTGCCCATGTACTGGTCGAGCCGGGGCAAGCTCACCAACACCGCCGATTTGATTCGGCTCATCATTCGCGATGAAGCGGTGCACGGGTATTACATTGGCTATAAGTATCAGAAAGGGCTGGAGAAAGTCAGCGAGGCGAAGCGCGAGGAGCTTAAAGGCTTTGCGCTCGATTTGCTGATGGATCTCTACGACAACGAGCTGAGCTATACGGAGGAACTCTACGCCGGCACCGGCTGGGAGGACGATGTGAAGGCCTTCCTCTGCTACAACGCCAACAAGGCGCTGATGAACCTGGGCTACGACGCGCTTTTCCCGCCGGAGATGGCGGAGGTGAACCCGGCGATTCTGGCCGCGCTGTCGCCCAATGCCGACGAAAACCACGATTTCTTCTCGGGATCTGGCTCATCGTATGTGATGGGCAAAGCGGTGGAAACCGAGGATGAAGACTGGGATTTTTAATGAACGCTAACGTTCGTTAATTTAATATAAACCCAACAATTCCCTCTCTAATATTTACAAAACAACTACACTGTAATTTCCACGTCATATTCGCCTGAATCATTTCGATTCAGGCGAAATTTCCCGATGCAGCAGCAAAAAAATGAGAAAAATTCAAACCGCCCTCAGCCCTTTATTCATGGGAAATTCAGCCGTTTCGCTTACGTCAAAATTCCGCACTTAGCCCGACTCAGGGTTGTCTCAGATTCTCAGTATGTTAGGGTTATGCCCGTTAACAATTTACCATGGTAATCATATCGGCATAAACAAATAACAGGACACTCTCTATTGCATGGCAATTAAATTAGAAGTGAAAAATCTTTATAAAGTATTTGGCGAGCACCCGCAGCGCGCATTCAAATATATTGAGAAAGGCCTTACGAAAGAGCAAATTCTGGAAAAAACCGGGCTATCGCTTGGCGTTAAAGACGCCAGTCTGGCCATTGAAGAAGGCGAGATTTTTGTCATCATGGGATTATCCGGTTCGGGTAAATCCACTATGGTTCGCCTTCTCAATCGCCTGATTGAACCCACCCGCGGGCAGGTGCTGATTGACGGCGTGGATATCGCCAGAATATCAGACGCAGAGCTTCGCGAGGTGCGCAGAAAGAAGATCGCAATGGTGTTCCAGTCATTCGCGCTGATGCCACACATGACGGTGCTGGATAATACCGCTTTCGGCATGGAATTAGCCGGCACGCCGGCTCAGGAACGTCAGGAAAAAGCCCTTGATGCGCTGCGTCAGGTCGGGCTGGAAAATTATGCGCATGCGTACCCGGATGAACTTTCCGGCGGTATGCGTCAGCGCGTGGGATTAGCCCGTGCATTAGCCATTAATCCAGACATATTATTAATGGATGAAGCCTTCTCCGCCCTCGATCCGTTAATTCGCACCGAGATGCAGGATGAGCTGGTAAAATTACAGGCTAAACATCAGCGAACGATTGTCTTTATTTCCCACGATCTGGATGAAGCCATGCGTATTGGCGACCGCATTGCCATTATGCAAAACGGTGAAGTGGTGCAGGTCGGCACGCCGGATGAAATTCTCAATAATCCGGCGAACGATTATGTGCGCACCTTCTTCCGCGGCGTGGATATTAGCCAGGTCTTTAGCGCCAAAGATATTGCCCGTCGAACGCCAAACGGCATTATCCGTAAAACGCCAGGCTTCGGCCCGCGCTCGGCGCTGAAGCTGCTGCAGGATGAAGACCGTGAATACGGTTATCTGGTTGAACGCGGCAATAAATTTGTTGGCGTTGTCTCCATCGACTCCCTGAAAACGGCTCTGACTGAGAACCAGGGAATCGATGCGGCGTTAATTGACGCTCCGCTTGCCGTGGACGCCGAAACGCCGCTCAGCGAGTTGCTCTCTCACGTGGGCCAGGCACCGTGCGCCGTACCGGTCGTGGGTGAGGAACAACAGTACGTCGGCATCATCTCAAAAAGGATGCTGCTGCAGGCTTTAGATCGCGAGGGGGCAAACAATGACCGATCAATCTAACCCGTGGGGCGCCACTGAGGCAGCGGACAGCGCTGCGCAATCTGCCGACGCGTGGGGTTCCACGCCAGCGCCGACCGATGGCGGCGGCGCGGTAGACTGGCTCAACAGCGCACCCGCGCCTGCGCCAGAACACTTCAACATCATGGATCCGTTCCACAAAACGCTGATCCCGCTGGACAGCTGGGTCACGGAAGGGATCGACTGGGTGGTCACCCACTTCCGTCCGGTCTTCCAGGGGATCCGCGTCCCGGTGGATTACATCCTGAACGGCTTCCAGCAGCTGATGCTGGGCATGCCGGCGCCGGTGGCGATTATCCTGTTCTCCCTGATCGCCTGGCAGTTCGGTAGCGCAGGGATGGGGATCGCCACGCTTATCTCTCTGATCGCTATCGGCGCGATTGGCGCATGGTCGCAGGCGATGATCACCCTGGCGCTGGTGCTGACCGCTCTGCTCTTTTGCATTGTCATCGGCCTGCCGATGGGGATCTGGCTGGCACGCAGCCCGCGAGCGGCGAAGATAATTCGCCCGCTGCTGGATGCGATGCAGACTACCCCGGCGTTCGTCTATCTGGTGCCTATCGTGATGCTGTTCGGCATCGGCAACGTGCCGGGCGTGGTGGTGACCATTATCTTCGCCCTGCCGCCGATTATTCGTCTGACCATTCTGGGGATCAACCAGGTGCCTGCGGACCTGATCGAAGCGTCACGCTCGTTCGGCGCCAGCCCGCGCCAGATGCTGTTTAAGGTTCAGCTTCCGCTGGCGATGCCGACCATCATGGCGGGCGTTAACCAGACGCTGATGCTGGCCCTGTCGATGGTGGTGATCGCCTCGATGATCGCCGTTGGCGGTCTGGGTCAGATGGTGCTGCGCGGCATTGGCCGTCTCGATATGGGGCTGGCCACCGTCGGCGGCGTCGGCATTGTGATCCTCGCCATCATTCTTGACCGCCTGACCCAGGCCGTCGGTCGTGATTCACGCAGTCGCGGCAACCGTCGCTGGTATACCACCGGTCCTGTCGGGTTACTCACCCGCCCTTTCACGAAATCAAAATAAGGAACAACGATGCGACATAACGTACTTTTTGCCACAGCGTTTGCCACCCTTGTCTCCACCAGCGCGTTTGCGGCTGACCTGCCTGGCAAAGGCATTACCGTACAGCCGGTGCAGAGCACCATTTCGGAAGAGAGCTTCCAGACCCTGATCGTCAGCCGCGCGCTGGAGAAGCTGGGCTACACGGTTAACACGCCGAGCGAAGTGGACTACAACGTAGGCTACACGTCGATTGCCTCCGGTGACGCCACCTTTACCGCGGTGAACTGGCAGCCGCTGCACGACGACATGTATGCCGCCGCCGGTGGCGACAAGAAGTTCTATCGCGAAGGGACCTTCGTGACGGGCGCAGCGCAGGGGTATCTGATCGACAAAAAAACCGCCGATAAGTACCACATCACCAACATTGAACAGCTGAAAGATCCGAAGATCGCCAAACTGTTCGACACCAACGGTGACGGCAAGGCCGACATGATGGGCTGCTCGCCGGGCTGGGGCTGTGAAGCGGTGATTAACCACCAGAACAAAGCATTCGATCTGGCGAAAACGGTCGACGTGAGCCACGGCAACTATTCAGCGATGATGGCCGACACCATTGCCCGCTTCAAAGAGGGTAAACCGGTGATCTACTACACCTGGACGCCGTACTGGGTAAGCGACGTGCTGAAGCCGGGCAAAGATGTGGTATGGCTGCAGGTGCCGTTCTCCTCCCTGCCGGGCGAGCAGAAAGATATCGACACCAAGCTGCCGAACGGCATGAACTACGGCTTCCCGGTGAACACCATGCATATCGTGGCTAACAAAGCCTGGGCGGAGAAAAACCCGGCGGCGGCGAAGCTGTTCTCGGTGATGAAGCTGCCGCTGGCGGACATCAATGCCCAGAACGCAATGATGCATGCGGGCAAATCGTCTGAAGCGGATGTGAAAGGCCACGTCGACGGCTGGATCAAAGCCCACCAGCAGCTGTTTGACGGCTGGGTGAAAGAGGCGCTTGAAGCGCAGAAGTAAAAACAAAACCCTCCCCCTCACCCTAACTCTCTCCCAGAGGGAGAGGGCACGATGACCTCCCTCTCCCCTTGGGAGAGGGCCGGGGTGAGGGGATCAAACCGCACAATCTACCTAAACCGCACAATACATCACCCAACAATCCCCCCACTTTCACAATCATTAGCTATTATGGTTTCCGGAAAAATAATCACTCAACTAACGATTCCTGAAACTAATGACAAAAACAGCTCAAGGGCTTAGCCCCGCACTCATCCTTTTAATGTCCGTGGCAACGGGTCTGGCGGTCGCCAGCAACTATTACGCACAACCCCTTCTCGACACCATCGCCCGCGCGTTCAATCTCTCCGCCAGCTCCGCAGGCTTTATCGTTACCGCAGCACAGCTGGGCTATGCCGCCGGGCTGCTGTTCCTGGTGCCGCTCGGCGATATGTTTGAACGCCGAATGCTGATCGTCTCCATGACCCTGCTGGCCGCCGGTGGGATGCTGATCACCGCCAGCAGCCAGTCGCTGACGATGATGATCGTCGGAACCGCGCTTACGGGGCTGTTCTCCGTCGTGGCGCAAATCCTGGTCCCGCTCGCCGCGACCCTCGCCTCTCCGGAAAAACGCGGCAAGGTGGTGGGCACCATCATGAGCGGCCTGCTGCTGGGGATTTTGCTGGCGCGTACCGTTGCCGGGCTGCTGGCAAGCCTCGGCGGCTGGCGCACCGTATACTGGGTGGCGAGCGTGCTGATGGTCGTCATGGCGCTGGCGCTGTGGCGCGGGCTGCCAAAAGTGAAGCAGGAAAACCACCTGAACTATCCTCAGCTGCTGGCCTCCGTTTTCAGCCTGTTTAAGCAGGACAAGCTTCTGCGTACCCGCGCCCTGCTGGGCTGTTTCACCTTCGCTAACTTCAGCATTCTCTGGACGTCGATGGCGTTTTTGCTGGCCGCGCCGCCGTTCAATTATTCCGAAGGGGTGATTGGCCTGTTCGGCCTGGCCGGTGCCGCAGGCGCGCTGGGGGCACGCCCCGCTGGCGGGCTGGCCGACAAGGGCAAATCCCACCTGACCACCTCAGCAGGGCTGGTTTTACTTCTGCTCTCCTGGGCGGCGATCTGGTACGGACACATCTCGGTGCTGGCGCTGATCGTCGGTATCCTGGTGCTCGATCTCACCGTTCAGGGCGTTCACATCACCAATCAGACCGTCATCTATCGCGTGAAGCCAGAGGCGCGTAACCGCCTGACGGCCGGATACATGACCAGCTACTTCATCGGCGGCGCAGCGGGTTCGCTTATTTCAGCGTCGGCGTGGCAGCATGCGGGCTGGTCGGGGGTATGCGCGATCGGGGCCATCGTCGCCACTCTCAACCTGCTAGTATGGTGGCGCGGTTATCACCGCCAGGATGCAATTAACTAACATTTACATTGAGTTGGCCTCTTAGGGTGTTAAGAGGCCCTTCACTCTGTTAATGTAAACGTAATCATTTATCCCAGAAATTTTAATGTGGGTGACATATTTACAATCGGCATGAATAGTTCAGACCCCCGTCCTCACATCCTCTCTTCAGCGGGTTCACACCCAACGCTTTCTGTGCTCACCGGGTCACGGACTTACCCGGCGCTTTCTGATGGTGACATAAGTTTGGCGGATATAACCGCACAAATAATTCATTTACATTATTTGTCACTATCGTTACTATATCGGCTGTAATTAATGAGGTTATGCCCAAATGGATAGTTCGTTTACGCCCATTGAACAAATGCTTAAATTCCGCGCCAGTCGCCATGAGGACTTCCCGTATCAGGAAATCCTGCTGACTCGCCTGTGCATGCACATGCAGGGTAAGCTACTGGAAAACCGTAATAAAATGCTGAAAGCTCAAGGGATTAACGAGACGTTGTTTATGGCGTTGATTACGCTGGAGTCTCAGGAAAATCACAGCATTCAGCCTTCCGAACTGAGCTGCGCGCTGGGCTCCTCCCGTACCAATGCGACCCGTATTGCCGATGAACTCGAAAAGCGCGGCTGGATTGAGCGCCGTGAAAGCGACAACGATCGCCGCTGCCTGCATCTGCAACTGACCGATAAAGGTCACCAGTTCCTGCGCGAGGTGCTGCCACCTCAGCACAATTGCCTGCACAAACTCTGGTCTGTCCTCAGCACCGCCGAGCGCGACCAGCTTGAGCACATCACTCGCAAGCTGCTCACCCGTCTGGACCAGATGGATGAAGACGGCGCCGTTCTTGAGGCGCTGCGCTAACGCGACGACACGCTCACCATTCCAGATTCATAAGAAAACCGACAGGCCAGCACGTCACAGTGCTGGCCTTTCTGACAACAGGTCGGCTCAGCCGATGTGAAAATAAGAAGATCGTGGAGAACAACAATGAGCGCAAATGCGGAGAGCACTACCCCGCAGCAACCGGCCAACAAGAAAGGCAAACGTAAGAGCGCCCTTCTTCTGTTGACCTTGCTCTTTATCATTATTGCCGTGGCATATGGGATCTATTGGTTTTTAGTACTGCGTCATGCAGAAGAGACTGACGACGCGTACGTGGCAGGGAACCAGGTACAAATTATGGCGCAGGTGTCGGGCAGCGTGACGAAAGTCTGGGCTGACAATACCGACTTTGTGCAAAAAGGCGATGTGTTGGTGACCCTCGATCCAACCGACGCCCAGCAGGCGTTTGAAAAAGCACAGACCGCGCTGGCCTCCAGCGTCCGTCAGACCCGCCAGCTGATGATCAACAGCAAACAGCTGCAGGCCAACATCGACGTGCAGAAAACGGCGCTGGCGCAGGCGCAGAGCGACCTGAACCGCCGCGTACCGCTCGGCACCGCCAACCTGATTGGCCGTGAAGAGTTGCAGCACGCCCGCGATGCCGTTGCCAGCGCTCAGGCACAGCTGGATGTGGCGATTCAACAGTACAACGCCAACCAGGCGATGGTGCTGGGCACCAGTCTGGAAAACCAGCCTGCCGTACAGCAGGCGGCGACCGAAGTGCGCAACGCGTGGCTTGCCCTGCAGCGTACCAAAATCGTCAGCCCGATGACCGGCTATGTCTCCCGTCGTTCCGTCCAGCCAGGGGCGCAGATTAGCCCAACCACGCCGCTGATGGCGGTCGTGCCGGCAGACAATCTGTGGGTAGACGCCAACTTTAAAGAGACGCAGCTTGCCCATATGCGTATCGGCCAGAGCGCGACGGTTGTCAGCGACATCTACGGCGATGACGTGAAGTACACCGGTAAAGTGGTTGGTCTGGACATGGGGACCGGCAGCGCCTTCTCCCTGCTGCCTGCGCAAAACGCCACCGGTAACTGGATCAAAGTGGTTCAGCGTCTGCCCGTGCGTATTGAGCTGGATGCCAAACAGCTGGCGGATCACCCGCTGCGTATCGGCCTCTCTACGCTGGTAACGGTCGACACCGCCAACCGCGACGGTCAGATCCTGGCAAGCCAGGTGCGCAGCAGCCCGGCTTATGAAAGTAACGCCCGTGAAATTAGCCTCGATCCGGTCAACAAACTGATCGATGACATCGTGAAGGCAAACGCCGGTTAATCCGAAGGTGAGCGTTATGCAACAGCAAAAGCCGCAAAAACCGCTGGAAGGCGCGCAGCTGGTCATTATGACCATCGCGCTGTCGCTGGCGACATTCATGCAGGTGCTGGACTCCACCATCGCAAACGTGGCGATCCCGACCATCGCCGGTAACCTTGGCTCGTCGCTGAGCCAGGGGACCTGGGTCATTACCTCGTTTGGGGTGGCAAACGCCATCTCCATTCCGATTACCGGCTGGCTGGCAAAGCGCGTCGGTGAAGTGAAGCTGTTCCTCTGGTCAACGGTATTGTTCGTTCTTGCCTCCTGGGCGTGCGGCATGTCCAGCAGCCTGACGATGCTGATTTTCTTCCGCGTCATTCAGGGGATTGTCGCCGGGCCGCTGATCCCGCTGTCGCAGAGCTTACTGCTGAACAACTACCCGCCAGCCAAACGCTCGATTGCGCTGGCGCTGTGGTCGATGACCGTGATTGTCGCGCCGATTTGCGGGCCTATCTTAGGCGGCTATATCAGCGACAACTATCACTGGGGCTGGATCTTCTTCATCAACGTACCGATTGGCGCCCTCGTGGTAATGCTGACGCTCCAGTCGCTGCGCGGCAGAGAAACCCGGACGGAACAGCGGCGTATCGACGCCATTGGTCTGGCACTGCTGGTTGTCGGCATCGGTAGCCTGCAGGTCATGCTCGACCAGGGCAAAGAGCTGGACTGGTTCAACTCCCGGGAGATCATCATCCTGACGATTGTCGCGGTGGTGTCGCTGAGCTTCCTGATTGTCTGGGAGCTGACGGACGATAACCCGATAGTCGACCTGTCGCTGTTTAAGTCGCGAAACTTCACCATAGGCTGTCTGTGTATCAGCCTCGCCTACATGCTCTACTTCGGCGCGATTGTACTGCTGCCGCAGCTGTTGCAGGAGGTATACGGCTACACCGCAACCTGGGCAGGTTTAGCCTCGGCGCCGGTTGGATTGATTCCGGTTCTGCTGTCGCCGATTATTGGCCGCTTCGCCCACAAGCTCGACATGCGCCGGCTGGTGACGTTCAGCTTTATCATGTACGCCGTGTGCTTCTACTGGCGCGCGTATACGTTCGAACCGGGAATGGACTTTGGCGCGTCCGCGTGGCCGCAGTTTATTCAGGGCTTTGCCGTGGCGTGCTTCTTTATGCCACTGACCACCATCACGCTTTCCGGTTTACCGCCTGAGCGCATGGCGGCCGCATCGAGCCTGTCGAACTTTACGCGAACGCTGGCGGGCTCGATAGGTACGTCGATCACCACCACCCTGTGGACGAACCGTGAATCGATGCACCATGCCCAGCTGACCGAAGCGGTGAACCCGTTCAACCCGAACTCTCAGCAGATGTACAACCAGCTGCAGGGAATGGGTATGACGGAGCAGCAGGCGTCCGGCTGGATTGCCCAGCAGATCACCAACCAGGGGCTGATTATCTCGGCCAACGAGATTTTCTGGATATCGGCGGGGATCTTTATCGTCCTGCTGGGGCTGGTATGGTTTGCTAAACCACCGTTTGGCGCCGGTAGCGGCGGCGGTGGCGCGCACTAGTCCTGTGACAGTTGCCCGGTGGCGCTTCGCTTACCGGGCCTACGAACGTAGGCCGGATAAGGCGTAGCCGCCATCCGGCAAAAAACCGCACCGTGTCCAGAACGCGACAGCGATTGACAGTTTCGATAAAGCAGCGCTCCTGAAATCAATTCACGATAGTGAAAAGACAACAGGAGCGCATCATGCTGAACACACCCGCCGACAAGTACCAACCCTATCCAACCCTTTTTCTGCCCGACCGCCGCTGGTCGGAGCAACGCATTACCCGCGCGCCGCGTTGGCTCTCCACCGACCTGCGCGACGGCAACCAGGCCCTTGCCGAGCCGATGGACAGCACCCGCAAGCTGCAGTTCTGGGACCTGCTGCTGGGCTGCGGATTCAAAGAAATTGAGGTGGCTTTCCCATCCGCCTCGCAGACCGACTTCAACTTCGTTCGCCAGCTGATTGAAGAGAACCGCATCCCGGATGACGTCACGATTCAGGTATTAACCCAGGCGCGGGAAGATCTCATCCATCGCACTTTCGAATCCCTGCGCGGTGCGAAACAGGCCACCGTCCATCTGTATAACGCCACCGCCCCGCTGTTCCGCCGCCTGGTGTTCGGCATGGAAAAAGCGCAAATCGTTGAGCTGGCGACGCGATCCACGCGGCTAATTCGTCAGCTGTGTGAAGAGAACCCGGACACCCGCTGGCAGTATGAGTATTCCCCGGAGACCTTCTGCTTTACCGAACCGGAGTTTGCGCTGGAGATTTGTGAAGCCGTGGCGGAGATCTGGCAGCCGTGCGACGAACGGCCCATGGTGATCAACTTACCGGCCACCGTCGAAGTGAGCACGCCGAACGTCTATGCCGACCAGATCGAGTATTTCTGTCGCCACTTCAGCCGCCGCCGGGATGTCTGCATCAGCGTACATCCGCATAACGACCGCGGTACCGGCGTCGCCAGCGCCGAGCTGGCCGTGATGGCGGGGGCAGACCGCGTGGAGGGCTGTCTGTTTGGTAACGGGGAACGCACGGGCAACGTCTGCCTGGTGACGCTGGCGATGAACCTCTACAGCCAGGGCGTCAGCCCGAATCTCGACTTTAGCGATATGAACCGGGTCGTGGAAGTGGTGGAAGCCTGCAACCAGCTGCCGGTGCATCCGCGCCACCCGTGGGCAGGCCGGCTGGCCTATACCGCCTTCTCCGGCTCGCACCAGGATGCGATCAAAAAAGGCTTTGATGCCCGCAGGCCTGGCGATCGCTGGGAGATGCCGTATCTGCCCGTCGATCCGCAGGATATCGGCTGCACCTACGAAGCGGTGATCCGCGTCAACAGCCAGTCAGGGAAAAGCGGCAGCGCGTGGCTCATCGAACAGAATCATGGTCTGAAATTACCTCGCGCCCTGCAGCAGGATTTCAGCCAGCACGTGCAGCAGGAAACCGATCGCCACGGAAAAGAGATGACGCAGAATGCGCTGTGGCAGCTGTTCCGCACCCGCTACGGGCTGGTAGCCACGCCGCAGTTTGCGCTGCAATCCTACCGCAGCGACAGCCAGCAGGACGGCCAGCTGCGTTTGACGGCAAGCATCGCTACGCAGGGGGGAACGCGTCAGCTGGAAGGTCAGGGTAACGGTCTGCTCTCCGCCGCCGCTCAAGGCTTAAGCCGCTGGATCAGCGCCCCGTTCGTGATTAAGGATTATCACGAGCATACGTTAGGCGAACGCAGCGACAGCCGCTCGGTGGCCTACATCCGCTGCCTGTTCCAGGACGGGAGCAGCCGCTGGGGCGTGGGCATCGACAGCGACGTGGCGCGCGCGTCGCTTCAGGCGCTTTTAAACGCCGTCAGTCGTTCTTAAAGTAATCGCTGGGAGAGATGCCCATAACCCGGCGAAACATCGCCGTAAAGGCGCTGTGGCTGCCGTAACCCAGATCCAGCGCCACGCGTAGTACCGGCTGGCCCTGCGCCAGCCGCACTAAGGCTTCCAGCAGGCGCGCCCTTCTCAACCACTCGCCGTAGCTTAATCCCGTCTGCTGCTGAAAATGGCGGTTCAGGGTGCGTTCGCTCACGTTCATCATGCTCGCGGCCTGCGCGCTGCTCCAGCTCTCCCCCGCGTTTTGCCGGATTTGCAGACACAGGTGACGTAACGCCTCGCTTTCCGGCTCCGGCAGATGAAACGGCAGCACAGGCATAGTGCGGATTTCATCAAGAATGAGTTCATAGACGCGTTCATCCCGGCTGCCGGGCGAGTACGATTCAGGTAAAGCAAGAGAGACGAGGATCAGCTCGCGCAACAGCGGCGCGATCTGCACGATCTGACAGGTGGCCGGGAGATCGGCCCGCGCCAGCGGATCGATAAACAGCGTTCGCGCCGCCACGTTGCCGGTGATGCGAAGCGAGTGGCGGGTCCCCGCCGGTAGCCAGACGCCGCGACCGGGAGGAACAACCCAACAGCCCGATTCCGTATCGACCCGAACCACGCCGCTCAGGGTGTGCAACAGCTGCGCGCAGTCGTGTTCATGCCACGGCTCGCTGTCACCATGAACGTAATCATGGGCAAACGGAACGAGGGGACGATGGGTAAAGGAGAACGTTGAGGTTGTGGTCATGGGGTTAAACCACCCTCACCCTACCCTCTCCCGGAGGGAGAGGGGAAAGGTGCACTAGATGTGCAGTTCCTGCAGTTTTTCTTTTGGCAGGGCCAGCTCTTCGTTGCTGTTCACGCGAACATCACGCTCGATGATGTGGCGCGCGATGTCCTGCGCTTCTTCCAGAGAGTGCATCTGGTAAGTACCGCACTGGTAAACGTTCAGCTCAGGGATCTGGTTCTGCTCTTTCACCTTCAGCACGTCTTCCATCGCCGCTTTCCACGCATCAGCGACGCGTTTCTCTTCTGGCTGGCCAATCAGGCTCATGTAGAAACCGGTACGGCAGCCCATCGGAGAGATGTCGATGATCTCAACGCCGTTGCCGTTCAGATGGTCACGCATGAAACCGGCGAACAGGTGTTCCAGGGTATGAATGCCTTTCTCTGGCATCACTTCTTTATTTGGCACGCAGAAACGCAGATCGAAGACGGTGATCGTGTCGCCGTGCGGGGTGTGCATGGTCTTCGCCACGCGTACTGCAGGTGCTTCCATACGGGTATGGTCGACAGTAAAGCTATCTAATAACGGCATACGTCACCTCCGACAGTGATTTTTTTTAAAATAAACTGAACTCTTCTACAGAATGCACGTCTGACTATATGAAAGACGCGCATTTGTTATCATCATCCCTGAATTCAGAGATGTATATTTTGGCCACAGCGATGTGGCCTTTTTCTTTTCTGCTTAAGCCTGCTTCGCCAGAAACGCCTCAAACGACTCGGTATCCGCCGCTTCAACCTCTTTCTGACGCACCACGGACGCATCGCGTTCCGCGACAAAATCCGCTTCGCTCAGCACTTCTAACGGCTCCTGCATCAGCATCTCGCGGTACTCCGCTGAGAGTGAACGCCCGGTGCCGCCAATGCCCTGATCGATCATAGAACGCAGAATACGCGCTGAGAACGTCAGTTCCGGATTATCAAAACATTCCATCAGCTGGTCGCAGATCTGTTGATACGCGTCGCCGCCGTCGATGCTGTCCATTGTGCGGGCAACACGCTTCAGGTCGCGGAACAGATCTTTGCCGACTTTGGTCAGCGGGAACTGTGCCGTTTCGCAGCCGATACCCAGCGTCAGGCCCGGCTTACGCCCTTCCAGAATCACGCGATTCCAGTTTGTACGGGTGCAGAGCAGTTCGTCTGAACTCATTTCCGGCGCATCCGCCAGCACGCACCAGACCATAAACAGATCCAGGAAGCGAATCTGCTGCTCATCAACGCCAATCGGTGAGAACGGGTTGATATCCAGCGAACGCACTTCAATGTATTCGATCCCGCCGCGCTGCAGCGCATCCGACGGGGTTTCACCGCTGCGCGTTACGCGCTTAGGACGAATAGGCGCATACAGCTCGTTTTCAATCTGCAGCACATTGCTGTTGATTTGCAGGCGCTTGCCGTCTTTTTCGAGGCCGATTTTCTCGTACTCTTCCGACGGGGTTTTGATCGCCCGCTTCAATCCTGCCACATATTCGTGCAATTCGTTAAACGTAATACCGAGATTGCTTTGCGATTTATTGGTATAACCGAGATCGCTCAGGCGCAGAGAGGTGGCATACGGGAGATAGTACATTCCGCACTCGGTCTTCTCGAACGGCAGCGTGGTCGGTTTCCCCTGCAGGAACGAAGAACAGATCGCCGGGGAGGCACCAAACAGATACGGGATCACCCAGCCGAAACGGTAATAGTTGCGGATCAGGCGGAAGTAGCCTTCAGAGATCGCGTCTTTATCCGTTTCACCGCATTTCGCCTGCCAGAACGCCATTGGCAGCGAGAAGTTGTAATGCACGCCCGAGATCGTCTGCATCAACGCGCCGTACCGGTTTTTCAGCCCTTCGCGATAGAGCGTTTTCAGCCGGCCGATATTTGACGTGCCGTACTGCGCCAGCTCAATCTCCTGGCCCTGCTCGATATAGCACGGCATGCTGAGGGGCCACATACGTTCGTCGCCCATGTTGCGCGCGGTGTAGCGATGGATATCGCGCATGATCGTCAGCATATGATCAATATCACCCTCTACTGGCGTGATGAACTCCAGCAGTGCCTCAGCGAAATCGGTTGTGATCCATTTATGTGTCAGCGCCGAGCCTAACGCCTTCGGGTGACCCGTCGTCGCTAAGCTACCGTCCGCGTTAACGCGCAGCGTTTCACGCTCAAGACCACGCTGAATACCCTTCAATGCCTGAGGGTGGTTTTCCAGCCAGGCCAGCGCCTGAGATACGTCCGGGATCAAATTGACCTCCCGCCTGTCAAAGTAATGTTACTCAGCATAATTGTAATGGTTGACGATTGAAGGTCGCGTATTCATTCCACCAATTAGTGCCACCACGTCATACCCTGTAGTGTTGCCCACGCCACGAGAACATAGCGCAACGCCTTGCCAAGGCACAAAAAAAAGAGCACCGGTCCCCAGGAGATGCGCATCCATCCCGCCAGCAGACACAGTAAATCGCCTATTACAGGCATCCAGCTTAATAACAGCGTGGCAGCGCCATAGCGTTTTAGCCAGCCGACTGCCTTTTCCTGCCAGCGCGATTTTTCGCGCAGCGGAAAGAAACGCCCAAGAATAACGTTAGTCAGCCCTCCAAGGCTATTACCCATTGTTGCTATTAATACAAGCAGCCAGGGCTGACTCACGCCGGACAACAGCATCGCCACCAGCACCACTTCCGAATTTCCCGGTAACAGCGTGGCGCTTAAAAAACTGCTGGCGAATAATGAGGCAAGTGACAGCGCGTCACTCACAGTAAGCGCACATCCACCGCATCCATTCCGGCATCACGCGCGGCCTGAATGCCGAAATCGGCGTCTTCAAACACGACACATTTTGCCGCCGGGACGCCCATTAATTCTGCGCAAAGCAGGAAGGTGTCCGGTGCGGGCTTGTGATGTTTAACATGATCGGCGGCGACCACGGCAGAAAAATAGTGGCGCAGGCCAAGATGGTTGAGCAAAGCTTCTGCAATCGCGCTTTCGCTCCCGGTTCCTACAGACATCGGGCGGCGCCCGTGCCACTCTTTTACCACATCAATCAGCGGCAGAGGGCGTACGGTATCTAAAAGCATGGCTTTTACCGCATCGGTTTTTTCGCGCGCGAGCAGGTGCGGGTCGAGATCGGCCTGATTCAGTTCAATCACGGCCTGCGCAATACGCCAGGTGGGAGATCCGTTGAGGGCAATCATCGCCTGAAGATCGAAACGCATGCCGTAGCGGCCCAGGACGTCAGTCCAGGCTTGACGATGCGTGGGTTCGGTATCCAGGAGAGTGCCGTCCATATCGAAGATCAAACCGTCATACTGTGCGTACATCGTGCTCTCGCTAAACGATTAACAAAGCATTACTTTATCGTAAATGGTGATTTTTGTCGCTGACTGAGAAGTCATAACTACGAGAGTGATTAAGAAATAAACAGCGAAGGGAATAACAGAAGAGATGGTGCATCCGGGAGGATTCGAACCTCCGACCGCTCGGTTCGTAGCCGAGTACTCTATCCAGCTGAGCTACGGATGCATCAGGGAAATGCTTTTAGAAACAGTAAATGGTGCATCCGGGAGGATTACTCGGCTGCGCCTCGCCCTACGGGCCGTTGCTGAAGCAACGTTATCCTCCCTGGTGCTCGCGATTAACTCGCAGACCTTGAAACAACAGCGTGGCTATTATCTCGGAGAATATGGTGCATCCGGGAGGATTCGAACCTCCGACCGCTCGGTTCGTAGCCGAGTACTCTATCCAGCTGAGCTACGGATGCATCAGGGTACTGCTTTCAGAAATAGTAAATGGTGCATCCGGGAGGATTCGAACCTCCGACCGCTCGGTTCGTAGCCGAGTACTCTATCCAGCTGAGCTACGGATGCATCGGGATTTACTACTGTACTGCTCGATATTCATATCACTTCTAAAGCAATATGAAGTAATAGATGGTGCATCCGGGAGGATTCGAACCTCCGACCGCTCGGTTCGTAGCCGAGTACTCTATCCAGCTGAGCTACGGATGCAAAATGGCGGTGAGGCGGGGATTCGAACCCCGGATGCAGCTTTTGACCGCATACTCCCTTAGCAGGGGAGCGCCTTCAGCCTCTCGGCCACCTCACCACACAACGCCTCTTTCGAGTGCTTCGAGTTACTCGTTAAGAGCTTCTCGTCGCTGCGTGGCGCATATATTACTTTCTGGGACTTATAAGTCAAACAATTTTCCAAAAGCTTTTATCGTTTGCACAAATCACACGCAATTCGCATGTAAAAGCCGCAAAGAGGGTGTTTTATAAGCGGATTTTGCAGGCATCTTCACAGAAAACCTTTGCAGAAATAGCGGCGTAAGGGCGAGTTCAGGGTAACGGAGTGGTTAAAAAGAGAGCGTTTGAAATTAAACGGTAACGTTGAGCAGGAAAAATGACAGGAGGGTTGCGTCTCGCCCGACAGCGAGACGCGACAATATCAGTAACTGGACTGCTGGGATTTTTCAGCCTGGATACGCTGGTAGATCTCTTCACGGTGGACAGATACTTCTTTAGGAGCGTTAACACCAATACGTACCTGGTTACCCTTTACCCCTAAAACTGTCACGGTGACCTCATCCCCAATCATGAGGGTCTCACCAACTCGACGAGTCAGAATCAGCATTCTTTGCTCCTTGAAAGATTAAAAGAGTCGGGTCTCTTGTATCCCGGCATTATCCATCATATAACGCCAAAAAGTAAGCGATGACAAACACGTAAAGTGTAAGCAGTCACGGCATCACATTCTGTTAAACGTAAGTTTAGCCGATATACACAAACTCAACCTGACTTTATCGTTATCGATAGCACAGTGAACAAGACGCCATAACGTTACCGCTATGGCGTCTGCTTGTGCTTTGTAGTTATTACAGTTTCGCGCTTACCCAGCTTTCAACGCTGGCCAAAGCTTGCGGAAGTGCCGCTGCATCCGTACCACCGGCTTGCGCCATGTCCGGACGACCGCCACCCTTGCCGCCCACCTGCTGAGCAACCATACCAATCAGTTCCCCTGCTTTAACGCGGTCGGTCACATCCTTAGAGACGCCCGCAATCAGAGAAACCTTACCTTCTGCCACTGTCGCCAGCACGATAACGGTAGAACCAAGCTGATTCTTGAGATCGTCGACCATAGTACGCAGCATCTTAGGCTCAACGCCCGCCAGATCGCTGACCAGCAGTTTGACGCCCTTAATGTCTACAGCCTTGCTGGAGAGGTTTGCACTCTCCTGCGCCGCAGCCTGCTCTTTCAGCTGCTGCAGCTCTTTTTCCAGCTGACGCGTGCGATCCAGCGCAACGCGCACTTTCTCGCCCAGGTTCTGGCTATCGCCTTTCAGCAGCTGCGCGATGTCGTGCAGCTGATCGCTCTGCGCATGCAGGCTGGCGATTGCGCCTTCACCGGTCACCGCTTCAATACGACGCACGCCTGCCGCCGTACCGGATTCGGAAACAATGCGGAACAGGCCGATGTCACCGGTGCGCGATGCGTGCGTACCGCCGCACAGCTCGGTAGAAAAGTCGCCCATGCTCAGCACGCGAACGCGATCGTCATATTTCTCGCCAAACAGCGCCATCGCACCTTTTTTCTTCGCGTCCTCGAGCTCCATGATGTGGGTCTCGATTGGCAGGTTACGACGGATCTGCGCGTTCACCAGATCTTCCACCGCGCGGATTTCAGACGGTTTCATCGCTTCAAAGTGCGAGAAGTCGAAACGCAGCACTTTGTCGTTAACCAGAGAACCTTTCTGTGCAACGTGGGTACCGAGTACGTCGCGCAGGGCAGCGTGCATCAGGTGGGTTGCAGAGTGGTTCAGACGAATGCGCGCGCGGCGTGCTTCATCAACGTTAGCCTGTACGCCCTCGCCCACTTTCAGAGAACCGGAAACCAGTTTGCCCTGGTGACCAATCGCCTGACCGTATTTCTGGGTGTCGCTGACGCTAAAGCTAAAGCCGTTGCCTTTCAGTTCGCCCTTATCGCCAACCTGACCGCCGGACTCCGCGTAGAACGGCGTTTTGTCCAGAATGACAACCGCATCCTGGCCCGCGCTGATGCTGTCCACGGCTTTACCGTCAACAAACAGGGCGGTCACTTTGCCGGTCAGTTCCAGCGCGTCATAACCTTTGAATTCCGATGCGCTATCAACGCGGATCATCGCGTTATAGTCTGCGCCAAAACCGCTGGATTCACGCGCACGACGACGCTGCTCTTCCATCGCGGCTTCGAAGCCCGCTTCGTCAACTTTGATGTTGCGCTCGCGGCAAACGTCCGCCGTCAGGTCAACCGGGAAGCCGTAGGTGTCGTACAGGCGGAAAGCGGTTTCGCCATCCAGCGTGTCGCCCTTAAGTTTCGCCAGCTCTTCGTCCAGCAGCGCCAGACCGCGCTCAAGTGTACGCGCAAACTGCTCTTCTTCGGTTTTCAGAACCTGCTCTACCTGCGCCTGCTGGCGTTTCAGCTCATCACCGGCAGCACCCATCACGCCAATCAGTGGCCCAACGAGTTTATAGAAGAAGGTGTCCTTCGCGCCCAGCATGTTGCCGTGACGGATGGCACGACGAATGATACGACGCAGCACGTAGCCACGGTTTTCATTCGACGGGATTACGCCGTCGGCAATCAGGAACGCACAGGAACGAATGTGGTCCGCGATAACGCGCAGCGATTTGTTGTTCAGATCGGTCGCGCCGGTAACGTTCGCAACGGCTTTGATCAGGGTGCTGAACAGATCAATTTCGTAGTTGGAGTTAACGTGCTGCAGAACCGCTGCAATACGCTCCAGGCCCATACCGGTATCGACGGAAGGCTTCGGCAGCGGCTCCATCGTACCGTCGGCCTGACGGTTGAACTGCATGAACACGATGTTCCAGATCTCAATGTAGCGATCGCCGTCTTCTTCCGGGCTGCCCGGAGGCCCACCCCAGATGTGGTCGCCGTGATCGTAGAAGATCTCGGTGCACGGACCGCAAGGGCCGGTATCACCCATCTGCCAGAAGTTGTCAGACGCGTATGGCGCGCCTTTGTTATCACCGATGCGAATGATACGCTCGCGCGGGATCCCGACTTCTTTTTCCCAGATTTCGTAGGCTTCGTCATCGGTTTCATAGACGGTAACCCACAGACGCTCTTTTGGCAGGTTGAACCAGTTTTCACCGGTCAGCAGTTCCCACGCATATTGAATAGCATCGTGTTTGAAGTAGTCGCCGAAGCTGAAGTTACCCAGCATTTCGAAGAACGTATGGTGACGCGCGGTGTAACCGACGTTTTCCAGGTCGTTGTGTTTACCGCCCGCACGCACGCAACGCTGTGAGGTTGTGGCGCGGGAATAATTACGCTTGTCGAGACCAAGGAACACATCCTTGAACTGGTTCATCCCGGCGTTGGTAAACAGCAGAGTCGGATCGTTGTTCGGTACCAGGGAGCTGCTGGCAACAACCTGGTGTCCCTTACTATGGAAAAAATCGAGAAACGCCTGACGGATCTCAGCGGTGCTCTTGCTCATAATTATCCTGAAATCAAGCTAACGAAATGTCGTAGCCAGCCTGTATCGGTAAACCGTTGGACAGACCAGCTACTGGAAAAAGTGGGAATAAGATAAGTTTTCTTTAGTGGGAAGTAAAATCCCGCATGCGTTCAATCGGCAAAATTACGCCAGATATCCTGAATATCTTCCATCAGAAAGCCGCGGTAGAGCAAAAAGCGCTGGATTTTAACTTTTTCTGAAAACTCACGCGGCAGCGGTTCGCCGTATTTACGAATCGCCTGTTCTCTGGCCAGCTCGCACCAGTCAGTATCGCATTCGCGCATCGCTTTTTCGATGGACTCCCTGGCCACCCCTTTCTGGTTCAGCTCCTGCCGGATGCGCGCGGGCCCATATCCTTTACGGCCGCGGCTGGCGAGAAACCGTGAGGCAAAGCGCTCGTCATCAAGATAACGATGCTCATAGCACCAGGCAATCACGCGGTCATAATCTTCAGCGGTGGCATCAATCTCTTCCGGCCCGTTTTTACTCATCACCGGAGCCGACAGTTTTCGCCGCAGCTCCTGTTCACTGTGGTCACGAACGGCCAGAATGCGCACCGCACGGTCCAGTAAGCGTGCATACGCGGGTCGACGTGTTGTCGGTTCACTCATAAAAAACCTGCTGATTCAGAAATGCAAAAAGGGCCGCATCAGCAGCCCTTCATTTTTAAACGAAAGAATTAAAAGTCTTCGTTAGTTTCTTCAGCATCCGCGGCATCCACCACGAAATCAGGTTTGGAGTCCTGGTTGTTCAGCAGAAGCTCACGCACCTTCTTCTCAATCTCTTTCGCCGCAGCCGGGTTCTCTTTCAGCCAGGAGATCGCGTTCGCTTTACCCTGACCAATCTTGTCACCGTTGTAGCTGTACCATGCGCCCGCTTTTTCAATCAGCTTCTCTTTCACGCCCAGGTCAACCAGTTCGCCGAGGAAGTTGATCCCTTCGCCGTAGAGGATCTGGAACTCAGCCTGTTTGAACGGCGCAGCGATTTTGTTCTTAACAACCTTCACGCGGGTTTCGCTACCGACCACGTTCTCGCCCTCTTTCACCGCGCCGATACGGCGGATATCCAGACGGACAGAGGCGTAGAATTTCAGTGCGTTACCACCGGTAGTGGTTTCCGGGTTACCGAACATCACACCAATTTTCATACGGATCTGGTTGATGAAGATCAGCAGCGTGTTGGACTGCTTCAGGTTACCCGCCAGCTTACGCATCGCCTGGCTCATCATACGTGCCGCGAGGCCCATATGAGAGTCACCGATTTCACCTTCGATTTCGGCTTTTGGCGTCAGTGCGGCTACGGAGTCGACCACGATAACGTCAACGGCACCAGAACGCGCCAGCGCGTCACAAATTTCCAGCGCCTGCTCACCGGTGTCCGGCTGAGAACACAGCAGGTTGTCGATATCCACGCCCAGCTTGCGGGCATAAACAGGGTCCAGCGCGTGCTCGGCATCGATAAACGCACAGGTTTTACCTTCGCGCTGTGCCGCGGCAATCACCTGCAGCGTCAGGGTGGTTTTACCGGAGGACTCTGGCCCGTAGATTTCTACGATACGGCCCATAGGCAGACCGCCAGCGCCCAGCGCGATATCCAGAGAAAGCGAACCGGTGGAGATGGTTTCCACATCCATGGAACGGTCTTCACCCAGGCGCATGATGGAGCCTTTACCGAATTGCTTTTCGATCTGGCCCAGTGCTGCCGCCAACGCTTTCTGTTTGTTTTCGTCGATAGCCATTATTACTCCTGTCATGCCGGGAGAAGCGACTGTGCTTCACCGTGGATTTCTGTTCTGTTGGTGCAATTATACTGTATGGTCATACAGTATCAAGTGTTTTGTAGAAATTGTTGCCAGAGCGTTTTTAACGCATAAACGGTTGCCTGACGACGCACGCTTTCGCGATCGCCGCTGAAGCACTCCCGGCGGGTGATCCCTTCCCCTTTGGACGTGGCGAACCCAAACCAGACGGTGCCGACAGGCTTCACGTCGCTGCCGCCGTCCGGGCCCGCAATGCCGCTAATGGAAATGGCGTAATCTGCCCGCGCCTCTTTGAGCGCGCCAATGGCCATCTCGATCACCACCGGTTCGCTGACCGCGCCATGCTGTTCAAGCGTGGATTCACGCACGCCAATCATCTGAGCTTTAGCTTCGTTACTGTAGGTCACAAAACCGCGTTCAAACCAGGCGGAACTGCCGGCAATATCGGTAATCGCTTTCGCCACCCAGCCGCCGGTGCAGGATTCGGCGGTGGTGATTGTCGCGCCACGCTGCTTCAGCGCAAGGCCAACGATCTCGCTAAGCTGCATCAATTCATGGTCAGTCATTCTCGCTCCAGGCATCAGAAAAACGTGCTGCACAAGATAGCACTTTCTCGTCAGATGTGGGGATGGACTTCAGGTTTTACGAGGGGGCTTCAGAAAAAAGCCGGTACGGACGCACCGGCGGTGGAAAGGTTATTTCATGCTGTCAGCGAGAGTGTTCACATTGTGGCGAAACGCCTTAACGTAGGTGTCTGCCACCCCACCTTTTGCCGACAGCGCTTCGGGGTAAAGCTCACCCCCGGGCTGTGCGCCCGTCGCCGACGCAATCTGTTTCACCAGACGCGGATCGAGCTGATTCTCCATAAACCAGGTTTTCACGCCGTCGGCTTTAATCTGATTGATAATCTCGGCGACCTGCGCCGCGCTGGCTTCGCTCTCAGACGACAGCCCCTGCGGCGCCATAAACGTCACGCCGTAAGCGCGGCTGAAATAGCCGAACGCGTCATGGCTGGTCAGCACTTTACGCTTCGCCGGCGGGATCTGGCTAAAGCGCGTTTTGGCCCAGTTATCCAGTTGCGTCAGCTCCGCGATATACGGCTTACCGGTAGCCTCGAGCGCCGCTTTATCTTGCGGATCGGCTTTCACCAGCCCGTTCAGAATATTTTGCGCATAGAGCGCCCCGTTCGCCGCGCTGTTCCACGCATGGGGATCGGTCACAGTCTTTCCATCTTCCTCAAGCGTGTGGGTTTTCACCCCTGTTGAGGCGACAACCAGTTGCCCTTTGAACCCGGAGGCTTTCACCAGACGATCAAGCCAGCCTTCCAGCCCCAGGCCGTTCACCACCACCACATCAGCCTTGCTCAGGGCCGCGCTGTCTTTCGGCGACGGTTCGAAGGTATGCGGATCGCCGTCCGGCCCGACCAGCGTCGTCACGTTCACATGGTCGCCGCCCACCTCCTGCGTGATATCCCCCAGTATCGAAAAGCTGGTCACCACATTCAGCGTTTTCGCCATCACGCCGTGCGACATCATCCCCAGCGCGAGCGCCACTACAAATCCTGTACGTTTCATCGTTTCCCCTTGCGTTAAAAATACGCCCGCAGGCTGCCAGCGAGCCTGCTTCGCGTACCCAGTAAAATGGAAATAAAGAACAGCGCGCTGGCGGTGAGCACGATGGACGGCCCGGCCGGCAGACTCATCGCCCAGGAGAGGCTCAGCCCCAGCCATGCGCAAAAGATACCGCTGATACCCGCCATCAGGAGTAAGGCAGGTAACGTGCGCACCCAGCAGCGGGCTGCCACGGCCGGAAGCATCATCAGCCCGACGGCCATCAGCGTGCCGAGCACCTGAAAACCGGCCACCAGGTTAAGCACCAGCAGCGCCAGAAACAGTCCGTGCAGCAGGCCAGGCAGCCAGCGGGCGTTCACCTGCAGCCAGGCGGTATCAAACGCTTCTGTCACCAGCCCGCGATAAAACAGCGCCAGCGTGATAAGGGTGAACATGCAGACGCCCGTGACGAACAGCGCGGCGTCGTTGTCCACGGCGAGGATGGAGCCAAACAGCAGATGCAGCAGATCGACATTCGACCCGCGCAGCGACACCAGCGTGACGCCCAGCGCCAGCGAGCCGAGATAAAACCCGGCAAAGCTGGCATCTTCTTTCAGCGGCGTGCGTCGACTGACCAGACCGGCCAGCAGCGCCACGGTAATTCCCGCGATAAAACCGCCAATACTCATCGCCAGCAGCGACATACCGCTGAGCCAATACCCCACGGCGACACCCGGCAAAATGGCGTGAGAAAGGGCGTCGCCCATCAGGCTCATCCGACGCAGCTGAAGAAACACGCCGAGCGCGGTGGTGCTGACCGAGAGCGCCAGGCAAACCACCAGCGCGCGACGCATAAAGCCGTACTCAATAAACGGCTGAAAAAAGAGATGCCAGATCATGCCACCCTCACCCGCTCGGTTTTCCACTGGGGAACGTCAGCATCCAGCCGCAGCGTCTGCGGGAAATGGCGCGACACGCGCTCGCTGTCGTGCAGTACCGCGAGCAGCGTTTGCCCCTGCATATACATCTCCAGCATCAGATCCATCAGCACGCTGCAGGTGGCTTCATCGACCCCGGTAAAGGGTTCATCCAGCATCACCAGCGGCGCCTGCTGCACCAGGACGCGGGCAAACAGCATGCGCTGAAACTGACCGCCGGAGAGTTCATCGATGGTGGATAACGCCATGGACTCAAGCCCGACGCGCTCAAGCGCGCTGGCAATGCGCAGCCGCGTTTCGTGACGAAACCCGGAAAAAAGCGAAATGCCCGGCCAGCAGCCCATGCTTACCACGTCCTGTACGGTCAGCGGAAACTGCGCCTCCAGCGCGTGACGCTGTGCCAGCCAGCCGATTACCGGCGGCTTCCCCTGCCAGCGGAAGCCGCCGCTGACGGGAGGAATAAACCCTGCCAGCGTTTTCAGCAGCGTGGATTTCCCGCAGCCGTTAGCGCCGATAATGGCGGTCATGCTGCCGCGCTCAATCGTGCCCGAGAGGGGCCGCGTAACGGGCTGACGTTCATATCCCGCGACCAGTTCATTCATCACAATCATGGCAATGCCACCGCCCAGCGCACGGCCAGCCCAATAAAGGCAACAAGCACCAGCGCCAGCAAAAGCCGAACCAGAGCAGACAAAGAAAAAAGGGACGTTGACATTTTGACACCGCAATAAATGTTATAACATAACAATAATGAAAGGCGGTGAAGATGTAAATGGCGGGTTTGAAAAGGGAGTGTGCCGAAATGTTTCTGCAGGAAATAGGTGCGCGCGGGTGCCCTCACCCCAGCCCTCTCCCACAGGGAGAGGGGGAATAAGATGACTTACTGACTAAACGGAGACGCCGCCGGCACGCGGGCCTGCGATACCGCCAGCCCCAGCTGCCATACGGCCATCGCATAGTGGGTACTGTGGTTATAGCGGGTGATGGCGTAGAAGTTCGGCATGCCGTACCAGTACTGATAGCCCGTCCCGACATCCAGACGCAACAGACTTACCTGATCGACATTGCCCAACGGCTGAGTCGGTGTTAAGCCCGCCGCCGTCAGCTGCGCAACGCTGTATTTGGTTTTGAAGCCGTTTTCCAGCCCAGGCGCCTGACCGTTCGCCTGCACCGCCACCTGGCCGCCCGGCGTCCAGCCGTGCGCTTTGAAGTAGTTTGCCACGCTGCCGATGGCATCCACCGGATCCCACAGATTGATATGACCATCCCCGTTAAAGTCGACGGCATATTGTTTATAGGAGGACGGCATAAACTGGCCGTAGCCCATCGCGCCGGCAAACGACCCTTTCAGATCGAGCGGATCGTCCTGCTCGCTGCGCGCCATCAGCAGGAAGGTTTCCAGCTCGGAAGAGAAATACTCCGCGCGGCGCGGATAGTTAAAGGAGAGCGTCGCCAGCGCGTCCAGAATGCGGGTTTTACCCATCACGCGGCCCCAGCGGGTTTCCACGCCGATAATCCCGACGATGATTTCCGGCGGTACGCCGTACACCTGCCACGCGCGGTTGAGCGCGTCTTCATACTGATTCCAGAACACCACGCCGTTTTGCACGTTGTCCGGGGTAATAAACTGTTTGCGGTAGCGCAGCCACGCGCCGTTCGGCCCGCTCGGCACCTGGGCCGTCGGCGCCTGCCTGTCCATCAGGCGCAGCACGTAGTCCAGACGCCTGGCCTGAGACAAAATTTCGTGCAGCTGCTGTCTGTCAAAGCCGTGCTTGCTCACCATTTTATCGATGAACTGCTCGGCCGCCGGGTTATTCGCGAAGTCGCCGCCCATCTGCATCATATTGTGCTGCGGCTCCAGCAGGAATCCTCCGGAAGGCGCGCCCGCCGTTTGCTGAACGGCTTCGGTCTTAGGTTTGCTACTACAGGCAGACAGCAGAATAAGCGCAGGCAACAGCGCTGCATAACGACGCTTGAACATGAGACATCCATTTAACGAGTTCGATAAGAACCCAGTATGGTAAAGCATCCGCAACACCTCAAGGAAGCGGTACGCGCCTCCCCCACGCAATTCCGCCCTTTTTTCCACCGAAAATCATTGACCCCATCAATAAACTTTCAAAATAATCCATTTTTCTTTCATTGTGAGATCTAACTAACACTTTAAAACCTTTCAAAGTGATTATTATTAGCCCCGCAACACAAAAACAAAAAAGCCTCACAGGAGAGAAGAATGATAGAAACCATCACCCACGGCGCCGAGTGGTTCATCGGGCTGTTTCAGAAAGGCGGAGAAGTGTTCACCGGCATGGTTACCGGGATCCTGCCCCTGCTGATCAGCCTGCTGGTGATCATGAACGCGCTGATTAACTTTATCGGCCAGCAGCGCATCGAACGCTTCGCCCAGCGCTGTGCCGGGAATCCGCTGTCCCGCTACCTGGTACTGCCGTTCATCGGCACCTTCGTGTTCTGCAACCCGATGACCTTAAGCCTCGGCCGCTTCATGCCGGAAAAGTACAAGCCGAGCTACTACGCCGCCGCCTCCTACAGCTGCCATTCCATGAACGGCCTGTTCCCGCACATTAACCCCGGCGAGCTGTTCGTCTATCTCGGGATCGCCAGCGGTCTCACCACCCTTGGCCTGCCGCTCGGCCCGCTGGCGGTGAGCTACCTGCTGGTTGGCCTGGTCACCAACTTCTTCCGCGGCTGGGTGACCGACCTCACCACCGCCATTTTTGAGAAAAAAATGGGCATCCAGCTTGAACAGAAAGTCCATCTTTCAGGAGCCACAGCATGAACCGGATCCGCATTGAGAAAGGCACGGGCGGCTGGGGCGGCCCGCTGGAGTTCGACGCCACCGAAGGCAAAAAGATCGTCTACATCACCGCAGGCACGCGCCCGGCGATCGTCGACAGGCTGCGCGAGCTGACCGGCTGGGAAGCGGTCGACGGCTTCAAGGAGGGCGAGCCGCCGGAAGCGGAAATCGGCGTGGCGGTGATCGACTGCGGCGGCACGCTGCGCTGCGGTATCTATCCGAAGCGCCGCATTCCGACAGTGAATATTCACTCCACCGGAAAATCCGGCCCGCTGGCGCAGTACATCCTTGAGGACATTTATGTCTCAGGCGTGAAGGAGGACAACATCACTCTGGTGAATGGCACTGCCGCGCCGCAAAAAGCGGCCCCGCGCGAGTACGACACCAGCAAGAAGATCACCGAGCAGAGCGACGGCCTGCTGGCGAAGGTCGGGATGGGTATGGGTTCCGCCGTGGCGGTACTGTTCCAGTCCGGGCGCGACACCATCGACACGGTGCTGAAAACCATCCTGCCGTTTATGGCTTTCGTCTCGGCGCTGATCGGCATCATCATGGCGTCCGGTCTGGGCGACTGGATTGCCCACGGCCTCGCCCCGCTCGCCAGCCACCCGCTCGGGCTGGTGACGCTGGCGCTGATCTGCTCCTTCCCGCTGCTGTCGCCGTTCCTCGGCCCGGGCGCGGTGATTGCCCAGGTCATCGGCGTGCTGATTGGCGTGCAGATTGGTCTGGGGAACATTCCCCCGCACCTCGCCCTGCCCGCCCTGTTCGCCATTAACGCCCAGGCGGCGTGCGATTTCATCCCCGTAGGGCTATCGCTGGCGGAAGCACGCCAGGACACCGTGCGCGTGGGCGTGCCGTCCGTGCTGGTGAGCCGCTTCCTGACGGGCGCGCCGACGGTGCTGATTGCCTGGTTTGTCTCCGGCTTTATTTATCAATAAGAGGTTCCTGCGATGACCGTGATTTACCAGACCACCATTACCCGCATCGGCCAGAGCGCGGCGGATGCGCTGAGTGACCAGATGCTGATCACCTTCCGCGAAGGCGCCCCGGCGGATATCGAAGAGTTTTGCTTTATCCACTGCCACGGCGAGCTGAAGGGCGAGCTGAAGGCCGGGAGCCAGCTGGAGCTGGGCGAGGCGCGCTATGCCGTGACCGCCGTCGGCGACGTGGCCGAGCAAAACCTGCGCGAGCTGGGCCACATCACCCTGCGTTTCGACGGCCAGCCGCAGGCCGAATATCCCGGCACGGTTCACGTGGCGGGCCCGGTTCCGCAGGCTGTCACCCCAGGCTGCACGTTAAAATTTGTTGCGTAATTAAGGAGAAACACATGAGTCAGGTTGCCGTTGTCATTGGTGGAGGACAAACCTTAGGCGAGTTCCTCTGCCGTGGGCTTGCCGCAGAGGGCTACCGCGTGGCGGTAGTGGACATTCAGAGTGAAAAAGCCGCCCGCGTGGCGGACACCATTAACACCGAGTTTGGTGAAGGGATGGCGTACGGGTTTGGCGCCGACGCCACCAGCGAACAGAGCGTGATGGCGCTGGCCCGCGGCGTGGACGAGATTTTTGGGCGTACCGACCTGCTGGTCTACAGCGCGGGGATTGCGAAAGCGGCCTTTATCAGCGATTTCGAGCTGGGGGATTTTGACCGCTCGCTGCAGGTGAATCTGGTGGGCTATTTCCTCTGCGCCCGCGAGTTTTCCCGTCTGATGATCCGCGACGGCGTTCAGGGGCGCATCATTCAGATCAACTCCAAATCAGGGAAAGTGGGCAGCAAGCATAACTCCGGCTACAGCGCGGCGAAGTTTGGCGGCGTGGGGCTGACGCAGTCTCTGGCGCTGGATCTGGCCGAGTACGGCATTACCGTGCACTCGCTGATGCTGGGCAATCTGCTGAAATCGCCGATGTTCCAGTCCCTGCTGCCGCAGTACGCCACCAAGCTCGGCATCAAGGCTGAGGAAGTGGAGCAGTACTACATCGATAAAGTGCCGCTGAAGCGCGGGTGCGATTATCAGGACGTGCTGAACATGCTGCTGTTTTACGCCAGCCCGAAAGCCTCGTACTGCACCGGGCAGTCGATTAACGTCACCGGTGGGCAGGTGATGTTCTGATCGAGCGGCCTGATGCCCTCACCCTAACCCTCTCCCACCGGGAGAGGGAACAAAACAAGGAGCCGATATGGTCACCGCACTCATCACCGTCGCCGCCCTCGCCTGGATTTGCCAGATGGCGTTTGGCGGCTGGCAGATCCACCAGTTTAACCGCGCGTTTGACGCGCTGTGTCAGAAAGGTCGCGTCGGGGTCGGGCGTTCCGGCGGACGCTTCAAACCGCGCGTGGTCGTCGCCGTTGCGCTGGATGAAAACAATCACGTCTGCGATTCCCTCATCATGCGCGGCATGACCGTCTTCGCCCGTCCGGCGAAAATCCAGGCAATCAACGGCATTTCGCTGCAGGAATTACGGCCTGATGTGATCTTTCCCCATGATCCACTCTGTCAGAATGCACTATCATTAGCGCTTAATCTGAAACATGGATAATTTCGTTGTGAAAGCTATAGACTTGCGAAATTATCATTTCGCAACCTAAGGAACGAAGCGCCTATGAAACCTCGTCAGCGGCAGGCGGCCATTCTCGAACATCTGCAAAAGCAGGGAAAATGTTCGGTAGAGGATCTGGCCCACTACTTTGACACCACCGGCACTACAATACGCAAGGACCTGGTATTGCTCGAAAACTCTGGTGCCGTCATTCGAACCTACGGCGGCGTGGTGCTCAATAAGGACGAAGCGGACCCGCCTATCGATCACAAAACGCTGATCAATACCCACCAGAAAGCGCTGATTGCCGAAGCCGCCGTCAAATTTATCCACGATGGCGATTCCATCATTCTGGATGCAGGCAGCACCGTCCTGCAGATGATCCCGCTGCTCAGCCGCTTTAATAACATCACGGTGATGACCAACAGCCTGCACATCGTCAACGCCCTGTCGGAGTTCGACAGCGAGCAGACCATCCTGATGCCCGGCGGCACCTTCCGCAAAAAATCGGCGTCGTTTCACGGCCAGCTTGCGGAGAATGCCTTCGACCACTTCAGCTTTGATAAACTGTTTATGGGCACCGACGGCATCGACCTGAACGCAGGCGTTACGACGTTCAACGAGGTGTTCAGCGTCAGTAAAGCCATGTGCAACGCCGCGCGGGAAGTGATTTTGATGGCAGACTCGTCGAAGTTTGGCCGCAAAAGCCCCAACATTGTCTGTAGCCTTGAAAGCGTTGATAAGCTGATTACCGACGCGGGTATCGACCCGGCGTTCAAGAAAGCGCTGGAAGAGAAAGGAATCGACGTGATCGTAACCGGAGAGAGAGATGAGTGATTTTCTGTTAGAAACGGGCCGCCAGACGCTGATGCTGGAACTGCAGGAAGCCAGCCGCCTGCCCGAACGTCTGGGCGAGGATTTCGTCCGCGCGGCCAACACCATTATCCACTGCGAAGGCAAAGTGATCGTGGCGGGCATCGGTAAATCCGGCCATATCGGCAAAAAGATTGCCGCAACGCTCGCCAGCACCGGTACCCCGGCGTTCTTCGTGCATCCGGCAGAGGCGCTGCACGGCGATCTGGGGATGATTGAAAGCCGCGACGTGATGCTGTTTATCTCCTACTCCGGTTCGGCCAAAGAGCTGGACCTGATTATTCCGCGCCTGCAGGAAAAATCGGTCGCCCTGCTGGCGATGACCGGCAAATCACGCTCGCCGCTGGCGCTGGCCGCCAAGGCGACGCTGGATATTTCCGTTGAGCGTGAAGCCTGTCCGATGCACCTCGCCCCGACCTCCAGCACCGTTAACACCCTGATGATGGGCGACGCGCTGGCAATGGCGGTGATGCAGGCGCGCGGCTTTAACGAAGAAGATTTCGCCCGTTCGCATCCGGCGGGCGCGCTCGGCGCACGCCTGCTCAACAAGGTTCACCACCTGATGCGCACCGACGATGCCATTCCGCAGGTCAAACTCGATACCAGCGTCATGGACGCGATGCTGGAGCTCAGCCGCACCGGTCTGGGGCTGGTAGCGGTCTGCGATGACAGCGGGAGCGTTAAGGGCGTGTTCACCGACGGCGACCTGCGCCGCTGGCTGGTGGGCGGCGGCAGGCTGGAAACCAACGTGTCGAACGCCATGACCAAAGGCGGGCTGACGCTCAATGCCGAGAGCCGCGCCGTTGAAGCCAAAGAGGTGCTGATGAAGCGCAAAATCACCGCCGCACCGGTGGTGGATGACGCTGGCAGGCTGTGCGGCGCCATCAACCTGCAGGATTTCTATCAGGCCGGAATTATCTAGCCCTTCAGTCCCAGACGCTTCGCCAGCCTGTGCAGGTTGGCGACGTCCATCTCCAGCGTCCGCGCGCACGCCGCCCAGCTGCGGTTATTCTGCTCCAGCGCGCGGGTAATCATCTGACGCTGAAACGCCTCTGTAGCTTCACGCAGATTTTCATTCACCGTTTCTGGTAGAGCCTGGGCGATTGCCGGTGCGGTTTCATCCTGCAGCGCAAAATGCCGCGCGTGGAGCACCACTTCATCACCCGAGCGTGTCGCCCGCGCCAGCACCACCGCGCGGTGGATCGCATGCTCCAGCTCGCGCACGTTGCCCGGCCAGCCGTAGCTCAGCAGATGCGACCTCGCACCCGGGCTCAGCACCACGCGGGAAAGCCCCATCCTGAGACGGCACTGCTCGCAGAAAAAGCCCGCCAGCAGCACCACGTCGTCCCCGCGCTCGCGCAGCGGCGGCACGGTAAGCGGGAACACGCTCAGGCGATGGAACAGGTCGGCGCGGAACTGCCCTGCCAGCACCGCTTCACGCAGGTCACGGTTGGTGGCCGCCAGCACGCGAACGTCCACTCTGTGGCTGCGGTCATCCCCCACGCGCTGGATGTCGCCGTACTGCAGCACGCGCAGCAGCTTGGCCTGCAGCGACAGGGAGAGCTCACCGATTTCATCCAGAAACAGCGTGCCGTTATCGGCCATTTCGAACTTGCCGCTGCGGTTGCTGATGGCCCCGGTAAACGCCCCTTTTACGTGACCAAACAGCTCGCTTTCCGCCACGCTTTCCGGCAGCGCGGCGCAGTTGAGGTACACCAGCGGGTTCACCGCGCGCGGCGACGCTTCGTGAATGGACTTCGCCACCAGCTCCTTGCCGGTGCCGGTTTCCCCGAAGATCAGCACGTTCAAATCTGAGGCGGCGACAATCTCAATCTCTTTTTTGAGCTGCGCCATGCCCGGAGAGAGGCCGATCATCTCCGTGTGCGTCACCTGCTCAAACGCCGCCGGGCTGCCGGGAAGAATGTTCTGGCTCTCCAGCTGTTCAATCAGCAGGGCATTGTTCAGCGCCCCGGCGGCCAGGGCGGCAATCAGGCGCAGCTCTTCGTCGCTAAAGGTGTCGAACTGGTCCGGCGACAGGCCGTCAAGGGTCAGTGCGCCAATCAGGTTTTGTCCGGCAAACAGCGGCAGGCCGATACAGGCATGCACCTTCAGGCTCTCCTGTCCGGGAATAAGCCCGTCGTACGGGTCGGGCAAGTCGCTGTCCGCCGGGAAGCGCACCACGTCACCCGCGCGGGCGATGGTTTCCAGACGCGGATGCCCTTCGAGGGTAAAGCGCCGCCCGAGCACGTCCTTCGCCAGCCCGTCGATAGCCAGCGGAATAAACTGCCGCCCCTCGTAGCGCAGCAGCGCCGAGGCGTCGCACGCCAGCACGTGGCGCAGCGTGGAGATCAGCCGCTGAAAGCGGTCCTGATGGCCGATACCGGTCTGCAGTTCAATGGCGATCTTCGCCAGCACGTCTACGGAAAAGCTCATAGTGGCCTCGCTGTCATTTTGACAATTCATATTGTCATATTGACACTGATTTTGATAGTCATAATGACTACCCACTACGGATCATAAAAATATTAATTAAGTTAAATCAATAAATTAAAAACTGGCACGCAACTTGATATAGGCAAACCATCTTATTTGAAAATGCTGTATTACGTAGAGGTTGCTATGTCTATTCTTGTTAAAAATAACATTCATTGGGTGGGTCAACGTGACTGGGAAGTGCGCGATTTCCACGGGACGGAATACAAAACGCTGCGCGGAAGCAGCTACAACAGCTATCTCATCCGCGAAGGAAAAAACGTGCTGATCGATACCGTCGATCACAAGTTCAGCCGCGAGTTCGTGCAGAACCTGCGCAGTGAAATCGACCTGGACGACATCGACTACATCATCATCAACCACGCGGAAGAGGACCACGCCGGCGCGCTGACCGAGCTGATGTCCTACATTCCGAACACGCCGATCTACTGCACCACCAACGCCATCGACTCGATCAACGGCCACCACCACCATCCGGAGTGGAATTTCCACACCGTGAAAACCGGCGACGCGCTGGATATCGGCAACGGCAAGCAGCTGATCTTCGTGGAAACCCCGATGCTGCACTGGCCGGACAGCATGATGACCTACATGACCGGCGACGCGGTGCTGTTCAGCAACGACGCCTTCGGTCAGCACTACTGCGACGAACGCCTGTTCAACGACGAAGTGGACCAGACCGAGCTGTTCGAGCAGTGCCAGCGCTACTACGCCAACATCCTGACGCCATTCAGCCGCCTGGTGACGCCGAAAATCACCGAGATCCTCGGCTTTAACCTGCCGGTGGATATGATTGCCACCTCCCACGGCGTGGTGTGGCGTGAAAATCCCACCCAGATTGTGGAGCTCTACCTGAAATGGGCGGCGGACTATCAGGAAGACCGCATCACTATTTTCTACGACACCATGTCCAACAACACCCGCATGATGGCGGACGCCATTGCCCAGGGCATCAACGAAGTGGACCCCAACGTGGCGGTGAAAATCTTCAACGTGGCGCGCAGCGATAAGAACGAGGTATTGACCAACGTGTTCCGCTCCAAGGGCGTGCTGGTGGGTACCTCCACCATGAACAACGTGATGATGCCGAAAATTGCCGGTCTGGTAGAAGAGATGACCGGCCTGCGTTTTCGCAACAAGCGCGCCAGCGCCTTTGGCTCCCACGGCTGGAGCGGCGGCGCGGTAGACCGTCTCTCCACCCGTTTACAGGATGCGGGCTTTGAAATGTCCCTCAGCCTGAAGGCGAAATGGCGCCCGGATATCGACGCCCTGGAGGTCTGCCGCCAGCACGGCCGCGACATTGCCCGCCAGTGGGCGCTCGCACCGCTTCCGCAAGCTGCCGAACCGACCGCACAGCAGGAAACCTGCGCCTGCGCCGCCGCGGCAGCCGCCGATCCCGGACCGCGCATGCAGTGCAGCGTCTGCCAGTGGATTTACGATCCTGAACTGGGCGAGCCGCTGCAGGACGTTGCGCCAGGTACACCCTGGAGTGACGTGCCGGACAACTTCCTCTGCCCGGAATGTTCCCTCGGGAAAGACGTCTTTGACGAACTGGGTACGGAGGCAAAATGAGCAACGGGATCGTCATCATCGGCTCGGGCTTTGCCGCCCGCCAGCTGGTGAAAAATATCCGCAAGCAGGACGCCAGCGTGCCGCTGACGGTGATCGCCGCCGACAGCATGGACGAGTATAACAAGCCCGATCTGAGCCACGTCATTAGCCAGAATCAGCGCGCCGAGGACCTCACCCGCCAGACGGCGGGGGAGTTCGCGGAACAGTTTAACCTGCGTCTGTTTCCCTACACCTGGGTCACCGACATCGACGCCGCCGCCCACGTGGTAAAAGCAAAAGAGAAAACCTGGCAGTACGACAGGCTGGTGCTGGCCACGGGTGCCTCTGCGTTTGTGCCACCGATTGAAGGCCGCGAGCTGACGATCACCCTCAACAGCCAGCAGGAGTACCAGGCCAGCGAAACGGCGCTTCGCGACGCGCAGCGGATAATGATTGTCGGCGGCGGGCTAATAGGCACCGAGCTGGCGATGGATTTCTGCCGGGCGGGTAAATCCGTGACTCTGGTCGACCATGCGGCGAGCATTCTGTCGTCGCTGATGCCGGCAGAAGTAAGCAGCCGCTTACAGCATCGTCTGACCGACATGGGGGTGCATCTGCTGTTGAAATCGCAGCTGCAAAGCCTGAGCAAAACCGAAGGCGGCATTCGTGCCACGCTCGACCGCAGCCGCAGCGTTGAGGTGGATGTCGTAATCGCGGCAACGGGCCTGCGCCCGGAAACCGCGCTGGCGCATCGCGCAGGCGCCGAAATACAGCGTGGCGTGAAGGTAAATAGCTACCTGCAAACCACGCAACCTGATATTTACGCGTTAGGGGACTGCGCTGAAATTAACGGTCAGGTGCTGCCCTTTTTACAGCCAATTCAATTAAGCGCGATGTATCTGGCGAAAAACCTTCTCGGCGGCAGCGCGCCGCTGAAATTACCCGCCATGCTGATTAAAGTCAAAACGCCGGAATTACCGCTGCATCTTGCCGGTGAAACGCAGCGTCAGGATCTGAACTGGCAAATTACCCTCGAACCGCAGGGAATGGTCGCGCGCGGCGCGGATAACGAGGGTCAGATTCGCGCTTTTGTGGTTAGTGAAGACCGGATGAAGGAGGCTTTCGCTCTGCTAAAACTGTTACCTGCTTAACCCTCGCTTTGCCGGGCGGCGCTTCGTTTACCCGGCCAACAGCAAGTCTACGCTGTCTTAATCTTTGGATTTTATTATTCACCGCCCCGATATTCCGGGGCTTTTTTTTACGTATTCTATTCATCAAATAAATGCAAAGTAGATATATCATCGCTATCAATCCCTTATTTATTATTTTCGTAAATACTTTAATCTAAAACAGATTAAAAACATCATCCAGCTTTATTATTGGCAGCCGACTCAGTCTGAAAAGACATCATCAGCAGGAGGCGAATCATGGCGAATCTTTATAAATAACTCAATTATCTTTCTCGTTATTTCACACAAGCGAAGAATGCGGAATATATTTATTCCGCAAAAGTTCTACATTTTCAGCATCTTTTTTATCGGTATGCCGCTATGCGCCAGCCATTGAGGAAGTCGCGGAGGTTGCGCCGTGCAGGAGCCGGTTCAGGAACGTACCACCAGCGCGTCGTAGCCGCGCCAGCGGTAGTTGACCATGGAGATCAGCCAGCAGGCGACAAACAGCCCCACCACCACAAACCCGGCGTTGCCCAGATTGTCGTTTACCGTGCCAATCAGATCCCACACGCCGCCGCTGAGGGAAAATTTGTCCATCAGCAGACCCAGCGCTTCCAGCCCGCCGATAAACAGCGCCACCACCACGGAGGTGCCGGTGATGGTCATGTTGTAGTAGAGCTTGCGCTGCGGCTTGTTGAACGCCCAGCCGTAGGCGCCGACCATCAACAGGTTATCGAGAGTATCCACCAGCGCCATGCCGCTGGCGAAGAGCGCCGGGAAGACCATGATTGACCACACCGACATCCCGCTTGACGCGCTGGCGGCAGAGATCCCCAGCACGCCAATCTCGGTGGCCGTGTCAAAGCCGAGGCCAAACAGGAAACCGACCAGGTACATCTGCCAGCTTTTATTCACCAGGCGGAAGGTTTTGCCAAACAGCCAGTTCATGACGCCGCCCTGGGCAGGGAGCGTGATGTCGCCCTGCACGGGCCTGCCCTGTTTCAGCGCCTGAAAACTGCGCCAGACGCCGCGCAGGATCACCATGTTCACCAGCGCCATCGCCAGCAGGAAGGTGGCGGAAACGGCGGTGCCAATCAGGCTGCCGGTTTCGTGGAACCATTCCATGTTTTTCTGAAACGCCGTCGCGGTCGCGGCGATAGCAATGGAGGCCAGCACCACGATGGTGGAGTGCCCCAGCGAGAACCACGCCCCCACGCCGGACGGACGTTTGCCCTGCTGCATCATCTTACGCGTCACGGTATCAATCGCCGCGATGTGGTCAGCGTCCACCGCGTGACGCAGCCCATAGCACCACGCCAGCAGGCTGGCGGCCATCAGCGCCGTGCTGCCGCTAAAAGCGTGCCATGCCCATCCCCAGGCCAGCAGGTTTGCCATTACCAGAGCCAGCAGCAGAAGTGCGGCGCGAGGTTCATTGCGTAAGAGTCGTAACATTTTAAGTCCTTTGTGAACATGACCGGGCAGCGGCGATCGCCGCCTGCCCGAAGGAGATCGCTCCGTCACCTGCGGGCAGGCGCGAAGGAAAAAGAAGCGTAAAGTCAGAAAGATAATGACGCAGCCGCGCGCGCAGCAGACGGTTGTGCAGCACGCCGCCGGTGAGACAGATTGTCGACAGCGACAGGCGTCGGGCATGGCGTGCGGCGAGTTGCGCCAGCCCTTTTGCCAGCGCGTCGTGAAACGCCCACGCGCGCTGGCAGGATTCCGCCTGCCAGCTCAGCCACTGCTGCCAGAACTGCGCGAGGTTATCCACGTCCAGCGTCACCGGATGGTCGACGCCCGCGCACTGCGAGGCCAGCGCTTCCAGCCGGCAGGCCGCTTCACCTTCCCAGGATTGGGTTTCAATACCCAGCGCGCAGGCGACCGCATCAAACAGGCGACCACAGGACGAGGCCTGCGGCGCGTTGATGCCGCGCCGGATCGCCGTTGCCAGCAGCGGCCAGTTTTCACGCTGAACCGCGCGCGTTTCCGGGTACTGCTGCCAGTCAGGGACAAACGCCAGGCAGTGGGCGAGTAAATTGCGCCACGGCTGCCGCGCCGCCAGATCGCCCCCCGGCAGCGCAACGGCAGGCAGCCCGTCCAGACGCTCGCACGCGAGATAGTTCACCCGCAGGCACTCCCCGCCCCAGAGCGCGCCGTCCTCGCCCATGCCGATCCCGTCCAGCGTCAGGGCAATCGCGTCTCCGCCGTCGAGCGGCCAGCCGTTCTCCGCCAGGCACGCCGCCGCATGGGCGTGATGGTGCAGTACGGTTTCGACCGGCAGCCCCTGCGCCTGCGCCCATCGTTGTGTGTGATAGCCCGGATGGGCGTCACACACCACGCGCTTCGGCTGAAAGGCGTAGATGTCCTGCATCAGCGATAGCGCGCCGCGCCACTGCGCTTCGACGCCCTCGTCACCGAGATCGCCAAAATGCTGGCTCAGCACCGCCTGGCTGCCACGCACCAGGCAGAAGGTGTTTTTCATCTCAGCGCCAGTGCATAGCATGGCGGGGATATTCTCAAAACCCGCAGGCAGCGTAACGGCATCGGGCACAAAACCGCGCGCGCGGCGAAGCATCGCGCCGTCGCGATCCATCACCGAATCATCCATCCGCTGCAGGATATCGCGGTTGTGCAGCAGGAAGCCGTCCGCGATGTCGCCGAGCTCATCCAGCGCCTGCTGGTTGGTCATGGCAGGCGGTCTGCCGCTGAGGTTGGCGGAAGTCATCACCAGCGGGCGCTGGCAGTCCATCATCAGCAGGTGTTGCAGCGGATTAGCGGGAAGCATGATGCCAATACAATCGAGCCCGGGTGCAATCCCTTCGGGAAATCCGGGAAGCGAGGCTTTTGGGGTCAGCACAATCGGCGCTGCGGAGGAGCGTAACAGCGTCTGGATCGCCTCCGGCACGCCGTCCGCATTCGGGATCATTACCGCCAGCGGCTTAGACGGTCGCTGTTTGCGTGCCCGAAGCGTCGCGACCGCCTGCGGATTACGCGCATCGCAGACGAGATGAAAACCGCCCAGCCCTTTGACCGCGACTATGCCGCCGCTTTTCAGCATCGCCACCGCCGCGCTCAGCGCAGCCTCACGGGAAACGGTGATGTCGCCCGCACGCCATTCCAGCGCTGGCCCGCAGTCCGGGCAGGCTACCGGCTGAGCGTGAAAACGTCTGTCAGCCGGGTTACGGTATTCCGTCTCACACGGCAGGCAGAGGGGAAATGCGGCCATTGACGTGGCCGGACGGTCATAGGGCATCGCGCGGATAATGGTAAACCGCGGCCCGCAGTGCGTACAGTTGATGAACGGATAGCGATAGCGGCGCTCGCCGGGGTCGCGCATTTCAGCCAGGCACGCCGGGCAGGTCGCGGCGTCGGGGACGATCTGCGTGTCCATCGCCCCGCCCGCGCTCTGGCGGATGGTAAAGTCCTCCGGCACCTGCGCCCACGTAAACGGCTGCGTTTCAACGTGGTCAATGCGTGCCAGCGGTGGGCAGTCCTGATGCAGCCTCGCGGTAAAGGCCCCCCCATTACCCGCGAGGCGCACCAGCACGCCCTCTCCATCATTGCAGACGTCGCCGGTCAACTGAAGCGCCTGCGCCAGCTGCCAGACGAAGGGACGAAACCCCACGCCCTGCACTTTACCGCGCACGCGCAGCTGTACGCCGTTACTGCACATACGGTTCAGAACAGCAGCGATGACGACGTGTCGAATGCCGCACGACGGCGCTTTTCGGCGCTCATCTGCTCAAGCTTGTCGCGATCCACGCAGACCAGCGCATGCGTCGGGCAGGCTTCCATGCAGGCCGGACCGGCGTCGCGGTGATAGCAAAGATCGCATTTGTTGGCTTCGGCTTTCTCCGCACGTACGCTCAGACCCATGCCGCTGTTGCGTACCACCGGACGAACAACCACCTCCATCGCGCCGTACGGGCAGGCGACCACGCAGGTTTTGCAGCCAATGCAGCGCTCCTGCATGACGTGCACAAAGCCTTTCTCGCGTTTAATCGCCCCGTTCGGGCAGACGTTCGCGCACGGTGCGTCTTCGCACTGGCGACAGATAGCGGCGGTGGAAATATTCACGCCTTTGATGACGTGGATGCGCGGCAGGAAGGTGTCAGGGGTGAGCGACGCGCAGTCCTGCTCCGCCTGATGGGAAACCACGCACGCCACTTCACAGGTACGGCAACCAATACACTTACTGGCATCGGCCATAATAAAACGGTTCATCTGCTTCTCCAGCATTACAGTTATGCGCGGAGATATTCATAAACCGTGCCAATAATTAACCTGTTGATTTTAGATGAATTTAACAATCACGATGGTGCTGTCATCGTCACTTATGACGATGACAGCTGTCGACATCAGCGGTGCGGGCCGTCAATAACGGAGTCGCGAAGCACCAGCTCGCCGGAGAAGGTTTGCTGATACTTAAACTCACCGCCGTCGAGCATGAAGATCAGGCGGCTGATGGTCTCTTTGATCATCTCCGTCACCGGAATACGCACGCTGGAGAGCGACGGCACGATGTAAGGCGCGATGGCCACGTCGTCGAAACCGATCACCGACACCGCGTCCGGTGCGGCCACGCCGCTGTCGTGGAGCTGCTTCATGGCGCCGATCGCCATGTCGTCATTACTCGCCACCAGCGCCGTAAACCGTTCACCGCGCGCAAGCAGTTCGGCAACCGCCGCCGCGCCGCTGGCGGGGTTCCACTTTCCCTGCGCAATCAGCCCCTCGCGCAGCGGAATACCGTGCTGCGCCAGCGCGTCCTTGTAGCCGGAGAGACGCTCAACCCCGGTGGGGGAATCCAGCGAGCCGGTGATAAACGCGATCTCCCGGTGCCCTTTCGCAATCAGCTGCGACACCGCCTCCTGACTGGAGGCTTTATGATCTGACCAGACGCAGTGGCTGCTGTTTTTCCGCAGGCGGCGGTTGAGCACCATAATCGGCTGCTCGCACTTCTCGACGATCTCATCCATCTCTTCCACGCTCAGGAAGCGCGGATAGATAATCACCGCGTCGCAGCGCATATCGAGCAGGTACTGGATCGCCTCGCGCTCTTCATCCGCGCTGTGCTTGCCGTCCGCGAGGATCAGCTGCCGCCCCTTTTCTTCCGTCATGCGCGCGGCGTGAAACAGCAGTTCGCTAAAGTAGACGCCGTGATAGAGGGTGTTCGTCACCACCAGTCCCAGCGTCTGGGTACGTTTGGTTGCCAGGTTTCGCGCCAGCAAATTCGGGCGATAGCCGCTCTCTTCAATGGCCTGAAACACCCGGTCTTTGGTCTCCTGGCTGACGTAGCCATTTCCCGACAGCACCCGGGACACCGTGGCTTTCGAAACGCCTGCCCGCTTCGCCACTTCAAGCATCGTGGTCATAGTGTTATTCCGTCTGAATCTGATGGAGCGCAGTGTACTGCACTGCAAAAAAATTGTCGCAGCGGTGAAATCACGCTTTCGATACCTCATTGCGATCTGCATCACGAAACGAAAAAATGGTCAAAAAGCGATCTTGTTTCATTCACAGAAACTCATGATGATTATGTGGAACCGGTTTCCTACATGTCTCACAACAATAACAGGATCACATCCGATGGCCAAAAATTACGCTGCGCTGGCGAACGACGTTATCAGCGCGCTGGGCGGCAAAGAGAACATCGTCGCCGTCACCCACTGCATGACGCGTCTGCGTTTCGTACTGAAAGACGAAAGCCTGACCGACGCTGCGCGACTGAAAAGCATCAGCGGCGTGCTCGGCGTGGTGCGCAACGACAACCAGTGCCAGGTCATTATTGGCAACACGGTTTCACAGGCCTACCGCGAAGTGGTGAGCCTGCTGCCCACGGACCTGCAGCCCGCAGTGCCGGAAGGTCCGCAGAAGATGACCTTACGCCGCATTGGCGCCGGGATCCTCGACGCGCTGATCGGCACCATGTCCCCGCTGATCCCGGCGATCATCGGCGGCTCGATGGTCAAGCTGCTGGCGATGATCCTCGAGATGACCGGCGTGCTGCCAAAAGGCGCGCCGACGCTCACTATTCTGACCGTCATCGGCGACGGCGCCTTCTTCTTCCTGCCGCTGATGGTGGCGGCCTCGGCGGCGGTGAAATTCAAAACCAACATGTCGCTGGCCATCGCCATTGCCGGCGTGCTGGTGCACCCGAGCTTTATCGAGCTGATGGCGAAAGCCGCGCAGGGCGAGCACGTTGAGTTCGCCTTTATTCCGGTGACGGCGGTGAAATACACCTACACCGTCATCCCGGCGCTGGTGATGACCTGGTGCCTGTCGTATATCGAACGCTGGGTGGATCGCATTACCCCGGCGGTGACGAAAAACTTCCTCAAGCCGATGCTGATCGTGCTGATTGCCGCCCCGCTCGCCATCGTGCTGATTGGCCCGCTGGGGATCTGGATCGGTAGCGCCATCTCCGCGCTGGTCTACACCATTCACGGCTACCTGGGCTGGCTCTCAGTCGCCATCATGGGCGCGCTCTGGCCGCTGCTGGTGATGACCGGGATGCACCGCGTGTTTACGCCGACCATCATTCAGACCATTGCCGAAACGGGCAAGGAAGGGATGGTGATGCCGTCGGAAATCGGCGCCAACCTGTCGCTCGGCGGCTCGTCGCTGGCAGTGGCGTGGAAAACCAAAAACCCGGAGCTGCGCCAGACGGCGCTGGCGGCGGCGGCCTCCGCCATTATGGCGGGGATCTCTGAACCGGCCCTGTACGGCGTGGCGGTGCGTCTGAAACGTCCGCTGATTGCGAGCCTGATAAGCGGTTTTATCTGCGGGGCGGTCGCCGGCATGGCCGGTCTTGCCAGCCACTCGATGGCGGCACCGGGGCTGTTCACCAGCGTGCAGTTCTTTGACCCGGCCAATCCGATGACCATCGTCTGGGTGTTCGGCGTGATGGGGCTGGCAGTGGTGCTGTCCTTTGTTCTGACCCTGCTTTTAGGGTTTGAGGATATCCCGGTCGAAGATGAGGCTGAAAAAGCACGCGCCCTGCAGACCGCACCGGTACAGAACAACGCAGCAAAAGCATAAATTGAAAGCGAGGTAAGAATGTCTGTTTTTCCACAAGGATTTTTATGGGGCGGCGCGCTTGCCGCCAACCAGAGTGAAGGTGCTTACCGTGAAGGCGGCAAAGGATTGACGACGGTCGATATGATCCCCCACGGCGCGAATCGCCTGGCGGTGAAGCTCGGTAAGGAAAAGCGTTTTTCGCTGCGTGACGACGAGTTCTACCCGAGCCACGAAGCGATTGATTTTTACCATCGCTATAAAGAAGACATCGCCCTGATGGCGGAGATGGGCTTTACGGTGTTCCGCACTTCCATTGCCTGGAGCCGCCTCTACCCGAACGGCGACGAACCGCTGCCGAACCAAGAGGGCGTTGCCTTCTATCGCGCGGTGTTCGAGGAGTGCAAAAAGTACAACATCGAGCCGCTGGTGACGCTCTGCCACTTCGACGTGCCGATGCACCTGGTGACGGAGTACGGCTCCTGGCGCAACCGTAAGATGGTCGATTTCTTCGCCCGCTACGCCCGCACCTGCTTCGAAGAGTTTAACGGGCTGGTGAAATACTGGCTGACCTTCAACGAAATCAACATCATGCTGCACAGCCCGTTCTCCGGCGCGGGGCTGGTGTTTGAGGAAGGCGAAAACGAAGACCAGGTGAAATACCAGGCCGCGCACCACGAGCTGGTGGCAAGCGCGCTGGCGACCAAAATCGCCCACGAGGTGAACCCGGAAAACCAGGTGGGCTGCATGCTGGCGGGCGGCAATTTCTACCCCTACTCCTGCAAGCCGGAAGACGTGTGGATGGCGCTGGAGAAAGACCGCGAGAACCTGTTCTTTATCGACGTGCAGGCGCGCGGCAGCTACCCGGCCTACTCCGCACGCGTGTTCCGCGAAAAAGGCGTGGTGATTGTGAAAGATCCGGGCGACGACGAGCTGTTAAAAAACACCGTCGACTTTGTCTCGTTCAGCTATTACGCCTCGCGCTGCGCGTCGGCGGATATGAACGCGGGCAACACCAGCGCGGCGAACATCGTGAAGTCCCTGCGTAACCCGCATATTCAGGTGAGCGAATGGGGCTGGGGCATCGACCCGCTCGGCCTGCGCATCACCATGAACATGATGTACGACCGCTACCAGAAGCCGCTGTTCCTGGTGGAAAACGGCCTCGGGGCGAAGGACGTCATTGATGAAAACGGCGAGATCAACGACGACTACCGCATCAGCTACCTGCGCGAGCACATTCGCGCGATGGGCGACGCGATTGAGGACGGCGTGCCGCTGATGGGCTACACCACCTGGGGCTGTATCGACCTGGTGGCCGCCTCAACGGGCGAGATGAGCAAGCGCTACGGTTTTGTGTACGTTGACCGCGACGACGCCGGAAACGGCACGCTGGACAGAAAACGCAAGAAATCGTTCTGGTGGTATAAGAAGGTGATTGCGAGTAACGGGGCGGATCTCGAGTAGCCTGTCCTTACCCCTCACCCTAACCCTCTCCCCATAGGGGAGAGGGAACCGTTTGGTGCGGTTTTCACCCTCTTTACTCCGGGAATAAAGGACTGCTCGGCGCGGTTTTCACCCTCTCCCCTCTGGGGAGAGGGCCGGGGTGAGGGGTTCAAACCCTCCATCCCCAACCCACTCCGCAAGCCGTGAATAGACCCGTTCCACCGCCTCCTTCACCGGCGGCGTCATCGGGTAATAAAATCCAACGATGTCCGGCTGAATCCCCAAAAACAGCACCTCGCCCACGTCGTCTTTAATCTGATCGACCAGGTAGTTCAGCGGCATATTGTGGGTGGTCATCATAAACATCTCGGCGATGTCGTCCGGATCAATCAGGCGGATCTCGCCGGGGTTGAGCCCCATATCGGTGGCATCGACGATTAACAGCTTCTCCGGGCGCAGCTCGCGGATGGCGACCACGTCGTTTTCCGGCGCGCTGCCGCCGTCAATCACCACCCAATTGCCCTGCGGATTCGCGGCGCACATCTCTGCCAGCAGCGGGCCCGCGCCGTCGTCGCCCATCATGCTGTTGCCGACACACAGTAAAACGTCAGTCACGTAATCTCCTCACCATCAGGTAGATGGCGCTCTCCTGGTGAATATCGTGCAGCATGCCGAGCAGCGTTTTGCTCCACGACTGCTGCTCGGGGGTTTGCCTGGCGAGCGCCGCGTCAAAGGCGTTGGCGAGCATTGCAATGTGGTTGGCGTCGATGACGATCTCGCCGTACTTTGGCACGCCCTCCATCTTGCGCCGCGCCGTGCTGCCCTCCTCCAGCGTGGCGATCCACGCCAGGTACTCGGGCCACGGGCAGCTCAGCGCCGCCTCCAGGCAGTCAATCACCCCGAGGTGATGCCCAATCGCCAGGCTGTAATAGACCACCTGCTGCGCCGCATCCGGCGTGGCATCGTTCTCATCAATAAACTTACGGCTCAGCTGGCTGAACACCACCGTTTCACTCATCGGATACGCGCCTCATCCACGATGCTGTTCAGGTTCGCCACGATCTCATTGAGACGCGGATCGTTTTCCGCCTCCAGCCAGCGCACCACCTGATGGTCGCCCTGGCTCAGCAGGCGCAGATAATCGTCGGCAATCTGGCGGCCATAGCGGTAGCCCGCCAGCCTGCGCGCCGTGCGGTCAATCTTCACCCGCAGCGGCTGGACCATGTCCGGGTGCAGGATGGCCGCAGGCCGGTTGTCCAGCTCGCCCGGCTCGCGCGCGTGGATTTTCTGCTCCAGCAGGCCGAGCGCCATGGCAAAGCCGTACAGCGTCGCGGCGGGCGTTGGCGGGCAGCCCGGAATGTAGACGTCCACCGGCACGATTTTGTCGGTCCCGCCCCAGACGCAGTAGAGGTCGTGGAAGATGCCGCCGCTGTTGCCGCAGGCCCCGTACGAGATGCAGATTTTCGGGTCCGGCGCGGACTGCCAGGCGCGCAGCGCCGGCGAGCGCATGGCGCGGGTGACGGCTCCGGTAAACAGCAGGATGTCCGCATGACGCGGGGACGGCACCACTTTGATGCCGAAGCGCTCGGCGTCAAACAGCGGCGACAGCGTAGCGAAGATCTCAATCTCGCAGCCGTTGCAGCCGCCGCAGTCCACGCGGTAGACGTAGGCCGAGCGTTTGATTTTTTTCAGCAGCGACGCCTTCATGCTGGCGATGGACTCCTCCACCGTCATCGGCACCGGAATGCCGTTAGCGTCGCGCGGGCCGAGTAAATTTTCCATCAGCTGGCCTCTCTCATATGGCGGGTGATATCAATGCGGTCGGACGGCAGCAGGCACTTCTGACGCTTGCACTCCGGGCAGGTTTCAAAGCTTTCGCGGTGATGCTCCGCGCGGGCGTCACCGTTGTGCTGCAGCAGCGCGATGGCGTAGTCGATCTCTTTTTGCACGGCGAACGGGCGCTGGCAGACGCGGCAGCGGCACAGGTCAAAGCGCGACTGCTGGAGGAAGTCCTCCTTCTTCCACACCGCCAGCTCGAATTCCTGCGACAGGCGAATGGCGACCGTCGGGCAGACCTCCTCGCAGCGGCCGCAGAAGATGCAGCGCCCGAGGTTAAACTGCCAGGCCTGCTCGCCGGTTTTGAGATCCGTTTCTACCGTTAAGGCGTTCGACGGGCAGGCGTTGACGCAGGCCGCGCAGCCGATGCACTGCTGCGGGTTGTGCTCCGGCTTGCCGCGAAAATTTTTATCCACCGGCATCGGCTCCAGCGGATAGCGGCTGGTCTGCGTGCCCGTTTTGATTACTTTTTTGATAAAGGTAAACATGGCGAGTCCTTATTTCAGCGGCGAGTTTTTACGCTCGATGCTGTAGCGCTCAAGCTCTTTGTACGGCACCACCTGGCTTTTCTTCTTGCGCACGTCCACAACGGTCATGCGGTCGGTGCACGAGTAGCACGGGTCGAGGCTGCCGATGATCAGCGGCGCATCGGAAACCGTGTTGCCGCGCAGCATATAGCGCAGGGTTGGCCAGTTGGCGTAGGTGGCCGCGCGGCAGCGCCAGCGGTAGAGCTTCTGGTTGTCGCCGGTCATGCTCCAGTGGATGTCGTCCCCGCGCGGCGCTTCGGCAAAGCCGAGGGCAAAACGGTTCGGAATGTAGGTGAAGCCTTCCACCATCAGCGGGCCGCCCGGCAGGTTATCGAGGCCGTAGTCGATCATGTTCAGGGCGGTGAATACCTCGTTGATGCGCACCTTGAGGCGCGAGATGACGTCGCAGCCCTGCTCGCTGTGCACGGTCATCGGCAGCAGGCCGTAGCCGACGAACGGGTGATCGGCACGCGTGTCGCGGGCGTGGCCGCTGGCGCGCACCATCGGGCCGACGTTGCTGAAGTCGCGGGCGATTTCCGGATCAAGACGGCCGATGCCGACGGTGCGCTGCTCGATGTTTGGCGTGCTGAGCAGCATGTCCACCAGCTCCTGCACGTCGCGGCGCATCTGCTGCGCCAGCTGGCGGGTCTGGATCATGTCGTCCTTCAGCAGGTCGCGGCGGATCCCGCCGATCAGGTTCAGGCCATAGGTTTTACGCGCCCCGGTGAGGATCTCCGCCATCTTCATTGACGCCTCGCGCACGCGGAAGAACTGCATAAACCCGGAGTCAAAGCCGACGAAGTGGCAGGCCAGGCCGAGGTTCAGCAGGTGCGAGTGCAGACGCTCCACCTCCAGCAGAATGGCGCGGATCATCTGCGCGCGCTCCGGCACCACGATCCCCATGCCGTTCTCCACCGAGGTGGTGTAGGCGGTGCTGTGGGCGAAGCCGCAGATGCCGCACACGCGGTCAGAGAGGAACGTCACTTCGTTGTAGCCCATGCGGGTTTCCGCCAGCTTTTCCATGCCGCGGTGGACGTAGAACAGGCGGTAGTCGGCGTCGATGATGTTTTCGCCGTCGACAAACAGGCGGAAGTGGCCCGGTTCGTCGGAGGTGACGTGCAGCGGGCCGATCGGCACCACGTTGTTCTTCTTGCTGCCCAGCTCGTTGATAAACTCGTAGGTTTCGCTGTCGGTGGTCGGCGCCGGGCGCTGGCGGTAGTCCATGCTGTCTTTGCGCAGCGGATAGAGTTCGTCCGGCCAGTCGTCCGGCAGCACCAGACGTCGCTCGTCCGGCAGGCCGACCGGCACCAGGCCGTACATGTCGCGCACTTCGCGCTCGCCCCAGACGGCGGCGGGCACGCGCGGCGTGACGGACGGGTATTCCGGCTTAGCCGGGTCGACTTCCACGCGCACGGTGAGCCAGCACTTCTCGCCCTGCTCCATCGACATCACGTAATACACCGCATAGTTGCCGCACAGCTGGCGCTCGTCGTTGCCGAACAGCACCGACAGCCAACCGCCCTGCTGGTAGTACAGAAACTCCACCACTTCCGGCAGATAGTTCACCTTAATGGTGACGGTTACCTGGTCTTTGGTTTGCCAGGACTCCTCCAGCACCACGCCGGGGAAAGCCTGATGCAACGCGGCGAGATACTGCTGACCTTTCTTTTCTTCAGACATAAATACTCTCTTTAATCACGCCACCAGCAAGGAGACGAACGCTAAAAATGCAAAACCAAAACCGGCCCAGGTGATGCGCGACGTTTCCACAAAACGCAGGCGCGCCATGCTGTTTTCAAACAGAGCAATCACCAGCACGCCGACCAGCAGCTTGAGGGCGGCAACCACGACGGCCAGCACCAGACCGCCTGCGGAGAAGTGCGTCATCTGCCCCCACGGGAAGAAGACGCCGACAAACATCTGCAGCACCACCAGCTGTTTGAGGCTGATGCCCCACTTCAGCACCGCGAAGCCGTAGCCGCTGTACTCGGTAAGCGGCCCTTCCTGCAGCTCCTGCTCGGCTTCCGCCAGATCGAACGGCAGTTTGCCCATCTCAATAAACGTCGCGAACGCGCAGGCGCACAGCGCCAGCACCAGCGGGATCGAGCGCGCCACCGGCCAGTGGTAAACGGTGTGGGAGATAAAGCTGATGTGGGTGGAACCCGCCACCTGCGCGGCGACCCACAGCCCCAGCAGCAGGATCGGCTCCACCAGCACGCCGAGCATTGCCTCGCGGCTGGCACCGATGCCGGTAAACGGGCTCCCGGTGTCCAGGCCCGCAATCGCAAAGAAGAAGCGGGCGATGGCAAAGAGGTAGATAAGCGTGATCAGATCGCCAAGCACGGGCAGCGGCGACGCCACCGTCACCACCGGCAGCGCGGTGGCGATGGTCAGCATCACGCCCACCATCACAAACGGCGTCAGGCGGAAGACCCAACCTGCGGCGTCCGGCGCGATGCTCTGACGGGAGAGCAGTTTAAAGAGATCGCGGTATTCCTGAAGCACCCCAGGCCCGCGACGGTTGTGCATCCGGGCGCGCGCCACGCGCGTGACGCCCGACAGCAGCGGCGCAGCGGCGAACAGCACCAGCGCCTGAAGAATTGCCAGTAACAGACTCATGTCAGGCTCCTCGTGAAATCACAATGACCACCAGCACCGCCAGCTCGATGACCGCCAGACGGCGGAACAGCGCGGGTGCGGCGGCGCTCTGCCAACCGGGTACCCAGCCTACCGGGTTCAGCCAGTGGCGCAGCTTCAGCACGGCGGCGAAGTTCTCCTTCACCGGCATGGCGAAACCGTGGGCGGTGATGACCATCGACTGTTCGTGTTCGTAGCCGCAGGCCCACGCCGCACCGCGCGAGCGGGAGGCGAGTCGGTCGCGTTTGAAGAACAGCATCAGGACGAGCGGCAGCAGCGGTGCGCCAATCAGCAGCAGCGCGATCATGGGCTGAGAGACGGTGGTATTCGCCACGGTCAGCGGCAGCGGAATGGCGTTGCCCAGCAGCGGCAGCAGCCACGGCGCGGCGACCCCGCCCGCGATGCAGCACAGCGCCAGCGCGACCACGCTGATGCCCATCAACAAGGGTGCGCAGCAGGCGTTTTCCGCTTCGCGGGTGCGCGGCGCGCCGAGGAAGGTCACGCCGTAGACTTTCGCCATACACATCACCGCCAGCGCCCCGGTAATCGCCAGCCCGACCGCCAGCAGCGGGCCGAGCAGGCGTGCGATAAATGCGTCGCTCTGGCCGAGCGCGAAGAAGGACTGATAGATCACCCACTCCCCGGCAAAGCCGTTCAGCGGCGGCAGCGCGGCCATTGCCATCAGCCCGACCAGCATCGCCAGCGAAATCACCGGCATCTTTTTGCCAATCCCGCCCAGCTTTTCGATATCCCGATGACCGGTGCGGAACCAGACGCTGCCCGCGCCGAGGAACAGGGTGCTTTTAAACAGGCTGTGGTTGACGAGGTGATAAAGACCGCCGATAAACCCGGCGGCAATCAGCGCCGGATGATTGAGCGCTAGCCCGGTCACTCCCGCGCCAATGCCGAGCAGGATGATGCCGATATTTTCCAGTGTGTGGTACGCCAGCAGGCGCTGGATATTGTGCTCCATCAGCGCGTACAGGCCGCCGACGAACGCGGTAATCATTCCGGCGACCAGCAGCACGACGCCCCACCACAGCGGCGGTTGTCCGCCGGTCAGCGTAATCGCCAGAATCCCGAACAGACCCACTTTCATCACTACCGCAGAAAACAGCGCGGCGGCGGGCGCGGAGGCATTCGCATGCGCCTGCGGCACCCAGCCGTGCAGCGGGATAATCCCGGCGAGCAGGCCAAAGCCGAGCACGCCCAGCAGCCAGACGTCGTTCCCCAGCGGATGGCCGTTGAGCGCAGCGAAGTCCAGCGTGCCGAAGCGGTGCCACACCAGCCAGCAGGCCAGCGTCAGCAGCAGCGTCCCGAGGCGTCCCAGCGCAAACCACAGCTTGCCGGAGGTGCTGCAGCCGGTCAGGAACACGCCGCACAGCGCCATGATTTCCGCCATCACCACCAGCGCGCCGAGGTTGCTGGCGATAACGGTGCAGACCGCCGCAGCCATCAGCAGGTTAACCAGCAGGCCGTTAGCCCTGGCGTGCGGATGGCGGTGCCAGTCGATATTGAACAGGCTGATAAACAGCCCGCACAGGCCAAACGTCACCAGCCAGATGGCGTTCAGGGGCGTGATCTCAACCGTGTGGCGAATCAGCGGCATTACGGTTTCTGCGGACTGGCCGCCGAGCAGGACAACGCCGCCTGCTGCCAGCGTCATCAGGCTAGCGGCTGCCCCGCCGATCCCGGCGATCGCGCCACTGAGGGCTTTATGGAATGAGAAAATCAGCGCCAGAACAGCGGCGCCAGCAAAACAGGCTACCGCGCTGGTAATCATTATCGCCGCGTTCATTTCGCCCCCTCGTTAAGCGCCTGTAGCAGAGAAAGGTCGCCAAAATCACTGTTGATGGTCAGCTCGCGTTTACGCTTGCTGGTACGGGCGATGTCGCGAATGTTAACCAGAATCAACGCTTTAGTCGGGCAGGTGCGCACGCAGGCCGGGCCCTGCTCATCGAAGCTGCACAGGTCGCATTTCACCGCAACGGCACGGATGCCGGGCACCCAGTCCAGCAGCGTACTTACGCGTGCCGGAGCCGGCGGCGCGGGCGGGGCTTTTGGCGAGTTGGCGTTCGCCGGAATATGCAGCGGACGGCTGCCGGAAAATTCAATCGCGCCGAACGGGCAGGCAATGCCGCACAGCTTGCAGCTTACGCACAGGCTTTCGTTCAGCTGGACAGCGCCATCAACGCGGGTGATGGCATTCACAGGGCAGACGCCCGCGCAGGGGGCGTCTTCACAGTGATGGCAGAGCTGCGGGGCAGACTCTTTTTCATTACGCATGACGTGCAGGCGCGGCATGGACTGCAGCCCATGCAGGCGATGCGTTTCCGAGCACGCCGCCTCACAGGTTCGACAGCCAATACAGACCGTCGAGTCAGCAATTACAAAACGGTTCACCGGGTTATCCTCTGGTGATAGTCATTTTTGACGAAAAACTGTCTTGTCGACACTTCTCGACACGCAGGAGTCAGGCCACGTTCGCTGAGGTATTTCCATCCATCAGCTGCTTCAGGTTGACCGGGAGATCGTGTTCAACGGCGGCGTACAGGCCGTTATAGACCGGCGCGATTTTTTCCAGATAGTGCTCCAGCACCTGCTGGCGATCGCGGTTGCTGACGTGGCCGTCCACCATGCCATCGGCCATCAGCTGCGCCTTCGCAATACACTGTTTTTCGCCGTCTTTTGTCTCGAGGTGGTACTCAATGGTGTGGCTGTTGAAGTTATCCGCCAGGGTAACGTTGATGGTGAAATGGCCGAACAGGACGAAGCGCATGTCGCCCTGCGCCGCGCAGCTCATCGCGTGGTGAAGACGCGCTTTCGAGAGGGTGATGCCCTGAACCAGAGAGTTGCAGTAAAGGTGCCACTGGTCCTGCAGCTGCTGATGACGCTGCGCGATGTAATCCGCTTTTTCGCTGATTTCCCAAATAGTCATAGAAGGTATCCGGTTAATGGAGATAGCGGCTGTTAAGCAGATTCCATGCCAGTTTTTATATTGCTGATTTTAAATAGATTTAATTACAAAACCGCTGTCAACGCCGTGGTGTCGACGTGTCATTTCGACAGCGTTGACATCGTCACGCCTTAACAAAAATCAAGCTGGCACCGTTATTGCATTCAATGGCGCAATTCATTGAGGAGGCGTCATGCACGAAATCACCCTCTGCCAGCGGGCTCTGGAACTTATCGAACAGCAGGCAGTGCAAAACCACGCGAAGCGCATCACCGGCGTCTGGCTGAAGGTCGGGGCGTTTTCCTGCGTCGAGCCCAGCGCCCTGAATTTCTGTTTTGAGCTGGTGTGTCGCGGCACGCTGGCGGAAGGCTGCGAGCTCCATATTGAAGAGCAGCAGGCGGAGTGCTGGTGCGAGCAGTGCCAGCAGTACGTCACCCTGCTGTCAACAAAGGTTCAGCGCTGTCCGCAGTGTCAGAGCACCGGTCTTCGCATCGTGGCGGACGACGGCATGCAGATCCAACGCCTCGAAATCGAGAAGGAGTAAAGTATGTGTAGCACCTGCGGTTGCGCCGAAGGTAACCTGTATATAGAAGGGGATGAACATCGCCCCCATTCCGCGTTTCGCTCCGCGCCCTTTTCCCCTGCCCCGCGTCCTGCTGCGGCTTTAACCGGTATCACCTTCGCCCCGCAACGCTCCGCTGCGGGCGATCTGCACTACGGCCACGGCGAAGCGGGTACCCACGCGCCGGGCATCAGCCAGCGCCAGATGCTGGAAGTGGAAATCAACGTGCTGGACAAAAATAACCAGATCGCCGCCCGCAACCGCGCGCGCTTTGCCGCCCGCAAACAGCTGGTTCTGAACCTGGTCTCCAGCCCCGGCTCCGGCAAAACCACGCTGTTAACGGAAACGCTCAAACGCCTGAACGGGCGCGTCTCCTGCGCGGTGATTGAAGGCGACCAGCAAACCGTTAACGACGCGGCGCGCATTCGCGAAACCGGCACCCCGGCGATTCAGGTCAATACCGGCAAAGGCTGCCACCTGGATGCGCAGATGATTGCCGACGCCGCCCCGCGTCTGCCGCTGGCGGATAACGGCATTCTGTTTATTGAAAACGTCGGCAATCTGGTCTGCCCGGCAAGCTTCGATCTGGGCGAACGCCACAAGGTGGCGGTGCTTTCGGTGACCGAAGGCGAAGACAAGCCGCTGAAGTACCCGCATATGTTTGCCGCCGCCTCCATCATGCTGCTGAACAAAGTCGACCTGCTGCCGTACCTGAACTTCGACGTGGATAAGTGCCTGTCCTGCGCCCGGGAAGTGAATCCCGAGATTGAGATCCTGCTGGTATCCGCCACGCGCGGCGACGGCATGGACGCCTGGCTGAACTGGCTGGAGAGTGAACGATGTGCATAGGCGTACCGGGACAAATCCATTCCATTGACGGGAACCAGGCCAAAGTGGAGGTCTGCGGCATCCTGCGCGACGTGGACCTGACGCTGGTGGGCAGCAGCGATGAAACGGGCGCATCGCGTCTCGGCCAGTGGGTGCTCGTCCACGTGGGGTTTGCCATGAGCGTGATTAACGAAGCGGAAGCCCGCGACACGCTGGATGCCCTGCAAAACATGTTCGACGTGGAGCCTGACGTGGGCGCGCTGCTGTACGGCGAGGAGCGTTAGCCATGCGTTACGTTGATGAATACCGCGCGCCCGAGCAGGTGCTGCAGCTTATCGGGCACCTGAAAACGCGCGCGGCGCTGCTGGACTACACCAAAGAGAGACCGCTGCGGATCATGGAGGTGTGCGGCGGACACACGCACGCCATCTTCAAATTTGGCCTCGACCAGCTGCTGCCGGAGAATATCGAGTTTATCCACGGCCCCGGCTGCCCGGTGTGCGTGCTGCCGATGGGGCGCATCGACAGCTGTATTGAAATTGCCAGCCAGCCCGACGTCATTTTCTGCACCTTTGGCGACGCGATGCGCGTGCCGGGGAAAAACGGCTCGCTGCTGCAGGCGAAAGCGCGCGGGGCCGACATCCGGATCGTCTATTCGCCGATGGATGCCCTGACGCTGGCGGAGGACAACCCCGCGCGCAAGGTGGTGTTTTTTGGCCTGGGGTTTGAAACCACCATGCCCGCCACCGCCATCACGCTGCAGCAGGCGAAAGCGCGCGGCGTCGGGAATTTTTTCTTCTTCTGCCAGCACATTACGCTCATTCCCACGCTGCGCAGCCTGCTGGAAGAGCCGGGAAACGGCATTGACGCCTTTCTGGCACCGGGGCATGTCAGCATGGTAATTGGCACAGACGCCTACGGTTTTATCGCTGAACAGTACAATCGTCCGTTAGTGGTCGCTGGTTTCGAACCACTTGATCTACTGCAAGGTGTCACCATGCTGGTTGAGCAGAAAATAGCGGCCCTGAGTACCGTGGAAAACCAGTACCGCCGCGTGGTACCGGATGCGGGAAATGAGCGGGCGCAGCAGGCGATAGCCGATGTGTTCAGCGTTGAGGGCGACAGCGAATGGCGTGGTCTGGGGCTGATTGCCGAATCCGGCGTGCGCCTGACGCCGACCTATCGCGCATTCGACGCCGAAGCGCATTTCCGCCCGCAGCCGCAGCAGGTTTGCGACGATCCCCGGGCCCGCTGCGGCGACGTGCTCACCGGTAAATGCAAACCGCATCAATGCCCGTTATTTGGCGATACCTGTAACCCGCAAACGGCGTTTGGCGCGCTGATGGTCTCCTCCGAAGGGGCGTGTGCCGCGTGGTATCAGTATCGCAACCAGGAGAGTGAAGCATGAATACGGTTGAAATGGCGCACGGCAGCGGCGGACAGGCGATGCAGCAGCTGATTAACCGGCTGTTTATGGAAGCCTTCAACAACCCCTGGCTCGCCGAACAGGAAGACCAGGCGCGCATTGACCTCGCGACCCTCACCTCGCAGGGCGACAGGCTGGCGTTCTCCACCGACAGTTACGTGATTGACCCGCTGTTCTTCCCCGGCGGCGATATCGGCAAGCTCGCCGTCTGCGGCACGGCCAACGACGTGGCGGTCAGCGGCGCCATTCCGCGCTACCTCTCCTGCGGGTTTATCCTCGAAGAGGGGTTACCGATGGAGACGCTCACGGTAGTGGTCAACAGCATGGCGCACACCGCGCGCGAGGCGGGGATAGCTATCGTCACCGGCGATACCAAAGTGGTGCAGCGCGGCGCGGCCGACAAGCTGTTTATCAACACCGCCGGCATGGGGGCGATCCCCGCCGATATTCACTGGGCGGCACAGCATCTTAGCGTGGGCGACGTGCTGATCGTGACCGGAACGCTGGGCTGCCACGGGGCGACCATCCTAAACCTGCGCGAAGGTCTGGGGCTGGACGGGGAACTGCGCAGCGACTGCGCGGTGCTCACCCCGCTGATCCAGACGCTGAGGGGTATTCCCGGCGTGAAAGCCCTGCGGGACGCGACGCGAGGCGGCGTGAACGCCGTGGTCCACGAATTTGCAGCAAGCTGCGGGTACGGGATTGAACTCACCGAGTGTAGCCTGCCCGTGAAGCCTGCCGTTCGCGGCCTTTGCGAACTGCTGGGCCTTGACCCGCTTAACTTCGCCAACGAAGGCAAACTGGTGATTGGCGTTGAACGCGCGTCAGCGGAAGCGGTTCTTGAACAGCTGCGGGCTCATCCGTCAGGAAAAGAGGCGGCGATGATTGGTGAAGTGGTTGAGCGCAAAGGGGTGCGCCTGGCCGGGCTGTATGGCGTTAAACGGACGCTGGATCTGCCGCATGCGGAACCCTTACCCCGTATTTGCTAGAACCGCGCCAAAAGCGGTCAGCACTGAATGTCTCTTTTTTGCCAGTTTCTATTGGAAAGCAATATGCCGTATACACCGATGAGCGATCTTGGACAGCAGGGCCTGTTTGACATCACGCGCACACTTTTACAGCAGCCCGATCTCGGCGCGCTGAGCGATGCCCTGACGCGGCTGGTCAGGCAATCGGCGCTGGCGGACAGCGCCGCGATTGTGCTCTGGCATAGCGGAACGCAGCGCGCGAGCTACTACTCGACGCGTGATAATGGCAAAACGTTTGAATACGAAGACGAAACGTATCTGGCGCATGGCCCGGTGCGCCGCATACTCTCCCGGCCAGAAGTGCTGCACTGCAACTTTGCGGAGTTCCGCCAGGCGTGGCCGAAGCTGGCGGAGAGCAACCTCTATCAGCCTTTCGGACATTACTGCATGCTGCCGCTGGCGGCTGAGGGCCAGATTTTTGGCGGCTGCGAGTTTATCCGCACGACCGACCAGCCCTGGAGCGAGGCGGAATACGAGCGCCTGCACACCTTTACCCAGATTGTGGCCGTCGTCGCGGAGCAGATCCAAAGCCGCGTCACCAATAACGTCGATTACGACCTGCTGAGCCGCGAGCGCGACAACTTCCGCATTCTGGTCGCCATCACCAACGCCGTGCTCTCCCGCCTGGACATGGACGAGCTGGTCAGCGAAGTCTCGAAAGAGATCCACCACTATTTCAAAATCGACGCCATCAGCATTGCGCTGCGCGGCCATCGCAAGGGCAAGCTGAACATCTACTCCACGCACTATCTCGATGAAGCCAACCCGGCGCACGAGCAGAGCGAGGTGGACGAAGCGGGCACCCTTTCCGAGCGGGTCTTCAAGAGCAAAGAGATCCTCCTGCTCAACCTGAACGAGCAGGACCCGGTCGCGCCGTACGAGCGGATGCTGTTTAACACCTGGGGCAATAAAATTCAGACTCTTTGTCTGCTGCCGCTGATGTCCGGCAACACCATGCTGGGCGTGCTAAAGCTGGCGCAGTGCGAGGAGGGCGTGTTTACCACCGCCAACCTGAAGCTGCTGCGCCAGATTGCCGAGCGTATTTCCATCGCGCTGGATAACGCCCTCGCCTATCAGGAAATTCATCGCCTGAAAGAGCGGCTGGTGGATGAGAACCTGGCCCTGACCGAACAGCTCAACAACGTGGACAGCGAGTTTGGTGAAATCATCGGGCGCAGCGACGCCATGTACAGCGTGCTTAAGCAGGTTGAGATGGTGGCGCAAAGCGACAGCACGGTGCTGATTCTGGGCGAAACCGGCACGGGTAAAGAGCTGATAGCCCGCGCCATCCACAACCTGAGCAACCGCAACAGCCGACGTATGGTGAAGATGAACTGCGCCGCGATGCCTGCGGGACTGCTGGAAAGCGATCTGTTCGGCCACGAGCGCGGAGCATTCACCGGGGCCAGCAGCCAGCGGCTGGGCCGTTTTGAGCTGGCGGACAAAAGCTCGCTGTTCCTCGACGAAGTGGGAGATATGCCGCTGGAGCTACAGCCGAAACTGCTGCGCGTCCTGCAGGAGCAGGAGTTTGAGCGCCTGGGCAGCAACAAGCTTATCCAGACCGACGTGCGGCTGATTGCCGCCACCAACCGTGACCTGAAAAAAATGGTCGCCGACCGCGAGTTTCGCAGCGATCTTTACTATCGTCTGAACGTCTTCCCCATCTTCCTGCCGCCGCTACGCGAGCGCCCGGAAGATATCCCCCTGCTGGTCAAAGCCTTTACCGCGAAGATCGCACGCCGGATGGGGCGCAACATCGACAGTATTCCTGCCGAGACGTTGCGCACTCTTTCATCGATGGAATGGCCCGGCAACGTGCGCGAGCTGGAAAACGTCATCGAACGCGCGGTGCTGCTGACGCGCGGTAACGTGCTGCAACTCTCCCTGCCTGAGGTTACGCTTCCTGACGTGACCGCGCCCGCCGCCGAGACAGCGAAAGAGGGAGAAGATGAATATCAGCTCATTATGCGCGTGCTGAAAGAGACCAACGGCGTGGTCGCCGGGCCAAAAGGTGCCGCCCAGCGCCTGGGGTTAAAACGCACCACCCTGCTGTCACGCATGAAGCGTCTCGGGATTGATAAAGAGAGCCTCATTTAAGACCTTATTCCGGCGGTGTTTTTCTGACACCGCCTTTTGTTCCCCTGCGTAATTGTCCCTCATTGACACAAAATCGTTTCCTCTGTATAAAATTCCGCCTTAATAATGAGTTTCATTTGCATCAATAATAATTTTAATGAAGGGTAGCGTTTCATGAAAAAGGTCATCTGCGCGTTAGGCCTGGCGATTGCGTCGGTCGGTTCTGCTCTGGCAACCACCTATCCCCTGACGATTGAAAACTGTGGCTACAAAGAGACGTTCACCAAAGCACCGGAACGCGTCGTGGCCCTGGGCCAGAACACCGTCGAAATTTTGCTCCTGCTGGGCCTGGAAGATAAGGTGAAGGCCAGCGCCTTCTGGCCGACCAAAGTGCTGCCGCAGCTGGCGGAACAGAACGCAAAAATCAAAACCCTGACGGTCGAAATCCCGACCCTTGAATCCGTTCTTGCGCAAAATCCTGACTTTGTCCCGGCGCAGTCCCCGCTGCTGCTGGGGCCTGAAAGTAAGGTCGCAAAACGCGAAGACCTGATGACACTGGGCGTGAACAGCTACGTGTCGCCGGGCATGTGCGCGACCAAAAAAGCCACCGGCGATATGTACGGCAGCCGCCAGAAGCTGTGGGATATGACGTATCTCTATAAAGAGATTGAGGATTTCGCCAAAATCTTTAACGTTGAAGACCGCGGTCAGGCCGTTATTGCCGATTTCAAAAACCGCGAGGCCGACCTGCGTAAGGAATTCGGCAAGAGTAAAAAAGACCTTTCGTTTGTCTTCTGGTTCTCCAGTTCATCCCCTTCTGCAGACGCCTACGTCGGCGGTAAAAATAGCCCCTCAGGGTTTATCGCCAGCCTGATGGGCGGCCATAACGCCATTACGTCCGAGACCGAATGGCCAACCGTAGGCTGGGAAAGCATTATTGCCGCCAATCCGGATGTCATTGTGGTGTCCAGCCTGGACCGCAACCGCTGGGCGCTGGATAACGCGGAAGAAAAAATCAAATTCCTGAAGAGCGATCCGGCGGTCAGCCAGCTGGACGCGGTGAAAAAAGGCCATATCGTGATGATGGACGGCCAGGCGATGAACCCGACGATCCGCACGATTTACGGAGCTGAGCAGGTCGGCGAACAGCTCAGAAAGCTGGGGCTGAACTGATGACAACCGCTGTTCTTCAGGCCCGGCAGAGCCTGGTTCTGACGACCTCGGGTTTGCTCGCCCTGGTACTGTTATCTCTGACGATCGCGCTGAGCGTCAGCGTCGGCGAGTTGTCCATCCCGCTGGATAAGGTGTTTTACGCCATCAGCAATAAAATGGGGCTCACCGAGGTTCCGCTCACCCGCATCTATGAGAGCGTGATCTGGGACTTTCGCCTGAGCCGCGCGCTGGTGGCGGCCTGCTGCGGCGCGGGGCTGGCCATCTGCGGTGCCGTATTGCAGAGCCTGCTGAAGAACGCCCTGGCGGAACCTTACGTGCTCGGCGTGTCGGCAGGTGCCTCAACCGGGGCGGTGTCGGTCGTCGTTTTGGGGATTGGCACGGGTGCGGTGTCGTTGTCTGCCGGGGCCTTTGCCGGGGCGTTCGCCGCCTTTGCGTTTGTCGCGTTTCTGACGAACGGCGCGCGCGGGGGAAATGAACGTACCATTCTGGCTGGCGTTGCCGCCTCACAGCTGTTCAACGCCATTACTGCCTACACCATCAGCACCTCCGCCAGCGCCCAGCAGGCGCGCGACGTGATGTTCTGGCTGCTGGGCAGCTTCAGCGGCGTTCGCTGGCCGGAATTCCAGCTGGCGCTGGTGGTGGTGCTGACTGGATTAGCCGTTTGCCTCTACTATTCCCGGGCGCTGGATGCCTTTACGTTCGGTGATGACGCTGCCGCCTCTTTAGGTATTGCTGTCCCGTGGGTGCGCCTGACGCTCTTTACCACTACCGCGCTGATTACCGCGACGATTGTCAGCATGGCGGGCTCAATCGGCTTTGTCGGGCTGGTGGTCCCGCACGTGATGCGTTTCCTGTTCGGGCCGCTGCACCGCACGCTGCTGATTGCCAGCGCGCTGGCAGGGGCGATCCTGATGGTGCTGGCAGACATTGCCTCGCGCATGCTGATTGCGCCGCAAAGCCTGCCCGTCGGCGTGGTCACCGCGCTGGTTGGCGTGCCTTTCTTTGCCGTGATTATCTACCGTTCAAGGAATAAGTGATGAGTATCTGCGCTGAAAATATTACCTGGAAGGTCGGCAAAAAGGTCATCGTTAACGACGTCTCGCTGAAGGTGTCACGGGGCGAAACGGTAGGGCTGCTTGGCCCTAACGGCTGCGGTAAATCATCGCTTCTGCGCATTCTGGCAGGTCTGCGCCGCCCGGATGCTGGCTGTGTGACGCTGGACGGCCAGGACATCTCCCGCATCGCCAAAAAGCAGCTGGCGCGCCGGGTCGCCTTCGTCGAGCAGCACGGCATGACGGACGCCAACATGCGCGTGCGGGACGTGGTGAAACTCGGGCGTATTCCGCACCACTCCGCTTTTTCCAACTGGAGCAACCACGATGACGAAACCGTCACCGCCGCCCTGCAGCGCGTGGATATGCTGGATAAAAGCGGCCAGGGCTGGCTGAGCCTCTCCGGCGGAGAGCGCCAGCGGGTGCATATTGCCCGCGCGCTGGCTCAGACCCCAACGGAAATCCTGCTGGACGAACCGACCAACCACCTGGACATTCATCATCAGATGCAGCTGATGCAGCTGATCAGCGAATTACCGGTCACCAGCATTGTCGCTATCCACGATCTCAACCACGCCTCGATGTTCTGCGACTCGCTGATTGTGATGCAGAAAGGACAAATTGTGGCGACGGGGACACCGCAGGATATCTTATCCGAGTCGCTGCTGTGGGATGTCTTCCGGGTGAAAACCAAAATCGAGACCTCGCCGTTCCATGGCAAAAAACACATCCACTTTATCGTTTAGGGGCGAGTGAACGACGATGCCCCTTCGCCCTGCCGCCACGCTCTGGCCGCCCGTCTTACTGGGTAGCCAGTTTGTTTTCAACATTGGCTTTTACGCCGTCGTTCCCTTCCTGGCGATATTCCTGCGCGACGACATGCTGCTCTCCGGCGGACTGATCGGGCTGATCCTGGGCCTGCGTACCTTCTCGCAACAGGGGATGTTTATCGTTGGCGGTGCGCTCTCGGACCGGTTTGGCGCGAAAGTGATTATCCTGAGCGGCTGTATTGTTCGTGTTTCAGGCTATCTGCTGCTGGCCTTCGGGGAATCCCTGTGGCCGATTATTCTGGGCGCGTGTCTGACGGGCGTTGGCGGCGCGTTATTCTCCCCCTCGATTGAGGCACTGCTGGCAAAAGCGGGCACTCACAGTGAGGCAAAAGGCAAACGCAGCCGCGCGGAGTGGTTTGCGCTCTTTGCCGTCTGCGGAGAGCTCGGCGCGGTACTGGGCCCGGTTGCTGGCGCCCTGCTCACCGGCCTCGGCTTTCGTCAGGTGGCGCTGGCGGGAGCTGGCGTCTTTATCATTGCGCTAGTGGTGCTCTACTTTTGCCTGCCTGCTGCTGGCCACCGTTCACAGACGCTGAAAATACAGCCCTGGTGGACAACGTTCCGTCAGCCGCGCTTTGTCGCCTTTATCATTGCCTACAGCTCGTGGCTGTTAAGCTATAACCAGCTTTATCTGGCGCTGCCGGTGGAGATCCAGCGTTCTGGCGGTAACGAGAAAGATCTCGGCCCGCTTTTTATGCTGGCCTCCGTTCTGATCATCACCTTACAGCTGCCGCTGGCGCGCTTCGCCCGTCGCGTGGGCGCGGTGAGAATTTTGCCGGTGGGATTTTTGCTCCTTTCAGCCGCCTTTGCGAGCGTGGCGACGTTTGCCCCGATGACGCCGCCGGAAGGCTGGCTGCGCTTACTGCCTTCTGTCTGTTTTGTGACGCTGTTGACGCTGGGGCAAATGCTGCTGGTGCCCTCGGCTAAAGATCTGATCCCTCGGTTTGCGGAGGAATCCACGCTTGGCGCGCACTACGGCGCACTCGCCACCGCCGGAGGCATAGCGGTACTGGCAGGAAACCTGGTGTTTGGCAGCCTGCTGGACCGCGCGCTGGTGCCCTCAACGCAGGCGATGTATCCCTGGCTGCTGCTGGCCCTCTTCCCGCTCTGCAGCGCGCTGGCCCTGAAGGTGATTTGCCGTCCGCTGAGACGCTGAACCGATCACTTTTTCGGACCGTACTTCTCCGGCAGTTCCGGCACGGGACGGCGGTCATCCATCAGATGGCGAACGGTCAGAATGGGATGACGCCATAACATACGCGGGCCTGCCCAGCGCATAACCTGCTTCATCTCTTCACGTCTGGCAGGCTGGTAACAGTGTACGGGGCACTGCTTGCAGGCCGGCTTTTCCTCACCGAAAACGCATTTATCCAGGCGCTTATCGGCATACGCATTGAGCGCCTGATAATACCCTTCCTCCTGAGAGGCCTGTGGACACTGCTTTTCATACAACGCGATCATTTTCGCGATGGTCTCTTTTTCTCGTGAGATGCGTTTACCGGACATAGCGGATTACCGAATAATAAAGTGCATCGATAATACACCTTTCAACACTGGATTTCAGCGGTTGCATTTCGTTTCCTGAAGGCTGATTCCAGTTTTAGCCCTGCACCGGCGAACAATCACTGGTATTTTATACAGCATCAGAAATGACCTTTGTCCGTGTTGTCTGGAGACCCTATGCAAGAGCTCACGATCGGCAAACCCTATCGCCATTTGAAAGTGGGATATTTTAGAAAGCGCCATGAAGACCGCAATACAAAGATACCGAAGCGCTACAGCGTACATGCGGCGCTGAGCTTAAAAGGTGACTGGCTTGAAAAGGCGGGGTTTACGACCCATTCCCGAGTCAGGGTGGGCGTGGAGCATGGAAAAATTGTCATCGAATTAATGGCGGAAGATGCCTCGTAAAGCCACGACATTTTTCTGCGCCGGACCTTTTTTTCATGCGACAATAGAAGGAACAAACGGCCATTGAGCCCATCAAAACGGTTTATTTTCAAAGAAATGGACATCATAACTCCATGAGCACAATCGACAATTTCGACGCACATACGCCGATGATGCAGCAGTATCTGAAGCTGAAAGCACAGCATCCGGAAATCCTGCTGTTTTACCGTATGGGCGATTTTTACGAGCTGTTTTATGACGATGCTAAGCGTGCATCGCAGCTGCTCGACATCTCGCTGACCAAACGTGGCGCATCGGCAGGCGAGCCCATTCCTATGGCAGGTATCCCGCACCACGCGGTAGAAAACTACCTGGCGAAGCTGGTGAATCAGGGCGAGTCCGTTGCCATCTGCGAACAGATCGGCGATCCGGCGACCTCAAAAGGCCCGGTGGAACGCAAAGTCGTGCGCATCGTTACGCCCGGCACCATCAGTGATGAAGCCCTGTTGCAGGAGCGCCAGGATAACCTGCTGGCAGCGCTGTGGCAGGACGGTAAAGGGTTTGGCTACGCGACGCTGGATATTAGCTCCGGACGTTTTCGTCTGAGTGAACCGGCTGACCGTGAAACGATGGCCGCCGAACTGCAGCGCACCAACCCGGCAGAATTGCTCTATGCCGAAGATTTCGCCGAAATGGCGCTGATTGAAGGTCGTCGCGGGTTGCGCCGTCGTCCGCTGTGGGAATTCGAAATTGATACCGCGCGCCAGCAGCTGAATCTGCAGTTTGGCACCCGCGATCTGATTGGCTTTGGCGTTGAAAACGCCCCGCGCGGGCTATGTGCGGCCGGTTGTCTCCTGCAGTACGTGAAAGATACCCAGCGCACCGCACTGCCGCATATCCGCTCTATCACCATGGAGCGCCAGCAGGACAGCATCATCATGGATGCCGCCACGCGCCGTAACCTGGAGATCACGCAGAACCTGGCGGGTGGCGTAGAAAATACGCTCGCGTCGGTCCTCGACAGTACGGTAACGCCAATGGGCAGCCGCATGCTGAAACGCTGGCTGCATATGCCGATCCGCGATACCGAGACGCTGGTTTGCCGTCAGCAGACGATTGCCGCGCTGCAGGATCGCTATACCGAACTGCAGCCGGTTCTGCGCCAGGTGGGCGATCTGGAGCGTATCCTTGCGCGTCTGGCACTTCGAACAGCACGACCACGCGATCTCGCGCGGATGCGTCATGCTTTCCAGCAGCTGCCGGAACTGCGCGCGCAGCTGAGTGACGTTGACAGCGCGCCGGTACAGAAACTCCGCGAAACCATGGGCGAATTTACCGAGCTTCGCGAAATGCTGGAGCGCGCTATTATCGATGCGCCTCCGGTTCTGGTGCGTGATGGCGGCGTGATTGCCCCGGGCTACAACGAGGAGCTGGACGAATGGCGCGCACTGGCCGACGGTGCGACGGACTACCTCGATAAGCTGGAAATCCGCGAGCGCGAACGTCTTGGGCTCGACACCCTGAAAGTGGGGTATAACGCGGTACACGGTTACTACATTCAGATTAGCCGCGGTCAGAGCCACCTGGCGCCGATCCACTACGTGCGTCGCCAGACATTGAAAAACGCCGAACGCTACATCATTCCTGAACTGAAAGAGTACGAAGACAAAGTCCTCACCTCGAAAGGCAAGGCGCTGGCCCTGGAAAAACAGCTGTATGACGAGCTGTTCGACATGCTAATGCCGCACCTGGGCGACCTGCAGCAGAGCGCCAGCGCGCTGGCGGAGCTGGACGTGCTGGTCAATCTGGCAGAACGCGCTGAAACGCTGAACTACACCTGCCCAACCTTTACCGACAAGCCCGGCATTCGCATCACCGAAGGCCGTCACCCGGTGGTAGAACAGGTGCTGAACGAACCGTTCATCGCCAACCCGCTGAGCCTGTCACCGCAGAGAAGAATGTTGATCATTACCGGTCCGAACATGGGCGGTAAGAGTACCTATATGCGTCAGACGGCGCTGATTGCGCTGCTCGCGTATATCGGCAGCTACGTCCCGGCGCAAAATGTGGAGATTGGCCCCATCGACCGTATCTTTACCCGCGTCGGGGCAGCGGACGATCTGGCGAGCGGTCGTTCAACCTTCATGGTCGAGATGACCGAAACGGCAAACATTCTGCATAACGCGACGGAGCACAGCCTGGTGCTGATGGACGAGGTCGGGCGCGGAACGTCAACCTATGACGGTCTGTCGCTGGCATGGGCCTGTGCGGAAAGCCTTGCGAATAAAATCAAGGCCATGACGCTGTTTGCCACCCACTATTTCGAACTGACGCAACTGCCGGAGAAAATGGAAGGGGTTGCGAACGTTCATCTGGATGCGCTGGAGCACGGCGATACCATTGCCTTCATGCACACGGTGCAGGATGGCGCGGCGAGCAAGAGCTATGGCCTGGCCGTCGCGGCGCTGGCTGGTGTGCCGAAAGAGGTGATCAAGCGCGCGCGTCAGAAACTGCGTGAACTGGAAAGCCTGTCACCGAATGCGGCGGCGACGCAGATTGATGGTACGCAGATGTCGCTGTTGGTGCCTGCGGAAGAGACGTCGCCTGCGGTGGAAGCGCTGGAGAACCTCGACCCGGATTCACTGACGCCGCGTCAGGCGCTGGAGTGGATTTACAGGTTGAAGAGTCTGGTTTAGTTTTCTGCGGTCTGTTTTGTCGGGTGGCGGCTTCGCCTTACCCGACCTACAAAACCGTAGGCCCGGTAAGCGCAGCGCCACCGGGCAAAAGACCGCACGATGTTATCGCCCGGTAAGCGCAGCGCCACCGGGCTTTTTTTTACAGCAGCGGCGGGATCGTCGGCACCTGCGGCGCCTCGTCAATATCCTTCTGCGTCATGCGGAACGCTTCCGGGTAATGCTCGCGGCTGGTACGGCGCAGCGGTTCAGTATTACGCCAGGTATACAAACAATGCTGGCACTGGTAAACGGTCCAGACCCCTTTTACCGGCGACGTCGCCATCACTTCAATATGCTCATCGGCACAACGTGGACAAATCATCTTTTCCTCCTTATTGGCGTGCTGCCAGCATCGCGGTCAGTTTTTCAGCCCAGGCTTTAGTTTCAGGCAGATCCTGTACCGGCTGGCTGTAGTGACCCCGGGTGTCCGGCGCGACAGGCGTGGTGGCATCGATAATCAGTTTGTCGGTAATGCCCGCCGGGCTGGAGCCAGGATCGAGTTCAAGGACCGACATGTTCGGCAGCTGCACCAGATCCCCTGCCGGGTTCACTTTCGACGACAGCGCCCACATCACCTGCGGAAGGTTGAACGGATCGACATCCTCATCCACCATAATTACCATCTTCACGTAGCCCAGACCGTGCGGCGTGGTCATGGCGCGTAAACCCACCGCGCGGGCAAAACCGCCGTAGCGTTTTTTGGTGGAGATAATCGCCAGCAGACCGTGGGTGTACATCGCGTTCACCGCCTGCACTTCCGGGAATTCCGCTTTCAGCTGCTGGTAGAGCGGCACGCAGGTGGCCGGTCCCATCAGGTAGTCAATCTCGGTCCACGGCATGCCGAGGTAAAGGGATTCGAAAATCGGCCTGGTGCGGTAAGAGACTTTGTCGATACGGACCACCGTCATGTTACGGCCACCGGAATAGTGTCCGGTAAACTCGCCGAATGGCCCCTCGATTTCACGCTTGCGGCCTTCAATCACCCCTTCCAGGATCACTTCAGAACCCCAGGGCACATCGAAGCCGGTCAGCGGCGCGGTGGCAATCGGGTACGGGCTTTCACGCAGCGCGCCGGCCATTTCATACTCGGACTGATCGTATTTCAGCGGCGTGGCGCCCATCAGGGTGATGATCGGGTCGTTGCCCAGCGTAATCGCAATCGGCAGGTCTCCACCGCGCTCTTCCGCCTTGTGCAGATGCAGGGCGATATCGTGCATCGGAACCGGCTGGAGGCCGAGCTTGCGCTTGCCCTTCACTTCCATGCGGTAGATCCCGACGTTCTGCTTGCCGAAGTTGTCCGGGTCGAGCGGATCGCGCGAGACAACGCACGCTTTATCGAGATAAAAACCGCCGTCACCGTCGTTCAGACGAAACAGCGGCAGGATATCGAACAGGTTAATGTCTTCACCGTCCACCGTATTCTGCGCCCAGGCCGGGTTGGCGCGACGCTCCGGCGTGACGGGGAATTTATCCCAGCGGCGGATAAATTCGTCGATCTGTTTTTTTACCGGAGTGTTCGCAGGCAGCCCCATCGAAATGGCGTGGTTCTGCCAGGAGCCGATGTTGTTCATCACCACGCGGGCATCGGTAAAGCCACGAATGTTCTCGAACCACAGCGCGGGCGCGCCGTCGCCAATGCGGCCGGTCGCGTTGGCTGCCGCCGCCAGATCGGGCTCGGCGTTAACCTCTTCCTCAATTTTCAGCAGCTGCCCTTGCTCATCGAGCGCCTGCAGGAAGCTTCTCAAATCATCAAATGCCATCTTTATTCTCCTGTGAAAAATGTTTCGCCTCCCGCAGCCCGTTCCAGCGGCGCGCCTTTTTATGCTCCAGCCCGAACTGATCGAGCACGCGGGTCACGATGTGCTGGGTAATGTCATCTGCGGTTTGTGGGTGGTTGTAATAGGCAGGCATGGGCGGCACCATCGCCACGCCCATGCGGGAAAGTGCAAGCATGTTCTCAAGATGAATGGTGCTGAGCGGCGTTTCACGCGGAACCAGCACCAGCTTGCGCCCCTCTTTCAGCACCACGTCAGCCGCGCGTCCCACCAGCCCTTCGGCGTAGCCCGCGCGGATCCCCGCGAGCGTTTTCATGCTGCAGGGAATGACGATCATGCCGTCGGTACGAAACGAGCCGGAGGAGATGGTGGCGGCCTGGTCAGCCGGACTGTGGACAACGTCAGCCAGGGCAGCAACGTCCTGCGCGGTGTAGGGCGTTTCCAGCTCAATGGTGGTTTTTGCCCACTTAGACATCACCAGATGCGTCTCCACCTCCGGCATTTCCCGCAGCGCCTGCAGCAGCGCCACGCCCAGCGGTGCACCCGTTGCCCCCGTCATTCCCACTATCAATCTCATTCATCACCTCAATATTTTGTTCGTGTACGAACATTATAAATAAGCTACTCCAGGATCGTTTACCTGACAAGATCGTTCGCATACGATCACACGAATGGCTAAAAGATGCCGCGTTAAAATTGAGAGCAATAGCGGCTATCATAGGGGAGAGATTTTTTCCGTCGGAGTGTTCATGGAACTAAGACAAGAGGCGTTCCACCTGTTACGTCAGCTTTTTCAACAGCATACCGCGCAGTGGCAACATGCCTTACCGGAACTGACCAAGCCACAGTATGCGGTGATGCGCTCCATTGCCGAGCATCCGGGTATTGAACAGGTGGCGTTGACCGAAGTGGCGGTCAGCACGAAAGCGACCCTGGCGGAGATGCTCAGCCGCATGGAGGCGCGCGGTCTGGTCAAACGCGAGCACGATCCGGCTGACAAGCGCCGCCGGTTTGTCTTTCTGACGCCAGAAGGTGAAGCCCTGCTTGCGGGCTGCAAACCGGTTGGCAACGAGGTGGATGAGGCGTTTTTAGGACGTCTTAACAAGGCCGAGCGCGAGCAGTTCTCTGCGCTCATCAAAAAGATGATGCACGATTAATTCACGCTGGTGCGCATAAAATCGATAAACGTGCGCACCTTCGCCGTCACGTGCCGGGCATCGGGATAAACCGCATAGATGCCCTGCTGCGCAAAGGTATATCCCGGTAAAACCGGGACCAGTTTTCCCGCATCAAGCGCATCGCGCGCCAGCCATTCCGGCAGTAACGCCACGCCTCCGCCAGCAAGTGCAAAGGCCATAAGAGCCTGCGCGCTGTCGGCAAACAGGCGCGGCGCTTTTTTTATCTCCAGCGTTTCAGGCGCACCGCTGGCATCCTTCACCTGCCAGCGCAGCGGCGAGGCCAGGCGCTCGTGAATAATCCAGTCCGCGTGGGCCAGCTGCGCAAGCGTTTCGATCGGATGGTTAACGAGCCACCCGGGCGTCGCGACGGGGAGAATCGAGAAGTGCGAAATCAGCGCGGCGTGGTTGCGCGAATCGGCAAGCGTTCCCAGCCGGATAGCTACGTCAAAGCGCTCCGAGATAAGGTCGGCGTGCAGGGAGGACGAAACGTGCCGCACGCGAAGAGCCGGGTGCTGCTGGCTAAACCTGGCCAGCAACGGCACCACCACCTGTGAACCATACTCGGGCGTCGTCGTGATCCGCAGTTCGCCAGTGAGCCCCGCATGATTCGCGCGGACATCATCCTGCAGCCGTTCCGCATCCTTCAGAAGCGCCACGCTGCGCTGATGAAAGAGCGCGCCCGCCTCGGTTAACGTCAGGCGGCGGGTGGAGCGCAGCAGCAGCGTAACGCCCAGCTCATCTTCAAGCTGGCGAATATTGAAGCTGACCACGGCTTTTGTCAGCCCCATTGCCTCGGCTGCGGCAGTGAAACTGCCGGTATCGGCCACCGCGACAAACATCTGCGCTCGCTGCAGGTTAATCATCATCACGCCCTTTACTGTCAAAATATTTTTGACAGTATATCGCGCTTTGCCAGGTTTATCCGTTCTTCCCGGATCGATACGATACGCCACCTCACCGGAGGATCCACCATGACGTATCGCAGCAAAGTCGCCGTTGTTTACCTGCTGGGCTTTTTTCTTGATTTGATCAACATGTTCATTGCCAGCGTCGCCTTCCCGGCAATGGCTCACGCCTTTAACACCACGCCTTCAGCCCTTGCCTGGGTCAGTAACGGGTACATTGCCGGCCTGACGCTGGTGATCCCGTTCAGCAGCGTGCTCACGCGCTGCATCGGGCCAAAGCGAGTCATCCTGCTCTCGCTTTTTCTGTTCAGCGCAGCCTCCGCTGCGGCGGGCCTGTCTGCAACGCTTGAAAGCCTGATCGCCTGGCGAGTGCTTCAGGGCGTAGGAGGAGGCTTACTGATCCCGGTCGGACAGGCGCTGACCTGGCAACAGTTCAGGCCTCACGAGCGGGCCCGACTCTCCTCGGCGGTGATGCTGGTGGCGTTGCTTGCCCCGGCCTGCTCTCCTGCTATCGGAGGACTGCTGGTGCAGACGCTCAGCTGGCGATGGATATTTTTCGCCACGCTACCGGTCGCTATCGTGACCTTTGTTTTGGCCTGCCTGTGGCTTAAACACGAAATGCCCGCGATGAAAGCGGCCAGACTGCTAAACCTGTCGTTGCTCGCGGACCCGCTTTTGCGTTTTTCCATGCTTGTCTATATCTGCGTACCCGGCATGTTTATTGGGGTGAACGTCACGGGCATGTTTTATCTTCAGCATGTGGCGAACATGAGCCCAGCCGCAACGGGGATGCTCATGCTGCCGTGGTCCGTGGCATCCTTTATCGCCATCACGGCAACGGGACGCTATTTTAACCGTATCGGCCCCCGACCGCTGATCGTCATCGGCTGCCTGCTGCAGGCTACGGGTATTCTGCTTTTGATTAACGTCAGTTCGGCTACGCTGCTGCCTGCCGTTGCGTTTACCTTAATGGGCGCGGGGGGAAGCCTGTGCAGCAGTACGGCTCAGAGCAGCGCTTTTCTGACGACGCGCCGGGAAGAGATGCCGGATGCCAGCGCGCTGTGGAATCTTAATCGGCAGCTGAGCTTTTTTGCCGGTGCCCTGCTGCTGGCGCAGGCGCTGAGCCTGGCGCAGACCTGGCTGACACCGCTCGCCGCATGGCACGGGATGTTTATTTTTGCCGCAGGCATGACCTTGCTGCCTGTACCGTACGTTTTTCGTCTTAACAATACGCAGGTGCTCACCCAGCTGCGACAGGAGAATTCATGACGCCTTTCGAACACGACATTATCGACCTCCACATTGCGCTCGAAGACTGGTTAGGCAAAGGTGAAGGTGATTCCGACGCCCTGCTCGCCCGCTTCCGTCCAGATTTTCTGATGATCCCGCCGGGCGGCGCTCATATCGACTATGCCGGTCTGATCAGTTTTCTGGAAAAACAGCGCGGAAGCCGTCCCGGACTGAAGATCGTCATTGACGAATTATCCACGATCGAGCGTTGGGATCGTGGCGCGGTGCTGCACTACCGGGAGACGCAAACCCGGCCGGACCTGCCCGTCAACGTGCGCTGGTCGACCGCAGTGCTCAGTCAGGAAGGCGACAAAATAACGTGGCGTCTGCTGCACGAAACGGCGGCACAGTCGTAATACAAAAGAAAAAGGCCCGTCTCACGACGGGCCTTTTTTGACGAAAGGTTGCTTATTCGCGGAACAGCGCTTCGATGTTCAGACCTTGCCCCTGCAGGATTTCACGCAGGCGGCGCAGACCTTCAACCTGAATCTGACGAACACGTTCACGGGTCAGGCCAATTTCGCGGCCGACGTCTTCCAGTGTCGCAGCTTCATACCCCAGTAAACCGAAACGACGTGCCAGCACTTCACGCTGTTTGGCGTTCAGTTCGAACAGCCATTTGACGATGCTCTGCTTCATGTCATCGTCCTGCGTGGTGTCTTCCGGACCGTTGTCTTTTTCATCGGCCAGGATGTCCAGCAGCGCTTTTTCGGAGTCGCCACCCAGCGGGGTGTCCACGGAGGTAATGCGCTCGTTGAGACGCAGCATACGGCTTACGTCATCAACCGGTTTATCGAGTTGTTCGGCAATTTCTTCTGCGCTTGGCTCGTGGTCCAGTTTATGGGACAACTCGCGCGCGGTGCGCAGATAAACGTTCAACTCTTTGACGATGTGAATCGGCAGGCGGATCGTACGGGTCTGGTTCATAATAGCCCGTTCGATGGTCTGACGAATCCACCAGGTCGCGTAGGTTGAGAAACGGAACCCGCGTTCCGGGTCAAACTTCTCAACTGCGCGGATGAGACCTAAGTTGCCCTCTTCAATCAGATCCAGCAGAGCCAGACCACGATTGCCGTAACGGCGGGCAATTTTCACGACCAGTCGCAGGTTACTTTCAATCATGCGACGACGCGAGGCGACATCACCACGCAAAGCACGACGTGCGAAATAGACTTCTTCTTCGGCCGTTAGCAGTGGGGAGTAACCAATCTCCCCAAGGTAAAGCTGAGTCGCGTCCAGTACACGCTGTGTGGCACCCTGCGATAACAGCTCTTCTTCAGCCAAATCGTTATCACTGGGTTCCTCTTCTACTAAGGCTTTTTCGTCAAAAGCCTCTACTCCGTTCTCATCAAATTCCGCGTCTTCATTTAAATCATGAACTTTCAGCGTATTCTGACTCATAAGGTGGCTCCTACCCGTGATCCCTGAACGAGACACCCTGGCTGGCATGCCCCGTCAAATTATCGCTGCGGCAAATACTGCAGCGGGTTTACGGATTTCCCCTTGTAACGAATTTCAAAATGCAAGCGTGTAGAACTGGTTCCGGTGCTACCCATGGTAGCGATTTTTTGCCCCGCCTTAACTTCTTGTTGTTCCCGGACCAGCATTGTGTCGTTATGGGCGTAGGCACTCAGGTAATCATCGTTATGTTTGATGATAATAAGATTACCGTAACCGCGCAGAGCGTTACCGGCATACACAACGCGCCCGTCTGCGGTCGCGATGATAGCCTGTCCTTTACTCCCTGCGATATCGATCCCTTTATTTCCCCCCTCGGAGGAAGAGAAGTTCTCGATAACCTTGCCGTCAGTTGGCCAGCGCCATGCAGAGATTGGCGAACTGGAGGTCATACTGCTGGCAGTCGGTTCAGTAGAGCTAACCACAGGTGCCGTCACCGGTGCTGTGACAACAGTCGCAGTACCTTTATTATTCGGCAACATTTTGTTAGCAGTCTGATCACCTGAATCCTCAGAATACGTAATTACAGGTTGTGAAGCAACCACCGTGGTGGATTTTTGTGCAGGCTTAACGCTGTTATTTTGAGCCGTCACATCGGCCGCTGAAACGGTGTTGCCAGGCGTAAGCGGCGTGCCCGTCGCGTTGCCAACCTGGAGCGTTTGCCCGACTTCCAGACCGTATGGGGCCTGGACGTTATTGCGCTGCGCGAGGTCACGGAAATCGTTCCCGGTAATCCACGCAATGTAGAACAGCGTATCCCCGCGTTTCACGGTATAGGTGCTGCCACCGGTATAGCTGCCTTTCGGAATGTTCCCATACTGACGGTTATAGACTATGCGGCCATTCTGGGTCTGAACAGGCTGTTCCACTGGCTGAATCTGCGTCGGCTGCGTCATTGGACGCTGAACCGGCTGGATTGGCGGATTTTGTTGCGCCGTAGAGGTACCCATTTTAGGCGGAGGAGTGATCAACATTCCGCCGGACGTGTTACCCGAGCCGCTGTTTCCGCCGACAGAACTGACGGGCGCAGGCGCGTTATTAGAACTTGTACAGCCTGCCAGCCAGAGCGAAACCAGTGATAATGCCGCAACACGGCTGATGGTGAATTTAGGGCTTCCCGCGCTCATTTATCCCCCAGGAATGTGTTAACTACCAGTGACTTAAAATTTACCGTGATGGCACGAATCTTTCGCGCCACACCATACGCTGAATTTGCCTTAATAACCCTGGATAATTCCGAGTCTCAGGCCAACTCCCCCTTTACCAGAGGCACAAAGCGCACGGCTTCCACGGTGTCGATAATAAACTCGCCGCCGCGCCGACGAACGCGCTTCAAAAGCTGCTGCTCGTCCCCGACGGGCAGAACAAGAATGCCCCCCTCATCCAGCTGCGACAACAGGGCCGCAGGAATTTCAGGCGGGGCCGCCGTCACGATGATCGCGTCAAACGGCGCGCGCGCCTTCCAACCCTGCCATCCATCACCGTGTCGTGTCGAAACATTATGTAAATCAAGTTGTTTCAGGCGACGACGCGCCTGCCACTGTAAACCTTTAATCCGTTCAACGGAGCATACATGATGAACCAGATGCGCCAGGATCGCGGTTTGATACCCCGACCCGGTGCCAATCTCCAGCACGCGGGAGTCAGGCGTCAGCTCCAGCAGCTCCGTCATGCGCGCCACCATGTAAGGCTGCGAAATCGTCTGGCCCTGTCCGATGGGCAGCGCCACGTTTTCCCACGCTTTGTGTTCAAACGCCTCGTCTACAAATTTCTCACGCGGAACCTGAGCAAGCGCTTCAAGCACGTGCTCGTCGCGGATCCCCTGCGCGCGGAGTTGTTCCAGAAGAGTTTGTACACGTTTGTTTACCATTGCGCGTTCACTCCTGCGCGATCCAGCCAGCCCGACACCACATCATGCGCGCTATACGCGGTTAAATCTACGTGCAGCGGGGTAACCGAAACATAGCCTTCATCCACGGCGGCAAAGTCGGTATCCGGACCCGCATCGCACTTATCGCCGGGAGGGCCAATCCAGTAAAGCGTGTTGCCGCGAGGATCCTGCTGCGGGATCACCTGATCGGCAGGATGTCGGCTTCCGCAACGGGTGACGCGAATGCCTTTAATTTCATCGAGAGGAAGATCCGGCACGTTGATGTTGAGGATGCGCCCGGTACGCAACGGCTCGCGGCCGAGCGCCCGCAGGATCGAACAGGTCACCGCGGCGGCGGTGTCGTAGTGCGTGTGGCCGTTTAACGAGACCGCCAGCGCCGGGAACCCCAGATGGCGCCCTTCCATTGCGGCCGCCACGGTGCCGGAGTAAATCACGTCATCGCCGAGGTTAGGACCGGCGTTAATGCCGGAAACAACGATATCCGGACGCGGCCGCATCAGCGCGTTCACGCCCAGAAAAACGCAGTCGGTTGGCGTGCCCATCTGCACGGCAATATCGCCATTTTCATAGGTAAAGGTGCGAAGCGACGACTCCAGCGTCAGAGAGTTAGACGCTCCACTGCGGTTACGATCGGGCGCCACGACCTGCACGTCCGCGAATTCGCGGAGGTGTTTCGCCAGGGTCTGAATGCCTGGCGCGTGGATCCCGTCATCGTTACTCAGCAATATTCGCATAATCACCCGAGGTGTTGATAAGTTCCCTGACAACACTGGTGGCAAAGCTACCTGCCGGTAGCCAGAAGCGTAACTCGACGGTCACGTCATCCCACCAGTTCCAGCTTAACTGCTGCGGATAGAGCAGCATCGCGCGGCGTGCCGCTTCGACTTTTTCCCGCACCAGCAAGGATTGCAATTCTGGCGCATCCGCTACGGCTAGCTGCTCGGCAGCCAGCGCGTCGCCCTGCGTTCCCCAGTCGCCCGTACCGGGCAGCGCGGCGGTAATCATCAGCGCTTTTGCGTCCACGCGCGACTGCACATCGGCCATTTCTTCGGCCGTTGCCACAAACCAGCTTCCGCGTCCCGCTAATTGTAGCGCATCGCCAACAACAACTTGATTCGCGTCCGGTTTTTTCAGCCTTTCGCTCACAATCTGATTAAACAACGCGCTGCGGGCCGCCGACAACCAAAAACTGCGTTTATTCCTGTCGCGCACCGGGGCATCGCTTTGCGCCCAGCGCAGCGCACCCTGCAGGTTGCTGCCGCCAATGCCAAAGCGCTGCGCGCCAAAGTAGTTCGGTACACCGCGTTCACTGATCGCGTTCAGACGTTTTTCAACGTCTTCGCGGTGAGACACTTCACGCAGCACCAGCGTAAAGTCGTTTCCCTTCAGCGCCCCCAGACGCAGTTTGCGCTTGTGGCGGGCGAATTCCAGTACCTTACAGCCTTCAAGCTCAAATTTGCTTAAATCAGGCATCGTATTGCCGGGAACGCGCGCGCAGAGCCACTGTTCCGTGACGGCGTGTTTATCTTTCTGTCCGGCAAAGCTCACTTCGCGGGCATGAATTTTGAGGAATTTTGCCAGCGCGTCGGCCACAAAGCGGGTATTGCAGCCATTTTTCAGAATACGCACCAGGATATGTTCGCCTTCGCCATCCGGCTCAAAGCCCAGATCCTCCACCACGAGGAAATCTTCCGGGCTGGCTTTCAGCACCCCGTTCCCCTGCGGTTTACCGTGCAGGTATGTCAGGTTGTCGAAGTCTGTCATTTGCTCGCCTTCAGCAGCAGCGCCACGGCTTCACAGGCAATTCCTTCGCCACGCCCGGTAAAGCCCAGCTTCTCGGTCGTCGTCGCTTTAACGTTCACGTCGTCCATATGGCAGCCCAGATCTTCTGCAATAAACACGCGCATCTGCGGAATATGCGGCAGCATTTTCGGGGCCTGGGCAATAATCGTCACGTCGACGTTACCGAGGGTGTAGCCTTTCGCCTGGATGCGGCGCCATGCTTCGCGCAGCAGTTCGCGGCTGTCCGCGCCTTTAAATGCCGGGTCGGTGTCCGGGAACAGCTTGCCGATATCGCCCAGCGCGGCAGCGCCCAACAGCGCGTCGGTCAGCGCATGCAGTGCCACGTCGCCATCAGAATGCGCCAGCAGTCCTTTTTCATAAGGAATGCGCACGCCGCCAATGATAATTGGGCCTTCTCCGCCAAAGGCGTGTACATCAAAACCGTGTCCAATTCGCATTATGCCTTCTCCTGATGGGTCGAACGGGTAAGATAAAATTCCGCAAGCTGTAAATCTTCCGGACGCGTCACTTTAATATTATCAGCGCGTCCTTCAACAAGCTCAGGGTGGAAACCGCAATACTCCAGCGCGGAGGCTTCGTCCGTGATGGTCGCACCTTCTTTAAGCGCTCGCGTTAGGCAGTCGTGGAGTAATTCGCGGGGGAAAAATTGTGGCGTCAGCGCGTGCCATAAATCGACGCGATCGACGGTGTGGGCGATAGCCTGTTTGCCCGGCTCGGCGCGCTTCATGGTGTCGCGCACCGGTGCGGCCAGAATCCCACCGACCTTGCTTGTTTCGCTCAGCGCCAGCAGACGCGCAAGATCGTCCTGATGCAGGCACGGACGCGCTGCGTCATGTACCAGCACCCACGACGCGTTTCCGGCGGCCTGAATGCCCGCCAGCACGGAATCGGCGCGCTCGGCGCCACCGTCAACGACGGTAATGTTTGGATGATTTGCCAGCGGCAGCTGCGCGAAGCGCGCATCGCCAGGGCTGATAGCGATGATCACACGCGTCACCCGCGGGTGCGCCAGCAGCGCCGCCACGGCGTGCTCGAGGATCGTTTTATCGCCAATAGAGAGGTACTGCTTGGGACATTCTGTCTGCATGCGCCGGCCAAAACCTGCGGCCGGCACCACGGCGCATACGTCCGAAAAAGTTACTGCCATGTCGTAATCCTGGGCCTGATTATCGATTGTTTTGTGCTGAGCCCTGATTGCGTTTAGACGCATCCGGAACCAGACGATAAAAGGTTTCGCCCGGCTTAGTCATACTGAGTTCATTGCGTGCGCGTTCCTCAATCGCCTCTTGCCCGCCATTGAGGTCATCAATTTCAGCAAAGAGTTGATCGTTTCGCGCCTTAAGTTTGGCGTTTGTTGCCTGCTGAGCCGCGACGTCATCGCTCACCCGGCTATAGTCGTGCAGTCCGTTCTTACCGAACCACAGCGAATATTGCAGCCAGATTAGCAAAGCCAGCAACAGCAGCGTTAGTTTACCCATCCTGCCCCCTGAAAAACGGCATCATCATCCCAAGACTTCCCCAGAGCACTACGCCGGGGTAACAGAGATGCCGCAACATCGCGGGCAAATGTACCACATTTTTTCCGCAGAATCGTCCTGCTCAATATCGTTACACAGTTGGTTACGGTTTGAATTATGGCTGAAGTTAGCCCATGAGCCACAAAAATAACAGACCAAACATGAGAACCACCGTCACAATCGTGACCACGGTGCTGTACAGGAGCTTACCGTTGAGCAGCGAGTGCAGCGCAATGCCGACGACAACCGCCACGGGCATCAGCGCCAGAAAGAAAGGCCAGGTGTAGAGAAAGAAGAACAGCGTGTTGCCGCCGTAGATGAGAAACGGAATGCCAAGCGCCAGCAGCCATGAGACGAAGCCAATGATGGCCCCAGGAAATGACCAGGTCGTTTCGTCGTCGGTCGCTAGCGGCTCCGACCCGGTGGTGGTGATGTAATGTTCACTGTTGCGCATAGCTAATCCTGTGACCGTGACTGATCGTTCGGGAAGACAGCTCCCGAACGATACCGCCTCAGGATCTGATAATATCGTCCCGTCTGAGCAGGTCTAATAATTGGCTTACTAAATTTGTTACCAATTGTTGACCTTCCAGGTGAATTTCAGGCGATTCAGGCGCTTCGTATACCGCGTCAATTCCGGTGAAGTTGCGCAGTTCTCCGGCACGCGCTTTCTTGTAAAGCCCTTTCGGGTCGCGCGCTTCGCAAATCTCCAGCGGCGTATCGACAAACACCTCGATAAAGCGATCCTGGCCCACGCGTTCGCGCACCATCTGGCGCTCGGCGCGGTGCGGAGAGATAAACGCGGTCAGCACCACCAGCCCGGCGTCAGCCATCAGGCTGGCGACTTCGCCCACCCGGCGGATGTTCTCTTTGCGGTCATCGTCGCTAAACCCTAAATCGCTGCACAGGCCGTGACGCACGTTGTCGCCATCCAGCAGGTACGTGCTTACGCCCTGCTGATGCAACGCCTCTTCCAGCGCGCCGGCCACCGTCGATTTGCCCGAGCCGGACAGCCCGGTAAACCACAGCACAACCCCACGATGACCGTGGAGCTGTTCGCGCTGGGCGACGGTGACCGGATGAGGATGCCAGACGACGTTCTCATCATGGGCGGCCATTACTTGCCTCCCAGCAGATCGCGTGCACCCCAGTGCGGGAAGTGTTTACGCACCAGCGCGTTCAGTTCCAGCTCGAAGACGCTGAATTCAGACGTCGCGGCAGCCTGTTTAATCGGTTCGCGCACCATACCGGCTCCGACGGTAACGTTGGTCAGCCTGTCGATAAAGATAAGACCTCCCGTGACCGGATTCTGCTGATACGGATCCAGCACCAGCGGTTCGTCGAAGGTCAGATCGACCAGACCAATGCCGTTCAGCGGCAGCTCGGTGACGTCACGCTGGGTCAGGTTGTTGATATCCACCTGGAACTGAATACCGTCCACGCGGGCGCGGGTTTTCTTGCCGGCAATTTTGATGTCATAGCTCTGGCCAGCGGTCAGCGGCTGTTCGGCCATCCACACCACGTCCACGGAAGCCCCCTGCACTGCCGCCAGCGTTTCCTGCGCGTCAACCAGCAGGTCGCCCCGGCTGATATCAATTTCGTCTTTCAGCACCAGCGTTACGGCTTCACCGGCGCCCGCTTCCTGCAGGTCACCGTCGAAGGTGACGATGCGGGCGATAGTCGATTCCACGCCGGATGGCAGCACCTTGACGCGCTGACCTACCTTCACGGAGCCTGATGCGAGGGTACCTGAGAAGCCGCGGAAATCGAGGTTTGGACGGTTCACGTACTGCACCGGGAAGCGCATCGGCTGGGTATCGACCACGCGCTGAATTTCAACGGTTTCCAGCACTTCCAGCAGCGTCGGACCGCTGTACCACGGCATGTTCGCGCTCTGGGAGGCGACGTTATCCCCTTCCAGCGCCGAAAGCGGTACAAAGCGAATATCCAGGTTGCCCGGCAGCTGTTCGGCAAAGGTCAGGTAGCTCTGGCGGATCTCCTCGAACTTCTCTTCGCTGAAGTTGACCAGATCCATCTTGTTGACCGCCACCACCAGGTGTTTGATCCCCAGCAGCGTCGAAATAAAGCTGTGACGACGGGTCTGATCCAGCACGCCTTTTCGCGCGTCCATCAGCAGGATCGCCAGGTCGCAGGTAGACGCGCCGGTCGCCATGTTGCGGGTGTACTGCTCGTGCCCCGGGGTATCGGCGATAATAAATTTGCGCTTCTCGGTAGAGAAGTAGCGGTAGGCCACATCGATGGTGATGCCCTGCTCGCGCTCGGCCTGCAGGCCGTCCACCAGCAGCGCCAGGTCGAGTTTTTCACCCTGGGTGCCGTGACGCTTACTGTCGTTATGCAGGGAAGAGAGCTGATCTTCGTAAATCTGGCGCGTATCGTGCAGCAGGCGGCCAATCAGGGTACTTTTCCCGTCATCCACGCTGCCGCAGGTCAGAAAACGCAGCAGGCTTTTGTGTTGTTGCGCGTGCAGATACGCTTCCACGCCGCCTTCGTTGGCAATTTGTTGAGCAATAGTGGTGTTCATGGCGGCTCCTTAGAAATAACCCTGACGTTTCTTCAGCTCCATGGAGCCTGCCTGGTCGCGGTCAATCACGCGCCCCTGTCGCTCGCTGGTGGTGGACACCAGCATCTCTTCGATGATCTCCGGCAGCGTCTGCGCGCTGGATTCCACCGCCCCGGTCAGCGGCCAGCAGCCGAGGGTACGGAAGCGCACCATCTGTTGTTTGATCACTTCGCCCGGCTGCAGGTCGATGCGATCGTCGTCGATCATCATCAGCATGCCGTCGCGCTCCAGCACCGGGCGCTCGGCGGCCAGATACAGCGGAACGATTTCGATGTTTTCCAGATAGATGTACTGCCAGATATCCAGCTCGGTCCAGTTGGAGAGCGGGAAGACGCGAATGCTTTCGCCTTTGTTGATCTGGCCGTTGTAGTTGTGCCACAGCTCCGGACGCTGGTTTTTCGGATCCCAGCGGTGGAAGCGGTCGCGGAAGGAGTAGATACGCTCTTTGGCGCGGGATTTCTCCTCGTCACGGCGCGCGCCGCCGAAGGCCGCGTCAAAACCGTATTTGTTCAGCGCCTGCTTAAGCCCTTCGGTTTTCATGATATCGGTGTGCTTGGCGCTGCCGTGCACGAACGGGTTAATGCCCATCGCCACCCCTTCCGGGTTTTTATGCACCAGCAGCTCGCAGCCGTAGGCTTTCGCGGTACGGTCGCGGAACTCGTACATTTCGCGGAATTTCCAGCCGGTATCCACGTGCAGCAGCGGGAACGGCAGCGTGCCCGGATAAAACGCTTTACGCGCCAGATGCAGCATGACGCTGGAATCTTTACCGATGGAGTACATCATCACCGGGTTAGAAAACTCGGCGGCCACTTCGCGGATAATATGGATACTCTCCGCTTCGAGCTGCCGCAGGTGTGTAAGACGTTTTTGGTCCATAACCGTTCCTTAAGCCAAATTTACGACAGAAGAACCAAAGCCTTCTGTATCGGTTGTGTGTTGGAACCAGGCGAGCGTGCTGTGCAGCTGCACCACTTCACCCACCACGATCAGGGCGGGCATCGGGGCGTCTTTCGCCAGGGTTGCAAGATGTTCCAGCGTGCCCGTCGCCACGTGCTGATCGACGCGCGTGCCGCGAGAAATGACGGCAACGGGCGTCGTCGCCTCGCGACCGTGCTGAATAAGCTGTTCGCTGATGTCCGCGGCCTTCATCGTGCCCATGTATATCGCCAGCGTCTGGCGGCTCTGGGCGAGATGCGACCAGTCGAACGGCGTGCTGTCGGCCTTGTAGTGGCCGGTCACAAAGGTCACGCTCTGGGCGTAATCGCGGTGGGTCAACGGGATACCGGCGTAGGCCGTTACCGCAGAGGCCGCCGTGATGCCGGGCACCACCTGGAACGGTATGCCCGCTTCGGCTGCCGCCTGCAGCTCTTCGCCGCCGCGACCAAAAATGAACGGATCGCCCCCTTTCAGGCGCACCACGGTTTTACCCGCTTTGGCGGCGTCAACCAGCATCTGGTTGGTGTCGTGCTGCGGCACCGAGTGCTCGCCAGCCCGTTTGCCGACGCAGATTTGCTCCGCGTCGCGACGGATCAGCTCGCGCACGCCGTCGGTGACCAGATGGTCGTAGAACACCACGTCAGCGTCCTGCAGCACCTGCAGGCCGCGCAGCGTCAGAAGCCCGGCATCGCCCGGCCCAGCCCCCACCAGAATGATTTCCCCGCCCGTGCTGCCGGGGTTATCCAGTTCGTCCTCGAGAATTTTCTGCGCTGCCGTCTCATTACCGGCATGCATCAGGCTGGCAAAGCGGCCGCGAAACACGCGCTCCCAGAAGCGACGGCGCTCCGTTACGCTGGTCAGGCGCGTTTTCAGGTGGTTGCGCCAGTAGCTGGCTTTTTCCGCCATGCGCCCGAGGCTGGTCGGCAGCAGCGCTTCGATTTTTTCACGCAGCACGCGCGCCAGCACCGGTGCGGTACCGCCGGAGGAGATCGCCACCAGCAGCGGAGAACGGTCAACGATCGACGGGAAGATGAACGAACATAACGGCTGGTCGTCCACCACGTTCACCAGGCGGTAACGGGCCTGAGCGGCGTCGGAAATCCGCCGGTTCAGGTCGCGATCTTCGGTCGCCGCAATCACCAGCACTACGCTGTCGATTTGTGATTCGTCAAAATCCGCTTCTGACACTACCCGCACCTGCGCCCCTGCGCGTTGCAGAAACGCGATTTTGCGATCGGCAATTTCACCCGTGCCAACAACCAGCACCGGCTTCTCTTTTATCGCGGCAAATAAGGGCAGATAGTCCACAAGCAACAACTCACTAACAACGAGGAATAAAGGGACTATAGGGGGCGGCTTAGACCGAATGAAATTACGAATTGGAATGAGTAGTTACTCAATGGAATAACGCCGTGAAAAAGCTAATACCAAAAAGTGCTTAACACGCGAAATTTCGGGCATTTAAGACCAATTCAAATTGTGTATGGACGATCACAGTTTCATACTAGGCGGGTTATTATTTTGCTCAGTTTTTAAGGACTCACTATGTTTTCCGCAACGCGCCACCGTATTGCTGCCCTGGCGCTCGGCGTTTGCTTTATTCTTCCTGCCCAGGCAAAAAACCAAGCTTATGGTGAAATCGCCACTATGCAGGCGCGGCATATTGCCACCGTCTTCCCTGGCCGCATGACCGGCTCGCCTGCAGAGATGCTCTCCGCGGACTATCTTCGCCAGCAGTTTGCCGGGATGGGCTACCAGAGCGATATCCGGTCGTTTCACAGCCGCTACGTCTATACCTCACGAAATAAAACGAAAAACTGGCATAACGTGACCGGCAGTACGGTTATCGCGGCGCATGAAGGTCGCGCGGCTGAACAGATTATTATCATGGCGCACCTTGATACCTACGCCCCGATGAGCGATGCCGATACGGATAACAACCTCGGCGGGCTGACGCTGCAGGGCATGGACGACAACGCGGCGGGCCTGGGCGTGATGCTCGAACTGGCCGAGCGGATGAAAGATATTCCAACCCAGTATGGCATTCGTTTCGTGGCTACCAGCGGTGAAGAAGAGGGCAAACTCGGCGCTGAGAATCTCCTTAAACGCATGAGCGCTGAGGAGAAGAAAAATACGCTGCTGGTGATCAACCTCGATAACCTGATCGTCGGCGATAAGCTTTATTTCAACAGCGGGCAGAGTACGCCGGGACCCGTGCGGAAACTGACGCGCGACCGGGCGCTGGCGATTGCCCGCAGTCATGGCGTTTTTGCCACCAGCAACCCTGGCGGTAACCCGGATTATCCGCGAGGAACGGGCTGCTGCAACGATGGGGAAGTGTTCGATAAAGCGGGCATTCCGGTGCTGTACGTGGAAGCGACAAACTGGGCATTGGGCAAGAAAGATGGCTATCAGCAGCGGGCTAAATCGAAAGCCTTCCCGGACGGGACAAGCTGGCACAACGTGATGCTGGATAATCAGCAGCACATTGACAGCGCGCTGCCGCAGCGGATTGAGCACCGCAGTCGTGATGTGGTGAAGGTCATGCTGCCGCTGGTGAAGGAGCTGGCGAAAGCGGGGAAAGCCTAGTGCTTATTTTCCCCTCACCCCTGCCCTCTCCCCTAAGGGGCGAGGGAGAAAAGACGGCTCCGAGCAATCCCCTCTCCCCTTAGGGGAGAGGGTTAGGGTGAGGGGGGGATAAGGAATCATCCTTCGTGCAGCCCGCACTCGCGCTTCAGCCCAAAGAATCGTGTCTCTTCCTCCGCCATTCCCGGTTCCCATTTGCGCGTGGTGTGGATGTCGCCCACTGACAGATAGCCCTGGTCCCACAGCGGATGGTACTTCAGCCCGTGTTTTTGCAGATACTGATACACCGTCCTGTTATCCCAGTCGATAATCGGCAGCACTTTAAATACCCCGCGCTGGACCGCCAGCACCGGTAAGGTTGCACGGCTGCCGGACTGCTCGCGGCGTAGCCCCGCAAACCACGTCTGCGCATTGAGCTCTTTCAGCGCCCGGTTCATCGGCTCGACTTTGTTGATCTCATTGTATTTCTCAATGCCCTCAACGCCCTGCTCCCACAGCTTACCGTAGCGCGCCTCCTGCCAGGCCGCGCTTTCCGTCGCGCGGTACACTTTGAGGTTCAGCTTGAGCTTGTCCGTCAGCTCGTCAATAAACTGGTAGGTTTCAGGAAACAGGTAGCCGGTATCGGTGAGGATCACCGGAATGTCCGGACGGATCTGATTCACCAGATGCAGGCTGACCGCCGCCTGAATACCAAAGCTCGACGAGAGCACATAGTCTCCCGGCAGGTTTTCCAGCGCCCACGCCACGCGCCCTTCGGCATCCAGCTTTTCAAGGCGGGCATTGGTTTCTGCCAGCGCCAGAATGCGTTCGACTTTAGGCAGATCGTTAAGGGCGTTTAGATCGAGTACGGACATAATTACCTCTCGTGGTTACTCCCAGAAATCCCTTGCGGGATCGAGCACCGGGCGAATGATGCCCGCACGCACCGTAAAGTCGCCGAAGCCTTCACCCGCTTCGCGCTCTTTCGCCCAGCGCCCGACAAGCTCGTCGATGGAATCAAGGATTTCCGGCTCGGTAATGTTCTCGCGGAACATACGCGGAATGCGCGTGCCGATACGGTTACCGCCCAGGTGCAGGTTATAGCGCCCCGGCGCTTTCCCCACCAGTCCCAGTTCGGCCAGCATCGCGCGGCCGCAGCCGTTCGGGCAGCCGGTGACGCGCATAACAATATGCTCGTCCGGAATACCGTGTTTTTCCAGAATCGCCTCCACTTTGTCAGTGAATGACGGCAGGAAACGTTCCGCTTCGGCCATCGCCAGCGGACAGGTCGGGAACGACACGCAGGCCATGGAGTTTTCACGCTGCGGCTTAACCGCATCCATCAACCCGTGATCGCGCGCCAGCTTCTCGATCTTCGCCTTCTGGCTTTCCGGCACGCCGGCAATAATGAGATTCTGGTTAGCGGTAATGCGGAATTCGCCTTTATGGATCTTAGCAATTTCCAGCAGACCGGTTTTCAGCGGACGGCCCGGATAATCCAGAATACGGCCGTTTTCAATAAACAGCGTCAGGTGCCATTTATTATCGATACCCTTCACCCAGCCAATGCGATCGCCGCGACCGGTGAATTCGTAAGGGCGGATCGGCTCAAATTTGATGCCCGCACGACGCTCCACTTCCTCTTTGAACGTCTCAACGCCCACGCGCTCCAGGGTGTATTTGGTTTTCGCGTTTTTACGGTCGGTACGGTTGCCCCAGTCGCGCTGCGTGGTCACTACCGCTTCCGCCACGGCCAGCGTGTGCTCCAGCGGCAGGAAGCCGAACTCGCTCGCGGTGCGGGCGTAGGTTTTCTTATTACCGTGTTCAATGGACAGGCCGCCGCCCACCAGCAGGTTAAAGCCAATCAGCTTGCCGTTTTCGGCAATCGCCACGAAGTTCATGTCGTTGGCGTGCAGGTCGATATCGTTCTGCGGTGGGATCACGACCGTGGTTTTAAACTTACGCGGCAGATAGGTCTGGCCAAGGATCGGTTCTTCGTCCGTGGTCGCGACTTTTTCCTGATCGAGCCAAATCTCCGCATAGGCGCGGGTGCGCGGCAGCAGGTGCTCAGAGATCTTCTTCGCCCACTCGTACGCTTCGGCGTGCAGCTGGGACTCATACGGGTTCGAGGTGCAAAGCACGTTACGGTTCATGTCGTTGGCGGTCGCCAGCGCGTCCAGCCCGACCGAGTGCAGCATCTGATGCACCGGCTTGACGTTCTTCTTCAGAATGCCGTGGAACTGGAAGGTCTGACGGTTGGTCAGGCGGATGCTGCCATAAATCGTGTTTTCACCGGCAAACTTGTCGATGGCCTGCCACTGTTTGGTGGTGATCACCCCGCCCGGCAGACGGCAGCGCAGCAGCATCGCATGACGCGGCTCCAGCTTCTGTTCGGCACGCTCGGCGCGGATGTCGCGATCGTCCTGCTGGTACATGCCGTGGAAGCGGATCAGCAGGAAGTTGTCGCCTTTGAAGCCGCCGGTGAGACCGTCATTCAGATCTTCAGCAATGGTGCCGCGCAGATAGTTGCTTTCCAGCTTCATGCGCTCGGCGTCTGTCAGTTTACCTTCGACCACCAGTGGCCCTGGATGTTTTTCGCTCATTAGTAGACATCTCGCTGATAACGGCGCTCAACGCGCAGCTCACTTAAAAATTCATCCGCCGTTTCGGCATCCATACCGCCGAATTCGGCAATCACTTCCAGCAGTGCCTGCTCAACGTCTTTCGCCATGCGATTGGCGTCGCCGCAGACATAAATGTGGGCACCGTCATTGATCCAGCGCCACAGCTCTGCGCCCTGTTCGCGCAGTTTATCTTGTACGTATACTTTTTCTTTCTGGTCGCGGGACCAGGCCAGATCGATGCGGGTCAGTACGCCTTCTTTCACATAGCGCTGCCACTCAACCTGGTAGAGGAAATCCTCGGTAAAGTGCGGGTTGCCGAAGAACAGCCAGTTTTTACCCGGCGCTTCATCTGCCGCGCGCTGCTGCATGAAGGCGCGGAACGGCGCAATGCCGGTGCCTGGGCCAATCATGATAACCGGCGTTTCCGGGTTCGCCGGCAGGCGGAAGTTGTCGTTGTGCTCGATAAAGACGCGCACTTCGCCCTCTTCTTCCACGCGATCCGCCAGGAAGCTTGATGCCCCACCCGCACGGGCGCGGCCTTCGATGTCGTAGCGCACCACGCCGACGGTAATATGCACTTCACTCTCCACTTCGGCCTGCGAAGAGGCGATGGAGTACAGGCGCGGCGTCAGCGGTCGCAGCAGGCCGATCAGCGCATCGGCATCCAGCTGAGCCGGAGAGAAACGCACCATATCGACAATTGGCGTCGTCGCGGCGTAATGCTGCAGCTTCGCCTTGTCGCCCACCAGCGGCAGCAGGGATTCGCTGCGCGTTAAGGTGGCATAATTTTCGACGATATTCGGGGTGTTCACCGTCAGCTCGAAATGCCAATGAAGCGCCTCTGCAAGCGGCTGGGTTTTGCCGTCAACGGTGACGGGCTCGTCACCCTTCAGCCACAGCAGCTCAACCAGCTCTTTCACCAGAGCCGGATCGTTCTGATACCAGATACCCAGCGCGTCGCCCGGCTGATAGCGCAGGCCAGAGTCGCCGAGATCGATCTCGATATGGCGCACGTCTTTTTCCGAATCGCGTCCGGTGATTTTCTGGTTCACCGACAGGCTCGCCGTCAGCGGCGCCTCTTTGGTGTACGGGCTGGTGTGGATGTCGTTGACGGCCCCCGTCGCGGTGAACGCGGCCTGCGCCGACGTCTCTTTCGGCACGCGCGCTTTCAACACCTCAACGATGCGCGCACGCCATTCGGCGGCGGCGGTCTGGTATTCAACATCTGCGTCAACGCGGTCCAGCAGGCGCTCCGCGCCCAGCTCCGCCAGCCTGCTGTCGAAGTCTTTACCGGACTGGCAGAAGAATTCATACGAGGTATCGCCCAGGCCAAATACGGCAAACGCCGTGGCATCCAGCTTCGGCGCTTTTTTCGAGAACAGGAACTTGTGCAGCGCCACCGCTTCTTCAGCAGGTTCACCTTCACCCTGCGTAGAGGCGACCACCACCAGCAGTTTTTCTGACGCGATTTGCTTAAATTTATAATCCCCGGCGTTGACCAGGTTCACGTTCAGTTTGGCGGCCAGCAGGTCGTCACGCAGCGCTTCGGCCACGCGGCGCGCATTGCCCGTCTGCGAGGCGGAAATCAGGGTAATGGCCGGAATTTCAACGGCCGTTACCGGTGCACCCGCCACAGCGCCAGGCTGCTGATTGAGCATTCCCCAGAAATAACCGGAGACCCAGGCAAGCTGAGTGGGAGAAAAATCAGAGGTGGCAGCCTGAAGGCGCGCCAGTTGCTCCGGGTTCAGGGGAAGCAAATTTGAAGGTGGGGCCTGTGTTGTCATGCGTCGTTATGTTCCAGTAGCCAAGCGGACTTTAAGCGAATAAATCCAAACTGAAGATAAGGTTAACGGCGAGGATAATAACAATTAAAGAAGGGATGGAAATAATAAATAACCAAATGGACTAACCTGTTTTAGTTGTCATACTTAGCGATAAAACCGATTAATTAACCCTCTGAAAATTATCGATAAAAGCATCAAAAAACGCCTGTTAACGAGACGCCAGGCTTCAGAGCCGTTTTAGTTAATGCTAAAAATTGTGCTTTCCGGTACTATGCGGCGGTTTTTTCCGCATTACTGAGAGCGATCATGTCCACCACACTGTTTAAAGATTTCACCTTCGAAGCCGCCCACCACCTTCCGCATGTCCCTGAAGGGCATAAATGCGGCCGTCTGCACGGGCATTCGTTCATGGTGCGTCTTGAGATCACCGGTGAAGTTGATCCGCATACCGGTTGGATCATGGATTTTGCCGAACTGAAGGCGGCGTTTAAGCCGACCTACGATCGTCTGGATCATTACTACCTGAATGATATCCCGGGCCTTGAAAACCCGACCAGCGAAGTGCTGGCGAAATGGATTTGGGATCAGATGAAGCCGCTGGTACCGCTGCTGAGCGCGGTGATGATTAAAGAGACCTGTACCGCCGGCTGTATCTATCGCGGGGAGTAAAAAAAGCCCGGCTAAACCGGGCTTTTTTTTAGGCAATATTCAGGTATTTGTGCGTCTGCATCGACAGGCGCCAGTTGCGCGCAATACAGGTTTCAATGCACAGGCGCGTCGCGTCGTCTTTCTGGCTGATCGGCTGTAGCGCAATGACGCGCTGCTTTTCATCCGTCAGCGTGGCCAGCAGTTCATCCAGCGCTTCGATATCACGCACGCGCCCAACCGGGTGCTTAATCTCATCCGCGCGTTCCAGCGCCTGAGACAGCACGTCATACCCGCCGCGCATATTCACTTTTGGCGATACCGTCACCCAGGTGGTGTGCGAACAGCGCACTTCATGGGTGCCGCTGGTTTCAATCTGGCAGCTGTAGCCGTTCTTTTCGAGCAGCTCGGTCAGCGGCGTCAAATCGTGGATGCAGGGTTCACCGCCGGTGATCACGACGTGGCGCGCCGTCCAGCCCTGACGACCAATAATGGCCAGCAGATCTTCTGAACTGCCCGCGCCCCACTTATCGCTCTCTTTGGTTTTCGCCAGAATGCTAAACAGCGACACTTCCCGATCTGCGAGCTTATCCCACGTATGTTTGGTATCACACCAGGCACAGCCAACCGGGCATCCCTGTAAACGAATGAAAATAGCGGGAACGCCGGTAAAGTAACCCTCGCCTTGCAGGGTCTGGAACATCTCGTTAATCGGGTACTGCATAGTCATCTCAGTAAAGGGGATAAACGATAAGTATCGCAGATCCCCGCCGGATGGTCATGCTCCATCGGTGCTTTGCGCGCCAATCGCCGCCATAAAACGCTCGGTAATTTGCTGTGGACGGGTGATGGCGCCGCCGACCACCACCGTATGCGCGCCCAGCGCCAGGCATCTGGCCGCGCGTTCAGGCGTATCCACGTTGCCTTCGGCAACCACGGGAACCGTCACGGCAGCCAGCACGGCCTTCAGGAACGCGCAGTCATTTTCCGGAAGCGAATGGCCCGCCGTTTCCGCCGTATAGCCGTAAAGCGTGGTGCCGACGCAGTCAAAGCCAAGCGCCTGCGCCGTCACGGCTTCGCCCACGGTGGAAATATCCGCCATCAGCAGTACCGCGGGATAGCGCGAGCGGATGCGCGCGACCAGCGTTTCCAGGGATTCTCCACCGGGACGCTCCCGCGCCGTCGCATCAAGCGCAATGATTTCCGGAGAGACGGCCATGAGCTCATCCACCTCTTTCATCGTGGCGGTGATAAACACCTCGCTTTCCGGGTAATCCCGTTTGATGATGCCGATAACAGGCAAAGAGACCTGCTGCTTAATGGCCTCGATATCCACCACGCTGTTGGCACGAATGGCAGCGGCTCCGCCCTGTGCCGCCGCCAGCGCCATGCGCGACATAATAAACGGGCTATGCAGCGGTTCATTTTCCAGCGCCTGACAGGAGACGACCAGTTTTCCCTTCAGGTTATCCAGTACAGTTTTCATTACGATAAGATCTCTTCCACTTCGTTTTTGATAATCGTGACGTGCGGGCCATAAATGACCTGAACCCCGTTACCGCGCACGATAACGCCGCGCGCGCCGGTGGCTTTCAGCGCCGCGTCATTCACTTTGCTGCCGTCCTTCACCGTGACGCGAAGCCGCGTGGCGCAGCAGTCCACCTCTTCCAGATTCTCTTTTCCGCCTAATCCCGCTATCACCGCAAGGGCGCGCTCGCTCTGCGAGAAGGTCACCTCATTGGCCATCACCTCCTTTTCCCGACCTGGCGTGGCAAAATCAAAGCGGTTAATCAGGTAGCGGAAGGTGAAGTAGTAAAGGAAGAACCACGGCACGCCCACCAGGGGAACGAACATCCAGTTAGTTTTGGCCTCTCCCTGCAAAATGCCGAACAGCACGAAGTCAATAAAACCGCCGGAGAAGGTTTGCCCGATAGTGATATGCAGCATGTGCGCGAGCATGAACGCCAGCCCGTCAAACAGCGCATGAATGACGTAAAGCACCGGCGCAATAAACAGGAAGGAGAACTCGATAGGCTCGGTAATCCCGGTCAGGAACGAGGTTAATGCCGCAGAGAGCAGCAGCCCGGCAACGCGCTTTTTGTTCTCCGGTTTTGCCGTGTGGTACATCGCCAGACACGCGCCGAGCAGGCCAAACATCATCGTAATAAAGCGCCCGGACATGAAGCGGGACGTGCCCTCATAGAAATGCTGCGTGTTCGGGTCGGCCAGCTGGGCGAAGAAGATCCGCTGTGTGCCCTCAACGAGGTGACCGTTGACAATCTCGCTGCCCCCGAGCGCGGTGGTCCAGAACGGCAGATAGAAGATGTGGTGCAAACCAAACGGGCCCAGCATGCGTAAAATGAAGCCGTACAGCAGGGTGCCCAGATAGCCGGTGGCATCCACCAGCCCGCCGAGACCAAAAATCAGTTTCTGAAAATGCGGCCAGACCACCGTCATGAGCGCGCCGACGAGTATCGCCGCCAGCGAGCTGATGATGGGAACAAAGCGCGAGCCGCCAAAGAACCCGAGGAACTGCGGAAGCGCAATTTTATTAAACCGATGATGGAGCGTGCAGGTCACCAGACCAATCACCACGCCGCCAAACACGCCGGTTTCCAGCGTCTGGATCCCCAGCGTCATGCCCTGCCCAACTGCACCCGGGTTCTCGTGCGCCAGTTTGCCGGTGAGGATCAGCAGCGCGTTGATGGTGGCATTCATCACCAGAAACGCGAGTAGCGCCGCCAGCCCAGCCGTGCCCTTATCGCTTTTTGCCAACCCGACGGCTACCCCAACCGCAAACAGCACCGAGAGGTTTGCAAACACGATTGAACCGGCGCTGCTCATGATAGTGAAAATGGCCTGCAGCCAGCCCACATCTAAAAACGGATAAGCCGCCAGCGTATTGGGATTCGATAACGCGCCGCCTATCCCCAGCAGCAGGCCCGCCGCGGGCAGCACGGCGATAGGCAACATAAAGGATTTACCAAAGCGCTGCGCTTTTTCAAACCATCCCCCCGAAGAAGCACCACTGAACATTTGCATCATTTTTTCATCTCCCCTTTAAGTGATGAAAATTTTTACCACATAAATATCGCTCAGTGAAAATTATCATCAAAAACCAGGAAGCCGATCATACTTTTTCAAAATGACTGGCATCTTTCCCCTCCTTTCCGCCACACTAGTCGCAGCGAAACACATTAAGGACGTGGCATGTCGGACCATGAAAATCTGCTGCTGAAGCTCCGCCAGGAGGCTTCCGGGTACAGCCCAACGCAACAAAAACTCGGTGAGTTTGTCCTCAGCGATCCTGCCCGGGTGCTCTACCTGACGATCACTGAACTGGCGCGCGAGAGCCACACCAGCGAAGCCAGCGTCACGCGCCTTTGCCGGACGCTGGGCTGCAAGGGCTATAACGAATTTAAAATGGCGCTTGCGCTGGATATTCAGCAGGGCCAGCCCGCGCGTCAGGCGGGGGATGAGATTGATAACGTCGTGGATGAGTCGGTGCAGGCTTTGCAGGATACCGCCAGACTCCTCGACCGCACGCTGCTTGAAAAAGCGGCGCTGGCGCTGCATCAGGCGCAATCCGTGCAGATTTATGGCGTCGCGGCCAGCGCGATCCTCGGCGAGTATCTGCATTACAAGCTGCTGCGGCTGGGAAAACCCGCACAGCTGTTTAGCGATATGCACCGCGCGGCCATGAATGCGACAACGCTTTCGAAAGATACGCTGGTTGTGGCCATCTCCAGCTCGGGTTCAACGCGGGATTTACTCCACGTGGTGAAGCTTGCCCGCAAGCGCGGCGTTAAGGTTCTGGCGCTCAGCAATACGCCCCGCAGCCCGCTGGCGTCTCTGAGCGACATGCAGCTGGTTGCCGCCAAACCAGAAGGCCCTCTAAGTGCAGGCGCGCTCAATGCTAAGGTTGGAGTGATGCTGCTGGTCGAGCTGTTGACCACGTCCATGATTGCGCTGGATGGTCATTACGGCGACGTTAGCCAGCAAACAGCCAGCGCCACGCTTCCCCTTTTGCTCTGAAAATCATTCGCAGGCTAAATAAATCGGCCTGCGATTTATGTTGTCTGATTTGAGTTAAGTGGTATTTAAAACATTTATTGAATAAATGTTTGGTGTAACAAATTATTATATTTATTACATTTTGAATTACGTTCACTATTAGGTACAGACTTCATAAAAACAATTAAATTCAATGAGTTAAAATTTAAATATTAATAGAGTGAATTTTTACCCTTGCGATACTGTCCAATATATCCACCTGATTTCCTTTCCTTAAAATAAGCTTAAGACGCCATTGATTTCGGCGTTTTATTATTTAAATGCCGTTTACTTTTGCACGCCTACAATCCGCCTCATCAATCATAATGAGACGGTATTAATGAAGATGTTATTGATTACAGGCGTGACCGGATTTCTGGGTGGTGCAGTTCTTGAAAAAATCCTGACCAGCGATCAACCCGCAAAACTCCTTTTACTTGCGCGCGCCAGCGATCCGCAGAGCGGGCTGGAGCGCGTGCTGGAGAACATGCGCAAGTTCAACGTTCCCGAGGACAAACTGGCCTCCTTGAAGGTGGATAATATTCTGATTGGCGACCTCAGCCAGTCGGATGCCTTCCTGAACGATCCCCGTCTGGATCGGGTCACGCACGTGATTAACTGTGCGGCCGTCGCCTCATTTGGTAATAACCCGCTGATCTGGAAGGTCAACGTTGAAGGTACGCTCGCGCTGGCGCGCCGTATGGAGCAGGTCACGGGCCTGCAGCGTTTCCTCCACGTCGGCACCGCAATGTCATGCACGCCGGAGCAGGATTCACTGGTCGCCGAAAGCGCTGAATTCAGAGAGAATGCTGAACACCTGGTGGAATACACGTTTTCGAAGTCAACCATCGAACAGCTGATGCGCCAGGAGTGCCCTAACCTGCCGCTGCTCATCGCCCGTCCGTCCATCGTTGTCGGCCATACCCGTCACGGCTGCACGCCGTCGAGCAGCATTTTCTGGGTCTTTAGCATGGGCCTGATGCTGCAGAAGTTTATGTGCTCAATGGAAGACCGGATTGACGTTGTTCCGGTGGATTATTGCGCCGACGCGATGTTAATGCTGCTCAACAGCAACGCTCGTCCGGGAGAAGTGGTGCACATTTCTGCGGGAGAAGAGAACAGCGTTCGCTTTGCGGATATCGATCAGGCAATGGCGCAGGCGCTAGAGAAAGCCCCCGTCGGGGATAAATATGCGCAGGTTAGCTACGAAACGCTGGTCAGAATGCGCCGTGAGCTGAAACATATTTTTGGGCCGTGCAACGAACGTCTGATGCTGAAAGCCATGCGTTTATACGGTGCATTTGCCACGCTTAACGTGCGCTTCAGCAACGATAAGCTGCTGAGCATGGGGATGCCGAAGCCGCCCCGGTTTACGGACTACATCGCCCGCTGCGTGCAAACCACCCAGGGGCTGACCATTCCTGAGCAAATGGCGGTCGATTTTAAATAGTCAAAAAAAATGCCAGTCATTCGACTGGCATTTTCATTTTAAGGCTTAAGCAATTATGCCTGGCCTTTGATCTCTTTCAGACCGTTGTATGGTGCTTTTTCGCCCAGCGCTTCTTCGATACGAATCAGCTGGTTGTATTTAGCAACACGGTCAGAACGGCTCATAGAACCGGTTTTGATCTGGCCTGCAGCGGTACCTACAGCCAGGTCGGCAATGGTAGCGTCTTCAGTTTCGCCAGAACGGTGAGAGATAACAGCGGTGTAGCCAGCGTCTTTCGCCATTTTGATCGCAGCCAGAGTTTCGGTCAGAGAACCGATCTGGTTGAATTTGATCAGGATGGAGTTAACGATGCCTTTCTCGATGCCTTCTTTCAGGATCTTGGTGTTGGTTACGAACAGGTCGTCACCAACCAGCTGGATTTTGTCGCCCAGTACTTTAGTCTGGTATGCGAAGCCAGCCCAGTCAGACTCGTCCAGACCGTCTTCGATAGACACGATTGGGTACTGTTTGGTCAGGTCTTCCAGGAAGTGAGTGAACTCTTCGGAGGTGAACGCTTTGTTGCCTTCGCCAGCCAGAACGTATTTACCGTCTTTGTAGAATTCAGATGCTGCACAGTCCATCGCCAGGGTGATGTCTTTGCCCAGCTCGTAGCCAGCAGCTTTAACTGCTTCTGCGATAACGGCCAGCGCTTCTGCGTTAGAACCCAGGTTTGGAGCATAGCCACCTTCGTCACCAACAGCAGTGTTCATACCTTTAGCTTTCAGAACTTTAGCCAGGTTGTGGAACACTTCAGAACCCATACGTACCGCTTCTTTCAGGGATTTCGCGCCAACTGGCTGAATCATGAATTCCTGAATATCAACGTTGTTGTCTGCGTGCTCACCACCGTTGATGATGTTCATCATTGGTACAGGCATGGAGTATTTGCCTGGGGTGCCGTTCAGTTCAGCGATGTGCTCGAACAGTGGCATACCTTTCGCAGCAGCAGCCGCTTTGGCGTTCGCCAGAGAAACTGCCAGGATTGCGTTCGCACCGAAGTTAGATTTGTTTTCAGTACCGTCCAGATCGATCATGATCTTGTCGATGCCAGCCTGGTCTTTGGCGTCTTTGCCAAGGATTGCCTGAGCAATCGGACCGTTTACAGCGCCAACCGCTTTCAGTACGCCTTTGCCCAGGAAGCGGGATTTGTCGCCATCGCGCAGTTCCAGCGCTTCGCGAGAACCAGTAGAAGCACCTGATGGAGCAGCAGCCATACCAACGAAACCACCTTCCAGGTGAACTTCGGCTTCAACGGTCGGGTTACCACGGGAGTCGATGATTTCACGACCGATGACTTTAACGATTTTGGACATTAGATTTTCCTCAGTACAAGTTAAACTAAAACTCCAGACAAACAACGCGTACCAAAGGTACGCGTTGCCGTTCTAACTTTTTTTACTTCGCCTGACGCTTCTGGTAGTCGCTGGCGGCCTTCACGAAGCCTGCAAACAGCGGATGCCCGTCACGTGGCGTTGAAGTAAATTCCGGGTGGAACTGGCAGGCGACAAACCACGGATGGTTTGGCACTTCAATGATCTCGACTAACTGATCATCCCCGGAGCGGCCCGCAACACGCAGGCCCGCGGCTTCAATAGGTTTCAACAACATGTTGTTGACTTCATAGCGGTGACGATGGCGCTCGGTGATGACCGGCTCGCCGTACAGCTTGCGAACCACGCTATCGTCAGACAGCTGGCAGGCCTGTGCGCCAAGACGCATGGTGCCACCCAAATCGCTCTTCTCGGTACGGACTTCGACGTTACCTTCTTCGTCACGCCATTCAGTGATAAGCGCCACAACAGGGTACTTACAGTCTGGCACAAATTCCGTAGAGTTCGCGTTTTCCATTCCCGCTACGTTGCGCGCAAATTCGATCAGCGCAACCTGCATACCCAGACAGATGCCGAGGTATGGAATATTGTTTTCACGCGCATAGCGCGCGGTGGCGATCTTGCCTTCTACACCACGGTAGCCGAAGCCGCCAGGAATGAGGATAGCATCCAGATCTTTCAGGATTTCAACGCCACGCGTTTCAACATCCTGCGAATCAATCAGCTTGATGTTCACGGAAACACGGTTCTTCAGACCACCGTGTTTCAGCGCTTCGATCACTGACTTATAGGCATCCGGCAGTTCAATGTACTTGCCGACCATACCGATAGTCACTTCGCCTGCCGGGTTGGCTTCTTCATAAATAACCTGTTCCCATTCAGACAGGTTCGCTTCCGGACAGTTCAAGCTGAATCGTTTACAAATATAATCGTCCAGGCCCTGAGATTTCAACAGGCCCGGGATTTTATAAATGGAATCGACATCTTTCATTGAAATAACGGCTTTTTCAGGCACGTTACAGAACAATGCAATTTTCGCACGTTCGTTCGCCGGAACAGCGCGATCGGAGCGGCAAACCAGGATATCTGGCTGAATACCAATGGAGAGCAGCTCTTTCACAGAGTGCTGAGTCGGCTTGGTTTTCACTTCACCTGCGGCGGCCATGTACGGCACCAGAGTCAGGTGCATGAACAGCGCGTGCTCACGGCCGATATCTACCGCCAGCTGACGAATCGCTTCCAGGAATGGCAGGGATTCGATATCACCCACGGTACCGCCGATTTCAACCAGCACCACGTCGTGGCCTTCGCCACCCGCAACAATGCGTTCTTTGATTGCGTTAGTGATGTGCGGGATAACCTGAACGGTTGCACCCAGATAGTCACCACGGCGCTCTTTACGCAGAACGTCGGAGTAGATGCGGCCAGTCGTGAAGTTGTTACGACGGGTCATTTTGGTGCGGATGAAACGCTCGTAGTGGCCAAGATCCAGATCGGTTTCAGCGCCGTCTTCAGTAACGAACACTTCCCCGTGTTGGATTGGGCTCATGGTGCCCGGATCGACGTTGATATACGGATCCAGTTTCATCATGGTCACATTGAGGCCACGGGCTTCAAGAATGGCTGCGAGGGAGGCTGCGGCAATGCCTTTACCCAGAGAGGATACGACCCCGCCGGTCACAAAAATATAGTTCGTTGTCATGCTGAACCTGAGAAGTTAGGGTGAAACGATGGAATAACCAGGACGGGAAAGTAGTATACCCGAACACGGCGAGCGCCACAAACTTTCATTCTCCGTCTCCATTCCAGGCCATGACAAACATAAGGAGTGAGAAAATAGCCCCTTTTGGGTAAATGTTTTTGACGCAAATCAAGCGCTTGTCATTTAAAAAATCACACAAATTGCGCTTGATCGCAAAATCTCGTTAGAGATCAGATTCCTGGCGCTTTACTTCTTGCCAGACTTCTTCCATCGCTTCGAGGTCAATTCCGCTCATTTCCAGGCCTCGCGAGGCGACAATCCGCTCAACTTCGCGAAAGCGTCGTTCGAATTTTAGGTTGGCTTTTTGCAGGGCGGTTTCCGCTTTTACACCCAGATGGCGAGAAAGGTTGACGGTTGCAAACAGCAGGTCGCCCATCTCTTCCTCAAGCTTTGCTTCATCCACCACCGCCTGCTGCGCTTCGTGCATGACTTCGTCAATCTCTTCGTGCACTTTATCCAGCACCGGGCCGAGGGAGGTCCAGTCAAAACCGACGGCGGAGCAGCGTTTCTGGATTTTATGCGCGCGCATCAGCGCGGGCAGGCTCAGCGGAATATCATCCAGCGCCGAGTGCTGGGATTTTTCCGCTCGCTCGGCGCTTTTGATCTGCTCCCAGCGGGCCAGCACCTCAGCGCTGTTCCCTGCGGTGGCATCGCCGAAGATATGGGGATGACGGCGCTCAAGCTTGTCGCTGATGGCAGCGCAGATATCGTCAAAGTTAAAGCGCCCCTCTTCCTGCGCCATTTGCGCATAGAACACTACCTGGAACAGCAGGTCGCCCAGCTCGCCGCGCAGGTCGTCAAAATCTTCGCGGGAAATGGCGTCCAGCACCTCGTAGGTCTCTTCGAGGGTATAAGGCGCAATGGTGGCGAAAGTCTGCTCTTTGTCCCACGGGCAGCCGTTTTCCGGGTCGCGCAGGCGTTTCATGATGCCGAGCAGGCGGTCGATTTGAGTCATAGTGTTTTCCATTAAAAAAACAAGCCGGGTGGCGGCAAAGCCTTACCCGGCCTACAGAAGAGTGTGTTTAACCGCCGTGCAGACGACGCGCGTCAATCACATCCGGCACCTGGTTCAGTTTACCGAGCACGCGGCCCAGCACCTGCAGGTTGTAGATTTCGATGGTCATATCGATGGTGGCAAGCTGCTCGCGGGTATCGCTGCGGCTGGCGACCCCCAGCACGTTGACCTTCTCGTTGGCGAGAATGGTCGTGATGTCGCGCAGCAGGCCGCTGCGGTCGTTGGCAGTGACGCGCACCACCAGCGAGTAGCCGGCGGAATAGCTCTCACCCCAGACCGCTTCCACGATGCGCTCCGGCGCATGCGACTGCAGCTCGGCAAGCTGGTCGCAGTCGGAACGGTGAATCGAAATCCCGCGTCCCTGAGTGATAAAGCCGACGATATCGTCGCCCGGAATAGGCTGACAGCAGCGGGCAATGTGGTGCATCAGGTTACCTACGCCCTCGACCACCACGCGGCCGTTGTCTTTGCTGCGCTGCTGCGGCGCATAGGTTTTCTGCTGCAGCTGCTTCAGCGCCGCCGCGTCCTGCTCTGCCGCGCTTGGCTTATTGAACTGCGCCTGCAGGAAGTTCACCATCTGATTCAGACGGATATCACCGCCGCCAATGGCCGCTAGCAGCTCGTCAAGCTCGTTGAAGTTGTAGCGCGGCAGCAGGAATTTCTCCGCCTCTTTCAGGCTTATCCCGATATGCTCCAGCTCGTCGTCGAGGATCTGGCGACCGGCAAGAATGTTCTTGTCACGATCCTGTTTACGGAACCAGGCGTGAATTTTCGAGCGCCCGCGGCTGGTGGTGACGTAGCCCAGGTTCGGGTTAAGCCAGTCACGGCTCGGGTTGGGCTGCTTCTGGGTAATGATTTCAATCTGGTCACCCATCTGCAGCTGATAGGTGAACGGTACGATACGTCCGCCAATTTTCGCCCCGATGCAGCGGTGTCCCACATCGCTGTGGATGTGGTAGGCAAAATCGAGCGGCGTAGAGCCCGCCGGCAGGTCAACAACGTCCCCTTTTGGGGTAAAGACGTAGACGCGATCGTCAAAGACCTGGCTGCGCACTTCGTCGAGCATCTCGCCGGAGTCGGCCATCTCTTCCTGCCACGCAATCAGCTTGCGCAGCCAGGCAATGCGGTCTTCGTGGCCAGAACGCGCTCCGCCGGAGGTACCTTCTTTGTATTTCCAGTGCGCGGCCACGCCCAGCTCGGCGTCCTCGTGCATCTGTTTGGTGCGGATCTGAATCTCGACCGTTTTGCCGCCAGGGCCAAGCACAACGGTATGGATAGACTGATAGCCGTTCGGTTTGGGGTTGGCGACATAGTCATCGAACTCATCGGGCAGATGACGGAAGTGAGTGTGTACTATCCCCAGCGCGGCGTAGCAGTCCTGCAGACGCTCTGCCACGATACGCACGGCGCGCACGTCAAACAGCTCGTCAAACGCGAGGTGTTTCTTCTGCATTTTGCGCCAGATGCTGTAGATATGCTTAGGCCGGCCGTAGACTTCGGCGCGCACGTTCTCTTCTTTCATCGCCTGGCGCAGGCCGCCGACAAATTCCTCGATATAGTGCTCGCGGTCGATACGGCGTTCATGAAGGAGTTTGGCAATACGTTTATATTCCGCCGGGTGCAGATAGCGGAAGCAGTAATCTTCCAGCTCCCATTTCAGCTGACCAATGCCTAAGCGGTTCGCCAGCGGCGCGTAGATATTTGTACACTCTTTGGCCGCCAGCACGCGCTCGTCTTCCGGCGCATCCTTCACCTCACGCAGATGGGCAATCCGCTCGGCAAGCTTGATGACCACGCAGCGGAAATCATCCACCATGGCCAGCAGCATCCGGCGAACGTTATCGACCTGCTCAGAGGAGACGGAATCGGTGTGCGCGGCTTTGAGCTGGCGAATGGCCGCCATATCGCGCACGCCGTGGATCAGCGCGACGACGGATTTCCCGACGCTGTCGCGCAGCACGTCTTCGCTGACCACGTCCGCATCCGCGAGGGGGAAGAGAAGCGCGGCCTGCAGCGTTTCAATATCCATGTTCAGCATGGATAAGATTTCCACCATCTCCACGCCGCGCCACAGGAGAAGATCGGCGTCGGGATGCCCCTGCGTGGTGCGCAGACAATAGGCCCAGGTTTCGGTTAAGCGTTCACACGACTGCTGGCTGGAAATTCCCAGACTTGCGATCCATTTTTGTGGGTCAAATTCCCCAGCTTTATTGAGATGTGCACTTCTTACCGCAACCATTGTCCTCTCCTTTAGGGACCTGGGCCTGTCGAAGTCGACAAGCCAAACAAATTAGATGTGCTCGAACAACACCATCGATTCCAGATGTCCAGTGTGCGGGAACATGTCCAGCATTGCCAGACGCTGAATCTGGTAACCCGCGCTGATTAATGCCTCGCTGTCCCGGGCAAGCGTTGCCGGGTTACAGGAAACATAGACCACACGCTTCGGCGCGAGTTTAATAATATGTGCCATCACACCCGGGGCACCGGCACGCGCCGGGTCGAGCAAAATTTTATCAAAGCCCTGTTTTGCCCACGGCTGTTGGGTGACATCTTCTTCAAGATTTTGATGAAAGAATGTCACATTTTGCAAGCCGTTCTGCTGCGCGTTCTCCTGCCCTTTAGCCACCAGCGCCTCGACGCCTTCCACGCCGACGACGCTGGCCGCTTTTTGCGCCAGCGGCAGCGTGAAGTTGCCCATTCCGCAGAACAGATCGAGCACCCGATCGCTTTTCTGAACATCCAGCCACGTCAGCGCTTTCTCAACCATCAGTTGGTTAACACCGTCATTCACCTGAATGAAATCCCGCGGGCTGAACGTTAAGCGTAGCCCGTTTGACGCATACCAGGGCGCCTCACCGGTAACCTGCTCAAGTATCTCGCTTTGTGGTGCAAGGAAAAGCGCCAGGTCGTGGGAATGCGAAAAGCGTTCCAGTTTTTCGCGATCTTTTTTCGACAACGGCGCGGTATGGCGCAGGACCATCAGCGGTCCATTGTTTGCCATGACCAGTTCGACATGTCCGAGGTGGCGAACGCCGTCCAACCCGGAGAGACAAATGCGCACCTCCGGAAGCAATGCCTCAAGATGGGGCACCAAAATGGGGCACTGCTGCACATCGACGATGTCACTGGAACCGGCCTTGCGAAACCCCATCTCCAGCCGCGCCGTTTTTGGCTGATAGCTGAGGCTCAGGCGCGCGCGTCGCCGATAGCCCCAGGGCGCATCGGCGAGAATTTCGTTAACGTCATGTTTAAGCTGACGCGCCAGCGCGCGGCTTTTGCTTTTTTGCTGTAATTCTGTGCTCGCATGCTGTTGCTGGCAGCCTCCGCAAACGCCAAAATGTGGGCAGCGGGGCTTCACGCGCTCCGGGGTATCGTTGAGGCGGCGCTTAACCTGTCCGCGCGCGAACTGGCGTTTATCTTCCGTCAGCGTAATTTCTGCTCGTTCTGTCGGCAATAAACCTTTTATAAACAGAGCTTTACCGTTGTGACGTGCCACTCCCTGACCAAACGGATCGAGGTCCGTGGCTTCAACAGTAATGATTTGACGCGTCGTCACGCGTCGCTTTGCAGAGTAGAATTGCGCCATCGCCGAGATTTTTCTCACATAAACATAATTATCTTAATTGTCCCATAACGGAACGCCATGACCAACTACAGCCTGCGCGCGCGCATGATGATTTTGATCCTCGCCCCCACCGTTCTCATCGGTTTGCTGCTGAGTATCTTCTTTGTTGTGCACCGCTATAACGATTTGCAGCGACAGCTTGAGGATGCAGGCGCCAGCATTATCGAACCGCTTGCCGTTTCCAGCGAGTACGGCATGAACCTGCAAAACCGCGAATCCATTGGCCAGTTAATCAGCGTGCTCCACCGCCGTCACTCGGACATCGTACGCGCCATTTCCGTTTACGACGAACATAACCGCCTGTTTGTCACCTCGAATTTTCATCTCGATCCGGCAGCCCTGAAGATCCCGGACGGTACACCATTCCCGCGCCACCTCACCGTACTGCGGCGGGGCGATATCATGATCCTGCGCACGCCGATCGTGTCGGAAAGCTATTCCCCCGATGAGTCAGCGCAATCCGACGCCAAATCCAGCAACAATATGCTGGGATATGTGGCGCTGGAGCTGGATCTCAAGTCGGTCCGGCTACAGCAGTACAAAGAAATTTTTATCTCTGGCGTGATGATGCTGTTCTGCATTGGCATTGCGCTGATCTTCGGCTGGCGCCTGATGCGCGACGTGACGGGCCCCATCCGCAACATGGTTAATACGGTTGACCGCATCCGCCGGGGACAGCTCGACAGCCGGGTGGAAGGGTTTATGCTGGGCGAGCTGGACATGCTGAAGAACGGCATCAACTCAATGGCCATGTCGCTGGCGGCGTATCACGAAGAGATGCAGCACAACGTTGACCAGGCCACGTCCGACCTGCGCGAAACGCTGGAGCAGATGGAGATCCAGAACGTTGAGCTGGATCTGGCGAAAAAGCGCGCCCAGGAAGCGGCACGTATTAAGTCGGAATTCCTGGCCAATATGTCGCATGAGCTGCGTACGCCGCTCAATGGCGTGATCGGCTTTACCCGCCTGACGCTGAAAAGCGAGCTCAACCCGACTCAGCGCGATCACCTGCACACCATTGAACGCTCGGCCAACAACCTGCTGGCGATCATCAACGACGTGCTGGACTTCTCCAAGCTGGAAGCGGGCAAGCTGATCCTGGAAAGCATTCCGTTCCCGCTGCGCAGTACGCTCGATGAGGTGGTGACGCTGCTCGCGCACTCGTCGCACGACAAGGGCCTTGAGCTGACGCTCAACATTAAAAACGACGTGCCGGATAACGTCATTGGCGATCCGCTGCGCCTGCAGCAGGTCATTACCAACCTTGTCGGGAATGCGATTAAATTCACCGAAAGCGGTAACATCGACATTCTGGTAGAAAAACGCTCTATCAGCAGCAATAAGGTGCAGATTGAAGTCCAGATCCGCGATACCGGCATCGGTATTCCTGAGCGGGACCAGTCGCGTCTGTTCCAGGCGTTCCGTCAGGCGGACGCCAGTATCTCCCGCCGTCATGGCGGTACCGGCCTGGGGCTGGTGATCACGCAGCGCCTGGTGAACGAGATGGGCGGCGATATCTCTTTCCACAGCCAGCCGAATCGCGGTTCAACCTTCTGGTTCCATATTAATCTGGACCTCAACCCGAACGTTTTGACCGATGGCCCGGTGACGGACTGCCTGAAAGGCAAGCGCCTGGCCTACGTCGAACCTAACGCGGCGGCAGCGCAGTGCGCGCTCGATATTTTAAGCACCACGCCGCTGGAGGTGGTCTACAGCCCAACCTTCTCAGCGCTTGCCGTTGAGCACTACGATATTCTGCTGATGGGGATCCCGGTCACCTTCACCGGCGAACTGACCATGCAGCAGGAGCGGCTGGCGAAAGCCGCCTCAATGACCGACTATCTGCTGCTGGCGCTACCCTGCCACGCCCAGATAAATGCGGAGGAGTTGAAAAACGACGGAGCCGCCGCGTGTCTGCTGAAGCCGCTCACCTCGACCCGCCTCCTGCCCGCGCTCACAGAGTATTGCCGTCTTAGCCAGCATGCTCTCCCGCTGATTAACGACGAGCAAAAATTGCCGATGAGCGTGATGGCGGTGGATGATAATCAGGCCAACCTGAAGCTGATTGGCGCATTGCTTGAGGACCAGGTTCAGCACGTTGAGCTCTGCACCAGCGGCGCGCAGGCGGTTGAACAAGCGAAGCAGATGCAGTTCGATTTAATCCTGATGGATATTCAGATGCCGGGCATGGATGGCATTCGGGCCTGCGAGCTGATCCACCAGCTGCCGCACCAGCAGCAAACCCCGGTCATTGCGGTCACCGCGCACGCGATGGCCGGTCAGAAAGAGAAGCTGCTGAGCGCCGGAATGAATGACTATCTGGCGAAGCCCATCGATGAAGAGAAACTTCACAACCTGCTGTTACGCTACAAGCCGGGTCACATTGGCGGGACGTACACGGTTTCCAGCGAGACGGTTGAAATCAGCGTTAACCAGAACGCCACCTTTGACTGGCAGCTCGCGCTGCGCCAGGCGGCAGGTAAACCCGATTTAGCCCGCGAAATGCTGCAAATGCTGGTCGCGTTTCTGCCGGAAATTCGCAATAAGGTAGAAGAGCAGCTGGTGGGTGAAAATCCGGAAGCGCTGCTGGAAGCGATCCACAAGCTGCACGGCAGCTGCGGGTACAGCGGCGTGCCGCGGCTGAAAAATCTTTGCCAGCTGCTGGAGCAGCAGCTGCGTGCCGGCACGCCGGAATCGGAGCTTGAACCGGAGTTTCTGGAGCTGCTGGATGAGATGGATAACGTAACGCGCGAAGCGACGAAGTTGCTGGGAAGCTGAGATAAAAGCCCGGTGGCGCTACGCTTACCGGGCCTATGATTGCGGGTGCGGCCTGATGCCCTCACCCACAGGGAGAGGGAGAACTACATTCCCTGCCCCACCTTCAGCACCGCCGCGATATTCCTTGCGGCCATCCTGACGTTCTCGCTGGCATTTTCCAGCGCATCCTCCAGCGAGCAGATGGTGTAGATCACGCTAAACACCGCATCAATGCCGTGATCGTGTACCACGCCAACGTCCGCCGTCAGGCTGCCTGCAATGCCGATGACGGGTTTGTTAAAGCGTTTCGCCACTTTCGCCACGCCCACCGGGACTTTGCCGTGGATCGTCTGGCTGTCGATGCGGCCTTCTCCCGTGATCACCAGATCCGCATCGGCCACCTGGTCGGCCAGGTGTAGCGCATCGGTCACGATCTCAATGCCCTGGCGCAGCTCCGCGCCGCAAAAGGCGTACAGCGCGGCCCCCATGCCACCCGCCGCGCCGCCGCCAGCAAGGTTTAGCACGTCGATATCCAGATCCCGGGCAATGACTCTCGCATACTGCGCCAGCGCGTTGTCCAGGGTGACGATCATCTCGGGAGTGGCCCCCTTTTGCGGACCAAATACGGCTGATGCGCCATCCTTTCCGGTGAGCGGATTCGTCACATCACAGGCGACCTCAATCCGGCACTCCGCCAGACGTCTGTCCAGCCCGCTCAGGTCGATACGCGCGAGTTTTCCCAGCTCGCCCCCGCCCTGCCCAAGGGGCTGCCCGCTGTCGTCCAGCAGCTTTGCCCCCAGCGCCTGCACCATCCCTGCCCCGCCGTCATTGGTGGCGCTGCCGCCAATGCCGATGATGATATGCTTAACGCCTGCGTCCAGCGCGTGACGAATAAGTTCGCCCGTGCCCCACGAGGTGGTTTTCAGGGGATTACGCTGCGAAGGAACGACCAGCTCCAGGCCGCTTGCCGCCGCCATTTCAATAAAGGCACTTTGCTCGTCACCGGATAAGCCATAAAATCCTTCCACGCGCTCACCCAGCGGGCCGGTCACCGGAACATGCACAATGCGTCCCTGCGTTGCCGCGATCATCGCCTCAACCGTCCCTTCGCCACCGTCCGCGACCGGCAGTTTGACGTAAACCGCCTCGGGAAAGATCTCGCGAAAACCACGTTCTATCGCTGTCGCAACCTCAAGCGCACTCAAACTTTCCTTATACGAGTCCGGTGCGATAACAATTTTCATAAGCCATCCTTACGCATAGTCGTTACGTTAAGCATACACCACGTAAAAGACCGCTTGTGGGAGCGGTCCCAATGCGTTTATCGTACCATGCACGGGCGTTTATTGTCGAATGTCCAGTCAGGGATCAGATACTGCATCGCCATGGCGTCGTCACGGGCGCCCAGACCGTGTTTTTGATACAGCTCATGGGCTTTCATGACCTGGTCCATATCCAGCTCAACCCCCAGCCCCGGCGTGGAAGGCACCTGCACCATGCCACCTTTGATCTCAAACGGCTGCTTAGTCAGACGCTGATTACCTTCCTGCCAGATCCAGTGCGTGTCGATAGCGGTAATCGTGCCCGGCGCGGCGGCGGCAACGTGCGTGAACATCGCCAGCGACACGTCGAAGTGGTTGTTGGAGTGCGAGCCCCAGGTCAGGCCAAACTCGTGACACATTTGCGCCACGCGCACCGACCCCTGCATCGTCCAGAAGTGCGGGTCCGCCAGCGGAATATCGACGGACTGCAATGACAGGGTGTGTCCCATCTGACGCCAGTCGGTGGCAATCATATTGGTCGCGGTCGGCAGCCCCGTGGCGCGACGGAACTCCGCCATAACTTCACGGCCCGAGAAGCCCTGTTCAGCCCCACACGGATCTTCCGCATACGCAAGCACGCCTTTCAGCTGCTTGCCAATTTTGATCGCTTCATCTAGCGACCACGCGCCGTTCGGATCCAGCGTCACGCGGGCCTGCGGGAAACGTTTTGCCAGCGCGGTAACGGCTTCCGCCTCTTCTTCACCTGCCAGCACGCCGCCCTTCAGTTTGAAATCATTAAAGCCATATTTTTCGTACGCGGCTTCCGCCAGGCGCACCACCGCATCCGGGGTCATCGCCTCGTCGTGGCGAAGTCGGTACCAGTCGCATTGTTCACCCGGCTGGCTCTGATAAGGCAATGGCGTCAGCCTGCGGTCGCCGACAAAGAACAGATAGCCCAGCATTTCCACTTCGCTGCGCTGCTGCCCCTCGCCCAACAGCGACGCAACGTTAACGCCCAGATGCTGACCCAGCAGATCCAGCATCGCGGATTCAATCCCGGTCACCACGTGAATGGTGGTGCGCAGGTCGAAAGTCTGCAGGCCACGCCCTCCGGCATCGCGATCGGCAAAGGTGTTACGCACGGTGTTGAGGACATTTTTATACTCACCCAGCGCTTTGCCCACCACCAGCGGAATGGCATCTTCAAGCGTCTGGCGGATCTTCTCCCCGCCCGGAATTTCGCCCACGCCCGTATGCCCGGAATTGTCTTTGATAATGACAATATTGCGGGTGAAGAATGGCGCATGCGCGCCGCTCAGGTTCATCAGCATGCTGTCATGGCCCGCAACCGGAATGATTTGCATGGAAGTGACGACAGGGGTCGTAAAAGTACTCATCGTGTAATCCTTTTATCAGTGACGTCCAAAAACAGGGCGCTTACGGTCAAATGTCCAGCCGGGGATAAGGTACTGCATCGGGCCCGCGTCGTTACGCGCGCCGCCCGGTAGCTTTTTATACGCCTCATGGGCTTTATGGATCTGATCCCAGTCAATCTCCACGCCCAGGCCCGGCGCATCCGGTACGGCAATCTTGCCGTTGATGATTTCCAGCGGATTTTTCGTCAGGCGGGCTTCCCCTTCCTGCCAAATCCAGTGGGTATCGATGGCGGTCGGGTTACCCGGCGCCGCAGCGCCAACGTGGGTAAACATCGCCAGCGAAATATCAAAGTGGTTGTTCGAGTGACAGCCCCAGGTCAGCCCCCAGTCATCGCACAGCTGCGCCACGCGCACTGCACCTGAAAGCGTCCAGAAGTGAGGATCCGCCAGCGGAATGTCGACGGCGTTCAGCATCACCGCATGACCCATTTCACGCCAGTTGGTGGCGATCATGTTGGTCGCGACAGGCAGCCCGGTGGCGCGACGGAACTCAGCCATGACTTCACGGCCCGAGAAGCCCTGCTCCGCGCCGCAGGGGTCTTCCGCATAGGTCAGGACATCCCCCAGCCCCTTGCACAGGCTAATCGCTTCCTCCAGCAGCCAGGCGCCGTTGGGATCGACGGTGATCCGCGCATCAGCAAAGCGTTTTTTCAGCGCCCGGGCCGTTTCAATCTCCTGCTCGCCGGGCAGCACGCCGCCCTTCAGCTTGAAATCCTTAAAGCCGTAGCGATCCTGCGCAGCCTCGGCCAGCCGCACCACCGCGTCGCTGGAGAGCGCTTCCTGGTGGCGCAGGCGATACCAGTCGTGATCGCCCGTGGATCGGGCCAGATACGGGAGATCGGTCTTATTGCGATCGCCCACGTAGAACAGATAGCCCAGCACGGTGACCGCATCACGCTGTTTGCCGGGCCCCAGCAGCTCGCAAACCGGAACATTGAGCGCCTTACCCAGCAAGTCGAGCAGAGCGGCCTCCAGCGCGGCGACCGCGTTGACCCGCAGTTCAAACGTCCAGGCACCTTTACCGAACGTATCAAAGTCTGCCGACTGATTGCCCTTATGCACCCGCTGAACCACCTTGTTCAGACGGGCGACCTCCTGGCCCGCCACCTGCGGAATGGCATCGACCAGCGTCTGGTAGATCACCTCCCCACCCGGGGCCTCGCCCACGCCGGTATGCCCTGCGCTGTCTTTCAGCACGACGATATTACGGGTAAACCAGGCGCTATGCGCCCCGCCGATATTGAGCAGCATGCTGTCCTGCCCGGCCACCGGGATGACCTTCATCTCCGTGACGGTTGGGCTCGATTGCGTTGTCATTATCCACGCTCCGCAACAGGTTTAAGTTCGACGCGTTTGATATCCCCCACCAGCACCAGGTAACTCAGCACCGCCACCAGCGCATGCACACCTACGTAGATTAGCGCACCGTTGAAAGAGCCGGTGGTACCGACGATGTAGCCGATAGCGATGGGCGTAACAATCCCGGATATGTTGCCGAACATGTTGAACAGGCCGCCGCTCAGGCCGCTGATCTCTTTCGGCGCCGTATCCGCCATCACCGCCCAGCCCAGCGCGCCAATGCCTTTGCCGAAGAAGGCCATCGCCATAAAGCCGATAATCATCCATTCGGCGTTGACGTAGTTACAGAACACCATGGTCATGGAGAGCAGCATGCCGAGCACAATCGGGGTTTTACGCGCGATGTTCAGCGAGCCGGTACGGCGCATCAGCCAGTCGGAAATCACTCCGCCGAGCACGCCGCCGACGAAGCCGCAAATTGCCGGGACCGACGCGACAAATCCCGCTTTCAGAATCGACATGCCGCGTGCCTGCACCAGGTATACCGGGAACCAGGTGATGAAGAAGTAGGTTAAGGCGTTAATACAGTACTGGCCCAGATAGATGCCGATCATCATGCGCGAGCCGACGAGCTGCTTGATCTGCGCCCATTTCTGGCTGAACGGGACTTTTGCTTTTGCCGATTTCTGATCCATATTGATCAGCGCGCCGCCTTCCGCGATGTACTCCAGCTCTTTTTTGTTCACGCCAGGATGCTGGTTGGGTTCGTGGATCACTTTCAGCCAGACGAAGCTGATGACGATCCCAAGCCCGCCCATGAAGAAGAAGACGTGCGACCAGCCCACCTCATGCGTCAGCCAGCCCATGATTGGCGCGAAGATCACCGTCGCGAAGTACTGTGCGGAGTTGAAAATCGCCACCGCCGTTCCCCTCTCCTGCGCCGGGAACCAGGCAGCGACAATACGGCTGTTCCCCGGGAAGGAAGGTGCTTCCGCTAAGCCTACCAGGAAGCGCAGCGTGAAGAGCGCCACGATAATGCCGAAGCCGCTGAAGATATCGACGAAACCCTGCAACAGGGTAAACATTGACCAGATAAAGATGGACCAGAAATAGACGCGTTTAGATCCAAAACGGTCCAGCAGCCAGCCGCCAGGAATTTGCCCGATGACGTAGGCCCATGAGAATGCGGAGAAAACGTAACCCATGCCCACCGGATCAAGGCCGATATCTTTTGCCATTTCCGAACCGGCAATCGACAGCGTGGCGCGGTCACCATAGTTAAAGGATGTGACGATAAACAGCATCACCACTATCCAGTAGCGGGCATTAGTGCGCTTTTCAGCACTGCTCGCTGCGTGGCTTAATGTACTCATTGTTGCACTCCTGAAACATAGCTTTCGCCTGGTTCATTCTGTACAGCACCGGTAGGGTAATCAGAATGAGATTGGTGTTTTGTCGTTTTGGTACGGCCTGACGCCGTTTTATAGTGACCGGAAAAGTATATGAAGGAGTGCCTCATCACCTCACCGTGCAGAAACACAGTATTAAAGGGTGTATGAGAGGTTGTTTATGGCATAAGCCCAGGGGAATGGAAGGTGGTTCACGGAATTGGCGTTTGGTGCGGGGTGTATCGCCGGGTGGCGGCTACGCCTTACCCGGCCTGGATAACTATTTAAGGAGAGTTGCCCAGTTCTCCACCCACGGGTTCGATTCGCTTTCGGGTTCAGGATGCTCACCGGCATCAATCAGCAGCATCTCGCCGACGCGCTGGGCGCTCTGCTCCTGAAGGAGTGCATCGAACTGCTTGCCGCCGCCGCAGAAGTTGGCGTAAGAGCTGTCGCCCAGGGCAATGATGCCGTAGTGCACGTCCGGCTGATAGCCAAGCTGGTCTTTAATGCCCTGAAACAGCGGCACGATGCTGTCCGGCAGATCGCCCTGCCCGGTGGTGGAGGTCACCACCAGAATGTATTTATCTTTATACTTTTCCCAGTCTGCCAGTTCCGGGTCTTCATAGACCGTGGCTTTATGGCCCTGGCTGGCGAGTATTGCCTCAGCCTCTTCCGCTACCAGCAGCGAGTTGCCGTACATTGTGCCGACAAAAATGCCTACTTCAGCCATGATATTTTCCCATAATGAATGCGTTTACCGTTCATCCTGAACGTTGCCCGATACAAACTCAACCCTTTCATTTTCGGGGAGTTGTCCCAGCCAGCCAAACTGTGACAGCGCCTGCATCCAGACGTCGTCCAGCCCCGCACGGATAGTCAGCGGTTCGCCGGTAAACGGGTGCGTCAGGCTCAGCTCGCTGGCGTGCAGCATCAGACGATGGCAGCCAAAGTGTTCGGCCGCACTGCGGTTCTGGCGCAAATCACCGTGTTTGCTGTCACCAATAATCGGGTGGCGCAGGTGCGCAAGATGGCGTCGCAGCTGGTGCTTACGCCCGGTTTTAGGCAAAAGCTCAACCAGGCTGTAGCGTGTGGTCGGGAATTTGCTGGTTGCAACCGGCATTTCGGTCGTCGCCATGCCGCGATAATCCGTTACTGCGGGCTGCGAACCTTTGTCATCGCGGGCAAATTTATCGGCGATTTTGTCCAGTTCCTCCACCAGCGGATAGTCCAGCGTGGCGGCTTCCGTCAGCCAGCCGCGCACGATCGCGTGGTAGCGCTTTTGCATCTGATGCTGTTCAAACTGCTGTGACAGCAGACGCCCCGCCTCGCTGGAAAGCCCCATCAGCAGCACGCCGGAGGTCGGCCTGTCGAGACGATGGGCGGTAAAAACATGCTGACCAATCTGGTCGCGAACGGTCTGCATCACCACCACTTTCTCATCGCGATCGAGCCAGCTGCGGTGTACCAGCCAGCCTGACGGTTTATTCACCGCCACCAGCCACTCGTCCTGATAGAGGATCTCAAGCGTCATGCATCTTCACCGGCAAACAGGGCATCCAGTTTTTCCAGTTCGACCAGCATCACGTCGCGCGCAGGGTGGGTCGTCTCGAGCGCCATTTCATAGTAGGGAGAGACAGCAAACGCCTGCGGAAGCGGGTGACCGCCCTCAAGCAGGGCGTGCATGCGCGGAATTAACACCCACTGCAGCCATTCAAACGGGGCCAGCGTATCCAGGCAGAAGGGCTGAGTGCTCGCGAACGCTTCTGGCTGCGGCGCGGTCTCCTGCCACAGCTGATGTTGGCGCAAAAGGGCTTCGATGGCGTGCAACTGAGCACGAACGCTATCGTGTTGCGTCATAGTAACCTCAACTGAAAAAGTGAACGGCGCGCAGCATAGCATTGCGGAAGGCAGAAATAAAAAAAGGGAGCACTGTAAAAACAGTGCTCCCGGTTCGTTTCGCAGCATTCCAGCTACAATTCGTGCTCCCTGCTCATCCGTGACAACTTTTCCTGACGCCCGAAGGCTTGGTCATCCGTAAGCCGATGCATCCTGCACACATCTTCCTGACGTGTTTGTCTCATCCTGAAACGTCCTGGCCTTCCTGACCCACCGACCATCCTGATCGGCTCTCGTTCTCCTTCCTGGAGGTGTCCCTTACGCATCCTGCGTTATCCACTTCGCTTCATCCTGAAGCCTTCCTGAAGCGCCATCCTGACGAGTCCTGTGTGAGAAACGCCATCATCCTGATGTTCGTTTCTCGTGTCGGCGTCCTGTCGACAGAAATAGAATCCGCTATTCCGCTTCGTCTTACAACCCACCCTTTCTGGGTTGTAAGCCGTAAGAAATCCCTAAAAACAATACGATGAACAGGTAATTCATTGAAAAACAGAGCGATATTAATCTGAATTAAATGAGGTAATACTGAATCTTCAGCGATCTCTCACAAACGTTGTAAGAGATCTCTCACACGCGCTATAGCATCATGGATTACAGAAATGGCTCAAGTCGGGTAAGGAAATCTGCAAGAGAGGGGGCGAGAGTCTCGCGATTGCGGGTGCCGATAGTCTCTTTAACCACTTCACCTGACAGGTTACAGACGGAGATAACGTCCAGTTCGCTGTCCAGCGTGGCAATAAAGAGCGTCGGAGAAAGCTTCAGGCGTTTTTGCGTGACCAGGTGACCAATCAGGTTTTCCTGAACACGCTGCAGATCGTCTTCGCTCCAGGTCTGCAACAGCGTCAGCGTGATATCAGCAAAGCGCGCAGGCATATCCCCTGCGAACTGCGTGGTATAAAATGCATGAACCGCTGGTTGTACCACAATGTCCATTGCCCGCTCAACCGCATTTACATTTTGCTCGCCGTCGAAAGGTTTTGGTTGCCAGATAACGTAATCGTCGACTGAAGAGATAATGCACGGCGAAGCTACGCCATACAAATCAGCACTTTGCGGCCATGTCTGGTCCTTTTCATGCCATGCGTCGCAATAGCGGGTCGTGAAGGCAGTGAGGGCATTTGCAGTTTCGATGTCCACCGATTTCTCTCTTCTTGTCAGACAGGATAAACTCAGGCCATAAGTGTACCTGTAAAGTGGCTATGAAACATGTCTTACGAAAATCATCAGGCGTTAACCGGCTTAACGCTGGGGAAATCGACCGATTACCGCGATACCTACGATGCAAGCCTGCTGCAGGGCGTGCCGCGCAGCCTGAACCGCGATCCTCTGGGCCTGCATGCGGATGCCTTGCCGTTTGTCGGCGGTGACATCTGGACGCTGTACGAACTCTCGTGGCTTAACGCGCGCGGTCTGCCGCAGGTGGCGGTGGGCCACGTTGAGCTGGATTACGCCAGCGTTAATCTCGTGGAATCCAAAAGCTTTAAGCTCTATCTCAACAGTTTTAACCAGACAAAATTCAGCAGCTGGGACGACGTTCAGCACACCCTGGAACGTGATTTAAGCGCCTGCGCGCAGGGAAAGGTGAGCGTTTCACTGTATCGCCTGCACGAACTGGAAGGGCAGCCGGTCGCCCACTTCAACGGGACCTGCATCGACGATCAGGATATCGAGGTGGAGAATTATGAATTCAGCGCCGATTACCTCGAAAAAGCGGCGAGCGGAAAGGTGGTCGAAGAGACGCTGGTCAGCCACCTGCTGAAATCCAACTGCCTGATCACCCACCAGCCGGACTGGGGCTCGGTGCAGATCCAGTACCGCGGCCCGAAAATTGACCGGGAAAAGTTGCTGCGCTACCTGGTGTCGTTCCGCCATCACAACGAATTCCACGAGCAGTGCGTGGAGCGTATCTTTAGCGATATTCAGCGTTTTTGCCAGCCAGAAAAACTGAGCGTTTACGCGCGCTACACCCGCCGTGGCGGTCTGGACATCAACCCGTGGCGCACCAACACCGATTTTGTGCCAGCAACGGGGCGGCTGGTGCGTCAGTAATATAAATATTTTCACAATATGCGCGGTATCTTCCGCGCTTTAGGTTGTGAAACGTCACGCGCCAGGGCTATTGTAATCAACAGGGAAAGACGATAATCGTCCCGTAAGGAGCTCACTTGATTACACATATTAGCCCGCTTGGCTCAATGGATATGTTGTCGCAGCTGGAAGTGGACATGCTTAAGCGCACGGCCAGCAGCGATCTTTATCAACTGTTTCGTAACTGTTCACTTGCCGTACTGAACTCCGGAAGCCTGACAGATAACAGTAAAGAACTGCTGTCCCGCTTCGAAAGCTTTGATATCAACGTGCTGCGCCGCGAGCGTGGCGTGAAGCTTGAAGTCATCAACCCGCCGGAAGAGGCTTTTGTCGACGGCCGTATCATTCGTTCACTTCAGGCTAACCTGTTTGCCGTGCTGCGTGACATCCTGTTTGTTAACGGGCAGATCCACAACGCAGGCCGTTTCCAGCATCTCGACCTGGAAAGCTCGGTCCATATCACCAACCTGGTGTTCTCCATTTTGCGTAACGCCCGTGCCCTGCACGTTGGTGAAGCGCCGAACATGGTCGTCTGCTGGGGCGGCCACTCCATTAACGAAACCGAATACCTTTATGCGCGTCGGGTGGGCACCCAGCTCGGCCTGCGCGAGCTGAATATCTGTACCGGCTGCGGTCCGGGTGCGATGGAAGCGCCAATGAAAGGTGCCGCAGTGGGACACGCGCAACAGCGTTACAAAGAGGGACGGTTTATCGGCATGACCGAGCCGTCGATCATTGCCGCTGAGCCGCCTAACCCGCTGGTTAACGAGCTGATTATCATGCCGGATATCGAGAAACGTCTTGAAGCGTTTGTCCGTATCGCCCACGGCATTATCATCTTCCCGGGCGGCGTGGGGACAGCGGAAGAGCTGCTCTATCTGCTGGGTATTCTGATGAATCCGGCCAACAAAGATCAGGTTCTGCCGCTGATCCTGACCGGTCCAAAAGAGAGCGCCGACTACTTCCGCGTGCTGGACGAGTTTATCGTACACACGCTGGGCGAATCCGCGCGTCGTCACTATCGCATCATCATTGACGATGCCGCAGAAGTGGCGCGCCAGATGAAAAAAGCGATGCCGCTGGTAAAAGAAAACCGTCGCGATACCGGCGATGCGTACAGCTTTAACTGGTCAATCCGTATCGCGCCGGACCTGCAGATCCCGTTCGAGCCAACGCACGAAAATATGGCGAACCTGAAACTCTATCCGGACCAGCCGGTGGAAGTCCTGGCTGCCGATCTGCGTCGTGCCTTCTCCGGGATTGTGGCGGGCAACGTGAAAGAGATGGGCATCCGCGCCATTGAACAGTACGGTCCGTACAAGATCCACGGCGACCCGGAGATGATGCGCCGCATGGACGACATGCTGCAGGGCTTTGTCGCTCAGCACCGCATGAAGCTGCCGGGCTCAGCCTATATTCCTTGCTACGAAATCTGCACATAACGCTCAACAGCATCTCATCAAAGCCGGGTCGCCCTGTTGCGCGTCCCGGCTTTTTTATTACGAGGTAATTCATACGCATCACTTATGTCTTTTACAAACTATGCGCAAACGCAAACGATTACCTTGTTTTTTCAACCGTAAATTATCAGCCTTAATCCAAATTACCTGCCAGAAAATACTAAAAACCCATTTCTTTACAGCTAAAGACACCTATATCACGGGCCAGTCTTTCAGCTCACATGTCGTTGGTGGTAGCCTTCGCGCCCGTAAATTCTCTTTGACGTTTTTTTAACAGATAAATGGTCTAAAGATGCCCACATCATAAGTGGATTATTGCATTTGGGATCAGGATCACTGATAGATTCATAACTAGAATGTATCTTTTCGCCCGCCAATAGTTACGGGCGAAAATTATTAAAAAACCGTCACTGAACGAATTTCATATTACCGTCAGGCACTTTTTCATCGGATTTGACTAAAAACCTGACAATTTGCTTCCTCCAGGAGATACAGATGGAAACCACTCAAACCAGCACCGTTGCTTCGATTGAATCCCGAAGTGGTTGGCGCAAAACGGATACCATGTGGATGCTTGGCCTTTACGGCACAGCAATCGGCGCTGGTGTACTGTTCCTTCCTATCAACGCAGGCGTCGGCGGTCTGATCCCGCTGATCATCATGGCTATCATTGCTTTCCCGATGACCTTCTTCGCACACCGCGGTCTGACCCGCTTCGTGCTGTCCGGTAAAAATCCGGGCGAAGACATCACTGAAGTTGTTGAAGAGCATTTCGGCGTTGGCGCAGGTAAACTGATTACCCTGCTCTACTTCTTCGCGATTTACCCTATTCTGCTGGTCTACAGCGTGGCGATCACCAACACCGTTGAAAGCTTCATGATGCACCAGCTGCACATGACGCCGCCTCCGCGTGCGATTCTGTCGCTGATCCTGATCGTGGGCATGATGACCATCGTTCGCTTCGGTGAGCAGATGATTGTGAAAGCAATGAGCGTACTGGTCTTCCCGTTCGTTATTGCTCTGATGGTACTGGCTTGCTACCTGATCCCACAGTGGAACGGTGCAGCGCTGGAAACCCTGTCCCTGAGTAGCGCATCGGCAACCGGTAACGGCCTGCTAATGACCCTCTGGCTGGCAATTCCGGTGATGGTGTTCTCCTTCAACCACTCTCCAATCATCTCTTCTTTCGCTGTGGCGAAACGTGAAGAGTACGGTAATGGCGCAGAGAAGAAGTGCTCCAGCATCCTGGCGCGCGCTCACATCATGATGGTACTGACCGTAATGTTCTTCGTCTTCAGCTGCGTACTGAGCCTTTCCCCGGTGGATCTGGCGGCAGCGAAAGAGCAGAACATCTCTATTCTGTCTTACCTGGCGAACCACTTTAACGCACCGGTCATTGCGTGGATGGCACCAATCATCGCGATTATCGCCATCACCAAATCCTTCCTGGGCCACTACCTCGGCGCGCGTGAAGGCTTCAACGGTATGGTGATTAAATCTCTGCGCGGTAAAGGCAAGAGCATTGAAATCAACAAGCTGAACAAAATCACTGCGCTGTTCATGCTGCTCACCACCTGGGCGGTAGCGACCCTGAACCCAAGCATCCTGGGCATGATTGAAACCCTGGGCGGCCCGGTCATCGCGATGATTCTGTTCCTGATGCCGATGTACGCGATTCAGAAAGTCCCTGCTATGCGCAAGTACAGCGGTCATGTGAGCAACGTGTTTGTGGTTATCATGGGTCTTATCGCAATCTCTGCGATCTTCTACTCCCTGTACACCATGTTCTGATTATCACCCGCGCCGTCTTCGGATGGCGCACTCCTCCCTCTCTGACTGAAAGCAATGGACGCATCATGATTAGCGTATTCGATATCTTCAAAATCGGTATTGGTCCTTCCAGCTCTCACACCGTCGGACCAATGAAAGCCGGTAAGCAGTTCACGGATGACTTGATTGCACGCGGCATCTTGCATGACATTACCCGCGTGGTTGTCGATGTATACGGCTCGCTTTCCCTGACCGGGAAAGGCCACCATACCGATATCGCCATTATCATGGGCCTGGCGGGAAACCTGCCGGACACCGTTGATATTGATGCGATCCCTGGCTTCATCCAGGATGTGAACACCCACGGTCGCCTGCTGCTGGCGAACGGTGAGCATGAGGTTGAATTCCCGGTTGACCACTGCATGAATTTCCATGCGGACAACCTGTCGCTGCACGAAAACGGCATGCGCATTACCGCGCTGGCCGGCGACAAAGCGGTATACAGCCAGACGTATTACTCTATCGGCGGCGGTTTTATCGTCGACGAAGACCACTTTGGTCAAACCAATACCTCTTCTGTCGAAGTGCCGTATCCGTACAAAACGGCGGCGGATCTTCAGCGTCACTGCCAGGAGACGGGCCTTTCCCTCTCCGGCCTGATGATGAAAAACGAGCTGGCACTTCACAGCAAAGAGGAGCTCGAACAGCACTTCACTAACGTCTGGGAAGTGATGCGCGGCGGTATCGAGCGAGGGATCACCACCGAGGGCGTTCTGCCGGGCAAGCTTCGCGTGCCGCGTCGTGCTGCTGCGCTGCGCCGTATGCTGGTGAGCACCGACAAAACGACGACAGACCCGATGGCCGTCGTAGACTGGATCAACATGTTCGCGCTAGCGGTGAACGAAGAGAACGCTGCCGGGGGCCGTGTGGTCACCGCGCCGACTAACGGCGCCTGCGGTATCGTTCCGGCGGTGCTGGCGTACTACGACAAGTTTATCCGTGAAGTGAACGCGAATTCGCTGGCGCGCTACCTGCTGGTCGCCAGTGCGATTGGTTCGCTGTATAAGATGAACGCGTCTATTTCCGGTGCGGAAGTGGGCTGTCAGGGTGAAGTCGGCGTGGCGTGCTCCATGGCGGCGGCGGGTCTGGCCGAACTGCTGGGTGCAAGCCCGACACAGGTGTGCATTGCTGCGGAAATCGGCATGGAACATAACCTTGGGCTGACCTGTGACCCGGTTGCCGGACAGGTACAGGTACCGTGCATCGAACGTAACGCGATTGCCTCCGTGAAGGCGGTGAACGCGGCACGTATGGCGCTGCGCCGCACCAGCGAGCCGCGCGTTTGTCTCGATAAGGTTATCGAAACCATGTACGAAACCGGTAAAGATATGAACGCCAAATACCGCGAAACCTCTCGCGGCGGCCTGGCGATGAAGATCGTAACCTGCGATTAAGCCCCTCAGGAAGCCTCGTTTTGCGAGGCTTCTTCCTGTTTTCCCCACCATTCATAGTTTCACGCTGCTGACAGTGTTACCCTTCACGCATGAGATAGAAGGGAGATTATCTGTGGCCGTTCATTTACTTATCGTCGATGCTCTTAACCTGATCCGCCGTATCCATGCGGTACAGGGGACGCCTTGTAAAGACACCTGCCTGCACGCGCTGGAGCAGCTTATCCGCCACAGTGAGCCCACCCACGCGGTCGCGGTATTTGATGACGAAGCCCGCAACACGGGCTGGCGTCACCAGCGTCTGCCCGACTACAAAGCCGGACGCGCCCCGATGCCGGACGATCTTCACGCTGAATTGCCCATGCTGCGCGCTGCATTTGAACAGCGGGGCGTTCCCTGCTGGGGTGCACAGGGAAATGAAGCCGACGATCTCGCGGCCACTCTGGCCGTAAGGGTGGCAAGCGCCGGGCATCAGGCCACTATCGTTTCAACTGACAAAGGCTACTGCCAGCTGCTCTCGCCGACTATCCGCATTCGCGACTATTTTCAAAAACGCTGGCTGGACGCGCCGTTTATTGCCAGCGAGTTCTGCGTCTCGCCTGAGCAACTGCCGGATTACTGGGGGCTGGCAGGCATCAGCAGCTCTAAGGTTCCGGGTGTCGCCGGTATTGGGCCGAAGAGCGCCGCGCAGCTGCTGAAGGATTTTCAGAGTCTGGAAGGGATTTACGCCCGTCTGGATGAGGTGCCAGAAAAGTGGCGCAAGAAGCTGGAGGCGCATAAAGAGATGGCGTTTATCTGCCGGGAAATCGCAACGCTACAGACGGATTTACAGCTGGACGGGAATTTACAGCAGTTGCGGTTAGAACGTTAAAGCGACTTCAGGGTTTTGTAGGCCCGGTAAGCGTAGCGCCACCGGGCAAAACAAAGCACGTACTATCGCTCGTCGCGACGTCCGCCAACCGCAGCCCACCAGCGACGAATATGTACCGTCACCTCTTCACGGTCGTGATACAGCTGACGCGCCTGGATCTCCACGTTAATACCGTGCTCGTCCATCTGCTCCTGAATGTAGGCCAGGTTCTGCGATACTTCCTCATAGCGCTTTTTCATCGGCAGCTTGAGGTTGAAAATGGTCTCACGACACCAGCCGTTCACCAGCCAGGAGGCCATCAGCGCGGCGACTTTTGCCGGCTTCTCAACCATATCGCACACCATCCACGAGATGTTGTTACGGTTCGGGCGATAGCGGAAACCGTCTTCCCGCAGCCAGGTAACCTGCCCGGTGTCCATCAGGCTTTGCGCCATTGGACCGTTATCAACGGACGATACCCACATATTGCGTTTCACCAGCTGATAGGTCCAGCCGCCCGGGCACGCGCCAAGGTCGACGGCGTACATGCCGTTTGCCAGACGTTCATCCCACTCATCCGCCGGGATAAAGACGTGGAACGCCTCTTCCAGCTTGAGCGTGGAACGGCTTGGCGCATCGGACGGGAAGCGCAAACGCGGAATGCCCATAAAGAAGGGAGAGTTGTTGGTGGTGTACGAATAGCCTGTATAGCAGCAGCCCGGTGCGATAAAGAAGATATGCACCACCGGACGCTTCGGCGTTTCGTAGTTCGTCAGCACGCCTGCATCACGCAGCGCCGCTCGCAGCGGCACGGTGAACTTACGGCAGAACTTCATCAGCTCTTTACTTTCGTTGGTATCCGCCACTTCAACGCGCAGATCGCCGCCTTTCTCCACCACGCCCTGCAGCATGCCGACAATTGGCGTGATGCGGTCTTCCGGCGGAAGATCCTTCAGCAGCTCACCCGCGACAAACATCTGGCGAGCAAAGATCAGCGAGCTGAACGGCAGCTCGCGCGCCAGCTTGTCTGCGTCTTCAGGCTGATAGCACTCGAATACCACATAGCCCGCGTTTTCTTTTACGCGGGCAAAGCCGAAGACTTCGCGCTTCGCCGCTTTATCGGTAATTTCCGCGGCGCACTCTTTCTCAAACCCCGGGCGACAATATAAAACAACCTTATTCATGAACAACGCCCTTGCGTTTCAGACGGATAGCTCCGATAAACATTAATACCCAACCCGCCAGGAAGCTGAAGCCGCCGACAGGTGTAACGAACGCCCACAGGCGCAAATGTGAGAGCGCAAGGCAGTACAAGCTACCGCTGAACAACACGGTACCCAGCGCCATAAACACGCTGCTCCAGTAAAACCAGATACTGATACGACGCTGCATCGCCACCGCCAGCCCAAAAATAGCCAGCGTGTGAAACGCCTGATATTCAAGGCCGGTCTGGATCCAGCCCATCTCTACTGCGCCCAAAGACTTGCTTAATACATGTGCGCCAAAGGCGCCCAGTGCAACAAAAATAAAGCCACTCACCGCGGCAAAAATCAGCATGAATCGGCTGGTCATGTTTAAGTCCTGAGTTGATGCGTGCCCGGCACACAAACGTTATTGCTCATACCTGAAGCGGAATTTTTCTTGCTCGGTTGCCGCTTTCGCCAGTATCCACTGCCGGAAGGCGGCTATTTTACCCAGTTCTGCCTGACTGTCATGACAAACCAGATAAAACGCATTCTTGCTGACCAGTACATCATTAAAAGGGCAAACCAGGCGGCCTGCCTCAATTTCGGACTGCGCCATGACGTTGTTCGCCAACGCCACGCCCTGCCCGTGAATGGCAGCCTGTAACACCATCGCACTGTGGCTAAAAATGGGTCCCTGCTGCACGTTAATATGTGTAAGACCTAATTGACGGGTATAAGTTTGCCAGTCGCGGCGAGAGGCATCATGCAAAAGCGTATGCTGAGCCAGATCGGCAGGTGACTTCAGCGCCTTCTCACCTGTTAACAGCAGAGGAGAACAGACCGGCAGGAGATATTCTGCGTATAATTTTTCTACGCGCAAGCCCGGCCAGTTACCGCGACCATAAAAAATGGCGACATCCACGTCATCGGCCAGCTTGTCCTCCTGACGATCTACCGCCTGGATTCGAACGTCGATCCCCGGATAAGCTGAGTTAAAGCTTGAGAGTCTTGGCACCAGCCAATGAATGGCAAAACTGGGCAATAAACTGACGGTCAGAGCACCTTTTGCACTGCGAGCCTGCAGCTTACGCGTGGCTTCCGTAAGCTGGGAAAAAATCTCTTTAATATCCTGAAAATAGCTCTGCCCCTCTTCGGTCAACAGCAACGAACGGTTGCGTCGACGAAACAGCTTAAGGCCCAGAAAATCCTCCAGAGACTTGATTTGGTGACTTACTGCGGCCTGTGTCACAAAAAGCTCATCTGCTGCGCGGGTAAAGCTCAGATGACGTGCTGCTGCATCAAAAACTCGTAATGCATTAAGAGGTGGCAATCGCTTTGACATGGTTATCTGGCTTAGATGTTAACGGATTTTAACAAACAGGAAACAACGTTTAACCTATTAGTTTTTTTTATCTGAGCCATTATAATTTGTCCGTTGAGGAACTACCAGCAAATACCTATAGTGGCGGCACTTCCTGAGCCGGAACGAAGAGCTTTTTTCGGAATGCGTGTTCTGAAGGGCTTTTGGCTTACGGTTGTGATGTTGTGTTGTTGTGTTTGCAATTGGTCTGCGATTCAGACCACGGTAGCAACGCTACCAATTTTTCACTTCCTGTACATTTACCCTGTCTGTCCATAGTGATTAATGTAGCACCGCCAATTTGCGGTGCTTTTTTTTCGCCTGCGATCTGTTAATGCTCGATCTCTTTCATCTCTTTAACGTCCGTGCGGTTGATCTGCTGCTTGTTCCCGTTAGCATCTTTGTACGAAATCATCCCGGTATCATTATCGGTAGTCGGTTTCCCTTCCGAAACGATAGAACGACCATCGTTGGTGTGCATCACGTAGTTATTACCGGAACAGGCGCTCAGGGCAAAAGTAAACGCACAGGCAGAAATGATTGCAGCTGTCTTATTCATGATTATTCTCCTTTAGCAATTAATGCTATTCAAACCTCGATTTATAACAGGCTAAAACATCCGCCTAACAGTATTTAGCATAACCTGCTTTTTTGAGGCCGTAAGGATAAGCAGACAATTCTGATAGATATCAACCTCCTTGCCCTGCCGCTGAAATTGCGCGACGATCGCTAAATTGAAATGAGGAATCCCATGAACGCTTTCAGTCCTGCGCAGTTCCGCGCACAGTTTCCGGCCCTGGCCGATGCCGGTATTTACCTGGATAGCGCCGCCACCGCCCTGAAGCCACAGGCGGTGATTGAGGCCACGCAGCAGTTCTACAGCCTGAGCGCCGGGAACGTGCATCGCAGCCAGTTTGCCGAAGCGCAGCGATTAACCGCGCGCTATGAAGCCGCACGCGATCAGGTCGCACGCCTGATCAATGCCGAAAGCGGGAAAAACATCGTCTGGACGCGCGGCACGACCGAAGCCATCAATATGGTGGCCCAGTGCTACGCGCGCCCGCTGCTTCAGCCGGGCGATGAGATCGTCGTCAGCGAGGCGGAACATCACGCCAACCTGGTGCCATGGCTGATGGTGGCAGAGCAAACGGGTGCACGCGTGGTGAAGCTTCCACTGGGTGCAGACCTTCTTCCCGACGTTGCCCGTCTCCCAGAGCTGATTACCCCCCGCAGCCGCATTCTGGCGCTCGGACAGATGTCGAACGTCACGGGTGGTTGCCCGGACCTGGCTCAGGCTATTCGCATAGCCCATGCCAGCGGGATGGTGGTGATGGTCGACGGCGCTCAGGGCGTGGTGCACTTCCCCGCTGATGTGCAGGCGCTTGATATCGATTTCTATGCCTTCTCTGGTCATAAGCTCTACGGGCCAACCGGTATTGGGGCGTTGTACGGCAAGCCTGAACTGCTGGCAAAAATGACGCCGTGGCTCGGTGGCGGCAAAATGATCACCGAAGTGTCGTTCGATGGCTTCAAAACTCAGGATGTTCCCTATCGACTGGAAGCCGGTACGCCGAACGTGGCGGGGGTGATTGGCTTAAGCGCGGCGCTGGAGTGGCTGGCAGAAACAGACATCGTTCAGGCTGAAAGCTGGAGCCGGGGGCTGGCGACGCTGGCAGAGGAAGAACTCAAAAAGCGCCCGGGCTTCCGCTCGTTCCGCGTTCAGGATTCAAGCCTGATGGCCTTTGATTTCGCGGGCGTTCACCATAGCGACATGGTGACGCTGCTGGCCGGGTACGGCATTGCCCTGCGTGCCGGACAGCACTGCGCCCAGCCGCTGCTGGCGGCGCTTGGCGTTAACGGTACGCTGCGCGCCTCGTTTGCGCCGTACAATACCCAAAGCGATGTCGACGCGCTGGTTGCCGCCGTTGACCGCGCCCTTGAAATACTGGTGGATTAATGACTAGCGCTGCTTTAGCCGGACATCCGTTTGGCACGGTCATCACAGAAGAGACCTTAAAACAGACCTTCGCCCCGCTCCAGCAGTGGGAAGATAAATATCGACAGCTGATCCTGCTGGGTAAACAGCTCCCGGCCCTTTCAGACGATCTTAAAGCACAGGCGAAAGAGATTGCAGGCTGTGAAAACCGCGTCTGGCTGGGCGTGAGCGTCTCCGGCGGGAAGCTGCACTTCTTCGGCGACAGCGAAGGCCGCATCGTCCGGGGCCTGCTGGCCGTATTGCTGACCGCTGTGGAAGGGAAAAGCGCGGCGGAATTGCTGGCACATTCGCCGCTGGCGTTATTTGATGAGCTGGGGCTGCGCGCGCAGCTCAGCGCCTCGCGCGGTCAGGGGTTGATCGCGCTCAGCGACGCGGTACTGGATGCCGCACGTCAGGCTCAGGCCTGACGTTCCGCCTTCGCCAGCATTTTCTTGAGGGCGTGAGACACCGCCACAAAGCCGAAGGAGGCGGTCACCATGGTGGCCGCACCAAAACCTGAGGCGCAATCCATTCGTTTTGGCCCTTCCGCCGTGCTTTTCATCGCGCAGACTGAGCCATCCGCCTGCGGGTAGACCAGCGCTTCGGTCGAGAACACGCAGTCGACGCCGAGCTTGCCTTTGCTGTTCTTCACCACGTTAAAATCGCTCTTCAGCCGCTCACGCAGCTTGGCCGCCAGCGGATCCTGGATCGTTTTCGCCAGGTCGGTCACCTGGATCTGCGTCGGATCGATTTGCCCGCCCGCACCGCCCGTCGTGACCAGCGGCACCTTGTACCGACGGCAGTAAGCGATCAACGCCGCTTTTGGCCGCACGCTGTCGATGGCGTCAATCACATAGCTGTAGCCTTTGCTCATGTACTCCGCGACGTTATCTGCCGTCACAAAATCATCAATCACCGTGACCCGACATTCCGGGTTTATCAGGCGAATACGATCCGCCATGACCTCAGACTTCGCCAGGCCGACGTTATCGCGCAGGGCGTGGATTTGACGGTTGGTGTTGGTGACGCAAACGTCATCCATGTCAATCAGCGTGATTGCGCCAATACCGGTTCTCGCCAGCGCTTCTGCCGCCCACGACCCCACACCACCAATGCCCACGACGCAGACGTGCGCATCCGCAAACAGCTGCAGGGCTTTTTCACCATATAAACGTGCCGTCCCGCCAAAACGCTGGCGCCAGGCGTCGCTGATTACCACAGACATAAAACCTCAAATGTAAAAAGGGTGAGGTTTTCCTCACCCTGAACAGTAATCCGTATTGTGCTCAGAATACCACAATCAGCCGCTGAATACGTTTCCAGCACCCGGCGCTGCCTTCAGTACCCACACGCGTCCGTAGTGGTTATACCAGCCCGCGCGATGGCCTGCGTCAGGGCCAATGCCCTGATAGATGTCGAAGTGCTGGCCTTTAATTGCCCCGCCAACGTCCAGCGCCACCATCAGACGCAGCTCATACTGACCGTTGAACTTGCCGTTATTGTCCAGCAGAGGAACCTCAGCCAGCAGCGTGGTGCCTGCAGGAATAATCGAACGATCCGATGCTACCGACGCGCGGCCAATCAGGGGAACTGCACTCGCCCCTTTCACCGGCGCGAAGTTTTGCGGTTTGAAGAAGACGAACGACGGGTTCTGCTCCAGCAGCTCGCGCACCTCGGCTTCGCTGTGTTTCTCGCCCCACTCGCGGATCGCCTGCATCGACATATCTTCTTTCTTCACTTCACCGCGGTCGATCAGCACCTTACCGATACTGCGATAGGCGTGGCCGTTTTTACCGGAATAGCTGAAGAAGTTAAGTGGCGACCCGTCGCCAAAATCAATGTAGCCGCTGCCCTGAACGTCCATGATGAAGTTATCCATCAGGGAGTTGCTGTAGGCCAGAACGTAATTTTCGCTCAGCGCACCGGCGTAGATCTCAGCGCGAGACGGCAGACGACCGCGTTTTGGCGGCATACGGTAGATAGGATACTGGAACTCGCCCTGACGCGAGTGTCGTGCCTGGATAACCGGGGTGTAGTAACCGGTAAACTGGACGTTGCCGTAGTTATCGGCCCCTTCCATCTGCCAGGCGTCGATACCAAACTGGCGCATGTTGCGCGTATCGCCGCCTGCTTTAAGCCAGTCCTGGACCGCGTTATACACGCTACTCTGGGCGCCATACAGACGCGGCGACGCGTTGCGGATCTGGTAGACCTGCTCGGAGAAATCACCGGCATTAATCGGTGCGCCGACGGCATCAGGCTGATTAACTAAAGAGAAAGGCTGGGATAACTTCCCGTCTTTATACTGTTGACCGCGATCGGTCGGTTTGGAAGAACAGGCCGCAAGAATCGCTACCATTGCGCCCGCCATCAGATACTTCGCCCAACGTCCTTTCATTATATCTCGTCTTTAAGTTGCCCATTTCCGCGTGATGAAGATAACAAACCGCCAGGGCTAATGAAATGCGATCGCATGCCCTTTGGCAAATTTTGCGCAAAAAATAGTCCAAACAGAGCCATGTCGTTCAATTTGCATACAAAATCATGATTTATGTGAAAAAGGGGTTGCATCACAAACCTATCCGAGTATAGTGCGCATCCACGGACGCGGGGTGGAGCAGCCTGGTAGCTCGTCGGGCTCATAACCCGAAGGTCGTCGGTTCAAATCCGGCCCCCGCAACCAACACTTCTAAAACAATAAACACCCTCAAGGGTGTTTTTTTGTATCTGCCGTTTGTGAATTTGCCGGGCGTTTACCCGGCTGAAAGCGTTATCCGCGTCGCGCCAGCGTCGCCCCGTCAGAGAAATACGCCCGTATCCCCGCCAGAATCGACTCCGCAACCTCCTGCTGGAATTTTGCCGTCTTGAGCTTGCGCTCCTCTTCAACGTTACTGATAAACGCGGTTTCTACCAGAATGGACGGAATATCCGGTGCCTTGAGTACCGCAAACCCGGCCTGTTCAACGCTGTTTTTATGCAGCTTATTGATGTTGCCCAGCTTGCCCAGCACCGCTTTACCAAACTTCAGGCTGTCGTTAATGGTCAGCGACTGCACCATATCGAACATAGTGTGGTCGACGTAGCGGTCGCCGCTTTTGCTCACGCCACCAATCAGGTCAGAGGCGTTCTGGCTGTCTGCCAGGAATCTTGCTGCTGTACTGGTCGCGCCTTTGGTTGAGAGCGCAAACACCGACGAGCCGCTTGGCTGGCGGCTGGTAAAGGCATCCGCATGGATCGACACGAACAAATCGGCGCGCTGCTTCTGCGCTTTCGCCACCCGGACCTTCAGCGGAATAAAGATATCTTCATTGCGCGTCATATAGGCGCGCATATTGCCTTCTTTATCAATCAACGCTTTCAGCCGACGGGCAATTTGCAGCACCACATCTTTTTCACGCGTGCGGTATTTCCCCACCGCGCCGGAGTCTTCGCCGCCGTGGCCGGGATCGAGCATGATCACAATCGGACGATCCCGCCCTGCTTTTCCGGGCTGCGGGCCACTTTGCGCAGGCGGCACCTGACGCTGAAGATCGCCCTTGTTGTAGTCCTCCAGCAGAGCGAGAAGCGGATCCTGGATATCCGTTGCGTTGGCCGGGTAGAGATCCATCACCAGACGCTCTTTAAAGGTCGCGACGGGCGCCAGGGCGAACAGCTGCGGCTTAACGTTCTGTTTAAGCTCAAACACCATGCGCACGGTTTGCGGATCAAACTGCCCGACGCGAGCCGATTTAATAAACGGATCGTCGCCGCGGATCTGCGCCGCCATCCCTTTCAGCACGGAGTTGAGGTTAACGCCTTCGAGATCCACCACCACGCGTTCCGGGTTGCTGAGGGCAAATTGCTTATATTTCAGCACGCGATTGGATTCGACCGTCACGCGCGTATAGGTCGACGACGGCCAGACGCGCACCGCCACCACCTGACTCGTGGCGGCAAGACCGACCTGACTGACGCTAAGCAACCACATTGCCCCGGCCCCTTTTAACAAACGGCGGCGGCTTATTGCTGAATTGGATCCCGACATGCTTCTCCCGAGCAAGAACACTGACTGATATACAAAATGTCCAAATTGACCGAAAACTTTAACGAATGACGCATAAACTGTCATCTATAAAAGGGTAAACAATCATACGCTAACGCACGGATTACTTACCAATTTCTGTGGGTCGCGGAAAATTTGCGCTTGCACACGCGGCCACAATCGAATAAAAATACAGAAATTACGAATAAACATTCATTAAGGGTTGTGCCATGGTGAAGGAACGTAGAACCGAACTGGTCCAGGGATTCCGCCATTCTGTTCCCTATATCAACGCCCATCGGGGAAAAACGTTTGTCATCATGCTTGGCGGCGAAGCCATTGAGCATGAAAATTTTTCCAGCATCGTCAATGACATTGGCCTGCTGCACAGCCTCGGGATCCGCCTGGTGGTGGTGTATGGCGCGCGTCCGCAGATCGACGCCAACCTGGCCGCTCACCACCACGAGCCGATTTACCATAAACATACCCGCGTCACCGATGCCAAAACCCTGGAGCTGGTGAAACAGGCGGCGGGTCTGCTGCAGCTGGATATTACCGCGCGTCTCTCCATGAGCCTGAACAATACGCCGCTGCAGGGCGCGCATATCAACGTCGTGAGCGGCAACTTTATCATTGCCCAGCCGCTCGGCGTGGACGATGGCGTGGATTACTGCCACAGCGGCCGTATTCGTCGTATTGATGAAGAAGCTATTCACCGCCAGCTGGACAGCGGTGCCATCGTGCTGATGGGCCCGGTCGCCGTTTCCGTGACCGGCGAAAGCTTTAACCTGACGTCCGAAGAGATCGCCACGCAGCTGGCGATCAAGCTGAAGGCGGAAAAAATGATTGGGTTCTGCTCCTCCCAGGGCGTCGTGGACGGTGAAGGAACAATCGTACCGGAACTCTTCCCGAATGAAGCCCAGGCCCGCGTGGAAGCGCTGGAAGCCGAAGGCGATTACCACTCCGGCACCGTCCGCTTCCTGCGTGGCGCCGTGAAGGCCTGCCGCAGCGGCGTGCGCCGCAGCCACCTGATCAGCTATCAGGAAGACGGGGCTCTGCTGCAGGAGCTGTTCTCCCGCGACGGTATTGGTACGCAGATTGTGATGGAGAGTGCGGAGCAGATCCGCCGCGCCACCATCAATGACATCGGCGGCATTCTGGAGCTGATCCGCCCGCTGGAACAGCAGGGCATTCTGGTACGTCGCTCACGCGAACAGCTGGAGATGGAGATCGATAAATTCACCATTATTCAGCGCGATAACCTGACCATTGCCTGCGCCGCACTCTATCCGTTCCCGGAAGAGAAGATCGGTGAAATGGCCTGCGTGGCGGTGCATCCTGATTACCGTAGCTCTTCACGCGGCGAAATGCTGCTTGAACGCGTGGCGGCACAGGCGCGCCAGATGGGGCTGAGCAAGCTGTTCGTCCTGACGACGCGCAGCATTCACTGGTTCCAGGAGCGCGGATTCACGCCGGTGGATATCGATTCTCTGCCGGAAACGAAGAAAGAGATGTACAACTATCAGCGTCGTTCAAAGGTGCTGATGGCTGACCTGGGATAATACAACGCTTGCCGGGACGCGCTGCGCGTACCCGGCTTATAGGTCTTGCCCGGTTCAGAGGGACTCAAATATCGCGCCCAGCCCGCTTCGGCGTTCCGTTCGGGTGGCGATCGCCTGCACCAGCACCCGTTCATCGGCATACAGCGACAGACGCTGACGCGCTCGCGTAATGGCGGTATAGATCAGCTCGCGGGTAACGACGGGTGAAAGCTGCGTGGGGAGGATCAGCGCCGCATGGTTAAACTCGGAGCCCTGGGATTTGTGCACCGTCATCGCCCAGGCGGTTTCATGCTCGGGCAAACGACTGGGCTGGAAGGACTTCACGCTCCCGTCCGGCATCTGGAACCAGACGCGCAGGCCCTGACCGCAGTCGAGCGCAATCCCGATATCCCCGTTAAACAATCCCAGCGCGCTGTCGTTGCGGGAGATCATCACCGGTCGCCCTTCATACCAGCGCGAGTGCAGGGTTCGGTTAATTTTGCGTTTTTGCGCCAGCAGCTGTTCCAGCCTGTCGTTCAGACCCCGGACGCCAAAGGGGCCTTCCCTCAGCGCACAGAGCAGCTGGTATTCGCCAAACGCGGCAATGACCTGCTCCGGCGTACTTTGCTGTTGTACGCCCGTCAGAAAGTGCTGGTACCCCTGCAGGGCATCGTCCAGCATCGCCTGATACTCTTCCCCGCTTTGCAGCGATTTTTTCTCAATATCCGTAAAGGTACCGTCAAATACCGCTGTGGTGGTGCGCCGGTCGCCCCGGTTCACCGCCGCCGCAAGCTGGCCGATGCCGGAGTCGCTGCCGAAACGGTAGCTTTTTTGCAGCAGACACAGGCTGTCGCGCAGCGCCCCTGCGAGCGAATGGTTTTCAGACGTGAGCGAACATCCGGTGAGACGGGCCAGCTCCTGCGCGCGTTCCGCGGTATATCCCAGGCTGGCATAGGTACAGATATCGCCCAGCACGGCCCCGGCCTCAACGGAGGCAAGCTGGTCGCGATCGCCGAGGAAAATGACGCGCGCGTGAGGCGGGAGCGCATCGATCAAACGCGACATCATCGTCAGGTCAATCATCGACGCTTCATCCACGACCAGCACGTCAAGGTGCAGTGGGTTACCGGCATGATAGCGCAGACGCTGGCTACCCGGCTGTGCGCCTAGCAAACGGTGCAGGGTGCTCGCCTCATTGGGGAAAAGCGCAAGCTGATCCCCGGTTAGCGGCAGTTTTTGCAGCGCGCCGCCCAACGATTCCGTCAGACGTGCCGCCGCTTTACCGGTGGGGGCCGCCAGGCGAATACGGCACTTTTGCTCACCCGATAACTGAATCAGCGCGGCAAGCAGTTTTGCCACAGTGGTCGTTTTCCCGGTGCCCGGGCCGCCAGAAATCACCGAGATCCGTCGGGTTAAGGCCACGGCTGCCGCCACTTTCTGCCAGTTTGTCTCGTCGTCAGAGGTAAACAGCGTATCCAGCGTTTGCCGGAGCTGCGCTTCATCGCAGGGAAGCGGGGCGTTGGTCTCGCTGAAGAAGCGCGCTACCGTCAGTTCGTTACGCCACAGCCGGTTAAGATACAAACGCTCGCCGACAAGGATCATCGGCGTCCCGGTATCGGCTCCGCTTACGGCAGGCGAGCCGAGTAATATCTCCTGCCAGTCCACTGCGTCACCCAGCTGCGCGAAACACGCCTGTAAAGCCGGAGGCATTTTCTCATCCACAGCCAGACGCGACAGCGGCAGACATACGTGGCCTTCCCCCGCGTCTTTACTCAGAATGGCTGCGGCCAGCATGACGGCAGGCTCCTCGCCTGCCACCATCATGGCGAACTGCACATCCAGGTGACGCAGTAACCGTTGTTCAACCGCGTCCAGCAGTAGCGCCTGCATCGTCATGCCACCTCCTCCGTGCTTGCAGCAAACAGGTTATCCATTTTTTCAATCAGTTCCGCAGCCGGACGCGTACTAAAGACGCCGGAACGCGGGTCGTTACCATCCACTCCGCGCAGGAACAGGTAAATGACGCCGCCAAAATGATCTTCGTAGCGGTAATCGGCCATGCGATGGCGGAGGTAACGGTGCAGCGCAAGGGTGTAAAGCTGATACTGCAGATCGTAGCGATGCATTTGCATTGCCGATGCCATCGCGTCCTGGGTGTAGGCTTCGCTGCTTTCACCCAGCCAGTTCGATTTGTAATCCAGCAGGTAGTAGCGCCCTTCGTGGCGGAAAACCAGGTCGATAAAGCCTTTGAGCATCCCCTGCACCTGGCGGAAGTTCAGCGGCGGGCACCCGGCGGATAACGGATCGTACTCGCGGATCAGCGCATCAAGCGCCTCGGCCCTGAGCGGGCTGGCGATGGGGAGATAAAACTCCATCTCCACCTGCTTGTCTTTGGCGGTCAACTGGTTCAGCGAGATCCCCTGCGTCGTGAGCGGCGCGTGCAGTACCGCGCGGATCCAGTCGGTGAGAACCGGCTGCCACTGCGCGTCGTAGCCGCCACTCTGTAACATTTTCAGCACCCATTCTTCGGAAACCGGCTGGGTAAAATCCAGCTCTTCAAACAGGCTGTGCAAAAACGTGCCCGGCGAGGCGCCGCGCGGGAACTGGTGCGGCGTGAGCACCGGCTCAGCGGGTACGCTACCGGCTCCTGCGGCGTCCACGTCCAGTTTTGGCATCAGATCCTGCGCAATACTCTGCCCGTGCTGCTGTAAACCGGAGTAGCTGGTGACGCGCCAGTCGTCGGCAATGGTACGTACAACCTGGCGGGCATGGAGCGCTGACTCACGCAGCTCCGGCATCTGCCAGCGGCTGTTGTCGGGCTGCGACGGAATATGCAGGGCAACATGCTCCGTGCAAAGCGATTCGATGCACTGGCGCAGGCCCGCCGCGTCTTTGGGTTCGCCGTGCTGAATAAGCCGCCCCAGCGCGCTCAGATGAAAATCACTCTCCCCGCTCTTTTCGCCACGGCGACGGAACAGAGGCGCAACGCCCAGGCTGCAGTGCCAGACCGAACGGGTCAGCGCCACGTAAAGCAGGCGCAGGTCTTCCGCCAGACGCTCGGCTTCGGCCAGCTCAACGCTGGACTCCGCGTTGCTGAGATCGAGCACCGCCTCAAAAGACTCGCGATCGTGGTAAAAGGCCTGATCCTGCACGCGATAATTGGCGATAAACGGCAGCCAGACCAGCGGATATTCCAGGCCTTTCGACTTGTGAATGGTGACGATCTGCACCAGATGTTTATCACTCTCTAGTCGCATCTGCTGGCTGGACGAATTACTGTTCGGATCGGCAATCTGCTGCGCCAGCCAGCGTACCAGAGCGTGTTCGCTCTCCAGCTGCGTACCGGCTTCCTGCAGCAGTTCGCTGATATGTAAAATATCGGTCAAACGGCGCTCGCCGCCTGCTGTCGCCAGCATATTCTCCGCAATGTGGCGCTGCGCCATGAGCTCGCGCACCATCGCCATGACTCCACGCTTCTGCCATTTTTCGCGGTAGCGAACAAACTCTTCTACGACAGAATCCCACGCGGCTTCGTCATTGTTCAGCGCATCAATATCCCGCGCGTTCAGCCCGAGCATCGCGCTCGCTAATGCGCTACGCAGCGTGCTTTCCCGCTCCGGAGCCAGCACGGCCTGCAGCAGCCATAGCATCTCCTGCGCTTCCAGCGTTTCAAAGACGCTATCGCGGTTCGAGAGATAGACGGAGGGAATATTCAGTAACGTCAGAGCGTCGCGGATGAGCGCGGCCTCCTGACGGCTGCGAACCAGCACCGTGATATCGGATGCCTTTACCGGCGCAGGTTTATCCCCCTTCCACAGCAGCGCTTTACCGTGCGCGCCCGCACTGAGCCAGTCGCGGATTTGCGCGGCACAGTACTGGGCCATGGCATTTTGATAGTCGGCAACGCCGCAGCCTTCCCCGTCCAGTAGCCAGAAGTTCATGGCAGGCTGCGTCTCGCCGTTGAACTCAAAGCGCAACGAGGCATTTTTCTCGGCGAACTTTACCGGCTGAAACGGGATCTCCCGGAACATAAACGCCGTATCCATGCGGCTGAAGAGCGCGTTGACGCTTTCCACCATGCCGGGAGAGGAGCGCCAGTTAGTATCAAGCGTGTAGTGCGCATCAACTTCGCTACGGGCTTTCATGTAGGTGAAAATATCCGCACCGCGGAAGGCGTAGATGGCCTGTTTCGGATCGCCGATTAACAACAGCGCGGTACCGGGCTGCTGGCGCCAGATACGGCGGAAAATGCGGTATTGCTGAGGGTCGGTATCCTGAAATTCGTCAATCATCGCCACCGGGAACCGGGTGCGGATCGCGGCGGCAAGCGCTTCGCCATTTTCACTGCACAGCGCCGCATCGAGGCGGCTCAGCATGTCGTCAAACCCCAGCTCACCCCGGCGGCGTTTCTCACGCGCGACGGCGTCGCGAATTTCCGTCATGGCGCGGGTAATCATCAGATCGTTGAGCGTTAAGGGCTCAGCCAGCAGGGTTTCAATCGCCACAAACAGAGGATGCTCAGGCACAATGCCGTCGGCTTTGGTCCGCTCAGCCAGGAAACGTTGGGAGAATTTCTCCAGCGCATCCGGGAGCTGGTAGCCTCGCGTCTCTTCCTGCGCCCAGGCGCTGATCTTGTCGATCCATTTCCCCTGATTGCCGCGGTTAAACTTGCGTCGATCAATCCCGGAATTTTCGATGATGGCGTCAATCTCGCCAACGGACTCAATCCATTTTTGCTTGATATCGGCAATTCTCGCGATGATTTTTTCATGGCGTGAGGCCAGGGTTTCATCCGCAGGCGGCGGGGATTTGATGACCGGCGCTTCACCCTGCAGATAACGATCGATAGCGCGCAGCAGCGCCTCCGGGCCCTTCCACAACGCATGTACCGCTTCGGCAATATCGCGCTGTAACGGGTAGCAGTGGCGACGCCAGAAATCCGCGCAGGCCTGATAGCGAAGCACTGATTCATCTTCAATGAGCTGCTGTTCAAACAGCATTCCGGATTCAAACGCATTCAGGCTCAGCATACGCTGGCAAAAACCGTGAATGGTGAAGACGGACGCTTCATCCATCTGCCGTTCAGCGAGGAGCAGCCACTGGGCTGCCTGTTGCTTATCGGCAATCTCTTCCAGAAGGCTCGCGTAGAGAGGGTTATCCGTGCTCTGACGCAGACAGGCGATGCGCAGCTCGTGGATATTGCTGCGAATACGGCCCCGCAGCTCAGCGGTGGCAGCCTCGGTGAAGGTCACCACCAGCAGCTCCTCCACGCTCAAAGGGCGTGGAAAAGCGGCGTTGCCGCCAAGCCCCAGCAGCAGACGCAGGTACAGAGCGGCAATGGTGAAGGTTTTTCCCGTTCCCGCTGAGGCTTCAATCAATCGTTCACCCTGCAGAGGTAAACGTAAGGGATCAAGGGACTCAGCGGTATCGGTCATTCTTTCTTACTCCAGGGCATCGATTGCTGCAGCGCGCTGACGCTCTTCCAGACTTTCCAGCCTTTCGGGTTCACGTACTCCGTTTTCCCGTTCTGGCTACCGGAAACCTGAGACAGGATGGTGATTCCCTGCGGCTTAATGACCGCCTGATGGAAGAAGTCGGCAACCTTCTGCGGCGTCAGCTGTTTTATCTCGGCCACTACTTTATCACGCGAATCAAATTTCAGATTACCGCGATCGAAATCTTTGCTCAGCTGCGAGGCTTCTTCACCCAGCGTCTGCGGCGGCTGCATCACCTGTGCGATGACGGCCTGCTGGATTTGCGCAAACTCTTCCGGCTTCATGGCGCGCAGTTTTGCTTCCACCTGTGGGAAGAAGGCCTGGTAACGCTTCCAGAGATACGCCGGCTGTTTATCGCTGCTTTGCAGCAGGAAACCCAGCCCCCACTGTCGGCCTACGTTCATGGAGAAGGCAAACACCGCGTAGCCAAGCTGCTCCTCTGTGCGTAACTGGTTATAAAACCACGGCTGAATAATTTGCCCCAGTACGGCACTCTGCGCCGAGCTGGCGAATTCATCATAGCCCGTTGGCACAAATACCGCGGCCAGCGCGGAATCCGTGCTGTTACCCGCCTTTTCAAAAATCACATTCTGTTTTTTCTCAACCAGCACGTCCTGGTTGCGGCACCACTCGTCGCCTTTCGAACCGAGCTGAGTGCGTACATTCTCTGCCAGGGTTTTGGCCTGATCCTCACTCATGTTGCCAACGATCAGGAACTCCGGACGCGTGTTGGTTTTCAGCGCATCACGGTAAGCCAGCACGTCTTTTAAGGTGATCGAAGGCAACAGCGCGCGGCGATCCTCTCGCTGGAAATAAGGAACTTGCGACAGCATTTGCGCCGGCATAAGCGCCATATCGTAAGCTTTGCCCTTCTCCGCAGAATCCATCATCTGCGCATACCACGATTTAGCCTGTTCAAGCTGCTCTTCCGTCGGCGTATAGCTGAAATAGCCCTCCAGCAGTGCCTGGAACAGCTGAGGCAAACGCTGGGTATAGCCGTTTGCATTGAGCATCAAACCGTTGTTGGCGTTGGTGGAGAAGCTGATCCCGCCCACGGCCGCCTGGTTGCTGAGCTGATCGAGCGCAATCCCGGCGAGATAGTCATTGAGCGCGAACATCACCTGATTTTTGGCGCTGTTCATCGCTTTCGGGTTACGCAGCACCACGCTGACATCGGCCTTTGGCTCGCTTGCGAAGTAGCGGCTGGGGGTGTACACCACGCGCAGCGTCGGTTCATCAACGATGAGCGCCGGGTGCGGGTAATCTTTAGTCGTTTTGGTCAGCGAGAAGTCATCCGGAATATAGGGGTTCAGCTCCGGCAGCTTTAACGCAATCTCCCCGGCCTTCTTCTGCCAGTCGGCGAAGGTCTGCGCGCTGATTTTTTCCACCTGATAAGGAGCATCGACAAAATACGCCGTCTTGTTATGCGGTTCGTTCGGGCTGATGTACCAGATGCGGGCATTCTCCGGCGTCATCATCGCCAGGCGGGCTTTTACCGCATCGGCATCATAGCGGTCGGCAATATTGACCGCATCGAGGGTGTGTTCCACCGGCACGCGGATCATGGTATCCGCCAGCCACTCAACGTAATCCATATCGCGGGTAATGGACGGGTAACGGAAATCGAGATCCAGCACGTGGGCGAGCTCATCAAAGTAGCGCTTATCGACGCCTTTCTCACGCAGTAAAGAGAGGTAGCTGAAGATCGCCGCCACCACTTCGTCACGGTTTGCCAGGCCCTTGTCGGTCAGGGTGGCGGAGATCGCCAGCACGCCGCTATTGCCGTTCACAACCGGATCGGAGTCGGCGCGAATACCTTCCACCAGCCCCTGTTTTTGCAGCCAGTCAGAAAGCGTACCCGGGCTACGGTTACCTATCAGATAGGTCACCAGCTCATCGGTTTTACTGCGAAACTGTGCGGTGTTGTTATCGATGCGGAATTCCACGCGCAGCACTTTGCGCGGCAGCGCAGGCACGTAGTGGATCACGATGCCCTTTTGCGCATCCGTGACCACCGGTACGTCTATCTGCGGCAGGTCGATATTTTTATTCGGCACCCGGCCAAACGTTTTAGCCGCCATGCCTGCCAGTTCTGGCAACGGTTTATTGCTGTAGATGACCGCTTTCATCAGGTTGGCGGAGTAGTATTTATCGCGAAACGCGTGCAGGGCATCAAGCACCGGGCTGTTCGGTTTGTCGCTTAACGTCTCAAGGTTACCGCCGGAGAAGCGCGAACCCGGGTGCGCAGGGTTGATGGTTTCGGCGCTGACCTGGGCCATGCGCATACCGTCTCGCGTGCGGGCAAGGGTCAACTCAGCATTGACGGCATTGCGTTCACGGTCGGCATATTTTTTATCCAGCAGGGGGGCGGCGATGGAATCAGCAAGGCGATCGACCGCGCCTTCCAGCGCATCATTTTCGACTTCAAGATAAAAGGCCGTGCGGTACGGTGCCGTACTGGCATTGTGGCTGCCGCCATGCATTTTCAAAAATTCGGACAGGCTATCCGGCTGCGGGTATTTTTTTGACCCCATCAGCGTCATATGTTCCAGATAATGTGCAAGCCCAGGATGCGCGTCAGGATCTTCCAGCGATCCAACCGGCACCACTAATGCCGAGAGGGACTTCACCGCCTGCGGATCGGAAACCAGCAGCACGGTCATGCCGTTATCAAGACGAATAGCCTGATATTGACGGGTATCTTTTTCGCTTTTACGAATAGTTTCCTGAACGGGTTGCCAACCGGAGTCTGCCTGAGTGACAGGTACCCAGAGGGCGAAAAACAAAACAAACGCTTTAAACAAGGTGCTACCTCTTTATCACGGCTACATCATTAACACATTGCGTGCTGGACACGCCAACATCTCTTTATTGGGTACATCAGTCCGTGATAAGAAGTGCATCATAATTGAACACCCCATGCTGCGCAATTTTTATACAGCGCTCAGGACTGATTAAATTTAAACAACGGCAGCAGGTAGCGCTGCGCCTCTTCCGTGATGGCCTCAAAGTACTCTGGCTCAAGCGTTCGCCATAAGCGCTGATACCAGACATCTTCTCCTTCGCCCCGCACCATCATGTTTCCTTCGTAGGCCTGCATAAATTTACTGCGCGCTTTCTGCAGTGACGCCTCATCCGTTAACATCGCATCATTCTGTGCGTCATAACAGGCTTTTATCCAGGCCCCGCCACTTTCCGGCAACAGCAGGAGCGGTTTGTTCATTCCCTGACGGTAGCCCTCAATGTACAAAGACAGATACCGTAACGCCTGCTCAGACTCCATCGGCGGGAAGCGCCATTCGCCCTCTTTGCGCACGAAAATCCGACTTTCACCTTTATGACCATCCGCACTGTAGACAAGATGTTCCAGCCAGAGTTGCAAACCCTGTGAAACGCTCAGCATAGAAGGCCGCCAGCGCAGCAGCCCGTCCGGCTGAACCTGGGTTAACCAGCCCGTAAGCTGTACACCATTGCAGTTGAGATCGATTTCAATGCTTTTCCCTGGCTGTCGGCACGCTCTTACGCGCTCTGCCAGGGCGGTCATCTCCCGACACTGCGCCTCCCAGACAATTTCCCCGAATGCCCCATAGGGCAGCTGCCCTGCAGCACGGTAGCGGCGATAAAGTTTGTCCGCATCTTCCTCTTCAACCAGCGCATTCAACAGCTGCAGGTTTAACTGGTAGCGCTCCAGCCCTTCCAGCGTAAAAGGCTCTGCATCAGGAATTTCACTCTCTTCAGAACGGAAGTTGACCTGCAATCGCTGCTGGAAGAAGGCGCGCACCGGATGCGCCCAAAACCGCTGAAGCTGTTCGAAGGTCAGGGTGTCGACAGGGCGCGGGTCAAGCTCCTGAATGAAATCGGTATGCGCACTCCCCTCCTTTTTCGCCGCCGGCAGCCACTCCTGCGCATAGCTCTGGCGCTCGCTGGGCGTGTAGTTCACCGGGTCAAACGGCATGCGGCTGTGGAAACAGGTGATATGGGCTTTCACCCTCTTCTCGCTTTCATCGCAGTTGCGATCTTCATCCCCCGGCAGATAGTGACTCTGGCCGATATAGTCCACCAGCTCCTGCACCAGTACGGAGGGAAAACGCTCGCTGTTGTCCTGAATGGAACGGCCGATATAGCTGATATAGAGCTTACTCTGGGCGGAAATGAGCGCCTCAAGGAAGAGGTAGCGGTCATCATCGCGGCGGCTACGGTCACCCCGCTTGGGATCTGCGCTCATCAAATCGAACCCCAGCGGCGCCAGTGCGCGCGGATAAACGCCGTCGTTCATGCCAAGCAGACAGACCACTTTAAACGGGATAGAACGCATTGGCATCAGGGTGCAGATATTGATGGGGCCTGCCAGGAAACGCTGGCTGATTCGCTCCTGATCGAGCCGCTGCGTCAGCTCATCCCTCAACAGCGACAGCGGGATGGCCTCCTGATAGTGGGAATTCACGCCTTCATCGACGATCGCCTGCCACTGCGTTTCAATCAGTGCCATTGCCGCTTCGGTGTCACTGTCTGGCAGGAAGAAATCATTAAGCAATGCCCTGCAAACCGGAAGCCACGCTTCAAGCGGACGCGGCTGCATCAGCTCGTGTCGCCAGCGGTTGAGCTGCATCAGGAGTGACGCTAAATGCCCCACCAGTTCAGCAATTAACCCGCTGGACTCATCGTAAGGCAGCACCTCATTCCACTCGCCCTGGCTGCTCTCCATGGCGTAGCCCAGCAGCATACGCGTCAGGCCAAAACGCCACGTGTGCTGCCCGGTTGGAGGAAGTTCGAACTCCTGAACGTTATCGTCATCGATCCCCCAGCGTACGCCAGATTCATTCACCCACTGGCGAAGGTAGCGCAGCCCCTCTTCATTGATGTTGAAGCGTGCAGCCAGCACGGGAACATCCAGTAACGCCAGGACATCTTCGGAGATAAAGCGGCTATCCGGCAGTGAAAGCAGAGTGATAAAGGCCTGCAATGCCGGATGCGACTGACGGGCACGACGGTCAGAGATAGCGTAAGGCAGATATCGCTCGCCCGTCGCACTGCCAAAAACGGCCTGAATGAAGGGACTGTAGCTGTCGATATCCGCCACCATCACCACGATATCGCGCGGGGTGAGTTCGGGATCGTCCTGCAGCATCGCCAGCAGCTGGTCGTGAAGCACTTCGACCTCACGCTGAGGGCTATGGCAAACATGGATCGTGACGCTGCGATCGTCAGCATCCAGCTTCCGCTTGCTGTCGCTGCGTTCGAACTCGTTCGCCGTCACGCCCATCACGGCACGGTTTTCCAGATCGAGGATATCCAGCTGAATATGATGCAGCAGGCTATCCGGGGTAATATCGACAAAGGCATCTACGTCGCCTTCACCTGATGAGGTGATGTCTGAAAGCATGTGAATGTAGTCACGCCCCAGCTTCCCCCACGAGGCAAGCAGTGGATTGGGCAGGTTCTGGATGCCGTCTTCATCAAAAAGCTGCCCGGCAGTCGAGCCGTCTTTAAACAGCGGGACGGAACGTTCTTCAAAAAGGCGCTTTCGTTGGCGAGTCACCAGCCGCGCAAGCCAACGTTCGTCGAGGATATCCCCCCAATACTGTCGGCAAGGGTTGGTGAACAAAATATGAATATCAATATGTTTACCCAGCGCGTTCAACGCCTTCAGATAAACAGGCGGTAATGCGGATATCCCGCAGATAAAAACGCGTGACGGCAGTCGGCCCGGGCGCTCCGACGCATTCTCGAGTATGGAGATAAACCGATCGTACAGGTTGGCACGGTGCCACTGAGGCTGCCCAAGTTTCTCCGTATGCTCTACCAGTGCTTTCCACAGCGGTGCCTGCCATATTTGCGCCTCCGGTAGCCCTTCAACCAACTCGCCCGCTTCCCAACGAATTAACCAGTCAGAACGGTAAACAAGGTATTGGTCGTAGAGATCGGCGGTGCGCGACGCCAGCTGGAACAGCTTGCGCTTATCGGTATCGTCATTGAGGTAGTGGCGCAGCATGGCGAATTCATCGTGCTGCAGCATTTCCGGCAGCAGGGCCATGAGCTTCCAGCTCATGCCTTGCTTGTTGAAGGCGCTCTGCTCCGGGATGTCCGGCAACACGCGCACAAACATCTCCCAGATAAAGCTCGCGGGCAGCGGGAAATCAATATTTGCGGCTATACCAAATTTACGGGAAAGCGACATTTGCAGCCACTGTGCCATACCGGTGCTCTGCACCAGCACCATTTCAGGCTCAAAAGGATCGTCAAGCCGCTCGCGCTCAACGATAAATTCCATCAGCGCTTCCAGCACATCCAGACGATTTGAGTGGTAGACCCTTAACATAGACGCTCCCGACTACTGGCTAACCGGGCAATGCAGGCGCGTTATCTCACCGCGCCGCCCCAGAGGAGAAATAAGTGTGACCGTGATGCTGACACATCCTGCGTGCGTTGTCTGCCCCCGACTGGCCTGCCAGCCAGCCGGGAGAACATTTGTTGAGAGCTGAGACTGATTCCAGGCATGATGCCAGAGCTGTCGATACTGGTTAAACAGGGTAAACCGAGCCGCCAACGCCCGATGATAGCCGGACAAAGCCGTCACGACGATCACCAGCAGCATCATCGCCAGCAGTACCTCAACCATGCTAAACCCTTTTTCTCTGCTCACGGCAGCTGGCATAACGCGCTCTCCTTAAGGGGACAAAAATCACTCCAGCCATGAGGCGAAAAGCGAACGTTCCCGTCGACAATCTCTCCTGAGCGCCAGAGCAGCAGGTCGCTGTCTCCGGCAATCAGCAGCACACGCGCCCCACTCAGCGGGCGCAAACACGCTCGCCACGCAGGAGTCTTCTTGCACTGAACCTGTGGCTCTGACGACCAGCTCTGAACCCGTCCCCACTCAAGCGCGGACTGCACCGCCGCCTGCTGCTGAAGCGAACGGCTCTCACCGCCGACGAGCGCGCTAAACGTTGTGAGCTGCTGATTGAGACCGGTGAGGATCAGGGTACCGAGCACCAGTAAAAGCAGAACCATCGCCAGCGAAGACATGCCGCGTTGACGATTCACAGGTTGTACCCCGTGACCGTATACAACGCCTGCCAGGGCTCCCCCTGCTCGCCTTTACGAATCGCCGCCAGTTCGATATTCACCTCGGGCGTAAAACCGGCATGTTCCACTGTCCTCACCACAAAATGCGCGATAGTAAGCCTGTCCGGGTCCGTGAGCTTTTCCCATCCTTTTCCTTCACATGAGGTCGCTCCACGCTGGGTTTCAAGCGCACCAGACTCCAGTCGAAAACCGGTGCTGTCATTTTCTGATGCGCTGTTATCCCAGCTGCCGTTACTGTTGGCATCCCACCGCACAATGACGCAACTTCCTTGCCTGGCTGTCACCAGCGCCTGTCCCTGACAGTTTCCCGCGCAGTATCCCGCACGCTGGAGCTGTTTGCCCAGGGCGAACAGATGGTGCCAGACTTCTTCCTCAAGTTGTCTCTGGCCGGATTGCGCTAAGACCGCCCGCTGCAAGCCGGGTAAAAAACGCGATGCGCTTATCAGCAGGAGGCTGCTAATCGCCGTGGCAATCAGAACTTCGGTCAGTGAGAAACCTCGCTGCTTCATCGACATGAACCTCCCGCAGAGACCTTACACATCCTGATGCGTCCTCCATTTGAGACAATAATCAGCCATTCTCCTGCGCGGCTTTGAACGCGTATCCGCCCAGCCCAAGCCGTATCCTTTAATCCATAGAACGCGAGCGACGGCGTTACCTCGCCGATCGCGACCTCAGGCCAGAGCGGAATCAGCACAAAGGGATTGCCCTTCTCACAGCCTTGCGCGGCAGAGCTCAGCAGACAATCCATGCCTCCCACCCGCTGATGGGTAATTTGATGGTCGCGGTTGTAGCGGTTGGCATGATTGCGCAGAAACAGCAGGTAATCTCGTACCTGACTGGCGGTTTGCCACAGCCGCTGCTGCCGCTGCCAGCTGTCCCAGCCGTAAAGACCTGAGGCGCTGAGGATAACGACAAGCGAAATCGCGACCAGCGTTTCGATAAGCGTAAAACCGTTCTCTTTTTTCATATCGGGAGTGTGGCGAAGCGCGGTGAACATGACGAGCGACGGATCCTCGTTTTACGAGGCGTTATCCGGAGAATCAGGAGTGTTGCAGCGCGTTGCACGCTTTCTGGATAGCGCTTCGGGAAACGGGATAAAGGCGAAAAAAAACCGGCGCTAAAGAGCACCGGTTGTGTCACGCTTTATCGCATCAGATAGCGACGGGCGCTTTGATGCCCGGATACGGGTCATAGCCCTCAATCTCGAAATCATCAAAGCGATAGTCGAAGATTGATGCCGGTTTGCGCTTGATAATCAGCTTTGGCAGAGCACGCGGTTCGCGGGTCAGCTGGAGATGCGTCTGTTCCATATGGTTGCTGTAAAGATGGGTGTCCCCACCGGTCCAGACAAAATCACCCACTTCCAGGTCGCACTGCTGCGCCATCATGTGGACCAACAGCGCATAGCTGGCAATGTTAAACGGCAGGCCGAGGAACACGTCACAGGAGCGCTGATAGAGCTGGCAGGAGAGCTTGCCGTCAGCGACATAAAACTGGAAGAACGCGTGGCAAGGTGCCAGCGCCATTTTATCCAGCTCACCGACGTTCCAGGCGGAAACGATGATTCGGCGCGAGTCCGGATCGTTTTTCAGCTGGTTCATCACGGTGGTGATCTGGTCAATATGGCGGCCATCAGGCGTTGGCCAGGCGCGCCACTGCTTGCCGTAAACCGGGCCCAGGTTGCCGTTTTCATCTGCCCACTCGTCCCAGATTGAGACGTTATTCTCGTGCAGATACGCAACGTTGGTATCGCCTTGCAGGAACCAGAGCAGTTCATGAATGATCGAGCGCAAATGGCAGCGCTTTGTCGTCACCAGTGGGAAGCCTTCTTGCAGGTTGAAGCGCATCTGGTGGCCAAAAATGGAGAGCGTACCGGTGCCGGTGCGGTCGTTTTTCGGCGTGCCCTCGTCGAGCACTTTTTTCATCAATTCAAGATACTGTTTCATGGTTCCTCAGGAAATTTGTTGCTGTGGACGACGACGATACGCCCAAATCATCATAATGGCACCCGCGACAATCATCGGAATGGAGAGGATCTGCCCCATGCTGATGTACTGCACCCACTCGCCGGTAAACTGTGCGTCTGGCTGACGGAAGAACTCGACGATAATACGGAATGCGCCGTAGCCAATCAGGAACAGGCCGGAGACAGCGCCCATCGGACGCGGTTTGCGGATAAACAGGTTGAGGATGATAAACAGCACAACGCCTTCCAGCGCCAGCTCGTACAGCTGAGACATATGGCGCGGCAGAACGCCGTAGGTATCGAAAATGGACTGCCACTCCGGGTGTGATGGCAGCAGCGCGATATCTTCTGCGCGGGAGCCCGGGAAGAGCATCGTGTACGGCACGCTCGGGTCGACGCGACCCCACAGCTCACCGTTGATAAAGTTACCCAGACGGCCAGCGCCGAGACCAAACGGGATCAGCGGTGCGATAAAATCTGAAACCTGGAAGAAGTTGCGTTTGGTGCGTTTGGCAAAAATCACCATCACCAGGATCACCCCAATCAGGCCGCCGTGGAAGGACATGCCGCCGTCCCACACGCGGAACAGATAGAGCGGATCGTTCAGGAATACCGGGAAGTTATAGAACAGCACGTACCCAATGCGGCCACCGAGGAACACGCCGAGGAAGCCCGCATAGAGCAGGTTTTCAACTTCGTTTTTCGTCCAGCCGCTGCCCGGACGACTGGCGCGACGGCCAGCGAGCCACATGGCAAAAATGAAGCCCACCAGGTACATCAGACCGTACCAGTGAAGCGAAACAGGTCCTACTGAGAAAATGACCGGATCAAATTCCGGAAAATGCAGATAACCACTGTTCATCTGTCACCACAAGATGTTGTTATTCCGCTGAAAGTGGACAGCGGTAGAAATGCGATTCTGCCGTAAGCAGAGGCTCCAAAGTTGCGAATCATAGCACAAGGCTGGCGCGGAGGATGCGCCAGAGATGTAAAAGATGTGTATAGGGTTTTATGCACGCTGGAGCCCTCTCCCGGAGGGAGAGGCAGAAAGATGATTAGCGGCCGCCGCGGATCAGGCCGCCCATACCGCGCCGTTCCATAAACGCCGCGACCTGATGACGAACCTCAGCGGCCAGCTGCGCGTCAAGGCTGCGTTCAGCCAGCTCGCGGGCATCGTTGATGTCGATATGCCGCAGCAGGTACTTCACGCGGGCGACAGCGCGACCGTTCATCGACAGATGGCGGTATCCCAGACCAATCAGGATCGCAACGCACATTGAATCCCCGGCCATTTCACCGCACAGGCGTAAATCAATGCCGTACTGTTCCGCTTCACGGGCAATCATCGCTAACGCGCGAATGATCGCCGGATGCAGGCTGTCGTAAATACTGGCGACGCGGGTATTGTTACGGTCGACGGCCAGAATATATTGCGTTAGGTCGTTTGTGCCGACAGAGATAAAATCAACACGGTTTGCCAGCTGCGGCAGCATAAAGACCATAGACGGCACTTCAAGCATCACCCCGATCCGCGGTTTCGGGATCGCATAGCCGATCATCTCTTCCACTTCACGGCCTGCACGTTCGATCAGTCGCCGGGACTCGTCGATCTCATCAATGCTGGTGACCATCGGGAGTAAGATGCTGAGATTGCCCGTCGCCGCGTTGGCGCGCAGCATTGCACGCACCTGGATCAGAAAGATCTCCGGCTGATCGAGCGTAATGCGGATCCCACGCCAGCCCAGGCACGGGTTTTCTTCGCTGATCGGCATATAGGGCAGCTGTTTATCCGCGCCGACATCGAGGGTTCGCAGGGTGACAGGTTTGTCGTTAAACATCTGCAGCATCCCCTGATATTGCGCCACCTGCTCCTCTTCGGAGGGGAAACCGCTCTGCAGCATGAACGGGATTTCAGTACGGTACAGGCCAATACCGTCGATGCGGCTGCCAAGCTTTTCTTCATGCTCAGGGCTTAAACCGGCGTTGAGCATGACTTTGATCCGCTCACCGCTCTTAAGCTGTGCGGGCAGGTTAACGTCATCCTCCGCCAGCTTGCTTAATTCATTCTCTTCGCTGATAAGGCGCTGGTATTCCTGGAGCAGAACCGGCTCAGGATCGACCAGCAGCTCACCGCGATAGCCGTCCACTACCAGCGTACGGCGGTGCAGTACCGACGGCTGGATATCCGCTCCCATAACGGTTGGGATACCCAGCGCGCGCACCATAATGGCGGCATGCGAGTTGGCGGCGCCATCGCGCACCACCACACCGGCCAGCCTGTCCTGGGGCAGTTCAGCCAGCGTAGTTGCCGAGAGCTCATCGGCGACCAGAACAAACCGTTTTGGCCAGGCATTCGGCCCCTGAATGGTGTCATCAAGATGGAACAGCAGACGCTGTCCCAGGGCGCGGAGATCGCCAGCCCGTTCTTTCAGGTAACCGTCAGTCAATGCCGCAAATTGGTCGGCAAATTTTTCGATGACCTTCTTAACCGCCCACTCTGCGACCGAGCCTTTATCCACTTCCGCAAACAGCTCACGACGCAGACGCGCGTCGGAGAGCAGGTGCGAATAGAGGTCGAAGATGGCCGCCGTCTCTTTCTGTGCGCCTGCGGCAAAGCGCTTGCTGTAACGACGAAATTCATTCGCCGCCTCTTCCAGCGCGGCGGTAAGACGCTCTCGCTCAAGCGCTTCATCAAGCGTTGAGGCTTCGTAAACCTGCTCCATCAGCGGCAGCGTGGCGTCCATCCAGCCTTCCGCAATCGCTACGCCTGGTGATGCCGGAAGGGCACGAATGCGCGTATGGCGATATTGACCAAAGAGCGCGGCAAGCTGGGACTGGGAGAGGATCGCCGCCATCTGCGTGGCCAGCGTGACGAGGAAAGACTCTTCGCTTTCATCGTACTGACGTAGCTCGCGCTGCTGGACGACCAGCACGCCGAGCAGCTGGCGACGCTGGATAATCGGCACGCCAAGAAAAGCGCGGAAGCGCTCTTCTTTTACGGAAGGGATGTATTTAAAGCTGGGGTGTTTTTGCGCGTCAGCAAGGTTGATGGGTTCAGCCAGCCGCCCAACCAGGCCCACGATACCTTCATCAAATGCGAGCGTGACGGTGCGTCCACGTGGTTTTTTCAAGCCACGGGTCGCCATCAGGTAATAGCAGCGCCGATCGTGGTCGGCCAGATACACCGAACAGACCTCGGTCTCCATCGCAAGACAGATGTCAGTGACCAGAATATTCAGCGCCTCGTTCAGACGTGGAGCACTGGCCACCTTCTCGACTATTTCTCGCAAGCGGGTGAGCATGATTTGCGTAGCTTAACCTCTTTTACGTCGCCAGGCAGGTGCGCTCTGCGGCTTAGGCGGGATCTCCTGAAGCTGCATTACCACACTTGCAAACTCTTTCATCACCCTACGGTAAACATCGCGTTTAAATGACACGACCTGACGAACAGGATACCAATAGCTCACCCAGCGCCAGCCATCGAACTCCGGCGTACTGCTGGTTTGCATATTGATGTCTGAATCGTTGCCCACCAACTGCAACAGAAACCACTTCTGTTTCTGGCCGATACAAACCGGCTTTGTGTCCCAACGCACCAAACGTTTCGGTAACTTGTAACGCAACCAGTTGCGGGTCGAAGCCAGGATGCGAACATCTTTTCGGCTTAAACCGACCTCTTCAAAAAGCTCCCGGTACATCGCTTGTTCTGGGGACTCTCCCGGATTGATCCCGCCTTGAGGGAACTGCCAGGAGTGCTGACCATATCGCCGGGCCCACATTACCTGGCCCTGACGATTACAAATTACTATTCCTACGTTCGGGCGGTAGCCATCGTCATCAATCACCGGACTACCCCAAACTAAACCTTATATATGAATGATTGTTTCACACTACAGGGAGGCGGTAAACCACTCTCTTACAGGGCTGCAACCTAATAACATTTGAATAACTCACAAATAAGTGCTGAGTTATAAACAGATGAGCGGTGGTGAAGGGAATTTTATTCACCTTTTCTGTGGATATAGTTGTGAAGAAGTGTCTGATTACCGATGAACAACCTCAAACTATGCAGTTTCCCCTTTTTCACCTTAATTATATAATTCAATTATTTTCAAATAGTTAAATGTATTTCCATGAGCACAAAACAGAATATCGTGACGATCGTCACATCAGGGATCGTCATGCTGATGAAAGATCGAACAGCGTCGGTTTTATCCACAGATTGTGCCAATAAGTTAGTCACAATTTGTTTGAAAATTCGATTTTCATCGCACGTCAAGGCTGTAAATTGAAACAGTAGTCAGGGTTATGCCCAGTTATCCCATTTTTCTGTGGATAACATGGTGTAAGATCCTGTTCATTGTCAGTGACCAGATTTGAACAACCGGTTTTCTGAGTCTGGCAAAACGATTTCAAACCAATAAAAAAACCTATAAATCATACACATGGAATATTGGTACAGAAATAGTTAAACTCTATCCACAGGGGACAATTTCTTAGTTTATTTTTTAATCAAAAGGTTACCTTCATGCATCCGCTTACACCCTTGCTCTCACCGCCATCCAGCGAAGGTCAGTTGCTACAGCAGGCACGGCGTCTTGCAGGCTTTTCGCTTGGCGAGCTGGCGGCAATGGCAGGGCTTCAGATCCCGAAGGATCTGAAACGGGATAAAGGCTGGATCGGCATGCTGCTTGAGCTGTGGCTGGGTGCCAGCGCAGGAAGCAAACCCGAGCAGGATTTTGCAGCGCTTGGCGTGGAGTTAAAAACCATCCCTATAGACAGCCAGGGCAAGCCCCTTGAGACCACCTTCGTCTGCGTTGCGCCATTAACCGGCAACACCGGCGTAACGTGGGAAACCAGCCACGTTCGCCACAAGCTGAAGCGCGTGTTGTGGGTACCGGTCGAAGGTGAACGTCAGATCCCCCTGGCTGAGCGTCGCGTTGGCGCGCCGCTGCTCTGGAGCCCGAACGACGATGAGGAGCAACAGCTGCGTCTGGACTGGGAGGAGCTGATGGACATGATTGTGCTTGGGCAGGTAGAGCGCATCACCGCCCGACACGGAGAAGTTTTACAGTTGCGCCCGAAAGCGGCCAACAGCAAAGCACTTACCGAGGCAATCGGCGCGAAGGGTGAGCCGATACTGACGTTGCCGCGCGGTTTTTATCTCAAAAAGAATTTCACCGGCGCGCTCCTTGCCCGTCATTTCCTGTTAAAAACATAGTTTTTTACTTATTTTGCGAGCTCTCAAACATAATCGACTGCTTTTTAAGATTTTACCGCTTCCTCAAGTCGCCTTATCGGGTTAATACTAGATTATGATTTGATACGCGCCAGATGAGGACGATAACGATGAAAAAATGGGCAGTGTTAGTTTCAGCAGTCGGTTTAGCGTTTGCCGTATCGGGCTGTAGCAGCGATTACGTTATGGCGACAAAAGATGGTCGAATGATCCTGACCGACGGCAAACCCGAAGTCGACGATGATACCGGCCTGGTCAGCTACCGCGACCAGGAAGGCAATAAAATGCAGATCAATCGCGACGAAGTATCGCAAATTATCGAGCGATAAACAGATAAAGGTCAGTCGCTTGCTGGCCTTTTTGATTTTTTTCTTCCCCTTTTGCTTCCCCTCTGCCATGTTTATATTCCTTTGTCGGGCACGCCCTGACGCGGTCTATAAGTCTACTGAGGAAGCCGGCTATGCATTATCACCGTATCCCCCACAGCGCTCTGGAAATAAGCCAACTGGGGTTGGGCACGATGACATTTGGTGAACAAAACAGCGAAGCCGATGCCCATGCACAACTCGATTACGCCGTCAGCCAGGGGATTAACCTGATTGATGTCGCAGAGATGTACCCTGTTCCGCCACGTCCGGAAACGCAGGGACTTACCGAAACCTACGTCGGTAACTGGCTGGCAAAACGCGGCAACCGTGAAAAGCTGGTGATTGCCTCAAAAGTCAGTGGCCCCGCGCGCAACAACGATACCGGGATCCGCCCGAATCAGATCCTCGATCGCAAAAATATCCGCGCCGCACTGGACGCCAGCCTGAAGCGCCTGCAAACCGACTATCTCGACCTGTATCAGGTGCACTGGCCGCAGCGGCCAACCAACTGCTTTGGTAAGCTCGGCTACAGCTGGAATGAGAGCGCCCCCGCCGTAACGCTGCTGGAAACGCTGGAAGCGCTGACCGAGTGCCAGCGCGCGGGAAAAATCCGCTACATTGGCGTCTCTAACGAAACGGCCTTTGGCGTAATGCGCTATCTGCATCTGGCGGATAAACACGATCTGCCGCGTATCGTCACCATCCAGAACCCGTACAGTCTGCTTAACCGTAGCTATGAAGTGGGTCTGGCCGAAGTGACGCAATATGAAGAAGTGGAACTGCTCGCCTATTCCTGTCTCGGCTTTGGCACGCTGACGGGGAAATACCTGAACGGCGCGAAACCGGCCGGGGCGAGAAATACCCTCTTTAGCCGCTTTACCCGCTACAGCGGCGAGCAGACGCAGAAAGCCGTTGCAGCCTATGTGGATATCGCAAAGCGTCACGGTCTTGACCCTGCACAGATGGCGCTGGCCTTCGTGCGTCGTCAGCCGTTTGTTGCCAGTACCCTGCTGGGCGCGACAACGATGGAACAGTTGAAAACCAATATTGAGAGTTTCCATCTGAACCTGAGTGAAGAGGTGTTAGCGGAGATTGAAGCGGTGCATCAGGTTTATACGTATCCTGCGCCGTAATAAAAGCAAAACGGCAACGCAGGTTGCCGTTTTTAGGGTTTGCTCCCTCTCCCTGTGGGAGAGGGGCGGGGTGAGGGCATCAGGCCGCACTTATCAACGCCGACGCTGCCAGATCCACAAACCCGCAATCGCCAGCGCAAACAGCCCGCCAAACCCGACGCCAATCCCCACCACCGGCACACCGACTTTTACCGCCAGCGAGTAGAGCCCCAGCATTAACAGCATCGCCAGGTTTTCACCCAGGTTTTGTACCGCAATGGCGTTCCCCGCCCCGACGGTCTGCTTGCCACGTTCCTGCAGTAACGCGTTCAGCGGCACCACGAAGAAACCGCCCAGAATACCAATAAGGATGAGGAGGACATACGCAGGCAATAATGCATGTTGCAGCGAGAAAATAAGCACCACGACGCCAATCAGGATCCCTGCGGGCATGCAGCGTGCTACCGTCTCGAGCGTCACCAGCTTCGCCGCCGCGCCGGCTCCCACCACAATACCGATGGCCACCATCGCATTCAGATAGGTCGGCGTCGCGTTGTCGGTAATCCCCAGCGCCACCGGCACCCACAGCACCAGCAGGAAGCGCAGCGTGACGCCCGCGCCCCAGAACATGCTGGTCCCCATCAGTGAGAAACGCGTTTCACCGTTACGCCACAGCACGCGACAGGCGGTAAAGAAACTGCCGGTCATTGGTTTAAAGCGCCAGGATTGCCCCGGGCGAGCCACCGGCAGTTTGGGAATAAACAGGTTCGCCACAACCGCCCCGCCATACACCACCGCGCAGATGCCCAGTGCCGCCAGGACATGCCAGTCGGCCAGTACGCCGCCCGCGACGGATCCGAGCAGGATTGCGGCAATGGTTGACGACTCCATCAGGCCGTTGGCTTTCACCAGCTTATCGCCCGTGGTCAGCTCTCCGAGAATGCCATACTTCGCCGGAGAGTAGGCGGCAGCGCCGATGCCCACCAGCGTGTAGCCAATAAACGGGTTGAAGCCAAAGCAAATGCTGGCAGCCCCCAGCAGCTTGAGGCCGTTGGCAAACATCATCACCCGGCCTTTGGGGAAACTGTCCGCCACCTGCCCGACGAACGGAGCAAAGATAATGTAAGCGCCCACAAACACCATCTGCAGGATCGGCTGGCTCCAGTCGGGGTAAAACTCGGCCTTCAGCAGCGCCAGCGTAGCAAACAACAGCGCGTTATCACCGAACGCAGAGAGAAACTGCGCAGCGATGACGGCCATCATGCCTTTCGACCTGAGCGATGTGTTAGTGTGTACTGACTCACGCATTTTGCTGTTCCGCCTCTTCAACCATGCCTTTCAGGGTCACGAAATCGGGCTTCCCGCTACCCAGCACCGGGAGCTGCTTCAGGTAGCGAATATCGCGCGGCACGGCCAGTTCAGGAATACCGTGTTCACGCGCATAGCTCAGTAACCTGTCGCGCTTAAGCTCAGCGTCGGTCGTAAACAGCACCAGCGCCTCGCCTTTGCTGGCATCGCTCTTCACTACCGTCGCATGCATCTTATCCGCGGACACGGCCGTCGCCAGTTGCTCAACCATTTCCAGCGAGACCATTTCACCGGCGATTTTGGCGAAGCGCTTCGCGCGTCCCTGAATCTGTACAAAGCCTTGTTCATCAAAACGGACAATATCACCGGTGTCGTACCAGCCGGTTTCAACCTCGCCGTTGACGTTTTCAGCCGTCGGCACCTCAAGCACGCCTGGGTTTTCCACGCGCAGATAACCGTTCATCACGTTTGGCCCTTTCAGCTGCAGACGGCCACCGTCTTCAATGCCCGGCACGGCCAGCAGACGCGCGTCCATCCCCGGCAGAATTCGGCCCACCGTACCCGGCTTCGCCGCCATCGGAACGTTAATCGAGACCACTGGAGCACACTCGGTAACGCCATAGCCTTCGAGAATGCGCAGGCCAAACTTGTCCTGCCAGATCTGACGCGTGCTCTCCTGCAGTTTTTCCGCACCGGCCACCACATACCGCACGCGATAGAAGTCATACGGATTGGCGAAGCGCGCGTAGTTGCCGAGGAAGGTTGAAGTGCCGAACAGGACGGTGCAGTTACGGTCATACACCAGCTCCGGCACAATGCGATAATGCAGCGGACTTGGGTAGAGGAACACTTCTGCGCCGGTCAGCAGCGGCGTAAACAGCCCCACCGTCAGGCCAAAGGAGTGGAACAGCGGCAGCGCCGACATAAAACGGTCATTCGCGGTAAAGTCGGCAATGCTTTTGATCTGCTCAACGTTCGCCAGAATGCTCTTGTGGCTGTGGACAACGCCTTTCGGGTTGCCCTCCGATCCCGACGTGAAGAGGATAATCGCGTCATCTTCCGGCTGCTGTTTGACCTGCGCCAGACGCGGCATCAGCAGGTGAGCAAAAATCCACAGCTTGTCGCCGGTGGTTACGTCCGCTTTCAGATCCTCCAGGAAGACCCAGCGCACCTGGGTGAGCTGCTCGGGAAGATGCCAGAGCTTGCCTTTGTCCAGGAACTGACGAGAGGTAAAGACGGTATTAATCTGGGCAGCGGTGATGGCGCTGGTCAGTCCTTTCACCCCCGCCGTGTAGTTCATCATTGCCGGGATGCGCCCCCGGGAAACCGCACCAAAAATCACCGCCGCGCTGATGCCCGCGTTAGGCAGCATCAGGCCAATCTTTTCGCCCTTTTTGCTGTACTTCTCCAGAATGCGGCCCACAAACAGGGTCTTGGTCAGCAGCTTGCGATAGGTATCCGGGGTAAAGTTGATGTCTTCGATGCAGTTTTTCTTCGCGCCATAGCGGTGCTGCGCGGAAAGCAGGGACTCGTACAGCGTTTCGCGCGGGCGCACGGCCATGCGCGCTTCCATCATAATCTGATGCAGCATTTCCCCGGCGATTTTACGGCGATCGCGGGCACGCGGCGCGTCCGGCATTGGTAACGACGTGGGCGGCAGAATATGCAGCGTGATTTTTGGGAACAGGCGCTGCTTCACCAGCCCCTTCAGGCGGCTGAAATGGGTCAACTCTGCGCCTTCAATGCGCAGCGGCACCACGATCGCTTTTGATTTCGCGGCAACAAACCCCGCGCCGTCGTAAATTTTCATCAGCGAACCGGTCACTGAAATACGCCCTTCCGGGAAAATAACCACCGGACGCCCCTGCTCAACCAGACGCACCAGATGCTTAATCATCATCGGCTTTGTCGGGTCGAGCGGCACAAAATCAATCAGCGGCGTGAGCCAGCGCATGTACCACTGCTGGCTGATAGAGGTATAGACCGCAAACACCGGGCGCACGGGTAAAAATAGCGCCAGCAGAATGCCGTCTATAAAGGAAACATGATTTGGTGTGATAAGAACGCGTTCACCGCGAAGCGCCTGGGCATCGCCAGTGACGCGGATGCGAAAAAGAATACGGAACAGTGTACGGAAGAACCCAAATAGCATCTCAACTCCCTTTGCCAGCCAGTGTGGAGGGTTGATAGTAAATGGTGGCAGATTACACGAGAAGTGATACGGGAGCGACAGCAAAAGTGGAGGCGAAAAAAAACCTGCGCATCCGCGCAGGTTGGTGCAAGAGATGAGTACGAAACCGTACTAAGAATTCTCACCAATCAATACCTCTGGGATCTTGATTGTGGCCGTTCGTCCTGCGCTTCGCCAGCAGGAAAACGCAAGGGAATGAGCCTAAGTGCAACCAGGTGTGAATATTCTCTGTTGCTGTTACAGATTGAACTATCAGGCAAAAAAAAACCTGCGTAAAAACGCAGGTTGGTGTAAAGCGTGTTAATCAACCGGAGTTGATTCCACCTATCAATACCTCTGGGACTTTGACTGTATCAATCTCTTTAACGCCCTCGCCATCGGCCAATCGCAACAGCCTGAGGCAAAGTGTAACCAAAGGTTCAGATTGACATTCTTCAGACACGAATGCGCGTGTAACGATTACACTACCAGGGTTGTCCTGCGTCACGTTTGTGGAGCGCGGAAATCCGCTCCCCTTGAATGCGCGCCGCTTTTCCGCAACACTATTTGGTGTGTAAACGCTTACCCCCAATAAGAAGGTAATGAATGGCGACAATAAAGGATGTGGCCCGTCTGGCAGGTGTGTCTGTGGCAACCGTCTCTCGTGTGATTAACGACTCCCCAAAAGCCAGTGACGCATCGCGCCAGGCGGTACAAACCGCCATGGAATCCCTGAATTATCATCCCAATGCCAATGCCCGCGCGCTCGCCCAGCAGTCCACCGAAACCATTGGGCTGGTAGTGGGTGATGTTTCCGACCCCTTTTTCGGCGCCATGGTGAAAGCGGTTGAACAAGTTTCTTATCAGACGGGCAATTTTTTGCTGATCGGCAACGGCTATCATAATGAGCAAAAAGAACGCCAGGCCATCGAGCAGCTGATCCGCCACCGCTGCGCCGCGCTGGTGGTTCACGCCAAAATGATCCCGGATGCCGAGCTGATTCACCTGATGAAGCAGATGCCCGGAATGGTGATCATCAACCGCATTATTCCCGGGTTTGAAAAACGCTGTGTGGCCCTCGACGACCGCTACGGCGCCTGGCTTGCGACCCGTCATCTGATTCAACAGGGCCATACCCGGATTGGCTATCTCTGTTCCAATCATCCGATTTCTGATGCGGAAGACCGCCTGCAGGGCTACTACGACGCTCTGCGCGAAAACGGCCTGCCGTGCAATGACCGTCTGGTGGCCTACGGTGAACCGGATGAGAGTGGTGGGGAACAGGCCATGACCGAGCTGCTCGGTCGCGGACGAAATTTCACGGCGGTTGCCAGCTATAACGACTCGATGGCCGCAGGGGCAATGGGGGTGCTGAATGACAACGGGATTGAGGTACCGGCAGAAATTTCGCTGATTGGCTTCGATGACGTGCTGGTCTCTCGCTACGTGCGCCCACGTCTGACCACCGTGCGCTACCCGATTATCACCATGGCAACGCAGGCCGCCGAGCTGGCGCTAGCGCTGGCTGAACAGCGCCAGCCGCCGGATATTACGCATCTGTTTAGCCCGACGCTGGTTCGCCGTCACTCCGTTGCTTCACCTGCGGAAGCGCAGAGCGAATAGCGATAGAGGTGAACCCGGGTGTTGGGGTATTCCAGCCCATCACCGATATACTGCCAGCCGTAACGTTCGTAGAAGTCGCGGCAGGCAGACCAGAGGTGCAGTTCTTCATATCCCGCCTGCGCGGCCCAGGTAATAACGTGCTGCTGTAGCTTTCCTGCCAGCCCCTTGCCTCGCGCCGCGTCGTCAACGTAGAGCGCCGCCAGCCACGGAAAGAGATCCTGACGGGTGATCAAATCGCAGCGCCAGAGCCCTACCGTACCAACAAGCTGTTCGTCTTCTACGGCGATAAAGGTCAACGGTAATGCTCCCGGCGTCTGGCTGTGCTCAACAATGCTGTGGAAAAATTCCCGAGAAAGCCCTTCGCCAAAGGCCTGCCAGAGCCAGTCGGTGACCTGCTCCGCATAGTGCGGTGCCTGGTAAAGCGGGAGGATGGCTATCTTATTCACGTTTCACCTGCGTTTTCTCATGTATTTGCTGGCCTGTCGCCCCAGCTCGGTTCGGCGATTATTTTACCAGAGTCAGACTATTTAGTTTTACTTCACGCAGGCCAGACGAATCGTGACCAAAAAGCGTGATCGTGGCAGAAGTTTTGCGCTTCCCGCATCGCTTATACGCCGTGAGGTCTGTGTTAAACTGCAAATCATTACGTGGAAGCAGGAATGTAGAATGGCAACAATGCTGGATGTCTCACTGCGTGCGGGCGTGTCGAAGGCTACCGTCTCGCGCGTGCTGAACGGCACAGGTCAGGTTAAAGAGAGTACGCGTCAGCAGGTCTTTGCTGCGATGGAAGAGCTGGGATATCGCCCGAACTTTCTCGCGCGTTCGCTGGCTAACCAGACCAGCAACAGCATTGGCCTGGTCGTCTCGACCTTCGACGGCTTTTACTTTGGTCGTCTTCTCCAGCAGGCGTCGCGGCAGACGGAAACTCACGGGAAACAGCTGATCGTCACCGACGGTCACGACGCGCCGGAACAGGAAGAACAGGCGGTGCAGATGCTGGCCGATCGCCAGTGCGATGCCATCGTGCTTTACACGCGCTACATGAGCGAAAAAGCGATCGTCAAACTGATGAACACCGTGAAAACGCCGCTGGTGGTCATTAACCGCGAAGTGAGCCAGGCGCCGGATCGCTGCGTGTTTTTCGAACAGCAGGATGCCGCATTTAAGGCCGTGGATTACCTGATCGCCCAGGGCCATCGGGAGATCGCCTGTATCACCGTTCCGATCCATACCCCAACCGGGAAAGCGCGGCTGATGGGCTACCGTAAAGCGCTGGAAAAGCACGGCATTCGTCTGGACGAGCGTCGGATAAAGTACGGCGATGCGGGAATGACGCGGGGATACGAGCTGTGCAAGGAGTTGATTGCCGACGGTGTGCCGTTTAGCGCCCTGTTTGCCTGTAACGACGATATGGCCCTGGGGGCGTCCAAAGCGTTACACCAGGCGGGGCTTAAAATTCCGCAGGATATTTCACTGTTCGGCTTTGACGATGCCCCAAGCGCGAAATGGCTGGAGCCTGCGCTCTCATCGGTTTATCTGCCCATCGACAATATGATTGTCACGGCCATCGATCAGGCGATCCGGCTGGCAAAAAACCAGCCGGTCAATGCTATCCCGCCGTTTACCGGCACGCTGGTGTTACGCGATTCGGTCACAACGGGGCCGTACTTTCATCAGATGAGTTCTAAAGCCAGCAGTTCCTGAATGGTCTGGCGACGACGGATCAGCCGTGCCTTGCCGTTATCAAACAGCACTTCCGGCAGCAGCGGGCGGCTGTTGTAGTTAGATGACATCGACGCCCCGTAGGCACCGGTATCATGCAGCACAAGATAATCACCCGGTTTGACCTCTGGCAGCGCGCGGGTCTCCACTTTACCGCCTTCCTGCTGGGTAAACACGTCACCCGATTCGCACAGCGGCCCCGCAACGACCGTCTCAACGCGCGGCGCCTGCGTTAAATCACGGCCGTCGGCAGCCAGGGCGGTAATGTGGTGATAGCTGCCGTACATGGACGGACGCATCAGATCGTTAAAGCCTGCATCAATCAAGACGAAGTGGCGAGACCCCATCTCTTTGACGCTGCGCACCTGCGAAACCAGCACGCCGGCTTCCGCCACCAGGAAACGACCCGGCTCAATTTCCAGTTTCACCGCGTGGCCCAGATGCGCGGCAATTTGGTCACGCGCGGCGCTCCACAGACCGTAATAGTGATCGGTATCGATCGCCTCTTCGCCTTCGCGATAAGGAATGGAGAGGCCGCCACCGGCTGAGATCGCCTCCAGATCCTGACCGAAGTCGACAACCTGGCGCACCATCGCGCCGCACACCTGCTCCAGGTGGCCATAATCCACGCCAGAGCCAATGTGCATATGAATCCCCACCAGCTTCAGGCCGTAGCGCTGTAATACCTCCAGCGCGGCAGGCATATCGGCATACCAGATCCCGTGCTTGCTGTTTTCACCGCCGGTATTGGTTTTTTGGCTGTGACCATGACCAAAGCCTGGATTCACGCGCAGCCAGACGCGATGGCCGGGAGAAACCTGGCCCAGCTGCTCCAGCATATCTACAGAACCGGCATTCACCGGGATCTGCAGTTCGTGGACGCGCGCAAGCGTCGCATCGTCGATCACATCGGCGGTGAAGACGATCGCGTCGCCGTCGGCTTTCGGATCGAATCCGGCCGCCAGCGCGCGCTCGATTTCGCCAAGCGAGACGGAGTCGACCTTCACGCCCTGCTCACGCATCAGGCGCAGAATATGAATATTGGAGCACGCCTTCTGGGCAAAACGCACCACGTCAAACTGATGCAGGGCGGCGATCTTCTCGCGAACGATCTGCGCGTCGTAGACCCACACCGGGCAGCCAAACTCGGCAGGCAGGCGCAGCAGGTTGTCGGCGTTCAAATCGGTCTCAGTCTGGTTCAGCGGGCGTGGCATGGTCTTCTCCGGGTAAATGCGTTTTGAAGATTACGCCACAGCGCGAAGAGAATAAAAAATATCGTTTTATCGCGAGTCTATGCAAAAATGATATGGACAGTTATCTGCTTTCAGGTGCCCTATGCCCGCCGTCAATTTACGCCACATCGAGATTTTTCACGCCGTGATGACCACCGGCAATCTCACCGAAGCCGCACAGATGCTGCATACCTCGCAGCCGACGGTGAGCCGCGAGCTGGCCCGGTTCGAGAAAGTGCTGGGGCTGAAGCTGTTCGAGCGCACCCGGGGCAGGCTTCACCCGACGGTGCAGGGGTTGCGCCTGTTCGAGGAAGTCCAGCGCTCCTGGTACGGACTGGACAGAATAGTGAGTGCTGCGGAAAGCCTGCGCGAGTTTCGCCAGGGCGAGCTGTCGATCGTCTGTCTGCCCGTCTTTTCGCAATCCTTTTTGCCGATGCTGCTGCAGCCCTTTCTGGCCCGATACCCGGAGGTCAGCCTCACTATCGTTCCTCAGGAATCCCCCCTGCTTGAAGAGTGGCTTTCGGCCCAGCGCCATGATTTAGGCTTAACCGAAACCCTTTCCACGCCAGCGGGAACGGCACGCACGGAGCTGATCTCGTTAGATGAAGTGTGCGTTCTGCCCGCCGGACATCGGCTTGCCGGTAAGGCAGTGCTCACGCCGGAGGATTTCCACGGGGAAAACTACATTAGCCTTTCGCAGACAGACAGTTACAGACAGCTGCTGGATACGCTGTTTGCCGAGCATCAGGTCAAACGGCGAATGGTGGTGGAAACGCACAGTGCGGCTTCGATTTGCGCGATGGTGCGTGCAGGCGTCGGCGTCGCGGTTGTGAATCCGCTCACGGCGCTGGACTATGCCGGAAGCGGGATCGTCATCCGCCGCTTTAGCGTCTCCGTCCCGTTCACCGTGAGCCTGATCCGCCCGCTGCACCGTCCGGCTTCCGCGCTGGTGGACGCTTTCACCGAACACTTAATGGAGCACGCGCGTCAGGTGGCGCTTCGTTTACCTGACCTGCAAAACCTCTCATGACAGCATAAACGCCACGGCATCTGCCGCGTGAATGGCGGTGGTATCAAATACCGGGACGGGGCTTCGATCGGCCGGCACCAGCAGGCCGATCTCGGTGCAGCCGAAGATCACCCCTTCTGCCCCCTGCTGCGCCAGCTTTTCAATCACGCTGACGTAATACGCCCGGGAAGATTCGCTGAAGGTACCGAGGCAGAGCTCGTCAAAGATAATCTGATTGATGCGCGCCCGATCGTCTTCATCCGGGATAAGGCTCTCGATCCCAAATTCACTGTGCAAACGCCCGCGATAAAAATCCTGTTCCATGGTGTAGCGTGTGCCCAAAAGCGCTACGCGGCGCATCCCGGATGCCGCAATCGCACGCCCGGTCGCGTCCGCGATATGCAGAAACGGCAGCGAGCAGCGGTCCTCAATATGCGACGCTACATTGTGCATGGTATTGGTACAAAGCACGATACCCTCGGCGCCGGCACGCTCCAGTCCCAGCGCCGCCTGGGCCAGGATCTCTCCGGCTTTATCCCACTCCCCGCTCGACTGGCAGGCTTCAATTTCATGGAAATCAACACTGTGCAGCAGCAGGCTTGCGGAGTGCAGACCACCCAGACGCTGCTTTACCCCTTCATTAATCAGGCGGTAATAAGGGATTGTCGATTCCCAGCTCATTCCACCTAACAGGCCGATCGTTTTCATCATCCCTCCTTTTCTTTGTTTCTTTTTTAACACAACCGAAGTACATAAAAAAAGCGCTGTATTCAGCGCCTTTTTAAACTGCAGAGCTTATTTCCCCACCGGCTCTGGCGGCGAAGTACGGGTGAGCATCGCCTCGCGCAGTAAAACGCTACCGCAGGCAAACATCCCCCCCAGAAGCGCCGCCAGAACAACAATCAGAGCCTTGCCCGGGCCATCCTTTTTCACCGGCATGGAGGGAGAAAGCTGGTACCTGAATGGCTCAAGTTTAACATCGGAGAAGGAGAGCTTTTTCAGCTGTGCGAGGTAGTATTCCCTGTTCTGGAAATCCGCATTCAGCTCGGTCACGTCCTTCAAATTTTTTTCAATCTGCAGCTTTTGCGCGATACCGTCAGCACCGAGCGCAACGGAGTAATCCGGGTCATCTTTTACGGCCTGCCCGTTGCTGTAAACCGGCCTCTTGATGCCTGCGGCATTTGCCACTTCCAGCGAATAATTCAGTCGCTGCAGGTTGGTATTGTGAATATTGGTCAGACGAACTCGATCCAGTTCCAGCTGCTGCTCAACGACGTTCTTTTTCAAGGCGATCAGGTTGCGGATATTCTGCACCGTCTCTTTTTCTACAATAGCCGCGATATAATCAATGTACCCCGCCAGGACGGCTTGCGCATCGTCAGCTGTCGGCGCAGTAAAGCTCAATGTCCAGGAAACATAAGGCGTTTTATCCGCCTCTTTTCCCTGAGCGTTATTCACCGCTTTCATTCGATCTGAAATGTTGACTATCGCGCGATGCAGCTCAAGCGGATCCACCGTGGTGCCTTGCAGCTTCGATGTTACGTAAGGAGAGGTTGTCATATACTCTTCGAGTAATGACTGAGACTGGAACTTTTTAATAAACAGGTCAAAAATTTGCGGACGGGTGATCTTCACGTCCACATCAAGCACCTGTAACGCCACCATCATCTGGCGCAGTGGGTTCCACTGCAGCTGTTCTGCCGGGGTGATCACCGCTTTGCTGGTCCATTTCTGCGGCAGTAAAAATGAAACGGCCAGCCCCACCAGCGCGAAAGTAAAGATAATGGCAGCGATACGTTTTTTCGCCGCCAGAAGGACCTCAAACAATCCCAGAAGATCTATCTCTTTTGCGCTTACAGCCGGGGCGGCAAAACGGGGAAAGTCGAGGTCCGTGCTTTTTCTTAAATCCATTTCTGACATAGTGATTCTTCTTTTTCCGGCTGCAACGCGTCTTTGCTCAATTGATAGCGGTGGCCCGACAATTCAACAATCTAAGAAAAATCCTAATGCCAGTTCCCTCTCTGTGTCTACTCCCTACCAGAGTTAGTAGTGATCTTAGTCACATTATTATTGTGGCTAAGCCACCTTTTTCTTTTCCAGTTACGGCATAGAGTGAAGCCTTCGAACAGGCAAAACAATCACACGCCGATGTTCCGCAGTTTCTCTCCTGCCATCAGCTTGCGCTCGATATGTTCCAGCGTCACGCCTTTGGTTTCCGGGATCAGCCAGAACGTAACGCCAATAAACGCCACGTTCAGCACCGTATAGAGCCAGAACGTTCCGGCAGCGCCAATCGCGTCCAGCAGCGTCAGGAACGTCGCGCCGATGATCATGTTCGACACCCAGTTGGTGGTCGTGGAACAGGTGATGCCAAAGTCACGGCATTTGAGCGGCTGAATTTCGGAGCACAGGATCCACACCACCGGCGCGGCGCTCATCGCGTAACCTGCGATACACATCATGGTCATACCGACAGAAAGCCAGGAAAGCCCGCTTGAGGCCGTGCCGTTATCAAACTGCATCAGGCAGTAGCCCAGGATCAGCGTGCCGAGCGCCATCACGCTGAAGCCAATTTTCAGCGCCGGTTTACGCCCGGCTTTGTCCACGGTGAATACCGCAATAAAGGTGGCGAACATGAAGGTCAGCCCGACCACCAGAGTCGCAATCATCTGCTGTTCCGTGGTGGTAAACCCGGCCATTTTGAAAATGCGCGGCGCATAATACATGATGATGTTCATGCCGGTGAACTGCTGCATTGCCTGCAGCAACATACCGAGGAAGACCGCGCGGCGCACGTTGCGGTTGATCTTAAACAGCGCCCAGCCGCCCTGCTTTAGCTTCAGGCTTTCGCGGATTTCGTTCAGCTCTTCGCGCGCTTTTTCCGAGGTATCGCGCAGCATGCGCAGAACCTCTTCCGCCTCCACGTGACGCCCTTTTTGCGCCAGCCAGCGCGGGCTGTTTGGCAGGAAAATCACCAGGACGATCAGCACCAGCGCCGGTAAGGCCAGCACGCCCAGCATCGCGCGCCAGTTGCCGCTGTAGCTGAAGTAGGTGTCAGACAGGAACGCCAGCACAATACCCAGCGTGACCATCAGCTGATACATGCTGATCATCTTGCCTCGCACGTTTTCGCTCGCCATTTCGGAGAGATAAAGCGGCGCGGTGTAGGAGGCAATCCCCACCGCCACGCCCAGCAGCACGCGGGAGAGCAGGAGGATTTCAACATTAGCGGCAAACGCCGAGCCAATGGAGCCGGCAACGAACAGAATCGCCCCGACCATCAGGCTGTATTTGCGCCCCAGGCGGAACGACAGCCAGCCGTTGAACAGCGCGCCGATGGCCGCGCCGAGCATCATGCTGCTCACCACCCACTCCTGCAGGCGACTGCTGAGGGTAAAGTGATCGGTAATAAACGGTAATGCGCCGGCAATGACGCCGATATCCAGTCCAAATAACAGGCCCGCCACGGCGGCGGCAATGGAGACAAACTGGTTCATGCGGCGAGTATCACGCAGCGCAGCGGGCATTAGGGTAGAGTCATTTATCGATGTCATATTTTTCCTGCCTCAACAGCAAAATTCGTTAACTGAAATTACGAGAAAGCGAGGAAAAGTGTCAGGCAGGAAATCGCGAAGTTATGGATTATTCCGCTACGGCATACGGTTCTGTGATGGACATTACAATTTCAACTCGTGGCGAATAATCACGTATTTTTACTAATCAGTTAATATTTAAGCAATAAAAGTGTGATTGCCGTCATTTGCGATTTTTTAGTATGGATTTTTCATCTTTATCGATATGGACTAAGCCAATTATTGCGCAAAAAAAACCTCCGCCCACAGGCAGAGGTTCTTAATACAGGTGGAATTAACGCGCCAGCCAGCCGCCGTCTACAGCCACGGTGTAACCGTTGATGTAATCCGATGCGGAGGAGGCCAGGAAGACAATCGGCCCCATCAGATCGCTCGGCAGACCCCAGCGTCCCGCAGGGATACGCTCCAGGATCGCCGCGCTGCGCTCTTCGTCAGCACGCAGCTGCTGCGTGTTGTTGGTCGCCATGTAGCCCGGCGCAATCGCATTCACGTTGATGTTATGTTTCGCCCATTCGTTTGCCAGCAGGCGGGTCACGCCCATTACGGCGCTTTTGGACGCGGTGTAAGACGGCACGCGGATGCCGCCCTGGAACGAGAGCATAGAGGCAATGTTAATGATCTTGCCGCCTTTCCCCTGGGCAATAAAATGCTTCGCCGCCGCCTGGGACATGAAAAATACGCTCTTGATGTTCAAATCCATCACGTCATCCCAGTCGCGCTCGCTGAAGCCGATCGCGTCTTCGCGGCGGATCAGCCCGGCGTTGTTCACCAAAATGTCGATATGACCGAATTCAGCCACTGCGCGGTCCAGCAGTTCAGGAATGGCATCGATTTTACGCAGGTCAGCGGTCAGGCTCAGGAAACGGCGGCCCAGGGCCGTCACGCGTTCGATGGTCTCAGTCGGTTCAACGATATTAATTCCGACGATATCGCAGCCCGCTTCCGCCAGGCCTAACGCCATTCCCTGACCCAGCCCGGTGTCACACCCGGAAACCACAGCCACTTTCCCCTGCAGAGAGAATGCATCCAGAATCATGTTTATTCCTTACTCTTTCAGAGCCTGTCACTCACAGGCAGGTTTATGCTTCACCGCCCGCGACTAGCGCAGATCGCTGACCGCAACGTGGTCCATATCATCAAAGACCTGGTTTTCCCCCACCATTCCCCAGATAAAGGTGTAGGCTTTCGTCCCTACGCCGGAGTGAATGGACCAGCTCGGTGAAATCACCGCCTGCTCGTTGTGCATCACGATATGGCGCGTTTCGTGCGGCTGTCCCATCATGTGGAATACGCAGGCGTCCTCATCCATGTTGAAGTAGAAGTAGACTTCCATGCGGCGCTCGTGGGTATGGCACGGCATGGTGTTCCACAGATTGCCCGGTGCCAGCTCGGTCAATCCCATGCTGAGCTGGCAGGTCTCCAGCACGTCCGGCACGAAGTATTTATTGATGGTGCGGCGGTTGCTGGTGAGGTTATCGCCCAGCGTCACGGGTGCGACGTCTGCGGTGGTCACTTTTTTGGTTGGGTAGGTGGAGTGAGCCGGCGCGCAGTTGTAGTAAAACTTCGCAGGCCTGCTGCCGTCGATGCTGGCAAAGACCACGTCTTTCGCCCCTTTACCCACATACAATGCCTCGCGATGGCCAATCTCATAGCATTTTCCGTCTACGGTGATGGTGCCCGGCCCGCCGATGTTAATCACCCCCAGCTCGCGACGCTCGAGGAAGTAGCTCACGCCCAGCTGTTTACCGACCTCACCGCCCACGGAGACGCTTTTCGTGACCGGCAGAATCCCGCCCACAATGATGCGGTCGATATGGCTGTAAACCATGGTGTACCTGTCGGCCTCGAATACCTGCCCGACTAAAAATGCATTGCGCAGCCCCTGAGTATCCAGCGTTTTGGCGTGCGCACTGTGGATGCTTTCTCTGACGTCCACGGTAACCTCCAGATGTGATCATGCCCGAAGGCGGGAATAAACGAAACAGCGTTCCGTTTTTCATAATGAGCACATACTATCGGCATAAAGTGGGCTTTTCAATTACATTTAAAACAACGTTTCATTTTTATTTTTGTTTATAACGAAAATGATGTTCGGATCACAATTCAACCGCCGGGAGAAAAAGGACGCGAAAAAAAACCTCCCGGAGGAGGTCATTTTTAATGAGAAGAGGTTAGCGTTCGATGGCCAGCGCCACCCCTTGCCCGCCGCCTATACAGAGTGTGGCAATCCCTTTGCGGGCATTGCGCTTTTTCATTTCGTGGACCAGCGAAACCAGGATCCGGCAGCCGGACGCACCGATAGGATGGCCCAGCGCGATCGCGCCACCGTTAACGTTGACCCGCAGAGGATCCCACTCAAGCATTTTTCCGACGGAGATCGCCTGCGCGGCATAGGCTTCGTTCACTTCGATCAGATCCACATCCGAAAGCTGCCACCCCGCGCGCTCCAGGCAGCGGCGTGTCGCGTAGACCGGTGCGATCCCCATTAACGCAGGATCAACCCCTACGCTGGCGAACGCCTTAATGCGGGCCAGGACCGGAAGATCGAGTTCAAGGGCTTTGCTTTCGCTCATCATCATAACGGCGGCAGCGCCGTCGTTAATGGAAGAAGCATTTCCCGCCGTCACCGAGCCCTGCATTTCAAACGCGGGGTTCAGCCTCGCCAGGCCTTCTGCGCTGGCGTCAGTGCGCGGCTGTTCATCGGTATCCACGAGGATACGCTCGCCGCTCTGACGCTGCGTGCTGACCGGAACAATCTCGTCGCGAAAGCGACCGGAATCAATTGCCGCACGCGCTTTTTGCTGCGAGCTTAGCGCATAGGCATCCTGCACCTCACGGCTGATGCCGTACTCGCGCGCCAGGTTTTCCGCCGTCACGCCCATATGATAGTCATTGAACGCATCCCAAAGCCCGTCATGCACCAGGCTGTCGAGCAGCTGACTGTTGCCAAGCTGTGCGCCGGTCCGGCTGTCGGTCAACACGTGCGGCGCGCGGCTCATATTCTCCTGCCCGCCCGCTATGATCACGTCCGCTTCACCACACTGAATGGCTTGCGTCGCGAGATGCAGCGCTTTTAATCCTGAACCACAGACGTCGTTGATGGTGATGGCCGAAACGGTATTGGGCAGCCCGCCCTTCAGCGCCGCCTGACGCGCAGGGTTTTGCCCGGCACCGGCCGTGAGGACCTGTCCCAGGATCACCTCATCAACTTCATGTGCTGCGATCCCGCTGCGTTCCACCAGCGCTTTTACCACCACGCTGCCCAGGTCAACCGCCGAGTGACGCGCGAGCGCTCCCTGAAAACAGCCGATAGCTGTACGCAACGCACCCACTATTACGACATCTTTCATCACGACCTCTGTGTTAAATGACATGACGATAGTAGAGGATTGTTACTGGCAATTATCTTAATTGTTTAAAAATAGTGAGTTTAATCACAAGGATCAGCGCGCATCCTGCAGATACTGCCGCAGCCAGCTGCCGGCAACGCCGGGAGGGGATCGTTTATTCCACAGCAGATCGATGCCGATCGCCCGCGGCCAACCGGGAACATTGAGCTGTACCAGGGATTTCGCGGCGGCAAATTCATCCACCAGCGCGCACGGCAGCACGCACCAGCCAAATCCCTGTACCGCCATACTCAAGAGTAACAGGTAATTCGGTGCTGACCAGACGGGCCCGCGCGCGATCTCAGCCTCGCGCTCAAGATAGGTGCTGAGCCGCAGCTCTCGCCAGCCGTGCAGCTCGTCATGCTGAACGTCATGTTGTCCGGCCAGCGGATGCGTGGTCGCGACGTAGATCGCCATGCGGGTCTGCATCGGCAGGCGGGTGACGCCAATATCCGTAGGGTAACTGTCGCGCGCTTCCGTCAGGCCAATCTGCGCTCGCTCCTTTTGCAGCAGATCGATCACGTCCTCTTCCTCGCCAATCAGACATTCGAATTCCGTATGGGGAAAATGCGCGTCAAACTGCTTCATCATATCTTCCAGCACGTCCGGGTTGAGGGTATCGGAAAGGACAAACGTCAGACGCGCCTCCGTTTGCGCCGTTAGCGACACCGCCAGCTCATCCAGCCGCGTGCTGGCGGCCAGGATCGCCTGCACGTAGCCCAGCACCTGTTCTCCCTGGACCGTTAACACCGGCTGGCGCGCCGAGCGGTCAAACAGCTCGAAACCGAGATCGGCTTCAAGATTGGCAATCGACGTGCTGATCGTCGACTGGCTTTTACGCAGCCGGCGTGCGGCAGCAGAGAAAGAGCCCGCCGCAACGGTCTCGACAAACGCCTTAAGGGCTTCGGGTGAATAGCGCATAACCTATCTACTTTAGCGATGGATACCATCTTTAATATATCAGCTTTAGCGATAAAAATAGGCTGCATCAACGCCCATACCGGCGAATTAATGAGGTCTATGACTATGCAACATCAGGATGCACTCCAACGTAAACTGCCGGAGCGGATCTTTCATGCTGTCTGTTTCGAAGGGATTGCTACGGCGATCCTCGCCCCTACGGCGGCGTGGCTCATGCAGCGTTCCGTGGTGGAGATGGGGGGGTTGACCATTATCCTGGCCACCACCGCCATGCTGTGGAACATTCTTTATAACTTCGGCTTCGACCGTTTCTGGCCCGTTCAGCGCGTCAAACGTACCGCAAAAGTACGTGCGCTGCATGCGCTGGGGTTCGAATGCGGGTTTATTGTGATTGGTGTGTCGATTGTCGCCGCCGTGCTGGGCGTTACCCTGCTTCAGGCATTCACGCTGGAAATAGGTTTCTTCCTGTTCTTCCTGCCCTACACCATGTTCTATAACTGGGCATACGATTGCCTGCGCGAGAAATTTCTTAAGCGTCGCCAGCAACGGCGCGCCCTGGCAGGCTAAACCGCCTCTGGCCGGACGCCCGTTCCGGCCAAACTCCGTCGAAGCAACTGCGCTCTTCAGGCATAACTATGGTAAATTGCACGCCATTCCGATGGTTTGATAGTTGATACGTTGCTCTAATGTCGAAAATTTGGTCAAAAGATGAGACTCTCTGGAGTTTCGCTCTCTATGGCACGGCCGTGGGCGCAGGAACGCTGTTCTTGCCCATTCAGCTGGGCTCCGCAGGCGCTATCGTCCTGTTTATTACCGCCCTCGTGGCCTATCCCTTAACCTACTGGCCGCACCGGGCGCTGGCGCAATTTATCCTGTCGTCGAAAACAAAAGGCAACGAAGGGATCACCGGTGCCGTCTCGCACTATTACGGCAGGAAGATTGGCAATCTGATCACCACGCTCTATTTCATCGCCTTCTTTGTTGTGGTGCAGATTTATGCGGTGGCCATCACCAACTCGCTCACGGAGCAGCTGGCGAAACACCTGACGGTGGATACCGCCGTTCGCGTGCTGGTCAGCCTGGGCGTGGTGCTGGTTCTGAATCTGATCTTCCTGATGGGTCGCCATATCACGATAAAAGTGATGGGCTTCCTGGTGTTTCCGCTGATTGCCTATTTTCTGTTTGTCTCGCTCTATCTGACCGGAAGCTGGCAACCTTCGCTGCTGACCAGCCAGATGGCCGTCGATCGTCATACGCTGCATCAGGTATGGATTTCGATTCCGGTGATGGTGTTTGCTTTCAGCCATACCCCGATTATCTCAACGTTTGCCGTTGACCGTCGCGAGAAGTTTGCCGACGGCGCCATGGATAAATGTAAGAAAATCATGAAGGTGGCGTACCTGATCATCTGCCTGAGCGTGCTGTTTTTTGTCTTCAGCTGCCTGCTCTCAATTCCGCCGTCATACATTGTGGCCGCCAAAGAGCAAGGGGTAACGATCCTGTCCGCGCTGTCGATGATGCCTTCTTCTCCGGCGTGGCTGGGCATTTCCGGGATTATCGTGGCGATTATTGCGATGTCGAAATCGTTCCTCGGCACCTATTTTGGGGTGATTGAAGGGGCGACGGAGATCGTGAAGTCGTCGCTCAATCAGGTGGGCGTGAAAAAGAGCCGCGCCTTTAACCGCGCGATTTCCATTATGGGGGTGTCGTTAATCACCTTTGCCGTCTGCTGCATTAACCCGAACGCCATTTCGATGATTTACGCCATCAGCGGCCCGCTTATCGCCATGATCCTGTTTATCATGCCGACGCTGTCGACGTATCTGATCCCCTCCCTGAAACAGTACCGCTCGATTGGCAACCTGCTGACGCTGATCGTCGGCGTGCTGTGCGTGTCGGTGATGTTTGTCGGCTAATTTCCTTTCCTGCCCGGCGCTCTGCCGGGCAGGCCTCTTAGTCTCGCCCTGCTGATTCCAGCGGAAAAGGTCTGTCCTGCACGACCGTTTTCATCACAAGCGTAGAGCGAAGGTGCTGCACGCCGGGCATGGCGGAGAGCTTCTCGTCGTAGAGTTTCTGGAAAGCGGACAGGTCGCGGGTCACGACGTGCATCAGATAATCGGGATCGCCAAACAGACGCTGTGCCAGCACGATCTGCGGGATTTCCTCCACCGCCGCTTCAAACGCGCTAACCGCCTTTCTGTCCCCCTCCTTCAGCGTCGCAAACACTATCGCCAGAAAGTTGAATCCCATTTTGGCGGGGTCGAGGCTGGCACGGTATCCCGTTATGGCCCCGCTTTGCTCCAGCGCCCGCACGCGACGATGGCACGGCGAGAGGCTCAGGTTCACTCTTTCCGCCAGCTCGGTAAGGGATAAGCGGCCATCAGACTGTAGCTCAGCAAGAATTTTTCGATCGATGCTATCCATGTGGAAGATTTTCTCAATTTCACGGTGTTATGAGCATAACATTGAAAGCCTATTTCGCAGGGTTAGCGATATTCTTTTTCTCAACGTTTGACGTACTGCGGGAGTTTTCAGAACGATGGAAATGAGTATTGTGGCCGGCTTTTGGGTGGTTTCTTTTCTGCTCATCATGACGCCGGGCGCCGACTGGGCCTACGCCATTAGCGCCGGGATTAACGGGCGACGCGTGGTACCGGCGGTGATGGGGCTAATGTCCGGGCATCTGTTAGCTACGCTGATTGTGGTGGCTGGCGTGGGCGTAGTGATTGCTCAGCATCCGCTGGCGTTAACCGGGCTGACCGTTGCGGGGGCCGTGTATCTCCTCTGGCTTGGCATCGGACTGTTGCGTCACCCGGCCGCACCGGAAAAGGCCACCCACCATGCGGAAAACTGGAAACAGTGGGCGGTGAAAGGGCTCTGCATTAGCGGCCTTAACCCGAAAGTGTTTTTACTTTTCCTGGCGCTGCTTCCGCAGTTTACAGACCCGACCGGAAGCTGGTCGATAGCGATGCAGATGTCCGCGCTTGGCGTGATGCACCTTATCACCTGTACGCTGGTCTATCTGCTGGTGGGGTATGGTTCGAAAGCGGTCCTGGCGACCCGGCCACAGGCGGCGCGTATGGTGAGCATGGCGTCAGGAGGGATAATGGTGCTGATCGCGATGGTATTGCTGTTTGAGCAGGTAAGATAAAAAAACACCGGCCATCGCCGGTGTTATTTACGCCCGAATATCGTCATATTCCCGCGTTTTATCAAACTCATGCTTCGCGAACGGGCACAGCGGGATAATTTTACGGTTCTCACCGCGCATCTTCTCCACCACTTTCGCCACCAGCTGTTTACCGACGCCCTGCCCTTTCAGGCTCTCATCCACGTCGGTGTGCTCGATAATGCTCAGGTGCTCGCCGGTCGGTACAAAGACAATCTCCGCAACCTGGTTGCCGTTCGCATCATTGACGTAAAACTTGTTATGGCCTTCCAGAATATCCATGGTTCCTCGCTTATTTTTGGCGATACTTCAGCGCACCGCTCGGGCAGGTATCAATCACGCGTACAACCGTTTCAACGTCAACTTCATCGGGAATGATCCACGGTTTACGTTTCAGATTAAACAGCTTTGCGCTCCCACGCACGCAGTTACCTGAGTGTTTGCAGATCCCGGTATTGAAGTAAACGTCAATTTTCTCGCCGGTATAGGCCCGGTAACCCGCATCCAGTAGTTCTTTATCCATGACATTGCCTCTGTAATTATTATCGTGCTGAATGAAGCATAGCCTTACGGGATCCTGATGGCTATAACGCCGAAAACGAAAAGCCAGGTCACAACTCTTTTCTCGCCAGATTGCGTCCGCTATTGGCCCATGTCAGGCTCGGCAAATGTCACTTTTACATAACTTCCGCAGGTTGAATGAAACGCAGACTCTCTTTTCAGGTAAAGCTGTTTTTAGCGCTGGTGTGCTTCTCCTGCCTGCTGTTAGTTCTGCTGGGAACAATCCTGTTCCATTTTATTGACCGACAGCTCCATCACGATCTCGGCCAGCGCGCCCGGGTTCAGGCCAGCCAGATCGCGCTGATGCCGGGTCTGGCGACAATGGTAGCGGCCAGAGATATTCCGGGAATAGCCCGGTTAATTCAGCCGCTGCGCGCCGAAAGCGATGCCAGCTACATTGTGATTGGCGATACCGAGGAGCAGCACCTTTATCATTCGGAATCGCCGGAGCGTATTAATTTACCGATGATCGGCGGCGATAATGCGGAGGTGTTAAAGGGCAAAACCATTATTTCCGTGCGTCAGGGCGGGATTGGCGTGTCGCTACGCAGCAAAGCGCCCATCTTCAACGCGCAGCATCAGGTGATTGGTATTGTCTCGGTCGGCTATCTGACCTCGTATATTGCCAATATTAACGCCCGCATTCTCTGGCAGTCCGGACTATACGGCGCAGCGCTTCTGCTGCTGCTTTTTATTTTCTCCTGGCTGTTTACCCGCAATTTAAAAAAACAGATGTTCCGGCTGGAGCCGAAAGATATCGCTCAGCTGGTTTTGCAGCAGCGCGCGCTATTAGAAGCCATGTACGAAGGGGTATTTGCCGTTAATGGCGAGAAGCAGCTGATTTTAATTAACCGCGCGGCACGCGAAATGCTGGATATTCGGCAAAGTGAGAATGAACTTATCGGGAAACCGCTGGAAGACATTCTGCAGACGGCGCCGGGATTTTTATCCCAGCGCTACGCCTCGGTGAGCGCTGGCAGCCACGACCAGGTTGCGGTGCTGAACCAGCGCGAGGTGATCGTCAACCGGGTAGCCATTGAGGTCGAACCGGGCGTTGAAAGCGGTTGGGTATACAGCTTTCGCGACAAAAATGACATCAACACGCTCAGCAGCCAGCTCAGTCAGATCAAACGCTATGCGGATAACCTGCGCATTATGCGCCACGAACAGCTGAACTGGACCGCCACTCTGGTCGGGCTACTGCAGATGAAACATTATGACGAGGCGATCCGTTACATTCAGGTGCAGTCAGAAGGCGCGCAGCGCGTGCTGGACTTTGTCTCAGCCCATTTTGTCTCCCCGGCGCTGTGCGGGCTGCTGCTCGGAAAATACGTCAGCGCGCGCGAAAAAGGCATCGAGCTGCTGTTTGACCCCGCCTGCCAGCTCACCCGGATGCCTGCCGCGCTGAGTGAAACGGAGCTGATGTCCATTATTGGTAACCTGCTGGACAACGCCGTGGAGGCGACACTCAACGCGCCGGTCCACGCGCCGGTAGAACTCTACATTTCTGACCGTAACCAGGAGCTGCTGATCGAGGTGGCTGACCGGGGCTGCGGGGTGGACGATGCGTTGAAGCCGCACATTTTCCGCCAGGGATTCAGCAGCAAGCCGGACAGCGAAAACGACATTGTGGGTACCGAGCACGGTATTGGCCTGTTCCTGGTGGCAGGATATATCGACAAGGCCGGCGGCAGCATTGAGATTGCCGACAACACGCCGCAGGGCACTATTTTTTCTGTGTTTATTCCGAATGGGCGACAGCATGACCCGACCACTTGACGTTGTGATAGTTGAAGATGAGCCGCACCTGGCGGAGCTGCATCGCGAGTATATCGAGCAGAATTTCCATCTGCGCGTGGTGGGCATCGCCGCGTCGATTGAGCAGGCATGCAGCCTGATTCGTCAGCATCAGCCGCGGCTGATCCTGCTGGACAACTATCTCCCGGACGGTAAAGGCGTGGAGTTAATTGATAATCCGCTACTGAAAAGCTACGAATGCTCGGTGATTTTCATCACCGCCGCCAGCGATATGCAGACCTGCAGCCACGCCATGCGCAGCGGCGCGTTTGACTACCTGATTAAGCCCGTCTTTTTCCAGCGCCTGCACGCCTCGCTGGAGCGGTTTATGCGTTTCATCCACACCGTGCAGCAGGTGAAGGTGGTCGACCAGCATGCGCTGGATCGCCTGTTTAATCTTCCCGCCGCGGAAGCCTCCATTACGCCGTCGACGAAGGGCATTGAACCCCAGACGCTGGAACGGATTAAAAACCTGTTCGCCGAGCATCCCGATACCGCGATGTCGGTTGAAGAGGTGGTGGAAAACGTGGGGATCAGCAAAACCACGGGGCGTCGCTACCTTGAATACTGCGTGGAGAGCGGGTTAATCAGCGTCGAAATGCTGTATGGCAATATTGGTCATCCGCGAAGGTTATACCGCAAAGCGCCCGATAAACCGTAATCCAGAATCGTTCACAGGCTAACGTTCGCGGATTTTATGGTGTTAATTGCTGAAACGACGGCGACAATCACACTTCGGAATCATTGCCCGCTTCACCCTCTTGTGGGTGGAGCCCGATACGCTATGTTGACAATTAGTTCCTCAAATGTAACTAAAAGGTTAACTATAATGTCGAACACGTTCCGAATTTCTCTGCTTACCGCTACTGTACTGTTCTCTGCTTCTGCACTCTCTGCCCTGCCGCAGGGCTATCCTGCTGAATATCAAAAAGTTGTTGATGCCGCAACGAAAGAGGGCAAGGTTGTTATTTACTCCACCACCGACATCAAGGCCGCCGGACCGCTGATCCAGGGCTTCGAAAAAACCTACCCGGGCATTAAAGTCGAATACAACGACATGAACAGCACCGAGCTGTACAACCGCTTCATCAGCGAACAGGCCTCCGGTGGCGTGAGCGGCGACGTGGTCTGGAGCTCCTCTATGGACACCGGCCTGAAGCTCGCCACCGACTACGCCATGGAGTATAAATCGCCGGAGCAAAGCCAGCTGCCGAAATGGGCGGTCTGGAAGGATAAGGCTTATGGCACTACCTATGAGCCGGTGGTCTTTATCTACAACAAGCGCCTGATCCCGGCTGGCGACGTGCCGGATTCTCACGCCGCGCTGGCGAAGCTGATTGCCAGCCAGACGGACAAATTCAAGGGCAAAGTCACCACCTACGACATCGAAAAATCGGGTCTGGGCTTTATGCTCTCGGTTCAGGATCACAACGCCGATCCTAATTACTTCAAAACCCTGGCCGACGTCGCCAAAGGTGGCTTATCGGTGCAGTCGTCTACCGGCACCATGATGGAGCGCGTCTCCTCCGGTGAAAACCTGATCGGCTTCAACATCCTCGGGTCCTACGCGGAAGCGCGCGCGAAGAACGATCCTTCGCTCGGCATTTCCTATCCAAAAGATTACACCCTGGTGCTGTCGCGCGTGTCGTTCATCAGCCAGCAATCGCAAAACAGCAACGCCGCTAAGCTGTGGCTGGACTATGTGCTGTCTGAACAAGGGCAAAACATTCTGGCCAATCAGGCGGATATTCCCTCCATTCGTAACGATATCGAAGGGAAAAATGATATCGACGGCCTGACCAAAATCCTCGGTAACGCGCTGAAGCCAATTCCGGTTGATGAAACGCTGCTGGAATACCTGCAGCCGAAAAAACGCCTGGAGTACATCAAAGAGTGGCGTACCGCCGCCGGTAAATAAGCGTCTGAGCGCGGCGCAGGCCGCCGCGCTCCCTTATCGACTGAGTTCGTTTTTCTGGGCCGCAACACCAGGGATACCCCATGAATACATTACGCAGAAAGTGGCAAAGCCTGCCGCGAGGCATCGTCGTGCTGATAACCGCCCTGGTTATCTATACGCCGCTGTCGTTTATCGTGATACAGAGCTTCCTGTCCGCCCCGTTCTTTTCGCCGTCAAAAGAGTGGAGCTTTGAATCATTTGAATTTATTTTCACCGACCCTGATTTTTATAAGGCCCTGAAAAGCGGCTTTATTCTTGCTTTCGGGCTGGTCTTTATCTCCATCCCGCTGGGTGGCGTGCTGGCGTTTCTGATGGTACGTACCGACCTGCCCGGCCGCCGGCTGATTGAGCCGCTGATCCTGGTCCCGATTTTCGTTTCACCGATGGTGCTGGGCTTTGGCTACGTGGTGGCCGCCGGTCCGGTGGGCTTTCTCTCCCAGTGGGCTCAGGCGCTGATTGGTTTTGTGCCGTGGAATATCTACGACATGTCGAGCATTGTGGTCATCGCCGGCCTGACGCACGTCCCGCACGCCTATCTGTATATATCGTCTGCGCTGCGCAGCGTGGGCTCCGATGTGGAAGAAGCCGCGCGCACCGCGGGCGCGTCGCCCTGGCAGGTCATGACCTCCGTCAGCCTGCCGATGGTGCGCCCGTCCATTCTGTACGCCACCGTGCTGCTGTTCTTCCTCGGGCTGGAAGTGTTCGGCCTGATGCTGGTCCTCGGCGACCCGGAAGGCAACATGGTGCTGGCGACCTATCTCTATAAGCTGACGAACAAGATGGGCACCCCATCCTATAACCTGATGGCGGCGGTTGCCGTGGTGCTGATCTGCATCACCATCCCGCTGGTGATGCTCCAGCGTCGCCTGATGCGCACCGCCAACCGCTTCGTCACCATGAAGGGCAAGGCTTCGCAGGCCCGCGCGCTGCCGCTGGGTAAATGGCGCTGGGTGGCTGGCGGAGTGATTGCCTTCTGGCTCACCGTCACCATCGGCGTTCCGCTGCTCGGCGTGGTATTGCGCGCGTTTATCTCCAACTGGGGCGTGGGCGTTTCGCTGTGGGACGAGCTTTCTCTGAACACCTTCCGCACCATCTGGGCGCAGCCCAACCTGCTGCGCGCCATCGTCAACTCCATGGCGATTGGCGTGATTGGCGGCGCGCTGGCCGTGGTGTGCTACCTGTTTGTCGGCATTGCCATGCACCGTAAACCGGACAACACCACGCGTTTTCTGGACTACAGCGTGCTGGTGCCGCGCGCCGTGCCTGGCCTGCTGGCGGGTCTGGCGTTCCTGTGGGTGTTCCTGTTCCTGCCGATGTGGCTGGATAACTCGCTGAAATCCGGCTGGCTTTCCGGGTTCGCCTGGACCGACTGGATGCGTGAAAACGTCATCGTCTGGCTGCGTTCGCTGCGCAGCACCATTTTCAGCGTCTGGCTGGCCTATACCGTGGTGTGGATGGCTTACGGGCTGAGGCTGATCTCTTCCACGCTGCTGCAGGTTGGGCCGGAGCTTGAGGAAGCGGCGCGCAGCACCGGGGCGACGCGCGGGCAGATCACCCGCCACGTCACCATCCCGCTCTCCCGCTACGGTCTTATCGGTTCGTGGCTGCTGATGTTCCTGATCTTTGAGCGCGAATATTCAACGGGTGTGTACCTGCTTTCACCCGGCACGGAAACCATCGGCTCGATGCTGGTTTCCCTCTGGGCCGCGGGTGCCATCGATATCGTGGCGGCGCTCTCTTTCATTAACATCCTGCTGGTCGTGGTAGGTCTGGGCATTGCCCTTCGTTTCGGAGTGAAAATACATGATTGAATTAGCGGTTGACGATCTGCACTTAACCTACGGCGACAATCCTGTTTTAAAAGGTGTCTCCATGAACCTGAAGCGCGGCGAAGTGGTCTCACTGTTAGGCCCCTCCGGCAGCGGTAAAACCACCCTCCTGCGCGCCGTTGCGGGTCTGGAAAAACCGACGCAGGGGTCCATTGTCATTGGCAATAATAAAGTTTACGACGGCACGCCGCGCAGCGAGGTCCCGGCGGAAGAGCGTAACCTTGGGCTGGTGTTCCAGTCCTATGCCCTGTGGCCGCACAAGACCGTGTTTGAGAACGTGGCCTATCCGCTCAAGCTGCGCAAAGTCCCGGCCAAAGAGATCCAGCAGCGCGTGCAGGACGTGCTGGACCAGCTTGGTCTGGGCCATCTTGGCAAACGTCACCCGCACCAGCTCTCCGGCGGGCAGCAGCAGCGCGTGGCGATTGGCCGGGCGCTGGTGTACAACCCGCCGGTGATTTTGCTGGATGAACCGCTCTCTAACCTCGACGCTAAGCTGCGCGAAGAGGCCCGCGTGTTCCTGCGCGAGCTGATTATTAAGCTCGGGCTATCGGCACTGATGGTGACGCACGACCAGAACGAAGCGATGTCCATTTCCGACCGTATCCTGCTGCTTAACAACGGCAAAATTGAGCAACAGGGCACGCCGCAGGAGATGTACGGCTCGCCGAAAACGCTTTTTACCGCCGAGTTTATGGGCAGCAACAACCGCCTGCACGGCAAAGTCACCGAAGTGCGCGACGGCAAAGCGCGTATCGAAGGAAAAGGTTGGGTGCTGTGGGGCCAGGCCGGTGAAGGGGTGCAGAGCGGTGAAGAAGCGACGGCGGTGATCCGCGTCGAGCGCGTGGCGGTGGTCGAGGGGCCAGGGGAAAATCAGCTTGAGCTGCCGCTGCTCACCAGCATGTATCTCGGCGACCGCTGGGAGTACCTTTTCCGCACGGTGGGGGATGATTTTGTGATCCGCGCGTATGGGCATGAGGTTCGGGATCCGCAGCACTGCCATCTTTCGTTGCCTGAGAAGCATGTTTGGGTGTTCCCGAAAGGGTGATGAGTCAATATTAATCTGCCATGGCCCGGTGGCGCTTCGCTTACCGGGTCGACGGGATAGAGAAATGACAGATGCCAGGATTGGTGGCGCTAGCCATTATTGTTAAGGCATTCTCATTAAAATAGTCACCTGACACTTCTTTCCGTCCGTACGCATAACGGGTTAAGGCTCCATATCAAAATGTTATTACAGAGCATATAAAGAAAATTTATGCATCATATCCAGCATTTTTGAAAACTGATTGAACATGCTCCGTCAGTCCAACAAGATCTTCATAGGCGATTGGGCCAAAATCAGGATAATGGTTTTCAATATACTCGTTAACATCTTCCATACCTTCACTGACTCTGAGATTCTTAACAAATGTAGGCAAAATACGATGATTAACACCAGTACCATACTCTTTCGGATGATGGGTCATACACCACTCAACTTTACCTTTATATGATTGAATCGCATCTTCCAGTAAGGTAATAACTTCTGGAACCTCTTTTTCAAATCGAAAACTGGTATAAGGAGGGTACTTAGAGCGATCAATTTTTTCAAAATGGTCATTTATCCATTCATCTTCGATACGGCTCTGATAATGTAACCACTCCAGTTTTCCAAGAGAACCAATGAAGTCCAACAAGATAGTTTCTTTCTTACCTATCGGAAACATTATTTTAACCCCTGTAATTTATCAGAGATCGTAACACTTCCCTGATTTATAGATTTGATATGTTTTTCCCAATCTCCTTTAGGAATCGGTTTTAAGGACACTCTTGGATCGTAAACATACTGACCATCGGTATAAACCTGATGGAAAGCTTGTTCATGTACAATTTTTCCATTTTCATACACATTTAAATTGTACGGAGTCGTCGGCCTTGCTTCAATAATTTTCCCGTGCCCGCCAGCTGCATCGAGAAGCTTAGGTGCGATATCTGAGCAATCCGTACAATCTGTATTGCCTATCCAGGCAATAAACTTAGGTTCGTTCATTTTTTCAATAACACTCTGATTGGCTGGATAACCGGGATTTTCAGGGCGAACATTTTCAAGGCCGGGGATCTTCTCGTTCTGATAGAAAAGATCATCCATTGAAGGAGAATCCGGAACCGGCGTAGTTGTCGTCCAGCCATTATTGTTTGACGCTCCATCACCGTTGGTATTACCAGTATGATTTATCCCTCCGGTTGCTACACTATCATTCCCTGTGTTGGAGGGCGTATTTCCGGTTACAGTCTGGTCTCCACCAGTGTTTGATGGTCCCGGGTTGATGACCTGCGTACCACCAGTACTGGTGATCGTCTTACCTGTCAGGGACTCATAGGCCGCTTTCTGAGCATCATTTAACTGACTGAGCTGGGAAGGATCATTGAGCGAGGCCACATAGATCAGATGCAACTGCTCATCTTGTGACAATGTATCCATTGCTGATGTGGATGCACCAATCCCCAGTAAAGCACCCAGACCACTGGCAACCAGGCGATCACGGCAAGCAGAAATTTTCAGACATCCCTGTGCAGCCAGTTTACCGCCCTGTATAACGACACTCAGCGAGTTATTCTCAACCTCCACCTTCGCCGTTTCCGACGCCATCGCCGCCATGGAGACGCTACCATCCGTCACCGCAGCGCCCGCCAGACCACCCGCGATACTCACGAGACTACTGACCAGCCGTTTCTCCTCTGGCGTCAGGTCACTGGATTTTTTATCTCCATACAGCGCACTGACCAGATGGTCGGTCATCGCCGAGGCCGTAATGGCCCCTATAGCACCGGCCTTCAGGCCATCCGCAGTGCTCCCGCCACTCAGCTGCGTCAGCGCCGCAGCCACAATACCGTGCAGCGCGGCACGGGCTGTCGGGTCTTTCTGCTCCTTGACCAGGGTCGCCAGCAGAGGGGCCGCCCCCGCTGCCGCGCCTGCCTTCAGGTTACCGCCAAGCGCACCTGCCAGTAATCCTGCCGCTGCGCTGCCCTTCGTCCAGAAGGCACTCCCCGGACCGTATTCGGTATTCTGATATCCGGGCTGCGTCTTCAGGAACGCTTCCTGCTCCTGCGGCGTATCGCCCTGCAGTTTTCCTTCTGACGCCAGCTTCGCGCCCAGCGCCGCATTGGATTCCCGCGCTTTCTGCTCCGCATACTTGCCGTAAGCATCCAGCGCAGAGGTAGCCAGGGCCGCGCCTTCGCTCTGGACCGCCAGGTTATCCCTGACCTTCTGCACATCACCGTTCACGTCCACGCCGTGGTGGGCGTCAGCCGTATCACGGCTCAGGTCAGCAATATCCTGTTTCTGTCCCGCCGGGTTGCGAATGACAATGCTACCGCCACTCACCGCTGATGAGGTCGTGCCGGTGTGGCTCTCTTCTGCCTGGCCCGTACCGATGGCCGGTGCCAGATTGCGGTTTTCACCGTTTCCGCTGCCGCCCGCGCTGCCGGAAAGCGCCACCGTATAGCCGTTGCCGCTGGTCTGGCTCTCGTTGTGGAGATTACTGAAACCCAGCGTACCCGTGTCGAGGCTATTTTTATCTGCAGACGCCGTGGATGCAATCACCGCGCCGTCAAGCTGGGTATGATTTCCGGTGGTGACAGCAAAGCCGCCCTTGCCTGCGAATATCCCGCTCTGTTCAGCGACGCTCTTACCATTCTGGGTGATATTCTCACCCGATGCACTGACGCTACCGGAAGACGCACCATAACACAGCGGCGGTATGCACAGGCTGAGGGACGCGCCTGACGAAGACTGCTTGCTGTCATAACTGGCCGTATCCTGCACGCTGCTGATGGTGAGATCGCGCCCGGTGTTGACCACCACACGGTTACCTTCCAGCTCCGCACCTTTCAGGGTGGTGTCGCGTCCGCTGTTCACCGTAAGCTGTTCATCAGCATGGACAACGCTGTTCGTATTGCGCTGCGACTGGCTGTTTTCCTTGCCCTTATGCTGTGACGCTCCCAGTTCCACCGAGATGCCGTTTTGCGCACCAATCAGGCTCACACCGACACCGACGCTGAACTGGCTGCCGCTGTTTTTACTCTCAGAGTGGGTTGTGTTCTGGGAGGCAGACAGCAGAATATCCCGCCCCGCATCCAGCGCCACGTGTTTACCCGCGATCTGTACCCCCATACCGGCAATGTCATTTCCGGCACGAACAGAGACATTCTCGCCGGCATTAATGGTGGTGCCCTGCGTGTCGGTACTGTGGTAACGACTGTCCTGAGATGACGTCCCCGCCGTTAAAGACACTTTAGCCTTGATGAGCGACGAGTCCGACATAGCGCCCTGCGCCGCGGTTGCCGCCGACTGGCCTGTTCTGATGGCGGTCAGCCGTGGATCATCGCCGTTTTCTGCGCTGCGGGCAGCCGTCTCAGCGGCTTTAGCAGCCTCAACAGCCCAGCCCCCAGCAGATGCCGTCACACCATACTGGGCGCTGCTGCTGTGGTTTTCACCGTCACGGGTATCCCGGCTCACCCCCATGAGGACATTTTCGCCACTGAGTGAGACCGATTTACCAGCACGGATATCCGTACCTGACAGGGAGAGATCGTTACCGGCCTGCGCGACAACGCTACCGTTTTTGCTGCTTAGCTGGCTGCGCAATCCGTTTTCGAGGCTGCTATCTTCCCGACTGCTGTTTTTTTCATGGCGGTAGCCTGCCGTGGCGCTGTAACCATCGCCTCCCAGAGTCCCCAGCAATTTGCTGCTGCCGCTGCTCTCACTGCGCGATGTATCGCGTCCGGCAGAAACGGAGATATCTCCATTTGTGGCTGACAGCAGAAGATCGTCCGTGGCGGTCATCAGGCTGCCGCTGATATTCACGCTGCCGTCACGACTGTTAACGTAAATATCTGAGCCCTGAATGACCGACGCGTTTTGTGTGGTCCGGGTGCCGCTACTGTTGCTCTCCGCCTTGCTCATCCCACCCGGCAGGAGTTGATTGCCGTGGGAACCCCCACCCGAGATGGCGCGAACAGCACTTCCGGCGCTCAGGTCGCTCGAAAGATTCCAGCCGCTATTTTTAGTGCTGCTGCCGTATTTCTCGCTGTCTGTGGAGGTGGTGATATCAACGTCGCGTTTCGCATCGAGGATCACCGTTTCACCGGCCTTAGCCTGGCTCCCGGCAATCAGGATATTGCCGCTGTTGCTGCCTCCCTGTTTACCGGTGGCAGTCATCTGGATATTGCCTGCGGCGGCAAGATGGCTGCCGCTGTTAAACTCGCCCTCGTAGTGCGACTCAGAGGAAGAGCGGGTGCTTCCTGCGGAAATGGCCATCATCTGGCCTGGTCCGTCAAGCGCGAGCGCACCGCCTTCCGCCCCCAGCCCCTTCACTTTATCGACGGTGCTGTTGCCACTGTTGCCCTTACCACGAACGATATCGCGCACGTTACGCACAGTGTCTTCAAATGGCGCTTTCACACTGACCGTGACGCCAGACGATTTGGACTCCTGCTTCATGGACTCAGTGGTCGTATCCCGTCCAGGAAGGATGGCAATGCTGTCGCCAGTGATATCGATATGGCCGGTTTTGCGGGAGGAATCATCCTTCGCTCTTCCGGCAACCACATCTGCCGCGCTCAACTGGACGTCATTTCCGGCGCTGATGATGACATTACCGCCAGCAGTGCCCACCGTGCTGCGGGCATCGCTCTGCGTTGTATTTGCCCCCTGTCGGGTGCTTTTTGAAGACTGCGACCCGATGGTGATACCCAATCCCGACCCGCTGGAGAAAACGCCGGATTTCTTCGTCTTTTTCATGTCGTAGTACGTGTCGGTGTTGGTTGCTGCCTCCACGGTCAGATCATTTCCAGCCTTCAGGGCCACATCGCGCTCAGCGGCAACTGATGAGCCCTGCACCGTCAGGTTGTTACCAGCCCGGAGAGCAACGTTGTCACCGGAAAGCTGCGTACCTTTCTCACGCGTATGCGTCTCTTCGTGGATGGTGTGAGTGGTTTTCTTGCTGAGGAACCCACCGGACGTCTTTTTCTCCTCCCGGTACGTATAGTCACTTTCCGTCGCAGTGGAAAGGGTGATATCCCGCCCGGCGGCCACGGCTGTATTGCCTGCGGCATAGACATCTGCAGCCTGTGCCGTTACATCCCGTCCGGCGATAACAGTCACATTCCCGCCCGCAGTGATGTCGGTTCCCGACTGGCGAACCGACTCGTTAATCACTTTTTTACGGCCTGATTTATAACTGTCGCCCTGCGTGGTCTCTTCCGCAGCCAGATTCACGTCGCGACCCGCCTGCAGCCCGACGCTTTTCTCCGCTGCCAGCGCGGCGGCCTGGGCGTTGATATCCTGCCCGGCCTTCAGGACCAGGTTATCGCCTGCGGAAATCGTGGTGCGGTCGAGCCCGGTGCTGTGGGACTCGCTTTTCCCTTTCCGGCTGCTTTCGCTTGTCTGTGCCGCGTTCAGGTTCAGATCGTTGCCCGCGCTCAGCCCCGCGCTGCCGCCCGCCTTCAGGTCGCTGGCGGTCACGTCAAGGTTGTGCCCGGCATTCACCAGCAGGTTGCCGCCCGCACTGACGTTACTTCCCTGATACGTGACGGAGGAACGGCTGGTTTTCTCCCGGCTGGAGCTGAATGCGTCGTTGATCTGATTCGCGTTGACGGCAATATCGCCCCACGCGTTCAGCAGCATATCGCCGCCGGAAGCCAGGTTCGCCCCGGTGACGGTGATGTTTTTCCCTGCCTCAAGCGACAGGCCATCCTGCGCGGTAATCGACGCAGCGTTCCCCAGCAGGGTGTCCTTCAGGCCGATGTTGCCGTACTTCCCGCCGGCGTTGATATCAATCTGCTCAACCTGCGTCAGGTTGTTGATGCTGCCGTCCAGGCTCTCCAGCGCGACCGTTTTGCCGCTGATGGTGGAGCTGATGTTATTGATATCGCCGATGGCGCTCAGGTTCAGGTCGCCGCCCGCTTTCATCAGGCCGTTGCTGAGGTTGCTGATGCTGTTCTGGCTGTCGAGCGTCAGGCTGTTTTTCGCCAGCAGCGTGCTGCCGCCGTTGGTGATGCTGCCGCCCTTCAGGGTGACGTTGTTGCCCGCGATCACGCTGCCGTTGTTGACGGTGACGTCCTTCGGCGACAGGTAGAGTTTCGGCACCATCACCGTTTCGCCGTTGACGGTGGCTTTCTCCCACCACAGCAGGCTGTGGTCGAGTGAGGCAATCTGATCGGCGGTCAGCGAGACGCCAAACTGCAGGCCCAGCGACTGCTGCGCCGCCGCGGCGTTGTCCATCAGATAGCGCATCTGATCCAGATCGGAGCCGATGCCGTTCAGGTAGCGGTTACCGGTCTGGTTGAGCACCACGTTGGAGACATAGCGGGTATCGAACGCCGCATCGCCGAGGAAGCGGTAATCGTAGTCCGGGTTCAGGTTGAGGCGGCCGAGCATATAGGACGAGCCGAGGAACTGCTTCTCGTCGGTAAACGCCAGCCGCGTCTCCTGCGGCGCCGTGGACGACGGTTTGATCCCGAGCATCGCGTTCAGATCGGCAAACAGGGCGGGATCAAGCTGTCCGAGACCATTCAGTTTCGGGTTGATGCCGATCAGGTACGGGCTTTTCGGGTTGTCGGAGAAGACAAAATAGCCGTTGTTGCCCGACGGCAGCGGGTAAGCGCTGGTGTCGACGCGCTGGCCCTGATAATGCCCGACGGCGCCACCCTGAGCGGTTCTGAGATCGGCGGTGGTGACCCCGGCGTTTGCCAGTGCGCCCAGCTGGCCGAGGTTCGCGTTGCCTTTCTGCGTGGTGGCAACGTTGCTGAGAGGCGTGCCGGACGCGCCGCCGTTTTCCAGCGAGCCGCCGCCGTTAAGCTGCTGCAGCGCCCCCTGGAGCCGATCGTTCCACTGCGGCGAGTTAACCGCCACGGTGCCGGTCGTGTTCAGCCCCTGTTTTTGCACGCCGCTGCCGACACTCTGGTTGCTGAGGGTGTTCAGCGACGGCGCAGGTATCGAATGACTTATTCCACCGCCATTCGAGGTCGTCGCCGTATTGCTGATATTACTGGTAAAATTCGCCGTGACCTGACCGCCAGCCTGAATCACCGCGCGGAGGGCTTGTTCGGTGGTATGGGTTTCGTACTGAGGCGCGCCATCCAGCGTATAAGTCACACGACGGTTGTTATCGTTGCCGGAGGCAGGGCTTCCTTTCAGGCTGGATACCTTGCCTGTTTTCCCACTATAACGATAGACCTTATATTCATCCTCTGAATAACCAAACCAGGACTGGTTATTCAGGCTGTTGCCGGAAAGGTTCATCCCATTCCCGGCCAGTAAATAACCGGCACGGTTATTCAGCGTAGCGGCATTGATAGTCAGATCGTGGTTAGCGGCGATGCGCGCAACGCCACCTGTTGCGGTCACATCGACCACGGTCGATCCGACCAGATAACGTTGTACTGCTCCACTTGGCATCGGCGCGACAATTGAGAAGATATTACCGCCACCCGCACCACTGTAAATTGTATAAATATACCCCCACTCATCAGGGGGTAGGTCTGTGACTTTTACACGAATGGAGGTCGCGCCGCTTGCCGCAGGGCTGCCCGTCGCGGCCTGATAGCTTCGTGTTTCACTGATCCCCTCGCGCTCATTCAACAGGCTTCCTGTCCTGATGGTAATATCCCCATTCTGCGTCTCAATATTCCCCGACGTGTTCACCACCTGGCTGTTCGCATTCCCCGCCGCATCACGCTGCATCCACAGGTTGTTCCCCGCCATGATGTCG
>NZ_JAWNDF010000004.1:0-343121 GCF_034106865.1 Enterobacter sp. 237C8 | reverse complement strand
TAAATATTGATAAGCAAGGCCTCCATTGCAGCTCAAATAATAACTCTCATGATTTCTTTGAAAATTTCGCAGATAAGCTTTTTAGAAAGAGAATAAAAAATTCATCTATTATAAATAAGAATATTACACTTGAGAGTCTTTTGGGTAATTCAATATTAATTGACTCCCCTAAAGATGTACTTCCTGATGATAAACTGATGGAGAAGGTGAGAGAGTATTGTGATTCCAATACAATCAAAAGAGCGGAGAGGTTATTCGAACAAGACTATTCTCTTTTTGAAAGCTCAGTATCCAGGAAATTGAGAGGGACACTGATATTAAAAGATTCCTTTCAGCGTTATAAAGGAAATGCTTCGCCATTTATATTTTCTGGGTATTCACTAATAGTAAGATGTTCTGATGGAAACCCTCGACGACTATTACGATTGTTTAATTATCTTTTTTCAAAGAATATTGAATCTTGTACTGAACTTAAGCCTCTGTCAGACAAGGAACAAGGTGCGAAACTAAAAGAGTTTTCATACTCAGAGCTAGATGGTTTAAACCTAGAGGTGGGGGGAAAGAAAGCTTTCGATTTGTTTACAACAATTGGAAGGTTTTTAAAAGACAAACTTCATACAGACAAAATAAATACAGATACATACAACTCATTTTCATTCGATGTTGAAGATGATAACGTATGGAAGTATATAGAAACAGCTGTAGATCTAGGTTTAATTTACCCAGATTTTAGAGGGTTGGACAACGATAACAAGATGCCAAACAGGAAAGGTAGATTTTCCTTAGCCTTCTGTCTATCACCTCATTTTTACTTAATGCCAAGAAAAGGAAATTCAATCAAATTATCTGTGATAATGAACAATTCTTCTTATAGCCGATTTAAAGCTATAAATAAAAATAATGATGATGGACAATATAGTCTAGACTGGGAGGAGAATGATGAATAAATTACATGTAGATGACTTATCAATAGGCGAGCTAAGTCAGTCAAAATATGATATCGCACTATTTTCTTGTGGGTACGAAGAACGCTGTATTGATGTGGCGACACGATTGAATAAGGATAATATCGACAATGTGATTGTTTTAGCCTTTGACCAACATAAAGAAGATCCAGTCCGTATCGATAGTTTGAGTTATTTTTCAGAAAGCTGGAATGGCTTCAAATTGCTTGAGATTTCACAAAGGGAAATTTCTGAAATACAAAAAACACTAAGTGGAATAATTAACAAGGTTAATGTTGCGGAATTAAAAATACTAATTGACTATACTTCGATGTCTCGAGCTTGGTATGCAGCCATTTTAAATTACCTAGTCAATTTTTGTGAATTAAGAGTAACAATTGATTTGATATACGCAACTGCAGTGTATAGAAATTTAGATCTCAACGTTGAACTTGGTGAGTTAAGAATAATTCCAGGATGTGAAGGTATTTCATTAACTAAAAGACATAATGCAGCAATATTTATGTTGGGATTTGATAGATATGGTCCTCAACGTTTGTATAACTTATTAAACCCAAACAAATGCTTTGGTATCATGGCGGCACCAGCTGCAAGCTATGACTATGAAAATACTTGTTGAGAAAAAAATAAAGACTTTATTTTACACTACCTTGGTGGTGAGGATAAACTCATAAAATTGCCAATCAATAGTATTGCAACATGTTATGATAACATGTCACAGATGCTCTCTCCTCTTAGATCTGAATATAATGTTTCCATTATTCCGTTTGGACCGAAGCCACATATTTTAGCGGCGATTTTATGTAGCTTTAATTATCCTAATGTTACCTGTCTATACTCTGAATATATTCGGAATGAAACTACGAAAGTTGAATCCTCCGGTGATTTTGTAATATCTCGCTTGCATGTCAAAAAATATGAATAACTTATTTATTCTACTACATTTCTAGATGGTTTAGTTTGGGTGTAAGATGTTCTAAGCATCTCACCCAAGCGGACCACATGTTCTGACCTAACGATCAATAGCGTATGTGATGTCAGCTTCTGGCACGGAACGGACACGTTAACTGAGCTAAAAGTTCGCTGTGAGCGAAAGGGGGTCGAGTTATATCTCAATCCGCTACGGATTCGCTAATATGGATGCCCGCCTTGCTAGATATCCAGTAATTTTAATCTACATGTTACTGCAGATATCGAGGATTTATTGTAACGGCAGCGTATCATTCGCCTTCTATCAGTCTCAGAGTGTGGACGGTGAATTAGTTTAAATCGCCCAGATGTGTTTCGATTCACAGACACCAGTATGTGGCAGGATCCGCATAACAGCGGTCTGGCATGCTGAAATGAAACCGCATCAACAGCCACCCATTCCCCGTCAGCCATAATCACATATTCAGTGGGCCTGAATCGTATCGTCATCTTCTGCCACCTCCCGCCGCTAAAGGTGATGAATGCCTGTCTTCAGGAGGGGATGGACGCGGGCCGTCAATCGAGCAGGTATAGTTCTCCCGCTAGGTGGTTTCATCGATGCTGTAGACACCCGTGTTGCATACCGCACAGTGCTTCTCTCTCACATAATGACGCCTACACCAGGCGCAGTACCCGGCCTCAGGTATCACGCAGACTGGACTTAGAGATGTCTGTTAAACCCGTGGCGATTCAAAATGTTTTTTGGATTAATCAAGTTGCGCGTGTCTAGGTGATTCTATATGGCATTGTAACGGGTCGGTATTATTTGAGTTTAGCCACGAGTTTGATAAAGAAAAACACATCGCTAAAACTGCTGATGCCTCTGAATAAACTAGCGAACGAAATGCTTGTTTTGAAGCAGGTTTTCACTCCTGATTTATCCCAAACTCGATTCCGGTACAGCCCCAGAAAATGACGAGCCTCCACCAGCGCATGTCTGTAAAAAAATACCTTTATTTTTTTGTTTTGTTCCTGTCCCGCTAGCTGGATGATTTCGGCGATCACTTCAACATAGCTTATTGCACGAACATCGTAGTAATCCGGTCGGTGCGTGATAGAGGTCCTATTGCTGTTATAGATATAGTCCTTAACATCCAATATGCAGAGCTGGCCATTTCTCGCTGCAAGATGAACCGTCCAGATAATGTCTTTATGGCTCTTACCGGACTGGAAGTGCAGTGAGTGTTGTCTGATATAGGCTGACTTGACCATCTGCAACCACAGGTAATGTGGCCATTCACGGCGTGTAACGCACTGTCTAATCCACTCATGACCTGACAGGGTCGCCCCATATGGCTGCTTTCGGTGAACTGCTCTTCGATGTAGGTCAGCACTAGAATGCCAGCCATTAAAGATCATGACGTCGGCTTGCGACGCAGTAGCTGCTTGCCATCGTTTTTCAATGAACCCGTCTGCTATATCATCGTCAGCATCGAGGAAAATTACCCACTCTCCTTGATGCAAGGGTAGAGCAGCATTTCGGGCAGCATAGACACCTCGATTGGCCTGCTCAATCAGAATGAGTCGGTCATCATGGATTTGACGAAGAACGTTGGCTGTTCCATCAGTAGAACCGTCATCGACGATGATAAGTTCAATAGCCACGTGGGTTTCGCTGAGGATTTTATTAACCAGATTACCAATGGTCTCAACGGCGTTGTAAGCAGGGATAATGACACTAACGTCGATTTTATTCTTCATCACGAGTAACTATTTCCCTACATCGTCATCTTTAAGCCTTCTGATCGGGATAATCCGTCTTTCCCTGATTTCCTGGTCGATATCAAACAAGCACTCGTCGCAGAATTCTTTATCGAGTGAGAGCCATCGCTCAAGGACACTTCTTTTTTTGTTGCAACGTGCGCATCTCTTCATCTTTCCGCGTCTTTGCGACCTCGTAATTTGGGATACATGGAAAATGGGTGTAGCAAGCCTCGGCTAGATAACTAACCGTAATAAAAGGCTTTTCTGAGAGTAAGTTAAGACAAGGATAACCAGGCAGGGCGCATAATAGATAATCGTTTTGATAGATCAGTTTTTCGATATTGATCGTTGGCGCCGATCGATAAGAGGTGTGGTTATGCGACACTGTGCGTTTACTGTACTGTGAAGCTGAGTTCTGCCAGTCGTGGATAATGCGCCATCGCCTGTTGTAGGAATGCCTGTATGTCAGGCTTTCTCTCTGCATAACCTACGACGAGAATCCCCCCTTATTTCGCAAAGTTAACTGGTATCGTCAGGGTATCCAAGTCTTTCATTTCCGTGCTGTAGATATGCTGCCCGCACGCCGGGCAGCAGCGGATACCATAATATTCACGCTGGCAGAGTACGCAGAAGTAATCTCTGTCTGAAGGTGCTGTGACGGACACATCATCACGTTCCATCATTGCATTCACGGCCTGGTCAAAAGCGGATACCGGTTTATCCCGGGCAATGATTCGGTACGCACAATGCGTTAATCGGCGTTCGTCAGCGTCTTCCAGGTCATGTTCGAAATAACCGCCGCTGTCATGCGTCCAGTGCAGACGCAAGGGATTGCTGCAGGAACGGCAGAACCAGAGCCCCCTTGAACGCGGAGTCAGATCCCGGATGTAAGTGACTTCGCCCTCTTGGTTAAGGGCGGTACGAATTGTGCGAAATTGCATGGTGTGAATCCTGTGGTGATGTCTAGATGACAAGTAGCAGATAGCGCAGCCTCATTCTGCGCAACGCTCAGTAAAGTTGTCGCCAGTACGGCAACTCATGCAGTACCGTTCACCGTGGTAATCGCTGTCACACTCCGAACAGTGCCAGTCGGCCTTGCGCACTACCGGAAGGACATCCGGTACATAACGACGCAGCATGCTTATCCTTCGCACTTCCTTAGGCTCAGGGCGTACATAGGGACAATGGTGGCGTCCGTTCTCCGTCAGGTCTTCCCATGTGTGCTCAAACCATGGGAGGTTAGTACCCCATTCAGGGTGGAATACCAGAGCGCTACCGCAGAGGTGGCAGGTGTAGCGGTCGTAAGGGTGAAGCTGTGCAGTGACCGCGCCCGTGAGGCGCTGATTACCGTCAAGCGCGATAAAGGATTTGGCATAAATCGTCATAGTATTGGTCCTTTGCCATACGACCGCGCAGGCGTAAACCGTCCCAAGGAGGGCAGCAGTGCAGGTCATAGGACTGGTGGTGTTAAATCAGGTGGGAGATGTGGTTGCGTTCGAAAGATTACTGACGGGACTGTGCTATGCGTTGCTGTAGCCAGGCTTCCACTTCGCTTTCAAGCCAGCGGGAGCTTCTGCCCAGCTTAATTGGCTTTGGGAATTCACCGTCTTTAATGAGCTTGTAGAACCATTTGTCGGTTAAACCGGTGAGTTGTGTGATAAACGCCATATCGACGAACTTGTCGGTAAGAAGGCTGGCAGGTGTGGTCATCGTTTTTCTCCTTGAGGGAATGGGAGAAGGAGCCGGGTATGGGGAGTGCAGACTTCTTCAAACGATGAGGGACTGGAGTAATTTTTTATTCGCTGATGGCACACCTGCGACGTCTGCCACCCACCGCAGGAGCGGGAATGTCACTCAACTGGCAAACCACTTTCTCGCCCTTCTGGTCCTGCTTGCTCAGGTAGCTCAGAATGTACTGCATGCCCTTACGGCCTTTCATATCACTATGCGACGTCACCCGCTCTCCCTGCACTTTGTAATACTTCTGAGGCGTACAGCGGTAAGCACAGCCTTCCTCTCTTGTTATCTCACTCCAGAGGGTTTGCAGGGTTTTAAAGGTCGGCCATATTTTCCGATGCTTCTGACCGTTAAGATAAAACGCAGCGTGGATGTGATAGCCATGCTGTTCGGTATATTCAAGTACCCAGGTAAACCCGACAAGCCCTGTCATCGTGTTACACCGCTGGAGTAACAGAATCATATCTGCCGTCGTGGAATGTTTATCAGCGTGGCACCAGGCATCGCTGTCTACCCGGTAGTAGAAATCAACCCGGAACATGAGCAATTTGGAATAGCGTGCAAATAATTCTGAGAGATGATGACGCTGGTAACGTTGTAGCGTGCGGTGCTGGACGTAGTTAAGATTGGTATCGGTGATGTTGTGGTAAGCCATATGTCGTTTCCCGGTGAATACTTGTCACCGGAATGGACGCAGACTTCAGATTTGACGGAAGACCATTACTGGATAGCATCGATCATCAGCAATGGGGAAATGTGATGAGAGAGTGTGGGAAGATAGATTAATTGAAAATATCTCTTCTTTAGAAACAGTATTATTTACCTTAATTACAGCGTATGCCTGACCAACAACACGGCACCAAAGTCTCTGATTTATCGTAAGGAAACACCGTTTATGCGCCATTTTTTCACAACGTACCGGGACTCGATCCTCGCATCTGCGGGCATCATCATTGCCATTATCTCGCTTGCATTCGCTATCTGGCAGGGCAGAGAAGAAATCAGGCACAACCATATTTCTGTAGAGCCAAGGATAAATGCCTATTTCTCTAACGATGGTCGCAAAAATCAGTGGGGAATTTACGTCATCAATAACGGTATGGGAACGGCCTTTGTTAACGGGCTAACCGTTACGGTCAATGACAAACCCGTGGATGCCATTGATAACAATATCTTCGTGGGGGCCATTCAGGCACTGGGCCTTCACGCTGAATGTTTTGTGATTGGTGGCCCGCGTCCGAATGATTCCTTCAAGGTTGGAGAAGAAATATTTCTGGTTGAGGCAAGAGGGTTAGATAAAAACTGTGCTGAAGACCGACTACGACTGAAGTGGGCTTCACAAGATCCACACCAGCTGGACTTTGTGCTGGATACGGAATCCATCTACGGTGATAAATTTCGTTATACCTATTCTCAGAACCGTCAGGTAAAACTGGATTAACGGCTGGGAAAACATGAGTGCGGTCTGCCACTCACCGCCGGTGCCGGAACTGAGCTGACTCTGTAAATCCGGCGTTCTATCCGCTGCGATGGCTTATCCACAAAGCTCAGGATTCATTGCATGCCCTCCCGCCCTCTGTTGTCGGAAAAGTTCACCGGTTGTTCGCTTCTTACACGGTCGTGTCCTTTAGGCTCGCATACTCTTCTCCGTCCGCGATGCCCTTCCACAGGGGGGATGGACCCTCTGAAGCATCAGACCTCCCTGTATGACCATTGAGATAAAACGCTGCATGGATGTGGTAACGATGATCTTACCCGCATTCCAGCTCCCAGACGTAACCCACCAGCCCCGATACTGTCGTACATCGTTCCGTCAGCCAGGTCATATCGGCAACCTGTTGATTCACGTCACCTGATTAACATTACCGCGTATTCCCCAAAGCTGCCGTACAGGTGTTATGTGACGCAAAGCTTACCATTACATACAATAAATTCATGATTAATGCATATATAAATAACAAGTTTAAATGTATAATTCATTGTTTTATAAATAATATTAGTAACTATAGATTGCGTGATATCCGCATTGAATCACTCAAAAAGAATTATGAAAGACATATGTAAGCAAGCACCAAATTGCTTTAAAAACATGCTAAATCGGCAATGTATTAGTAAATTAAAAACATTAAAAATTGCGTATTAAATCGCTGTTTTCATGGTGAATTCCTTGTATGCTTGCCGTTGTAAATCATACATTTTTTATCAGAGGGAGCAGGATGAACAGGCATGTTGAAGTAAGCTCTATCAGAGAGGGCGTCTATATTTTGTGGTACCTCGGCTATACTGATCTAGCCAGCTTGTATGCATCAGGGAGTGAGAGAGAACTTCTCCGTTTCAATGGAGCCATTAACAGACTTATTGAGCAAATATTAACAGAAAATGATAAATCAGAGATTATTCGGAATTTTCTAGAAAACCAGGGAATGTACAGAAAGTACTGTGTTGATGAAACAATTGCATCCTGGTTCTCTCATGATGAAAAATCCAGTGTCTTTTTCTGGCTTTATCTTTTAAAAAAATTCAGAGATCAACAGCTTGGTGATGAGATCTTATTTCTTGCTGGCAACAGGTATCATGACAAAAAAATAGTATGTGATAAAAATAACTCAAAAATTACCGTTAATGAACTTCCAATCCGAACGCCAGATAATCCAAAGAAGTGTTTTATGGCTGGATTATATATTCTTGACCTGCTCAGCTTTTCACCTGACAAGTTGCAACGTACACTCGACGAAATAAAAATCGATTACTCGCATATAAGAGACCTCCGCCGAAAAGATTTCGCCTGGTTTACAGATACTGGGCCGGAAGATGTCAAATGGGTCTGGAAACAGTTTAATGGTCACCCGAACTTATTAAATAACATAAACAAGTGGGATCTTAGTGAGTCTCTTCTGTCTCAGGCTATACCATTACTTTACTACTTATGGGATGGTCGAGAAGACACGAAAGCTCTTTACCTTAATACATTGCGTAAGCGTTACGCAAATATGAAACATCGTAAGAAAGTTGCCGATAAGGCACCGGTTAATATTCGTATTTCTCCAGGTGCTAAAAATACGCTGGTCAAACTGGAGAAGCGTTTTAACCGTAACAGGGCTGATGTCATTGAATATTTGATAGAAAAAACCTGGGCTGAGCTGAATCAGAAAAACTAAAAAAATCTCAGTTATATATCACCTTACTGAATTCCCTCCCGTTTATATCTAACAGGCCATCCCCTCCGGATGGCCTTTTTTCATTCAGAGGCCGATATGAAACATCCCTCAGGCTATGCCCTTATCCGCCGCCATCTGCGGCGTTATCCGCACGCGCTGCGCCAGCATCTAATCCAGGAACTTAACCGTCTGGTCACTTATGAACCGGTGATTGGCATCATGGGTAAAACTGGTGTCGGCAAATCCTCGCTGTGTAACGCGCTGTTCCGCAGTGAAGTCTGTGCAGTCAATGCAGTGGAGGCCTGTACCCGCCAGCCACAGTGCGTACGGCTACGTTTCGGTAATCACTTCCTGACGCTCGTTGATTTACCCGGCGTGGGTGAAAGTTTTACCCGTGACGGTGAATACCGTGAGCTGTACCGGGACCTCATGCCGCAACTCGATATGGTGCTGTGGGTGCTCAAGGCCGATGACCGGGCTTATGCGGTAGAAGAGCAGTTTTATCGGGACGTGTTCGTGCAGTACAGCGGGCCGCAGCCGCCGGTGTTATGGGTGCTCAATCAGGTGGACAAAACCGAACCGGCGGAGCAGTGGAACTGGTTATCGGCTCAGCCCTCGGCGTTACAGGCTGAGCATATTGTACAGAAGCAGCAGGCTGTGGCTCGTCAGTTAGGGATTGCTGAGCAGGATATTCTGCCGGTCTCGGTGCGGGGGCGTTATCGCCTGTCACGTCTGGTGGAAGCGATGATTACCCGCCTCCCAAAGCAGGCCCGCAGCCCGCTGGTTCCCCACCTGCATAATGGGTATCACACCACCAGCGTCATCAGCACCGCCAGCAGCAGCTTTGGCGATGCCGTGGTGGAAGTGATTGATAAGATTATTGACCTGGCCCCGCTACCCCAGGTGGCTCGCAGTGCGCTGCAGGCTGTAACACACACTGTCGCCCGCGCAGCACGCTCCCTGTGGGGATTTTTCTTCGGCTAGTCACTTCGCTTTCGAAGAGTGGCCTTGCCGTTTTCGATAAGTTTCTTTGTTTCATTATGATCGAATTTGTCGATCGAGCCGATCGATATTCATCGTTGTACATGATTAATCCGGTAGCCACATAATCCACAGGGCATTATGTGATTTATTAATTTTAACTATCAAAATCAATGTGATATATCGCAGGAATTGTCACGCATTAAGGAAAGTATATGCCGTTAATTCTGTTATGGGGCGGTCTGGCCCTGTTGCTGGGTATCGTGGCTTCCGCTAACGGACGCTCGTTCTGGGGCTGGTTCATTCTCGGTCTGATAAGCGACCCGATACTGGCGGGGCTGCTGTACTGGCTTATTGCAAAGGACCGCACATGAAAACATTTCTGCGTCTGTTAGGTAAATTCACCCGCTGGTACATCACCCTCATTATCTTTATGGCCTGCCTGCTGTTCATTATCACCACTCTCGGTGGTATGGCGGGCTTCTGACAGGACACTCCAATGAAAAATAAACTGATAATTTCATTTTTACTGGCTTCAGTTCTGACGCCTTCTGTCTCGCATGCGTTTGGCAACCGTGATAGCTGGGTAAGTGGCTATGCGCAGGGAACCTCTGAATACACCATCCTCGGTAAAGGGCAGTCACAACTTTACCTGGCCTGCGACAGTTCCGGCTCACAGCCAGCGACCATTATCTTCACTGACGTGAACGGCCATCAGGTCAGGATGGACAGTGGCCAGACACTGTCCATGAGAATTGATAACGCTGAAGAAGTGAATATCAGCGAAAGCGAGTCTCATGTGGGGTCTGACAATGTGATGTGGGCCTGGAACAAATTACGCTCCGGCAAACGTGTTGTGGTTTCAGGTAGCGGGGTTAAACCTGCCACGTTCACTTTAGCGGGGGCTGATGCCGTCCTTCCTGCGTTCGGTGACAACGGCTGCGTGCCCGGATTTGCACTGTAGTTCTGCCTCACTCTTACAGGTTAAAGGACATTTAATGAAGAAAATCATCACAGTCGCAGCACTCTGTCTGCTGTCATTTTCTTCGCTTGCCGCTTCTTCACCGGTCAGCGTCAGTGTTAGTCCCGGAAGCTACAGCCACTACTCATCGATTCGGATTACATCAAAAGTCGATTCGGTTGTGATTAAACAACTCATTGTCAACCGGGGAAACTGCCAGGATGCAGAATTCGCCAGCCCGTGGAAACCGGTACGCCTGGGATTTGGCGGTGCTGTATCCCATGAATTTACCGGCAAGGGGCTGATGGTTCCCTGTAATGTACTGGAAGTGGTGGTCCAGACAAGCGAAGGCGCATGGCAGTTTGATTTTGACAGCTGACACCGCGCGCTTTTCCACCTTTCTTTTCTATCTGAACGCCCTGCTCAAACGAGCAGGGCGTTTTCTTTTGCCTCTTTTAAAGGAATTACTCATGAGATTAGCCAGCCGCTTTGGCCGTATAAACCAGATACGCCGTGACCGTCCTCTGACCCACGAAGAGCTGATGAGTCATGTTCCCAGTGTATTCGGGAGTGACAAACATGAATCGCGTTCAGACCGTTACACCTACATTCCGACCATCACCATCCTCGAAAGCCTGCAGCGCGAGGGTTTTCAGCCGTTCTTTGCCTGCCAGACAAAGGTTCGGGACCAGAGTAAACGGGAGCACACCAAACACATGCTTCGCCTGCGTCGTGCCGGTCAACTGACCGGCCATCAGGTGCCGGAAATCATTCTACTTAATAGCCATGACGGCTCATCAAGCTACCAGATGCTGCCGGGGCTGTTTCGTGGTGTCTGTACCAACGGTCTGGTCTGTGGTCAGTCATTCGGAGAAGTGCGTGTACCGCATAAAGGTAATGTCGTCGAGAAGGTGATTGAAGGGGCTTACGAAGTGCTTGGGGTCTTTGACCGGGTGGATGAGAAACGCGATGCAATGCAGTCTCTGGCGCTACCTTTACCCGCCCATCACGCACTGGCGAATGCTGCACTGAAGTATCGATTTGGTGAGGACCACCAGCCGGTCACGGTATCGCAGTTGCTGACTCCGCGTCGTCGGGAGGACTACAGCGATGACCTGTGGACCGTTTACCAGCGCGTGCAGGAGAACCTGATGAAAGGTGGTCTGTCAGGGCGAACCGCTCAGGGGAAAAGCAGCCGCACCCGTGCCGTTACCGGCATTGACGGCGATGTGAAGCTCAACCGCGCTCTTTGGGTGATGGCAGAAAATATGCTCGAGTTTTTCGGGCGTTAAACAACCGTTCCGGCATAAGGAGATAGTTTAATGAATACACAAAACCTTGAGTTTGCTGAGCAGGCAGCAATTACGGCCTCAGTGGTCCCTGACGAGTTACGCATCGGCTTCTGGCCGCAGCACTTTGGCTCTATCCCACAATGGATAACCCTTGAGCCCCGAATCTTTGCCTGGATGGACCGCCTGTGTACTGATTATCACGGGGGGATCTGGAATTATTCGACGCTGAGTAACGGTGGCGCTTTTATGGCTCCCGAGTCAGAGCAAGAGGAGAAGTGGACATTGTTCAACAGTATGAATGGCAACGGCGCAGAGCTTACCAGTGAAGCTGCAGGGATAGTCGCCTGTCTGATGGTATACAGCCATCATGCCTGCCGTATCGAGTGTGACGCGATGACAGAACACTATTATCGCTTACGAGACTTCGCGCTAAACCATCCAGAGTGCAGTGCCATTATGTATCTAATCGACTGAGGAATACCTGACATGAATACCGTATTATGCCCGGAGTCTTCACAGCGTGAACTCTTTCCGCTGACGGTTATGCCTAGGCAGGGTTGCCTGCTTCCCGCGACATCCGGATTGACACCTTATGCCCAACAGACCATCCGCCGCGCTATCAATCTGCTGGATAAATATCTGCGCCAGCCCGGCATATCCTTTACCTCAAGCACTGCTGCCCGTGACTGGCTTCGGTTACAGCTGGCCGGACAAGAACGGGAAGTGTTTATGGTGCTCTATCTCGATAACCAGCACTGTTTACTGGAGAGCGAAACGCTGTTTGCCGGTTCGATTAACCATGTCCAGGTCCATCCCCGTGAGGTAGTGAAGTCAGCGCTTCGCTTCAATGCTGCCGCTGTCGTACTGGCGCATAACCATCCATCCGGTGACCCGAAGCCCAGTCAATGCGATCGCAACATTACGGGCAGGCTTAAAGAAGCGCTAGCACTGGTTGATGTGAACACGCTCGATCATCTGGTCATCGGTTCAGAGGGCATTGTGTCGTTCGCAGAGCGAGGCTGGATATGAAAATCATCAGCAAACGCCAGGCAATGATCCTGTACCGGCAACATCCTGGCTCCCGACTGTTTCGCTTCAGTACGGGCAAATATAAATGGTCAGGCAGTATCTGCCATTATGCTGGCCGCGAGGTGGAGGACATATGCGGCGTTCTGGCCGTGTTTGCTGAACGTCGTCAGGACCGCAATGGTCCCTATGTCATTCTTCGAAGCGTTACTCTCAATTAATCCTTCCCTTTAATCAGGAACAATAATGAACAATCACTCAGAATCTGGTGACAAGCCGGAGAATCCAGCCTGCCAGCAGTGGGGACTAAAGCGCACGATCACCCCCTGTTTTGGCGCTCGTCTTGTGCAGGAAGGCAACCGGGTGCATTTTCTCGCTGACCGGGCAGGATTCAACGGTGCTTTCAGCGACGATGACGCGCTACACCTGGATCAGGCCTTTCCGTTGATACTCAAGCAACTGGAGCTGATGCTCAACAGCGGAGAACTCTCTCCCCGGCATGGGCACTGCGTCATGCTATATCACAATGGACTGACTTGCGAAGCCGATACACTCGGCTCCTGTGGTTATGTCTACATTGCTATCTATCCTGAGCAGACTGAGCCGTAGTAACTCACCGCTTATCCCCTTAACTTCATAGAGTAAACCTCATGCAAACCATATCATCACACCCGACACGGGCGGCTCAGCCCTGCCTTTCACCCGTTGAAATCTGGCAGTTGCTGCTGACTCATCTGTTATCGCAGCACTATGGCCTGACGCTGAATGACACACCGTTCAGTGATGAAGCCACCATCCAGGAACATATTGATGCAGGAATATCGCTTAGCGATGCGGTGAACTTTCTTGTCGAAAAATATGAACTGGTAAGAATTGACCGCGATGGTTGCTTTGTCATGGAGAAGTCACCGTTTATCACCAGTATCGATATTCTACGTGCCCGGAAAGCCTCCGGTCTGATGAAACGCAACAGTCACAAAACTTTTACCAGGGTAACGGCAGGTCAATATCAGGAGCTATAAGCTATGGGAAGTCAATTAATGTTGATATCGACAACATTGATACAATGCTGTCCAATGTAGGGAAGGTTACCAGTAGCTAGATGATGAGGCGTTCGCTAATTCTAAAAAGCCAACTCCTCATCTTTATCTGTAACATCTACTCATGGACGGGCGATTTTTGCTCACTTGGTTTTGCCCTGATTCGAGTCCCAAACCCAATGAATTTATGTGTTGGTATCTGCGTTGGTATGTCGCTAACAAATTTATTTTTATTGTTTAAAAATTAAGGTGTTAATTGTTATGTGCGAGTCCGGCCTTCGCACTCATTCTCTAAATACCTCCCTCCGATGCCACTCCACAAACCCCTCCCTTGGATAATTCCCTTTCATCATCGGCAACGCAATCTGCTTCCCGACAAAATCCCAGAACAACCGCCCAACAATCCCATTCCCATTCACCGCCTCAGACACGAGCACCCGCATACTCTCATCCAGCCCAATCGATCCCTTATCAAACGCCTTATGATGAATCGCACACAGCGCCAGCCCGTTCGGAATCTCACACGGCCCGCCAAACTGCTTCCACTTAATATGCGCAGCTTCAAGTCCAACGGAGGCGTTATCATGCCGCATGTTGAATCCGCAGATAGCACATTCATAGTTATAAGCACGCAGCACCTGCTGGCGGAACAGCGGATCGCGAACTTTACGGATCTGCTGGATATCAAACCCCATCTCATCCGCGATCTCTTCCTGAATGCTTTCAGGAAAATGCGCTTCAAGGATCTGCTGAGCCAGCGAGCCTATCAGGTTTTTGTTCTTATTCAGCAGCGCAAAGTGTTCTTCATCAAACCCGCCTGCGACGTTATGTTCCACAAGTTCTTTAACGGGTGGCTGCTTACTGCCAGTGGTCGAACAGAACTCAGTGTTCTGAAGATCCCAAAAACCGTCCCCTTTGAGCCGCCAGAAGGGCATATTCGGGTAATGCGCCTTCCTCTGTGGGCCAAAGCGTTCTAGCAGGCTAAGCAACTGTTCGTGGACCTCAGTACCGTAATCAAACAGTCGCGCATGCCCCTGCTGATAGTTCGCCAGCACGTACAGAATCAATAGAGGCTTATGCGGCGCACGCTGTTCGCCTTTGCGCCAGATGGTGATGTCGGCAATTGCCTGTTCGAGAGTTTTGCTGGAAGCCATCGCGTTAAGGAAGAAGGTAAATAATTCCGATGATGCTCGCAAAACTCAGACCAATCAACCTGCAACTAACAAAAACATGACCTTACCGCACACAACACTATTTCCTGAATCCCCCTCGCAAATTCCAAATTTACCCAACGCCAAACCGCTGTATTTATATTCAGCCCTGTATAATAAGCACCAGAAATTACGCCAAACGGCGAAAGGAATTATCAAAGAATATTTAAAGATAGAATTCGCGATATGAAGGTGCTGCAACACCCCCATACCGCTAACCACAACCAACTATAAGGGAGTTGAAAATGGCTGCGACGAATTTTAAGCCAGAGTTTACTGTTTGCAAAACAGAATCAGACGCTTTCACCGGCATGATTGAAAACCGCGAGCTGGTACGCAAAAACAGCGCCCGCCGCCTTCACGGAAACCAAACCAACGCGGCACCCGTCCATCCCCGCGCTGAAACGCCTCAGGACAGTGCAGCCTGCTGCGAACTCTATGCACGCATAGACATTAAATACCTTCTTCTGGGCGGCGACTGGTTAACCCGCGCGGGCTTTATCGACGGCATGCCGGTGAAAATCCGCGCCATGAAAGACTGCATCGTGATTACGCCACAGCATACAAGAGAATTATGGGGTTGCCTGGAAGGTATGAGCGTGGTGAATATCAATAAACAGAAAGTCGCGCAGTGGCTGAAGACGTTTCCGGGGGCGTTAAATGATACAGGCGATATACCGGCTGTTAAGCGTGGAACAGGCCAGGCGATGTCGGAGTAACCGTGCTTCCCACCTTACGTAATCCTTGAAGCAATAAAACGATACGGGCATGTCATCCCATGCCCGTTTTAAGTAAAAATCAATCGTGCTTAACCTGCTCTTTCACCGCGTTAACCAGCGCAGCGTGAAGTTCGCCGACGGTTAAATCACATATAACAGGTTCGGGTAGGCCACGTACCCAGCGGCTAAATCGACAGATGCCAAAAAAGTCTATGCCTTCACCCGTAAACAGATACTCATTCTCCGCGAGAGAGAACGTTTTCCTGTAGCCATCTTCTTCCGTAGCAAGCTGAACGCCAAACGCTTCTTCGCAGTCTTCCAGTAGGTCTTCCCCGTCGATACCGCAAATATGCAAATCGGCCTCAATCAACGTATTGCTATCGATAGGTTTACGATGCTCACCTGAGGAGTTTCGAACAACCTCAATGACTTGAGAGAGAGTGGGTTCCATAATGATGCTCTCCTTTAAAGCGGTAGAAATAATCGCTAGCGCTTCCCGGCGGTGCTCCGCTTGGTCGGACCGGCAGGCACAACGTTACCTCGGCCCGAGAAATGTTAAAGTCGGTTCAGGCTATCGCCATATGATTCCAGGCATCTCTGTAAACTATATTTCCGTCACAGTGTTTCCAGGTGATTGCCTCATATCTTAGCTCGATCGTCTCTGTATGTGTTCCTGTTCCAGAACCCGGGAACAGATTGGGCGTGATACCCGTGATTTTTACATTCTCCAGAATAATGTTGAAATATTCTCTCTCGATTCCTGCATCATCAATTTGATACATTTTGATCGTAGCCGATTTTAGCGTTTGGTTTTCACACAGTGCCTTAATGAGAACCGGTGTTGTTTTATCAAACTCTTTCTGAACGGCAATCGGTGTATGTACACGGGTACCTGTTAGTCGGCCTGTATTTCCACTCACAGGAATGGTGAGGTGATGAGCGACCGCCTTTAATTCAATAGCGCCTAACCTACCGGACACCATGGAACCTCCTGGGACTGGTGAGCCATTAGCATCGGTTAACCAAAGATATGCTGGATTTGACATGATTATTCCTCATCTATTTTTACAAAAGAAGGTAGGTGCAACATCGCCACGACCCATATGAACAAGCCAATAATTTTCAGCGGCCATGGTTCAAGGACAGCTATACAAGCAAATGCACCGATGATCAGTAAGGGGCCTGATAACACATCCAGGAACCCGCCAAAAATATGTATCTTTCCTGGCAGTAATTTATTCATTACTAATGAAATAAGGTAAGCGCTTATGGTAATGATGCAAAAGGCGATTGTTTTATCATGCCAGGTTTCGAATTCAACCCAGCTAAGGGTATAGGCTAAAACTAAATATGAGCAAAGAAGCAGGTTTATAATTGGGATGATAAACTTATTCATACACACCTGCCGTAGTGTGTGTATTTAGTTTTTCATTAACTTTCTTCATGATCTGATTAAATACAGGTTTTCCTTCTGAATAACCTGCATGGATAGCATCTACAAAGGGTTGGACGGCATCAGCGAACAGAAAATAAAGTAGGTCATAGTCTCTGTGTCTCAGAAGTTCATATACCTCCGGTGCATCTGATTTGAGTCTGTCAGATGTTCTAATTGATCGTTCAGCCATTCCCCCAAACAAAAGGAGTGTGCTCAGTGCCGTGATTGGGTTGCCTTTCCCTTTAAAAACAACAAACGTAAAAGACGTTCTTTCAATAACATGTTTCGCGATAGTTGATGCAATAATATTTGTTGATATTCTACCTGCAATTGAAGTTATTACAGTTCTGTATAATTTATCCTGCTCCGCTTCAGTTAAATATCTATTGAATTCTTTAAATATAATTTTTACAGCGTTGACTATGTTCTCATAATTCAAGATGCCGTGTTTTATGGCAGTGAACATTCGAATTCGTTGAGTTTCACGAGCATATCTTGTATCCGTGTCAAAGATACCATAAACCAGATATCCATAATCTAACGGTACAGATAGCCCTCCATTTATAAGCCCAGTAACTGTATCAGGAGAAGCGATTATGTTGCATAACCTTCGGGCTATATCTTCTACATCAGCCATAGTATCCCTTTAAATGTATTATAAAGGATAATATCAATGTGATATTTATGCGATTAAAGCAATTTATTTTATCTAAACGATAGATTAAGAATTATTAACGGCATTAATATTATCTAAATGAGATAATACGCGGCTTCATGCCTATCCCACACACTCCGCCGCCCAACCTCAATCAACTCACCTCATCAAAACACCGGCACCCCCAGCCCAACCTTCACCTCCCTCAACGTCGCCTGCGTCACCCCCTGTGCTCGTTCCGTTCCGCGCTTCAGCATCGCCATCAGCTCCCCCTTATCCCGCATGTACATCGCCCTCCGCTCCCGCATCGGCGCAATCAGCTCCTGCAGGCACGCCTCCAGCTCGTTCTTGCACGCCCGGTCGCCCAGCCCGCCCGCCTGATAGTGCGCCTTCATCGCCGCCACTTTCTCCCTGTCCGGATGAAACGCGTCGAGGTACGTAAACACCACGTTCCCCTCAATCTGCCCCGGGTCGCTCACCTTCAGGTGGTTCGGGTCGGTGTACATGGCGCTCACCGCACGGTGAATGGTCTCTTCGCTGGCCGAAAGGTGCAGCGTGTTGCCGAGCGATTTCGACATCTTGGCGCTGCCGTCGATGCCGGGCAGGCGGCTGGTGTCGCTCAGCATCGCCTTGCAGTGGCGCAGCACCGGCGCGGGCAGCAGGCTGTTCATCTTGTGCACAATCTCGTTGGTCTGCTCAATCATCGGCAGCTGGTCGTCGCCGACGGGCACGCACTCAGCTTTGAACGCGGTGATGTCCGCCGCCTGGCTGATGGGGTAGGCCATAAACCCGACCGGCAGCGAGCGGGCGAAGCCCTTCTGCGCAATCTCGTTTTTCACCGTCGGGTTACGCTCCACGCGGGCGACGGTCACGATGTTCATATACAGCATCGTCAGCTCGGCGAGGGCGGGCAGGGCGGACTGCAGGCAGATCGTGGTCAGGTTCGGGTCGATGCCGGCGGCGAGGTAGTCGGCCAGCACTTCGGGGATGTTGTCGCGGATCTTCTGCGGGTTGCTGCCGTTGTCGGTCAGCCCCTGCAGGTCGGCAATCAGCACAAACTGGCTGTGCGTCTGCTGGAGCGCCACGCGCTGGCGCAGCGATCCGACGAAGTGGCCGAGGTGCAGCGGGCCGGTTGGGCGGTCGCCGGTGAGGATGGTGGGTGCGTTCATAAAGACTCCTTAATGTGCAGTTGCCGAAAGGGGTCTTAGAAATGTGAAAGCCGCCTTTCGGCGGCTATCTGAAAATGGGGAAAACTACTCCGAGCCGCCTTTAAGAAGGCAGCCACCAGCTGTTTACGGTGAGCATGGCGTGGTTTATGTTCATGCTTTTACCGTATCACGTCCGGCGAGAAAAACAAAAGGGCACGTCATGCTGCAATCACTCAACCACCTGACCCTCGCGGTCAGCGACCTGCAAAAAAGCGTCACCTTCTGGCACGAGCTGCTGGGGCTTGCGCTGCACGCCCGCTGGAATACCGGGGCCTATCTCACCTGCGGCGATCTGTGGGTCTGCCTGTCGTACGACGAGGCTCGCGAATATGTGCCGCCGCAGGAGAGCGACTACACCCACTACGCGTTTACCGTGGCGGAAGAGGCTTTTGAACCTTTCTCGCAAAGGCTTGTGCAGGCGGGCGTCACCGTCTGGAAGCAGAACAAAAGCGAGGGGGCATCGTTCTATTTTCTCGACCCGGACGGGCACAAGCTGGAGCTGCACGTGGGCAGCCTCGCCGCGCGGCTGGCGGCGTGTCGGGAGAAGCCCTACGCGGGCATGGTGTTTACCTCAGACGAGGCTTGAGCCGCGCACCTTCAGCCTGCAGGTCCTGTCTCAGCAATCATTGGCTACGTGACGCTGGCGGAGCGAAAGCGCCGGGTGGCGGCTGCGCCTTACCCGGCCTGGAAAAAATTACAGCGACTTCACAAACGCCAGCAGATCTTCGTTAAGCTGGTCCTGGTGGGTCAGCGCGAAGCCGTGCGGCGCGTTGTCGTACACCTTCAGCGTGGCGTTTTTGATCATCTCCGCCGCCAGCTTGCCGGTGCTTTCAAACGGTACGATCTGGTCGTTGCTGCCGTGGATCACCAGCGTCGGCACGTCGATTTTCGCCATATCCGGGCGGAAGTCCGTTTCGCCGAACGCGGTCACGCAGTCGATGGTACCCTTCAGCGACGCCAGCAGGGCGATGTTCAGCGTCTGGGTCAGGGCACCGGCAGAGACGGTCTGCCCGGCGTTGATGCCGTAGAACGGCGTCGCGAAGTCGCTGATGAACTGGGCGCGATCTTTACGCAGTCCGTCGCGAATGCCGTCGAACACGCTCTGATCCACACCCTGCGGGAAGGAGTCGGATTTACCGAAGATCGGCGTCACCGCGCCCAGCAGCGCCAGACCGGCCACGCGCGCGCTGCCGTAGTTGTTGATGTAGCGGGTTACGTCGCCGCCGCCCATGGAGAATCCCACCAGCGTCACGTCCTGCAGGTCCAGGGTGGTGATCAGGTCGTTAATGTCGGACGCAAAGGTATCGTAATCGTAGCCGTTCCACGGCTGATCCGAGCGGCCAAAGCCGCGACGGTCAAAGGCGATGGCGCGGAAGCCGCGCTCGGCCAGGTAGTTCAGCTGGCTGTCCCACATGTCGCCGTCCAGCGGCCAGCCGTGGCTGAAGAGAACCGGTTTGCCCGCGCCGCCGTCCTTGTAGTAAATCTGCGTGCCGTCTTTTGCCTTAAACGTTGCCATAGTGTGTTCCTGTGCAGGTGATGGTTATGGTTATACCGGCGCGACCAGGTAGCGTATTGCCGGTGATGTTGTGCCCTGATGAAAAGCCAGAACGCGGCTCTGCAGCAGGAGGTCATTCATGGTGTGGCGCTCCTGCTGGCGCAGATGCTCAATCCACGAGCCCATCAAGAAGGTCTCGATAAACAGGCCGGGGCGCTCGATATCCTCGTATACCGCCCAGCTCATCGCCCCGGCGCGGCGGCGCACCCGGCGCAGCTCGTGGACGGCTTCCAGGAAGGCTCTGGTGTTCTGCGGGTCGATGATGTACTCGTGCGATACCAGCACCGGGCCGCGCTCGTTGGGCAGATCGATCTCCACGCCGTCCAGCGGCTGGCCGCTGAGGTCGAGGTTCAGGTCCGGATCTTTCCCCAGCTTCCAGCGAAACACGGTGGCGCTCGCCAGCACCATCCCCAGCGTGGCGACAACCAGCGAGGTCGGTGTGCCGAAGCGGGAGGCGATCTGCCCCCAGATGGCGCTGCCCGCGGTCATCGAGCCGAAGAACACCGTCAGGTAGACCGCCAGCGCGCGGGCCTTCACCCAGCGGGCGGCGCTGCGCTGCGCGCCGAGGTTCAGTGTTGAGAGCACCGCAATCCACGCGAAGCCGGTGAAAAACTCAAACAGGTTGAGCAGCCAGACGTGGCGCACGAACGCCAGCGCCAGCATGGTGAGGGCAAAGGTCAGGCTGGCGGCCACCATCAGGCGGTCGGCGTCGAGCCGCTGGCGCAGGCGCGGCAGCAGAATGGCCCCGGCAATCGCCCCCAGGCCAATGCACGCCAGCATCACGCCGTAGCCCGCCGGGCCTAAGCCCAGCTCGCGGCGCGCCACCAGCGGCAGCAGCGCCCAGCCCGCGCTGCCGAAAACGAAGAAGGCCACGGTGCGCACCAGCACGTTGCGCAGCACCGGCGCGGCGTGCACGTAGCGGATGCCGGAGCGCACCGCGGAGAAGAAGTGCTCCGGCGGCAGGCGCTGCACGGACGGAGCCGGACGCCAGCGCCACAGCACCCACGCCACGCCGACCACGGACAGCGCGTTGAGGGCAAACACCATCCACGGCCCGGCGAGCGACAGCAGAAAACCGCCCAGCGCCGGGCCAATCGCCCGGCTGATATTCACTCCGAGCGAGTTGAGGGCCACGGCGGCGCCCAGCTCCGGCTTGCTCACCAGATCGGGCACCACGGCCTGGAACGGCGGCGAGCTCATCGCCGCGCCCACGCTCAGCAGAAACGTCGCCACCAGCAGAACGGCGGGGGTGACGTGTCCGGTGAAGGAGAGCACCGTCAGCCCGGCGGCGGCGATGAACACCCAAAGCTGGGAGAAGAGCAGGTATTTACGTCGGTCGACGATGTCCGCCATCACCCCGGACGGCAGGGCGAAGAGGAACATCGGCAGGCTGCTGGCCGCCTGCACCAGCGCGATATCCAGCGGGTCGGTGCTCAGGGTCAGCATGCTCCAGTTGATGCCGACGTCGCTCATCCATGAGCCGACGTTAGAGACTACCGTGGCGATCCACAGCATGCGGAACACCGGCTGGCTCAGCGGCTGCCAGGGCGAAACCGTCGGTGCGGGCGTCGTCTCGACGTGTGCGTCGCGAACGTCGTTAACCTGCGTCATGCGTACCTCTCCGCTGTCTTACGCTGCAGCCGCCACTGGCCCGGCCCGGTGAGGGCGAGGGTGGTGAAGATAATCAGCAGCAGCCAGCCAAACTGCCCTTCGGCAATCGACCAGTTCGGGTGGACCGCCAGCATCGCCACCAGCAGCACGGCGATAATCGGCACGCACGCCAGGCGGGTGTACACGCCCGCAATGATAAACAGCGGGCAAATCACCTCGGCGACAATCGCCGGGATCAGGCTGGCGTAAGGCCCGAAGCCGAATGGATCTTCAATGCGCGTCAGCTCGTCGCTGAAGTGCAGCACCTTCGGCAGGCCGTGCACGTACAGCAGCAGCAGGCTGCCGGTCAGGCGCAGGAAGAACAGCCCCAGGTCGACCCGGGGCGGAGCAAAGGTGTTTTTCATCAGAATGCAAAGCAGCTGCAGCCCAGCGCCCCCCAGAAAGCGTTATCGTCGGACACCGGCATCTCTGACGTGCGGGCGAAATCATGCTGGTGGCTGTGAACCCCGCACGGGCCGCTGCAGTGATGGATGGCGCTCATCCCGACGCGGGCGGCCTGCGGCGGCGCGCTGCGGTAGTGGCCCGGCACCTTCACCACCGGGGACCACTCGGGCAGAACCGGAATGGCCGGCGGCGCGAGCGGGCCAAAAGCGCCTGCGGCGTAAACGATATCGCCGTTGACCACGGTGAGGACGGACTCGATGCCCTTGATCTCCTCTTCCGGCACGCGGAAGTAATCTTTGCTGAGCACGGCCAGATCGGCGAGCTGGCCGACCTTGATCTGCCCCTTCAGGTTCTGCTCGCTGGAGAACCACGCGCTGCCCTGGGTCCAGAGCATCAGGGCGGTATCGCGGTCCAGACGGGCGCTGTGGTCGTACATCTGCATCCCGCCGACGGTGCGGCCGGAGACCAGCCAGTAGAGCGCGGTCCACGGGTTGTAGCTCGCCACGCGGGTGGCGTCCGTTCCTAAGCCCACCGGCACGCCGGTCTCGAGCATTTTCGCCACCGGCGGCGTGTGGCGGGTGGCTTCGATGCCGTAGCGCTCGGCAAAGTACTCGCCCTGGAACGCCATGCGGTGCTGGACGGCAATGCCGCCGCCGAGCGCTTTGATGCGGTCGATGTTGGCCTGGGTAACGGTTTCCGCATGGTCAAAGAACCAGTGCAGGCCGTTGAACGGAATGTCGCGGTTCACCTTCTCGAAGACGTCCAGCATGCGGCTGATGGATTCGTTGTAGGTAGCGTGCAGGCGGAACGGCCAGCGGTGCTCCACCAGATGGCGCACCACGCGCTCCAGCTCGTCCTCCATGCCCGGCGCAAGGTCCGGTCGCGGTTCGAGGAAGTCTTCAAAATCGGCGGCGGAGAAGACCAGCATCTCGCCCGCGCCGTTGTGGCGGAAGAAGTCGCTGCCCTGGCCCGGCGTGAGCATGTCGGTCCATTTTTCAAAGTCTTCCAGCTCGTGGCCCGGACGCTGGGTAAACAGGTTGTAGGCGATGCGGATGGTCATCTGCTTTTTCTCGTGCAGCTCGGCAATCACCTCGTAATCTTCCGGGTAGTTCTGGAAGCCGCCACCCGCGTCGATGGCGCTGGTCAGCCCCAGACGGTTCAGCTCGCGCATGAACTGGCGCGTGGAGTTGACCTGCTGCTCCAGCGGCAGCTTCGGCCCTTTGGCGAGCGTGGCGTAGAGGATCATGGCGTTCGGACGGGCAATCAGCATCCCGGTCGGGTTGCCGTTGGCGTCGCGCTGGATCTCGCCCCCCGGCGGGTTTGGCGTGTCTTTGGTGTAGCCGACCACCTTCAGCGCGGCGCGGTTGAGCAGGGCGCGGTCGTACAGGTGCAGGATGAAGACCGGGGTGTCCGGCGCGGCGTCGTTAATTTCATCGAGGGTCGGCATGCGGCGCTCGGCAAACTGGAACTCGGTCCAGCCGCCCACCACGCGCACCCACTGGGGCGACGGCGTGCGCAGGGCCTGCTCTTTCAGCATCCGCAGGGCGTCGGCCAGCGACGGTACGCCTTCCCAGCGCAGCTCAAGGTTGTAGTTCAGCCCGCCGCGAATGAGGTGCAGGTGCGAGTCGTTCAGGCCGGGGATGGCGGTGTGGCCTTTTAAGTCGACCACTTTGGTGCCTTCGCAGTGGTGCTGCATCACCTCGGCGACGGTACCCACTTCCAGAAATTTTCCGTCGCGCACGGCAACGGCTTCCGCAACGGGGTTCTCGCGATCGACGGTGTGAAACTGGCCGTTAACCAGAATGAGATCGGCTTTACCAAGGGTAACCATAAACTGCTCCTGACTGAGAGGGGAATGGTCAGGATTATGGGAACCGGTTTCGGCAAAGATCCAGTTATACAATAGGATAGGTATACCAAAGTATAACTATACCTAAGGTTAACTATACGAAGAGATAATTACGCGCAAAGAAGGAAAACCGCAGGATGAGGGTGACTTTATCGTCGCGGCGCTCGCGGCGATTTCACCCTTAACCACTGGAAAATGCTATGACCTCTTCAAAGCTCGAAGTGTTAACCCCTGCGAACTGTCAGATCATCTTTATCGATCACCAGCCACAGATGGCGTTTGGCGTGCAGTCTATTGACCGTCAGGTGCTGAAAAACAACACCGTGGCGCTGGCGAAAGCGGCTAAGGTGTTCAACATCCCGACCATCATCACCACCGTTGAGACTGAAAGCTTCTCCGGTAACACCTATCCTGAGCTGCTGGACGTGTTCCCGGGCCAGGACATTCTGGAGCGTACCTCCATGAACTCCTGGGACGACCAGAAGGTGCGCGACGCGCTGCAGGCCAACGGCAAGAAGAAAGTGGTGGTTGCCGGCCTGTGGACCGAAGTGTGCAACAACAGCTTTGCCCTGTGCGCGATGCTGGAAGGCGACTACGAAATTTATATGGTGGCGGACGCGTCCGGCGGCACCTCCAAAGAAGCCCACGACTACGCGATGCAGCGCATGATCCAGGCGGGCGTGATCCCGGTCACCTGGCAGCAGGTGATGCTGGAGTGGCAGCGCGACTGGGCGCGTAAAGAGACCTACACCGCGGTGATGGATATCGTGCGCGAGCACTCCGGCGCGTACGGCATGGGCGTCGATTACGCCTACACCATGGTGCACAAAGCGCCGTCTCGCCAGAAGAGCGAGCACCGCACCTTAGCGCCGGTCCCGGCACGCTAAGTTCCGCTGGCGGGCTGGTCCCTCATCCGGCTCGCCGCTGCCTCTTTCTCTGGAGTTCACAATGAGTACTGGGCTGATATCCCTTGCGGCAGGCGTGTTGATTGGCCTGATGTATGCCGTGCTGAAGGTGCGCTCCCCCGCGCCGCCCGCGCTGGCGCTGATTGGCCTGCTGGGGATGCTGGCGGGTGAACAGGCGACGCGACATCTGTTATCCCGCGACGGCGCGCCGCCGCCTCCGGTGACCGTTCCGCAGGTCAACTCGCAGACGGGAGCGTCGTCATGAAAGCATGGATAATTTCGCTGGTGTGCGGCGTGGTTGCTGGGGTAATTTACGCCCTGCTCGACGTACATTCCCCGGCACCGCCGGTTGTCGCCCTGCTTGGTCTGTTTGGCATGCTGGTGGGCGAGCAGCTCATCCCGGTGGGACGGCGTTTACTGAGTCGCGAACCGCTTACCCTCGCCTGGTTTCGTCACGAATGCGTGCCGAAAATCAGCGGCACGGCGCCCCCTGCGCCCGCGAAGGACGATCGCGACGTTTAATGATTTGTGAGAGGAAAGACAGCATGACGCTGCCGTGGCGCATTGCCATCATTGATGACGAACGATCCGTCCGCAGCGGGCTGAGTAATCTCCTGGAGTCGGAAGGCTATGCCGCCGATACGTTTGATTCGGCAGAGGTGTTTCTGAGCCATCCTTTCGCCCTGTCCGGCGCGGCGCTGGTGATCACCGATATCAAGCTGCGGGGCATGAGCGGCCTGGAGCTGTTTGAAAAGCTGCGGCTGCTGGCCGTACCGCCTCCGCCCGTGCTCTTTATCTCCGGTCATGCTGATGAAAATATGCAGCGGTACGCTCTTGATCTGGGCGCCGCTGCATTTTTGCGTAAGCCTATTAACATCGATATTCTGCTGGATCATATTCAGCGGGAGATGGCCCGCCGACAATAAGGATCGCGGATGAACGAACACGAGCAGCCTGCATTCTGGCCCGCCCAGGGGAATCTTCACCAGGGGCGGGTTTTTGTCCTTAAAGAGGATGTGATTTTTACCGTGCTGGCGCAGGAGGGCGGAATCGCCTGGATGCACGCGCGACATCCTCATTCCGGCGGCTCGTTCATTATCGCCACCGCGGTCAGCGACGAAGAGGAAGAGCGGGCCACCCGGCTGCTCAAAAACGAGTTTGCGCTGCGCAACGTGCTGCAGGACAGCTGGGCCATACGCGCCGTCGCGTCAACGCAGTACCGGGGGCGCTTCGCGCTGGTGTACGCCCCGTTTTCGTTTGAACTGCTGGCGCGGCGCGCGGGCAGGGCGATCTCGGGCATCACGCGCTTTCTCGAGATGGCGATCCAGATCTGCGTTCCCCTGCGCCAGATGCATCTGCAAAACCTGATCCACGGCGATATCAAGCCCGGCAGTATTTTTGTTCATCACGACGGCACCTGCCGTCTGGGCAGCTTTGGCCTTTCAAGCAGTCTCTCCGATGCCATCACCCAGACCCGGCTTGCCGTTTCAGGCGGTACGCCCGCGTATATGTCGCCGGAGCACACCACCCGCACCCAGCGCCCCGTCGACGGCCGCAGCGATCTCTACAGCCTCGGTATGGTGCTGTACGAACTTCTGACCGGACGCCTGCCGTTTGAGCTGGGGGAGGACGATCGAGCCAACTGGGCGCACTACCATATTGCCTCCGCGCCGCTGGCCCCGGACGCGATCCGCCCGGACGTGCCGGGAATGCTGTCGACCATCATCCTGAAGCTGCTGGAAAAGCACCCCGATAACCGCTACCAGACGGTCGACGGGCTGATTGCCGACCTCCGCCGCTGCCAGGCGACGCTGACCTGCGAGGGCGAGATCGTCGCTTTTACCCCCGGCCAGCAGGACCGCACCCCGGCGATCCATCTGGCGGACTCCCTCTTCGCGACGCATCCGCAGGCGAACGACGTTATTGCGGCGTTTGAGCGGGTGAGTCAGAACCTGGTGCCGGAGCTGGTGACAATCGGCGGGCCGTCGGGGATCGGCAAATCTTCGATCATCGCGACGGCGCTCAAAACGCTGCAGCAGCGTACGGTGCTGCTGGCGGTGGGCAAAGTCGACCAGTTTTCGCCGTCGCTGCCCTACGGCGTATTAAGTTCCGCGTTCCGCACCCTGACGCTGCACCTGCTGGGGCTGCCCGCAGAGGAGGTGGCGAAGTGGAAAATCCGCCTGTCTCGCGCCCTGGAGGGGCACGAGGCGCTGGCCGTCAGCCTGGTGCCAGAGCTGGGCCTGCTGCTGGAGAGCAAGCCGCGCTTCTCGGCGGATACGTTTTCCATTGATGCCCGGGCGCGCTTCAGCCATATGGTGCTGGCGCTGGTAAAAACCTTTGCCTCGCAGGGCTGCCCGCTGGTGCTGGTGCTCGACGATCTCCAGTGGAGCGACGCCGCCAGCCTGCACACGCTCAAATATCTGCTGATGAACTGCGGCGCTGTTCCGCTGCTGGTGGTCGCGGCCCACCGGGATATCAGCGCCGTGCCCGACGCCGCCCTGCAGGCGCTGCTGGCAGGCCTGCCGGAGGCGGCGCAAAACGCGAGCGAGATTGTCCCGCAGGCGCTTTCCGTAAAAGCAGTGGCGCGCTGGCTGGCGACGGTATTTCGCACCCGGAGCGCGGCGACGACCGACCTCGCCACGCTGATCCACGAGAAGACGGGCGGCAACCCGCTCTTTGTGCACGAGTTTTTCCGCCGCATCGTGGATGACGGCCTGGTGGTGCACAACAAATATCAGGACAAGTGGCACTACGATCTGCAGGCGATCCGCGCCAGGCATTACACCGAAAACCTCGTCACCCTGGTGCTGGAGCAGCTTGAAGAGCTGCCCGACGAGACGCGCCGCCTGCTGGGCAGCATCGCCTGCCTCGGCGGCACGGGCGAGATGGAGATGATCTGCCGCGTGGTCGGCATGTCGATGGCGGAAATGCGCTATGCGCTGCACCCGGCGGTGATGGCCCAGCTCATCGTGCTGGCGGAAAAAAAGTACGCCTTCACCCATGACCGGGTGCAGGAGGCCGCCTTTGCGCTGCTGGATCGGCATGAGAGAAGCCATATTCACCTGACCACCGCCAGCCTGCTGGCCGACGCCGCGCGTCAGGCGGCGGGGAATGAGCTGCTGTTCCGCGCCGTTCACCACGTCACGGCCGCGCTGGACAGCATCCAGCCCGCCCCGCAGCGGGAGATGTTCCGCGAGCTGAGCCTGCTGGCCGCGCGACGCGCGAAGCGCTCGGGGGATTATCCTTCGGCGCTCGGCTATATCCAGACCGCCAGAGCGCTGGGCAACGCCGGGACGGTGTCGGACTTTATGCTCGATATCGAAGAGGCGGGCTGCGAGTTTGCGCTGGGGCATCTGGAGCGCACCCGCGAGCTGTGTGACGCCATTCTCGGCTGCCCCGGCGGGCTGACCGAAAAGGCGCTGGCGGCCAACCTGCTGGTGGAGGTGTACATTCGCCAGTCGGACAGCCGTCTGGCGCTGGAGGCGGCACTCTGCTGGCTGGGGATTTTCGGGATCCAGATTAGCCGCTATCCGGAAGATGCCGACTGCGACGAGGCCTGGGCGCTGTTTTGCAACCGCACGGCCGACGCGCCGCAAACCCTGTTTGCCCAGCTGTCGCGGATGGATAACCCGGAAACCGAAGCGGTGATGAACCTGCTTTACAGCGCCAGCATTTGCGCCAGCTTCATCTGCCCGCGCCTGCACTTTTTGCTGCTCTGCCGCATGATGCACCTGACCCTCGACCACGGCATTACCGGCGCCTCCACCACGGCGATGGCCTGGTTTGGCGTGCTGATTGGCCACCGCTACGCCGAGTATCGCCTTGGGTTCCAGTACGGCACCCTGGCCCGCGAGCTGGTCAATCGCCACGGCTACGACGCGTTCGAAGCCAAAACCCTGCTGCCGCTCGACCAGCTCAGCGTCTGGACCCAGCCTTTATCGTTTACCATCGAGTGCGCGAAGGCCTGCTTCACCTCGGCGGTGACCCACGGGGATATGACGATGGCCTGCTTTGCGGCCTGCCACCAGGTGATTAACTTCCTCTCGCGGGGCGATCACCTGGACGGGGTGTTGACCAGCATCGATCGCGGCCTGGCGTTCGTGCGTAAAACCCACTTCCAGGACGTGGAAACCATTTTGATGGTCCAGCGCGGCTACGTTGAGTTTCTGCGAACGCCGGTCATCGGCACCTGGACCGCGTCGCAGGTGCTGCCGGAGGCGCTGCTTCCCGCGTCGCCGGAGCAGGCGCCGGAGAAGAACTCCACCATGCTGTTCTGGTACTGGCTGTATCGCGGCATGGCGCACTTTACCTGCGGCGAATATGCCGACGCGCAGGCGGATCTTGAGATGGCGGGCTGGTACGCGTGGTCTGCGCCGGGCCACATCCATCTACTGGATTACCATCTCTACAGCGCCCTGGCGCTCTCCCGTCAGCTAACGCCGGAGACCTTCTCGGCGAACCACCGCCGCAGCATTCACGCCCACTACGACAAAATCGCCCTCTGGGCGCGCGTTAATCCCGGCACGTTCGCGGATAAAGAGGCGCTGATTTACGCCGAAATCGTGCGTCTGGACGGAATGAACAGCATTGCGCTCGAGCAGTATGAGAAGGCGGTCCGGCTCTCCCGTGAGGGCGGCTTTAACCCGATCAACGCTCTGGCCCACGAGCTGGCGGGCCGCTTTGCGCTGTCCTGCGGCTACCCGACCGCCTCAGACGCGCACTTCCGCGGCTCGATTGCCGCCTGGGGCCGCGCGGGCGCGCAGGCCAAGGTGCGCCAGCTGGAGCAGGATTTCCCGCACCTGCTGGCCTCCGGGCAGGCCAGCGCCTACGACACGGTGGCGTTCGCCCAGAATGAGACGATCCGCGATCTGCAAAGCGTCATCAAAGCCTCCCGCGCGCTGTCGGAAGAGATTAACCTGGAGCGCTTAATCGAAAACCTGATGACCATCCTGCTCGAACGCGCCGGGGCGCAGCGCGGCCTGCTGCTGCGCGTGAGCGAGAGCCTCATTCCGGAGATCGAGGCCAGCGCCTGGACCAGCACCGAGGGCGTGCGGGTGCGGATCCTGAAAGACGTGCCGACGGCGACCGACCTGCCGCTGTCGGTGCTGGCGGCGGTGATCCGCACCGGGCAGGAGATCCGCACCGGCAGGCCGGAGGAGTTCCATCCCTTCAGTCAGGACCCTTATCTGGTGACCTCGGGGGCGGCGGTCATGTGCGTCCCGATGTTCAAACAGGCGCGGCTGGTAGGCGTGCTCTACCTCGAAAACCGCCTGATGCCGGAGGTCTTCACCGCCGAGCACTCGCGCGTGGTGAGCCTGCTGGGCGCGCAGGCTGCGGTATCCCTTGAGACGGCGCGGCTGTACGCCGAGCTGCTGGCGGAGAACATCCAGCGCCGACGGGTGGAGAAAGAGCTGCGATCCAGCCAGACCTCGCTGATGCTCGGCGAGCAGATCAGCCACACCGGCAGCTGGCGCTGGGAGCTGGAGCAGGATCTGATGTTTGTCTCGGAAGAGTACGCCCGCATTCTCGGCCTGCCCGGGCAGCAAAAGACGATCTCCATGGCGGAGTTTTTGACCTTCGTCCATGAGGACGATTACGCCCGCATCAGCGCCATCGTCACCCAAAGCGTGCGCGACGGGCTCTCCATGCGCGCGGAGTTTCGCGTTAAGCGTACCGACGGCTCAACGCGCTACATCCTCGGGATTGGCGATCCGGTGGGCGTGGGCAGCGAGGTGAACGAGTATTACGGCATCATCACCGATATCACCGGCCAGCGCGCGGCGGAGGATGCCATGCGGGTCGCGCAGGCTGATCTGGCGCGGGTTTCCCGGGCCACCACCGTCGGGCAGCTGACCTCCTCCATCGCCCACGAGATCAACCAGCCGCTGATGTCGATCGTCTCGAACGCCGGGGCGAGCCTGCGCTGGCTCAACCGCGAGCCCGCCCGGCTGGATAAAGTGCGTGAGGGGCTGGAGGAGATCGCCGCGGAAGGCGCGCGGGCGGGGGAGATCATTCGCAGCATCCAGTCCCTGACGCGCAAGCAGGATCCCACCTTCTCGCGCATCGACATGCACTACCTGATCCACCATATCATCACGCTCTCCCGCAGCGAGCTGGAGCAGAGACACATTAGCGTTGATTATCTGTTACAGGCGCAGAACAGCTCTATCATCGGCGATAGCGTGCAGATCCAGCAGGTGCTGTTGAACCTGGTGATGAATGCGGTAGAGGCGATGGCCGAGGTGAAGGATCGCGCCAGCACCATAACCCTCAGCACCGCCAACGCGGACGGGAAAGTGATCGTCGAGATCGCCGATACCGGGAGCGGCATTGAGCCCGAGCGGCTGGAGCAGATTTTTGACTCGTTCTACTCTACCAAAGCGCAGGGGATGGGGATGGGGCTGACCATCAGCGCCAGCATCATCGAGCGTCACTGCGGGAAGCTGAGCGCGCGCCGCAGGGAGCCGTACGGCACGGTGTTCGCGTTTGCGCTGCCGCTGGCGGCGCAGGAAGGGTAAAGGTTACTCCGCAGGCTGGCTATTGGTCAGGCGCTCAACGGCCCTGACCAGCTCCGCGACGGAGCGCACCTGCATTTTCTCCATCACGCGGCGGCGGTGCACCTTCACCGTGATCTCGCTGACGCCCAGCTCGGCGGCAATCTGCTTGTTCAGCATGCCGCTTATCGCCAGCGTCAGCACCTCGTGCTCGCGCGGGGTGAGGGACATGTGGCGCTGCTTCAGGGCGTAGTGCTCTTTATTGCGCACGGCGTTGTGTTCCGCCAGCTGAAGCGCGGACTCAATGGCATCGATAAGCGCAATGGATTCGACGGGCTTGGTGAGAAATTCGTACGCGCCGCCTTTAATGGCGCGCACCGACATCGGGATAGTGCCGTGGCCGGTAAGAAAAATAATCGGGATTTCGCGCCCGCTGTCCTTAAGAGCGTCAGCCACTTCAAAGCCCGAGATGGCGGGCATTTGCATATCGAGGACCACGCACGACGGGAGCTCTTCAAAGCGGTGTTGAAGAAACGCTTCTGCCGATGAAAAGCCGACGGCGTTCAGGTCCGCCGAATCCAGCAGCCCGATCACGGACTGCCTGACTGCGTCATCGTCATCAACCACATACACAATGTGTTCCATTCACCGCCCCGGTGCTGATTTACATGTCGAGGTTGCAAACAATCCCGCCGGTTACGTAAGGGACTGTTTATGCTGACTTTCATCTTAACACATTAACTATCATTATCATTTAACAATATGATAACCGTATGAAGATGAAGTATAGCGATATGTGACCGGGGCGGCTAAGCAACGAAACGCTGATTTTATGCACCCACAAGCTCGATGCGGTTGCCGTCCGGATCCGCAATTACCGCTTCATAGAAGCCGTCCCCGGTCCTGCGCGGGGCGCTGAGCAGCGTGCCGTTGGCCTGTGCCCGCTCCGCCATGCTGTCGACCTGCGCTTTGCTGCCGACGTTGATGGCGATATGCGCCCAGCCGATAAACTCCGGGTGTGCAGGGGCGTCGGGCAGATTCGGCAGCGTCATCAGCTCGATGGTCGGCCCGTCATCCAGCGTAATAAAGTGTGATTCGAAACCGGGACGATTTTTACTGACGTAGCGTTCGTTACTGCGGCCACCAAACACCGTTTCCCAGAACTGAACCTGCGCGTTCAGGCTGCGGGTCCAGAGTGCGACATGGGCAATATTCATAAGCTCCCTCGTTATTTGTCTGTGAGGACTTTCACCGGTAAAACAGGCTACACTCTGGTTTTGAGCGCGACAAGCTGAGGAAATAACAATGCACTACACACTGAAAGATAGCGACAAGGAAAAAGCGGAAGGGTCAAACGGCGCGGGCGCTCTGCAGCAAAAACTGCTGGAGTCTCGTTCGATTGTGATCTCCGGTGAGATCAACCAGGAGCTGGCGCAGAAGGTCATCACCCAGATGATCCTGCTGCAAAGCGTCAGCAACGATCCGATCAAGCTGTACATCAACAGCCAGGGCGGCCACGTGGAAGCGGGCGATACCATCCACGACTTCATCAAGTTCATCCGCCCGGAAGTGCACGTCATCGGCACCGGCTGGGTGGCGAGCGCCGGGATCACCATCTTCCTGGCGGCGAAAAAAGAACACCGCTACTCGCTGCCGAATACCCGCTTTATGATCCACCAGCCGCTGGGCGGCGTGCGCGGTCAGGCAACGGATATTGAGATCGAAGCGCGCGAGATCATCCGCATGCTGGATCGCGTGAACAAGCTGATCGCTGACGCCACCGGCCAGCCGCTGGAAAAAGTGAAAAAAGACACCGATCGCAACTTCTGGATGTCTCCGGCAGAAGCGCTGGACTACGGCATCGTGGGTAAACTGATTAGCCATTATGACGAGCTGAAGCTGGATTAAGTTTTCGCGGTGTGTTTGTGTCGGGTGGCGGCTTCGCCTAACCCGACCTACGCCGGACCTAGCGTACCTCGAACACCACCGCCATCCAGTTCGTTCGCGTGCCTGGCGGAAACGCCGGGTAAGGATCGAGCCGTGTACATGCCCCCGCCCAGATGTATGTATCCTCATCAATGCGATACCAGTGCGCGTTGCCTTCCACAGCATCCCCCATCACCGCAGCCTGCACCGTCAGCTGGCTTCCCGCAGGGAGTTCACGCGCCACGGGCGAGAATACCGAGGGGTTCTGTTTACGCGTGTAGACCGCTGTTGTGGTCTTAACAAAGCCAGTGACCGGCAGTTCAGTGAAATCGCTCATTTCAGGCCTCATGACAGTTCTCTCTTAACGTAACGATATAAGCCGCTGTAAATATGGCGATCACGATAAAGCGTGAAACTGTCAGAATGTGTCATGCAGAAGTCTGAAAGGCACCCGTTGAGCGGGTGCCTGGAGGATTACTTAATTCTGGGCTGCGATGCTGATAAGTTCGTAGATTTTTTTTGCCCCGGCATTTGATTGAGTCAGTTCAATATTATGTTTCTGGCCATTCTTCATATGCAGGACAATTTTTTTATTAAAGGATCCTTTTATTACTACGCTACTGACTTCGCTGAAGCGGGCGTAGAAAGTTTCATACAATTTTCCCAACACGCAAAAAACACCGTCATCGGTTAATACCACACCATGATCCCCTTGGCCGAAAACCGTTTCGTCGTAGTAGAACAGGATCGCATCTTCCGTGAGAGGAGGCAGCGATTGACGATGACTGGCCGCCTGGACGAAATTGCTTATTTTTTTCGCGTTGAGATTGTCGTAGCGGTAAAAGTTGTGGTCTTTGTTCGTCGCATACTGTGTTAATTCCCCCCCGGCTGGTTTGTGTTCCAGCGCTGGCAAGGTTTGCTGTGGCTGTTGTGGTGTTGTTATCGTTGCCTCCGATACGGAACCAACCATAGAGGCACCAACAGCTCCCATCCCCGGAAGCGTCTGGGAGGTCACGCTATGTTGAATGGTGGTCACAGTTCGGGTGTAAGCGTTGACATGGCTCCCGCCTCGCATATGCGCTGATACGTTTTGCGGGGTTTTGACCACGGTCTGCACCGGGGTCAGCACGGTTCTGAATGCCGCGCGTAAGGATGCCACAATCGAGACGATCAGAAGTGCGATAAGTGGGACCGAAAGCCACATAATTGAAAAATAGAAAATACTTTGCTTAGTGTTGGTTGCCAGCTGCGTTAACCTGGAACAATAAAGCCCTGCAGTTATCACGTACACGACACCACAAGCGATAGTGGCAGCCATGTTGCTCTCCTCGTCCATTGCCATTTCCTGGATAACGGGAAAGAGCAAACATCCATAGAGAACAGCGCTAAAGAGCGCATCGGGAAGTAATGTTTTTATCGTCTCAAAGGCTTTCGCAATATTGTAGAAGATCCATAGAAGTAACAATATCCAGCCAATGACAGGAATAGCTGCGGCGATAGCCATAAGTATCATGCTGACGATCATACTGCCAAGAATATTGCCTAAATGCCCTTCCGAAATAAGATACCAGATAAAATACAGGAAGGAACCGGCGAGAACTGCCGGGAAGGCGACCACAACGCTTGCAGGTATAAAGAAAACGAACCCGCCAAAGATAAGTAATAACAAAAAGCAAAGGCCAGGTCCATTATTGTCAGGTGTTGAGTTTGCTTCAGCGTCTATAGACATATTAGTGATCTGCCTGTGGGTTAATGATAGGGAATGGAATAAATGCCCTTGGTGTAAGCAAACTGAGAGGTAAAGGCTGTTTGGTCTTTCCGTTAACTAATGCCAGTGACGTCAGGCGCAGCGTGAGATTGCTTTCGCAATAATGCTCGCCTTCGGCGAAAGCCGTTTGGTATCGCGTGGCATCAGAATCGCCGAATGGGTCTACCTGCAAAGTATCATGAGCTACAAGGTTATTTTTTGCATCAACGAGGTCAAAGCCTATCTCTAACGAACCAACGCTTTCCATGCCACTGTCCAGCGTGAAAGTGGCGCTGCACATCCCTTGATTTGCCCAGACGGTGTTTGAGTGCCAGATCTCAATCGCATGAGTTGGAGCAGCGAATAAAAGACATGCGAATACTGTGCTACAGTGTAAGTAACGGCTCATCATATTTTACCATCCTGAAAATGATGTATTAATCAACATAACCGTATGTTGCATCATCACCGGTGTCCGCTTCTTTTACGAGGCCTTGACCGCGATATTCATTAGGTAAAAACCCCCCATTAGTGCACTCTTTTTTCATGATGAGCTTTTGGTTTTTATATACTTTCAGGCCGGTATAATCCCATCCTTTTCCCGTACCGCTATAAACAACATAGCTGTAGTTGCCATTGATGAAACGATAATAGTAAGCGCCTCCACCTGAGAACGTCATTTCACCCAGGCGAACCTGCTTTTTGTCTCCCTCATTTTTGGGGAGAGTCATTTCTACTTTTTCAAGTGAGCCGTAATAATAAGTAGGAACATCGTGATCCAGACGGACGATAACGTATTTTCCGTTCGTGAGTTCGCAGTTGAAAATAAGTTCAGGCTCAGGCGGTGCAGCATGAACGCTTGGAGTTGTCGCCAGAAGTGTCAATAATCCAGCAGAGAGTAATTGAGATTTCAACGTTATTTTTCCTTAGCAGGTAAAGCAGCCGGTAATCCGGCTGCTATTTTATTATTGTGAAGCCAGTGTTTCTTGTAATTCATTCAGCTGTCCCTGCAGCTTCTGCAGTTCCATCTGTTTTTGCAATTCGGAAGCGCTTGGTTTGTTTTGCGCCTCCTTCATACTTTTTTCCAGGTCTGCAACTTGCTTTTGAGCATCAGCCCGGCCAGCTGTTTTTTTCTTCAACTGGGCGACCAGATTGTTCATCGACTTTTGCAGTTCTTGCTGCGATTTTTGTTTACTGGCTACGTTGGCATTGCTCAGTGCTTTCTCTTTTTCAATCGCATCATTCACCGCTTTGAACTCTTTATTCAGTTCCTGATCGTGTTGCAGCGTTTTTTGTTTATCTTCAACGCGCTTATCCCAGGTGCCGGAGTAGTTGCAGTTAAATTTGGTAATAATGCTGACATCACCGGTTGTCGGGTCACAATCTCGCGCGTTAGTGGCACAGCCGGCTAATATGAGTGCGCTGAGTGCAAGAAAAATATAACGCATTGCTATTCCCCTCAACCGACTTTCAGCGCGGTGCGCTGGGTATAGAGGCTATCGAGCTCGCCCTGCAGAGAGCCAATTTTGTCGCGCATCAACGCAATCTCGCTATCCAGATTTTGGGTATCACTGCCGGATTTGCTCATGTCTGCAGAAACGTCCTGCCACTGCTTCTCATGTTTTTTCATGTCGGTGATGGTGCCGCGAAGGTAAGCAATGTTGGCATCCACTCCTTTAATTTGCTTCTGTACGGCGTCTTTTTTCACCGTGTTTGCAGCCATATCTTTTTCTATTTGAGCGAGGGTCTTTTTATCAGAGTCGATAACCGATTTTGCAACGCTGGTTGCGTTCTGAATGCGTTTGTTTTCGGCTTCAACATCCTTAATCGTTGCGTTTAACTGCAGCTCTTGGGAGGCGTATTTTTTGCGCTGATTATCCAGATAGGCGTTAGCCCCCATACCCACACCGCAACCGGCGATAGCGGCGGCGGCCATACATACCGCTTTGTTGCTGGAGTTACTGACAGCGCAAGCCAGTGCGCCGATTACCGCGCCGCCAGCACAGGCCTGCCAGCCTGATTTATTGAAAAACTCAACGTCCTGATTATTGGCAAGGCGCGGGTCGACGCCGCCACTACTTCCCGTACTGCCATTCTGGCACCCCGCCAGAAATACCATCATTCCTGCTATCACTGCTGTGCGAATAACCTTTAACATTCCAATCTCCTGAACTATTTAATTATTTTTTTTACATGAACTAAGCCACGCCTCGCGCGCAACTTTTCCATCTTTCCAGTACCCCTGAAGGTTCTTCCAGTAGGTATCGAGATAACCGTTAAGGTTGGTTTTTCCGCGTGCAGCCATCTGTTGCAATACGACAGCGACCTGCGGTTCGATGAGGGGTTTGTCATAGGTTGTGCCCATGTCTACCAGGGTGTCAGCGTAATAACTGGTAATAAAATCAAGGGCTTTTTGATGTTGACCAAGCTGTTCCTGACGGCGGGAGCAATTAGCATCAAGCTGGCTGCCTGCGGCACAGGTTTTGGTGAAGAGCTGGTTGAGACGATCGTAAAACTCGCCGTCATCTTTCATTTTTGTGCACAAAAAGGCGCCCAACTGTAACGATGTGCGTATTGCCTGATCCCGTTGTTCATCCCGAAGCTGGCTATTTGCGCGCAGCTCACCGCGCAGTTGCTCAAGTTGTTTCTTCAGTGCGTCATCCTGGACTTTTGCCGAGATAGCATTCAGGTTTTTTAGCGAATCATCAGCTTTGCCTGCAGGTGTCTCCTTTTTACCCGTGCCTAATGATTGCCACTCTTTTTCAATCTCTTTCACCCGCTCGCGTGATGTCAGGGTTGTGGAAACTAAAACCAGACGAACACCGGTGCTTTTGGTTGTATTCTCGCCCGCATTGGCATAGTACGGCTCCTCTCCACGCAGTGAACTGCGGATATCCGCCTGAGGAGTCATATAACTGCCCCCCCGAACGACATAGCCCCCAGCCTTACCATGCAGGCGATCGAGCTTGTTCAGGCGGAACGGGTCAAACATCATCTCTGCTGCGTTGCCCAGTATGTCGTGCAATCCGAGCGGGTTAGGTTTCAGCAGGCCGGTAAGCTGAAGTTTTCCATTTGCAGACTGTGCCCCCGCAAACCAGACATAACCGTTTAATCCTTCAGGCATGGGGAAGTGGCGATCGCGGAACTCTGCGGGGGAAACCGCGAGCCCGCCGCGTGCGGCAAACTCCCACTCGGTTTCTGTCGGAAGCCGTAAAAATCCCGCCTGACCATCATCTTCAGGCAGTGCAGAAAGTTTTTCTTTTCGTAACCACAGGTTGTATTGATTTGCGAATACCATGGCATCCATCCAGCCAATACTCACCTTCGGTAAACGTCCTTTCATATCCGTCGTCGGGCATTCCCCAGAAAGCGCGCGATACTGCAGGTCGCTCAGTTCATATTTGGCCATCAGGTAATAACGGCCCTTACCACCCTTCTCCGGGAAACTGCCTGCAATGTGTTCCTGGCGAGATTGTTCAACGTATCCCCAGTCGTCGCCTTCTTGCCCCAGCGTGATGTTGTAATCTTCCAGCGGTTTATTCAGCGGGATAGCGACTTTGCGAAATGCCATGGCACCGTCGCACGGCATAGGCAATATCACGTCATCGGCCAGAGGTTTTGGGTTCCAGAACTTTTCATCCCAGGTGGCTTTCGCCGCGCAGGCGTACCCGAGTCCAATGATAGCCAGGCTCATCGCCAGTTTAGATTTCACGTAAACTCTCCGCAGGTTCGATTTTCAATGCGCGCAGTGCTCCGATAGCGGCCACGCCTAACGCCACGGCAAGGACACAGAGCAATGCGGCGATAAAATGAAGAGGGACAAGGTGACAGACGAATGCCTGGTCCGGTAAAGAACTGCCCAACACATGGTTGAACAATGCGCTGCCCAGCAGGTAGATGATCACACCCAGTCCGTATGAGACGCCGGTCAAACACAGCGCCTGAATAATAATAAAAAGCGTCACAGCGCGACGGCGAAAACCCAGAAGGCGCAGCATGGCCATATCTTTGCGCTTACGATCAATGTTGGCGATGAAGGCACCGACTAACGAGGCGATGCACCCTGATGCAGAGATCCAGGCAATCACGCCAAAGATAATCCCCAGCACACGGTCGATGGCACGCACAGACTCAATTTGAGCTGACTGAGTGATAGCCTCAATGTTCTGCGTCTCCAGCCACCGCGCGAGGAGTGAAACGTCATCTATCGAACTGGCATAGATACGTGCTCTTGAATAGCGGGTTCTCTCTCTGGGCGGCTTGCCATCGCTGACCCCCAGCAAGGGAACCTGAAAGCCATCGCGGTAGTCTTCCAGAGCAACAAGCAAAGGCAATGTAATAAAGGCACCTTGACGTGAAAATTTTGCGTCATCCAGCACGCCGGTAACGGTTAAAGCGAACGTGGCGCGTTGGTTTTTCCCTTCGCTTTTTCGGCTCACCATCAGGCGCAGGATATCTCCTGGCTGCACGCCAAGGCGCAGTGCCGCACTGGCGCTGAGTACGGTATCGCTGTCTTTGACCGGTGCTCTGACATCCTGCAAAAGAGGATCGCCTTTGGCCGTCGGGATCACTTCAGCACCCGGGACAAAGTGTTGCCCGTCCCGGACCAGATCGGCCTGAGTGTTCAGCGAACGGGTTAACGGAATCGAAAATCCGACTTCTGAACGGCGGGCGAGCTTATCAAGCCAGGCAAAATCATAATTACCATTACCCGTTATACGTACTTCCCGGGTGCGAGGGTCGTCGAGAAGCTGATGGCGAAGCTGGCTGACAATGCCATTCTTCAATCCGAACAGCAGCAATAACGGTGCGATAACGGCAATCAAAGAGAAGATGATGCACAGCGCGACCTTGCGATCGTGAATGAGATCGCGCAGAGCCATACGGCATAGCAGGGTGCCTGACGCTGGCATATCAGCTGGGTAAGAAGACACTTTTTCCCTCTCCGGTCACGGCCTGATATCGGTCAATCCCAAAATGCGTCACGCGCTGCCAGTCGTGGCTCACAACAATGGCTGCCATATCCAGTGAGCGCACCATGCCGATCATCAGGTCAAACAGCCGGTCTGCATTATCAGGATCCAGCGCCGCAGTCGGTTCATCGGCAAGGAGTAAGCGTGGCTGGTGGGCAATCGCACGGATGAAGGCAACGCGCTGGCGCTCGCCGATAGAAAGCCGGGAAGGCATTCTTGTCAGCAGCGGCCGCACGCCCAGGCTGTCGATGGCCTTATCGAGCCAGGCTGACTGTAGGCTAAGTCCTGCCAGCCTGCGAACCAGAGTGATGTTTTCTATCACGGGTAACCAGGGCAACAAGCCGCCGTGCTGTAGCATAAACCCAAGCTCGCGTGCGCGAAGCGCGGCCAGGACAGGCTCGTTTTCAGCCATGAGCGGTATTGAAATATCGCGACCGGCGAGCCGGTATTCGGCAAGATGCGCTGGGCGGAGGATCGCCCCTATCATCTCCAGAAGCGTGCTTTTACCGCACCCGCTAGGCCCGGTTAGAGCGACCACCTCTCCCTTTTTCAACGAGAGGTGCGGGAGGGCGACGCTATAGCCATGCGTTCCGCCCCGGCTGATCTCCATATCGCGGATCCTCAACATCAGGGCAGGTTCTCCAGAGGTACCGGATAAACGTTATCGCGTGGGTCGCTATCGGGCGCTAATGCCACCCAACGGTCTACATCCTGGTTGTAGCGTTGATAGTAATTAAGCTTGGTATTCAGCCTGCGGATGAAACGCTCCTGCTCAAGGCCATCCCAGCTTTTCCAGGTTTCTTCGTCCAGGCTTAATACTTCACTGAGGTAAGGTAAGCTCTCGATATATTCACCGAGCAGCCCCATCTCTCCTAGGCGGGTCGCATTTTTCCCTTTCGCCTGGTTTGGATCGTTGCCCATGGTTGCCGCCAGAGAACGCAGGCTGGCAAACATGTCATCCGGAGAGATCATCCCCTCATTGGCGGCATTGACGATCTTCTTCATGACATCGCTCAGATCGCTGAGCTCGCTTTTCGTGAGCAGTACGCGCACCTCGGTCGCCGGGATGTTTTGGTCAATCAGATCGCGGTCGCTTATCCATGACTTGAATACCGGTGGTGCCGTGGTGCCTTGCTTTTCACCCAGATAGGCAAGACGCATTGCCTTACTTAACTTGTCGGCATCACTGAGCAGGGGATCTTCTTTCTTACCGGCATATTTAGGGCTTGCCCCCAGCGCGCTCCCCGCCGTTTCTTCGCCGCTCCAGGCTGTTTTAATCTGGCCGGTAATGGCATTCGCCAGGTTATCGACCATACTACCGAAGCTATTTACATCACCTGAATCAATAGGATAGTAGAGCGGTTTGTGCAGGAATGGATTTAACGTCAGCTCCTGATACTGGGCTTCAGCAGAACTGTGATTTTTCTTACCATCAGAGGTTTTCAGATGTAACGCATACAGCGCAACGCCACGATAGGCGGCTTCCTGACGCACCTGGGCGGCATCCAGATGGGTTGACGAGAGCTTATCTGTGCCATCAAGCGCGCCTGCGTCAGTAATCAGTACAACGTAGCGGGCGCCAAACTGCGTCCAGTCCACTTTGTCCAGCGCTGTCATGACCCCGCCGTAAGCATCTTCATCAACCTTGCTGCTGGAAACGGTAGCCTGCTTCAGGTCATGTACTTTAGCGAGGAAGTCTTTACCATCTTTAACGGTATTGGGGTCGACATACATCTTGCTGTCGTATTCAAGACCCGGAACCGCTTTCACGCTGGAGCGGAAAGCTACCAGGCCAAACTTGACCTGATCCTGTAAGTGTTCCTTCTCGATCCTCTTGTAGATCTTATCGATCGCCTCTTTAGTGCGATCGATATACGGCCCCATCGAGATGGTGGAGTCGATCACAAAGACAACCGAGGCGGAGAACCCTTTCATCATGTTCTTTTCATCAGCAGCGGACGCGGCCTTTTTTGCGGGCGACTTTTCGCTGACGGAGGCAACGTTGAGTACACGTACCTGGAAGCCGGTATCGGTAAACACATCATCTGAGCCAAGAACAGGTAAGAGATAAAAGTTTTTTAACTGATCCACCATGTAATCAGGCTCGCGTGCCAGAACCTGCGGGACCGGTTTATGGCTGCTCAAACTGTTGAGCATTGGTTGCAATGTTGCCGCAGGGTTTTTGCTGTTCAGAAGAGACTCAACGTCGGATTTCTCTTTAAAGAACAGCATCGGTTGACGGCCAGCAGGATTGGTAAACGCCAGCGTCAGCTGCATTTTCCAGTCAACGGTGCAGGAGGATTTCATCCAGCCAGCGGTATGACCAAAGCTGTCCGGCCCAACCTGCAGCCACGTGTCCTGACCCAGCGTTGTCCTTTGGTAAACATAGAATCGACTAAAGGCCGGCTGCTCTTTACCTGCTTCACCTGCTTTGGCGGACAGCTGGCAGCCTGGGTAAGTCAGTACCCGCTGGAATAACGCATGTTTACCTTCCTGCAAAAGCGGCTGTTTACCCGCGGCACAGGCGGGGGATGCCAGCGTTGCGGCACACACCAGGCTACTGAACCAATGCATGTATTTCATTGTTTATCCTATTTCTTCAGCTCAGCTAAACGGGCTTTGGCCTCGTTATTCTGCGGGTCCTGATTTACAACCGATTCATACCAATACGCCGCTGTCTCTGCGTCAGGATTGAAGCATCCCCCTGGTTTTGCGGTTTTCGGGTCATATTCTTGTGCATAACGAACAGCTATCTGCGTATCGCCGGACTGGGCTTTATAGGCGTAAAGGCGCTGAGCGATATCGCAATGTTTTGCCGCTTTCGCTTTTGCTATGACGTCCAGCAGTTGTGCACTACTTGGCTGGCTACGCAGGCACCCTTTAACGAACGCCATTTCATTGCCGCTCGCCATTTGTTCATCACCACACGGCCCGGTAGTTTTCGCGACGGGCGCGGGAGGTGCCGCTGGAATTGCAGGCTCTGGCTTACGGGTAAACCACCACCCAGCAGCGGCCAGCAGGAGCAATAGAATGGCTAATCCCGCAAATAACGGCAGCTTACTTTTCGGCTTATGCGGCTGTTGAGATACAGGCTTTTCTGCGACAGGTTCTAAAACGACAGGTTCCGGTTCTTGAACGGACATCGGCTGCACGATGGGGGTATCATTCAGCGTCTGTATATTTTCCGGGAGTGGGTTTTCACCACCGGCCTGGGAGCTGAGTAGCCCTTCAGCGATGGTCAGAATCCCCATATCCTTATTACTTCCATCTTTGATGGTGATGCGATAGGCCGCCTGGCGGTTGGCGAGTAGTGGATCGATCAGAGAAGGGCCGACCTGAACGCAGGGCGTCTCCTCATTTTGTATCAGTGGAGGAAGGGCGAGGAAAATCTCGCCACTGACCCAATCACCGTGGCTATCCAGATACAGGCGATCCTGATTACGTACTACCGAGATTGTGACGCCCTCGGCATCGCCTTTCCAGCCTTTCAACAAGAGCAATGCGAATCCTGGTTGTATAGGGGTCAGCGTCTTAAGTTCAGGTTTGATCACGTCCAGTTACTCCTTTGCCAATTTAATCTGGCGGAGAATGACGCCCAGATTTTCGTTCTGCGCGACGCTAATCTCGCGTCCGGCAGAATGACCTGCGTTTTCGGTAATGAGTGCTTCCAGGCCAACCAGCCAGTCGATGATAAAGAAGGCACTGTAGTTCAGCTGTTGCGGCGTCAGGCGTGCCAGGCGTTCATCACCTTTCCAGACCACGCTGTCGCACGTTGGTGGACGGGTAAAGATCGGCTGTTCGGGCTGGTTGAGACGGGCCGGGCGTTTCGATTCCGGCATATTTTGATAGCCCAGCCAGGTGATGAAATCGCTCATCACGTGAAGCACGCGTGAAACCTGACGCTCGACCATACGTTCGCGACGAACGCCAGCCTGCTCGGTATTTTTCATTGCATTGACCAGCGAGTCCTCGACACGTGAACGCAATAACCCCGTGATCAATTCGTCTACCAGCGCTTCGGCAATCGGGCGCGGAAGACTGATGTAGTTGAGCATGGCGGCGGTTTCAGGCAGGCCGCGCAGATGGTTAATCCAGAGCTGAACGCTCTGGTGCGCGAAAGCGATCTCATGGCTGTGCGTCGTCACCGCAGTTGCGCTGCTTTCGAAAGCATCTTCCACACCGATATCAAAGAATCCTGCATCTTCTTCTTCTGCTTCAGGCGCAGACAGGGTCGTTTGCTGCATGTAAAGTGCATGGAGATCGCGGCGTGCCGGAACCAACCGCGCCAGCAGTTCGCCGTGCATGCCGCTGCGTTTTTTCAGGGTGGCAAGGATCTCTTGCGCAATTCGGGATTTTCTGGACAGCTCTTCTTCGCCGTCCGGCTGGTACCAGTTCCCCAGTCCCCCTTCGACCAGTTCGTGGCGGATCTCGTCGAGCTGTTCTGCGATCCGCTCCAGTTTCAGTTCAGGGCGGGCGACGCGGGCCAGATAATCGGCCATTCGGCGCATACCACCGTCGTTGAGGGTGAGCATCGCATCCCAGGCTTCAGCAGGGTTCGCGATGTAGCGAGCGACAGCTTCATCTTCAAGGAAGGTTTTCCGCATCAGTGCGAGCTGCCCGCCATTGTCGTCGTTGAAAGCCGCTTCACTACCTGCGTTCATGCGGATAAAGGGCGTTTGCTGGCGCGGTTTGCGTACCAGGAACGTGTTATTGAACGCCTGACCCTGGCTCCATTCCTGCATCCATTTGTACTGGCCAAAACGCTCGGTCATCGCCATTTTGATCATCCCGCCAAGCCCCCAGGACTGGCGAAGAAGTGCTTCGTCATGGGAAAGGTTTTGGCTAATGCGCAGATCAAACATGGTTAATGCCCAGACTAGGCCAGGTAAGCGACGACCACGCGCGTCGGCATCGGCGCCCTGGGTGTAACGGATCCACTCGTCCAGAACGCCGCCCACTTCTTTGACATCGGACTGTTTTGTTGAGGCCGTACACACCACCAGGACATTCATCTCCTGGTTTTCGGTGTAGCGTTCAAAAAGATAGGCCACTTTTCCGCGCAAAATTAACTGCGCTAGCGGGTTGCTCTCTGCATTTTTAACCTCGCGAGTGACATCACTCATGGACTCCACCGCCAGACGGCCGCGATAACCCGGGAAATCAAGCAAGTCGACGGCTTCGAAGATTGTTTCGCGAGGCGGAGCCATTAACGGGATATGCAATTCAACGGTAAGCGCAGTGAGCTCTGCCAGCGATAGCGAAATAGACGCACCCGTTTGCCCATTTACCACAGGACAGACTTCAATAGTCTGATCCGACGGGGTATTCAGCCGCTCCAGCATATCGACGTTCATGATGCTATCCCGCTGGATAAGCAGGCCGTTTTCGTTACGAACCAGCGTGCTCAGCGGGGCACGCAGCTCCTGCACTCCACCGAGACGCTGTAGCGTGTTGGCAAAACGGATATAGGCATTGGTTAGTTCTGGTACTTCGCCCCATAAAACGGAGAAAAGCTGGCCGCGATCTTCAACAGAAAGCCATGGTGCGAGGCTTACTGCCTGTGGCCAGTAGGTCAGGGCAAAACGGCTTTGCGTTTTCTCAGCATGGCGGATGAGGTAATCCCAAAAAGAAACTACGTCATCTTCGGTCACGCCAGGGCTGCGGGAGGTCAGGCGTCGTTTCGACAGGGACGTTAACAGATCGCTGATGCGTTTTTCATCGAACTGCCAGTCAAATTTTTCCTGGTTGAAGTCATGGATGAATGCGTTGGCGAGGATCTTCCCCATTTCCACTTCGTTGAAGAGCTGTAACGTGACAGGCCAGCGGTCGTCTGAGCTCTGAGCACTGCGGCTAAACCGGGTAACAAGACCCGTCGCCTCTTTGCCGCCGCCAGGCGGGTTGATGTGGGTCAGAAAATCGAGCTGATTGCCGCCGAGACGTGTTTCCAGCTTTCCGTTTTCACCCGCAGCCAGCGCGGAAATGAGATACGATTTGCCTGCCTGCGACAAGCCAAAGAAGCCGATTGTCATCGGTTTCGCTGCGGCCTGCGCCAGCCTGCGTGCTTTGTTACGGCTGCGGCGCAAGTTCATGGTCAGGCGATCGGCTTCAGTGTTCAGGCGCGGCGCGTCCTGACGAACGCTTGCGATCCAGTCAATGGCCCGGCCTGCACCTTGTTCGACGCCATTCCAGCCCTGGATAATGGTGTTGGGATGAATAGTGCTCATTAGCTTTTAATACTCCCGCTATCCAGCCAGTAATGGGTTTCACTCAGCCCATTACCGACCATTGTGTTCAACTGGAATGCAACATCTCTACGACCATAGCCGCGCTGTGCGTTTTTCATTTCCATCGAGCCAATCTGGAAGCGCTCCGGACTGACCGGTTCTTCGCTACTACGTCCACGTCCCTGTTCTGCGGTTAAACCGATGCTTATTACAGCATCACCCGACAGCTCGCTTGCCAGGTTCGCACTGGTAATTTTTAGGGTGTAAAGTGCGGTCGATGGCCAGCGTTCGTTATCAAGCTGGCGGAAACCGATACGCACTTCCCCCCGTGCTTCAAAGCCTTTCCCTTCCGGTAACTGGAAATCAGCGGAGTCCAAATCAACGTCGCGATAGGCGACATTGCTGTCTTTAATCACATTGTTTCCATCAAGCATCCCGACATAGCGGATGGTTGAATAAGGCTTAAAGTTCGCAGTGCGGAAGAAGAAGTTGTTGAGCCTGGATTTCTCCGCTAACAGGCACAGCATCGCCCCCACAACGGCTGTCGATTTCGGATCGTCAATGCATCCTTTCTTGTTAAACGGATACCAGCCACCGGTTTCATAACCGTGGAGTGGCAGCACGCGAGAAGGGGGAACAGGTTGAAGCTGGCGAATGAGCGCTTGAATTCCCGGCAGGCGGGATGGACGACCGGTTAAAAGTAATACATCGCAGTTGTAGTGCCAAAGCACTTCGCACAACGCGCGCAGGCTGTGGCAAATGTTCATTCGCCCGCTGCGAGGGTCGATAAATTCATTGTGCAGACGCGCAAGATCCAACTCCAGCGGTACATCCAGAATGGAGAACGGTACTTCGCTCGCAAGCTGTCCGGAACGGGCAACGTCGTTGACGTAATCCTGTACTTTCTCGGTTGGAAGATTATCGGCAAGTAGCTCACGGAAGGTGTAATTCAGTATCTCCCGCCCATTTTCCGGGGAGTACTCTTCATAGCGATGCAAAATAGATAATGCCAGAGGCGCGAAGATCTGTAATGTAAGCTGCTGACGTAATACCTGTTTTCCGGCTTCGATCGATTCACTACCGAACAGTTGTGACATCATTGATTCGGCTGCAAGATCGCTGTGGCCGACTTTGGTCATGGCCGCTTTTACTGCTGGCTGGAGGAAAAGCCGTATAACATCCAGCAGTATGTCGTCGCCTGCTACCTTAAACCCTTCACGGAAAAGCTGTTTCGGGGTAATCCGGACGTTAATGCCCTGGCCTTCATCCAGCGTGTAGCGAGAAATGACGAGATCGGTCGTTCCTCCGCCAATGTCAATCGACGCGATTTTTAATGAGCGTGTATCGCTGGTGTCCTTTTGAGTATCGGGACGGCGAGTAGCTGCAAAAAATTCGTCCGTGCGACCGCCAAAGTAGTTCTGCGTTTCGTTATAGAGATATACCAACTGCCCACAGGTGGCTTCGTCCCACTTCACGTGTACGCCTGGATGGGCGTATTTCAAGCACTGCGGGTCATCGCCTTCATAATCCATCTCTTCCCAGCCGAGCGCTTTCCAGACCATGCGGATAGCGTCATGCATGCTCTCCTCAAAGATAGCGCGCTCAGGCTTTGGCATCGCCGGAGGGACAGTCATAATGACATTTCGTAAACGACGCGGTGTGCTGGCGTGGTTCATCTTCAGCCGCTGTGAAGGGCTGTTGATTTGCATGAGAGCCTGGCTTAATACCTCTGACAACATCATCGTCATCAGCGAGCTACGACTGTATACCGGCGTGAAGACGGGCATACGGTCTTCTTCATTTTTCAGGCGAATGAGCATTTTCCCCTGATCGTTGATCATATACAGCAGCGGTGCTGCAGTGGCTAACGGCTCTCTGTCACTTTTCACGAAGGCCTGGCTAAAGCGCCATCCCGGTGAATAGGGTTGATCGTCCCAGAGGTAGCGTTTAGGGCTGGAGATCCCTGTTGAGCCCTCGGTACCCAGGCGTTGAGCCGCCATTCTGAAGGCTTCTCCGCCGACGCGTCCAATGGTTGGCCATGTGAAGGCATCGCTGCGCCCGCTTTTTAGCGAGAAATCCTGCTTGCCGAATTCGGCCTGGGCAAACTCGAGACGGCTGTCAAAAGGCTCGTTATAAACAAATTGCGGTTGGCTCAAATCTCGGAGCTGAAGCTGATAAAGTTGAGAAAGCCCTTTATTGTCGTCACGATGTTCTTCGATCAGGATGCCGCAGCTACGTGAGTTACCAATGTCCAGCACGAGATCTACAGGTATCGCTGAGTCCCGGATTTTTACGTCGTTGACCTGTACTTCAGGAACGACAATCGTCGTCGCCAGGACATGCAGCAGGTTAAGATAATGCGCCTGATGTTCCTTCTGCAGTAGTTGTTCATCAATGTCATCAATATGTTGGCGTAATACTTCGCGAGCCTGAGTACTGAAAATTTCCCGTAGCCATTCATTCACCCATGGCAGTGAGAGAAACTCCCCCATCTCGTGAGGATGGCGTGCCAGAGCAAATCCCGCCCCTGAACGGATATCATCCTCGCCCGGTGCGAGATACTGCGTATTCTCGCGATCCGGGAAAATTTTGGTATCAAAAATCAGAGTAGCGCGCCAGGTATTGCCCTTTTCATCCGGCTCAGGCAGCTCATGGAACTGGACGCGTGACCAGTTATACGGCCCGTGAGCAAAGGCTCGTGGCGGGTTGAAGCGGAAAAATGGCAGCGGTAACCAGAGGCCGCGATAGAGGCGTAGCGACTCTTCGGTCGTCAATGTGTAGTCGGAGTCTGCGTAGCGAGGAGGTTCGCTGTCAGGCTGAGGGATCTGCAGCTTATCTTCCCTCTCATTATAGATAAGCCGCATAATAGCCTCGTCGCCCTGTTGACGAAGAAATTCCCCATATTCTTTACGCGTTGGCAGGGTAAAGGCGAAATCAAGGAACTGGATCCCGCTGTCGCGAATAAGTTTGACCTGTTTTTTAAAATCAGTGAGTTCAGCGAGCATTTACTGACTTGCCTCCTGCTTCATCGAAATAGGGAAAAGTGTTTTGGCGTCGTAACGGCCTTTGCAATCCGCAATGTTTTGCGCGCCGGGAGCACACAGAATTTCTGGCATTTGGTAGCGTGAGCCATCGGAGCACTGTGCTTCTCCCTGATTGTTAATGGCGAGATGACCTGACTGAATGGCCGCGTTGACCGCGCCACGACAGGTCACACCGTCGCCACGGATCATCTGTACTTCGCCCTTACCGTCATTGATTTGGTAACTCAGACTAAGGGGCTTTCCTGTGCGTTGATCCTGAATACCAGCCCCTGCGTGCCAGTTCCCGTCCAGAAAACGGGTGTTTCCTTGGGCCAGTGAAGATGCGGGCAGGGTCAACGGGACTTTAGCGCCAGTTGAGGTATTGGCCGATGGCGCTTCGAGAGCAGGTGCTGTTCCGCCGGGATGAGGGCTATTCGTGGCTGACGCAGGATCCACAGCAGATGCCGTTGCTGCTGCGCTTTGTGACGGCGTTTGTAATGCTGATTGCTCTTGTGACGTTGTGAGTGAAGTGCCCGTGGTGCTTAAAATCTCACTGCCCGTTGTCGAATGCAGGTTCGCCTTAGACGTTGTTGTGCTGATGATGGCCCTTGACGACGGCGCAAGAGATTCGGCTGTTGGAAGGTGGGGCGCGGGCAAAGCGGGTACGGAAGATGAAATACCAGGGATCGTTATGCCTGGCATGCAACCCCGTAAGAACAGTAACGCTAAAAGGAGTAACAGAAGTAGCGGCAGTAGCCAACGCAACCATGCGGGTAAGAGCAACCACCAGCGTCTTTTGGCGTGCCTTTGATGCGTGAAAGTGCGTTCTGGTATCACCGGTTCAATACTGGCTGATTGCGGAGGCAAGGCTGTAGATATGGGACGCAAACAGTCTAACGGCTCGATGCGGGCCTGGTTAGTGGCGTTCACAAATCCCCAAAAACTGATGACCGGCTTTCCACCTACCAGCCACACGTGCTGCTGATCGGGGAATTGCATCGCTTTTTCAAGTAATTTCCCAAAGAGCCGGCGTTCCGGCTGCTGGCTTTGGGCAAATTCATTACTTATCTGGCGAAACGCTGCATGGGTGGTTTCGAGTTGCGCGAGCGCGGCCTGGCGCTCAGCTTCCGTTGCGGCCGTCCATGGAATAACGTCACCGGCCAGCGGGGCATACCAGTCGATTCGATCGCCATGCTCGCTGATTTGCGGGATGGCTAAAGTGTCAGCAACCGCCGTTTGTTTTCTAAGTCGTAGGGTTTCACGCAGCTGTAATGCGGAAATATATACTGCCTGTCCATTCTCACCCATCGACTGATATTTATCGAGCTTGTCACTGCATAGAAAAATTTCTTTCACGCTGCATGCCTTTGCTGTTAAACGAACAAGTGAAAGCAAGTTCCACTGTGGAAAAGGACGCCGCAAATACGCCGGGTAATCTGCGTCAATTGTTTATGGCAACAAAATATTGAGTATTATCGGCAAATGGCCGAAAACGTTTAGACCTAAACTAAACTTATTATTGGGACGTGCGCATATCCGATTGCCGCAAAAAAGTTTCGCTGTGAAACTATATTTCTGGCAATGTATTCATTTTCTCTAATGTGTTAATCACAACCCTGCGGTATATATTCCTTCACGGCGTTGTTCATCATCTTATTAAACTCCTGCGTATTATTGACAGCAAATACCTTTCCACCTGTATTGCTGGCAATACAGTTTCCGGCGCCGGTATTCATGATATCGACAACATTGACCTGTAATCGGGGCTTACGTTTTTTTAGCTCAAGCGCGACATCGCAAGGCGAGCCTCCGCATGTCTCTTCCCCGTCCGTCACCAGTAGAATTATGGCATCACGGTCAACGCCATTAACTCGTTTCCCCGCCTCTTCTAACGCCTCTGCCAGAGCGGTTTTACCCACCGGCTGGATTTTATCAATTAACTTTTTTAGCTCAGCGCGTTGTTCCGGCAGGAAAGCCGGAGTTGCGTTCACCTGGTGGCAATTAGCTGCGGCAATAAGGCTAATGTCCATGTCATTTGGCACGTCATCGATAATGTGTTTAGCGGATTGATGCGCGAGCGTAATGCGACGAGGTTCACGATCGATACCGGGTACAGGTTTATCCTGCATCCACCGCATTATCTCTTCTGGTGTGGCATCCATGCTCATGGCCATAGAGCCAGAAGCATCAAAAATAATAACCATTTCAGGTGCCTGCTGTTTTGTCCGCTGTGCCGGGCAGAGCATTTTGACCTGATGCTCAGGGGCTGGCTGGACGGGAGAAACGGCAGGAGTGGCTACTTTGACAGTCGGCCAGCAGCCGCGCAGGAGAACAAGAGCCAGAAGCAGAGCCAGTGCTAAAAGCCCCAGCCATAACCACCCACGCTTTTTAGCCAGCGGTTCTGCCGGCAACTTAGTTTCAGGCATGATGTCCCAGCCTGTAATCACAGGCTGACCGTCAACGATCCATATTCTTTCTGGTGAGGGCTGTCTGGCTATTTTTGCCAGTAACTGCAGTGTTTCGGGAGAAGTCTGCGCGCTAGTCGAGAGTGTTTGATGAAGTTGAGTGAGTGCCGCCAGCTTTTGTGAGAGGAGTATGGCGATTTTGTCTCGCTCAACGACGTTTAAAGCGTTAAAGCGTTGGGGTTTACCATTTATTTCGCTATACCATTCAACCGCACCATCTTCAGCCTGCTGAGGGCGGGCAAAAAGATTGAGATAAGTTTTAGAAAGGTGTCGGTCAATAAGATTATTTAAGGCAGAAAACGTTGAAATATATTCTTGTAAGCAATGTTCGCTTTCAACAGTCCTTGTGATTCTAATCATTGCCTTTAATGAGCCAGGTATGCAAAAGAAAATAGCTTAGAGCTAAATATAAAGAATGACAATCTCTAATGCTAATCTTGTTCTTAAAATTAAAAAACTACCAGTTTTAAGAGGTAAGATGCCTTGAGTAAAAGTAAACGTCGGACGGGGGAAAAGGTTCAGGAAAAATTATCATTTAAGTTTTACTTTAATACCACTTCACCTAATGACCAGGTTTAATCATTGCCAACACGCGCGTGGCAGGCAAATCATCTGCGCTTGACCCACGACAAAGCAGCCCTCCACGCTCTCCACCATAATCGCGCCTGTTTCCCCTCTCACTGGTGCTACCCATGGCGTATCAACTGAACCTGAACTGGCCGGAATTTCTTGAGAAATACTGGCAAAAACAACCCGTAGTGCTGAAAAATGCCTTCCCGAATTTTGTCGACCCGATTACTCCGGACGAGCTGGCCGGGCTAGCGATGGAGCCGGAAGTCGATAGCCGTCTGGTGAGCCATTTCAACGGCAAATGGCAGGCCAGCAATGGTCCGTTTGAGCACTTTGACGATCTGGGTGAAACCGGCTGGTCGCTGCTGGCGCAGGCGGTGAACCACTGGCATATGCCCGCCGCGGAGCTGGTGCGTCCGTTCCGCGTCCTGCCGGACTGGCGTCTGGATGACCTGATGATCTCCTTCTCCGTGCCGGGTGGCGGCGTGGGTCCGCATATCGATCAATACGACGTGTTTATTATTCAGGGGATGGGCAGTCGCCGCTGGCGCGTGGGGGACAAGCTGCCGATGCGTCAGTTCTGCCCGCATCCGGCGCTGCTGCACGTCGATCCGTTTGAGCCGATCATCGACGAAGATCTGGCCCCGGGCGATATCCTCTACATCCCGCCTGGATTCCCGCACGACGGCTTTACCCATGAGACGGCGCTCAACTACTCCGTCGGTTTCCGCGGGCCGAACGGTCGCGATCTGATCAGCAGCTTCGCCGATTACGCGCTGGAAAACGATCTGGGGGGCGAGCACTACAGCGATCCGGATCTGACCTGTCGCGAACACCCGGGCCGCGTGGAGCAGTACGAACTCGATCGCATTCGCCAGATGATGTTCGACATGATTAGCAAGCCGGATGATTTCACAAAATGGTTCGGCAGCTTTGTCTCCACGCCGCGCCACGAGCTGGATATCGCCACCGCCGAGCCGCCGTACGCGCCGGAAGAGGTGCTGGACGCGCTGCAGGGCGGCGAAACGCTGTCTCGCCTGAGCGGCCTGCGCGTGCTGAACGTCAACGGCAGCTTCTTTATCAACAGCGAACAGCTGGAGACGGTAGACGCGAAAGCGGCGGATGCGCTGTGCCGCTACACCGAACTCGGCCAGGCCGAGCTGGGCGATGCGCTGAATAACCCGGCGTTTGTTGAAGAGCTCACCGGGCTGATTAACCAGGGATACTGGTACTTCGACGAGTAACCTGCCTGTTGCCCGGTGGCGCTGCGCTTACCGGGCCTACAGGATCGGTTTTCTCCCTCTCCCTGTGGGAGAGGGTCGGGGTGAGGGCATCAGGCCGCACTACTCCTCCATCGCAATCACAATCGCTTCACCCATCTTCTTCAACGCCTCGCGATTCTTCTCCGTCGGCGGCAGCGCCACGTTGATCCGCAGACAGTTGCGGTACTTCCCGGAGGCGGAAAACAGCGATCCGGCCGCGGCCTGGATCTTCAGCCGACACAGCTGCTTGCTGACGCACACCATATCGACCTTCTCCGGCAGCTCAATCCACAGCAGGAAGCTGCCCTGCGGGCGCGTGACGCAAATCTCTGCCGGAAAATACTGCCGCACCCAGCAGGTGTAGGTTTCCATATTCTGCTGATAAATCTGGCGCATACGGCGCACGTGGCGATGGTAATGGCCGTCGCGAATAAACGCCGCCACCGCCATCTGCGTACCCGGCACGTTAAACCCGCCTGCGGCGTATTTCATGTGCATCACCCGGTCGTAATAGCGCCCCGGCACAATCCAGCCGACGCGCAGGCCCGGCGCCACGGTTTTGGTAAACGAGCTGCAGAGGATCACGCGGCCGTCGATATCCATCGAATGAATGGTGCGCGGGCGCGGGTACTCCGCCGCCAGCTCGCCGTAAATGTCATCCTCCACGATCACGATATCGTGCCGCTGGGCCAGGGCTAAGACCTGCTTTTTCCGCGCTTCCGGCATGATAAACCCGAGCGGGTTATTGCAGTTGGGCACCAGAATCACGGCCTTGATCGGCCACTGCTCCAGCGCCAGCTCTAATGCCTCGATGCTGATCCCGGTCTCGGGATCGGTAGGAATTTCAATCGCCTTGATGTCAAATCCGCGCAGCATCTGCATGGTGCCATGAAACGACGGCGACTCCACCGCCACGATATCCCCCGGCTTGCACACCGAGAGCAGGGCAATCGACAGCGCGCCGTGGCAGCCGTTGGTGATGACAATCTCGTTCGCTGCCACGGTGGAGCCGCCGTCCAGCATCAGGCGGGCGATCTGCTCGCGCAGCTCCAGGCGGCCGTCGAGCACGTCATAGCTCAGCATCTCGGCAGGGTTGTGCTGCGCGATGCGGCTCATCTCGCGCCACAGGGGCTTCAGGCTCGGCTGGTTAATATCCGGCGAGCCGCCGCCGAAGGAGATCATCTCTTTATCGGCACGGGCGTCCAGCAGCATCATCACCTCATCCCACTGGGTGACGTCCACGGGGCGCTGCACCGGTCGCGTCATGGCCGGAACCGGCGGCTGGGCCTTGCGCTGCGAGACAAAATAGCCGGAGCGCGGCTGAGGGGTGATCAGCTGGAGGTTTTCGAGGATCTGATAGGCCTGCTGTATGGTGCTGATACTCACGCCGTGCTCCTGGCTCAGCGTGCGCACCGACGGCAGACGTTCGCCGCTGCGATACAGCCCTTGTTCAATGCGTTCTGCCAGAAGGTTGGCGAGATGTTGATAGCGCGTCATGCTGTATCCTTTGTTTTCACCATACAGATTGTAAAACCAGTACAGATTGCCGTAAAAATTGGCATGCAGATACTGTTTTAGCGGATCTGTATGTTAAACAAAAGCTGTTTTTGAGTCTGTATTGCACAGGCCAATTTCCAGGATGATAACCCCACTGGTACAGTGAGGAGAGCATCATGGAATTCTATGAGAACCGTTCAAAACGTCCGTTCGTCGTGTTTGTCTGGATCGGCAAAACGATCTGCAACTGGTATCGCATCAACCGTACCCGCCGCATCCTGAGCCAGATGAGCGACGAGCAGCTCAAGGATGTGGGGTTGTCGCGGCATGATGTGTGAGACACGTCATCGCCGGGTGGCGGCTGCGCCTTACCCGGCCTACTCGATCCCGTAGGCCCGGTAAGCGTAGCGCCACCGGGCGATTTTCAGCTCAACAGCGCAAGCGTCTGCCGCTTCGGCCTCTCCAGCAACGCCAGCGCCTCTTCATACGACCGCACGTTGTTATAGCCCATCACCAGCCCGTAGCGTTTGCCCGAGCCGCGATACCACTCCGAAAGCGCATTCACCTGCAGCTGCTGTTCCTGCCAGCAGCGCGCCACTTCCCGGTCACCGCTGCCTCTGGTCAGGAACGCCACGATATGCATCCCGCCGTCGTTTTGCTCGGTGAAAAACAGATCGCCATACACCTCGCGGAGAGCCGCAATCATCCAGTCGCGGCGGGTTTGATACAGCGCGCGCATCTTTTTCAGGTGACGGAAAAAATGCCCTTCGTTGAGAAACGCGGTGAGGATCTTTTGCGTCAACACCGGCTGGCCGCTGGTGGTAATGTCCGCGCAGTCGGTAAAGGCCCCGACGGTGCTGGCGGGCATCACCACGTAGCCCATGCGCAGCGACGGCATGATGGTTTTACTGAAGGTGCCCATAAAAATCACCCGATCGTGCCGATCGAGACTTTTCAGTGACGGCAGCACCTTGCGGGTGTAGTGAAATTCCCCGTCGTAATCGTCTTCGATAATCCACGCCTCGTTCTGGCTGGCCCAGTCGAGCAGCTGCTGCTTGCGCGGCAGCGAGAGGGTGACCGCCAGCGGGCTCTGGTGCGACGGGGTGACGATGGCAAAACGGGCGTCGCGATGGTGACGGAGCAGGTAGTCCGTATCGATGCCGCAGTGGTCGACCGGCACCGTGTGCAGGCGCGGCACGATCCGCTTGAGCAGCTGCTGGCCCATAAAATAGCCCGGATCTTCAAACACCACCTTGTCGCTGCGGCTGGCAAGGGTGTCGAGGATCAGCCGCAGGCTGCCGCTATAGCCGCTGGTGATCAGCACCTGTTCGGCGCTGCAGGACAGCCCGCGTGAGATATTAAGATAGCTGGCGATGGCCTGGCGCAGCGGATACCAGCCCAGAACGGGCGGGTTGAGCATCTCTTCCTGGCGCATGGAACGCGTCGCCTGACCTGCCAGCAGCAGCCATTTTTTATACGGAAAGCTGTCGAGGGCCGGGATGCCGGGGCGCAGAAACCCGGCCCGCTCGCGCTGGCTGATGAGCGATGCAGGTAGCGCTCCGGTGGGCTGTTCCGCAGGGGCACTCTTATCCGGCAACAGCAGATCCGGATTGACCCGCGTGCCGCGCGCGCCCTGGCTCACCAGATACCCTTCGCCCGTCAGAATGGCATACGCCGTTTCGACCGTTTTACGCGCCACCTTCAGCTCTTCCGCCAGCACGCGGATGGCAGGCACCTTATCGCCCGGCTTCAGCACGCCGCGCGTGATGTTGTCGCGATAGCGGGAATAAATCTCGTGATAGCCCGGCTTCATGTCCTACCTCGTTTCACGCTTTTTGTATCTTTTTACTATGTCATGAACGGCGTAGATTTGCCGCATAGCATGACATATGCCGCACAAAAAAGAGGAAAGACAATGAGCACTCGCGTTAACCACCACAAAGTTACACCCGCCCTCGCCAACGCGCTGTCTGCCCTGAGCATGGAGGTGGCAAAAACCTCCATCGACCCGGCGCTGAAGCACCTGATCGACATTCGCGTGTCGCAGCTGAACGGCTGTACCTTCTGCCTGGATATGCACTCGAAAGAGGCCAAAATTGCCGGCGAGCGCGAGCTGCGCCTGTACCATCTGGCGGCCTGGCGCGAGTCCCCGCTGTTCAGCGCCCGCGAGAAAGCCGCGCTGGCCTTCACCGAAGCGCTGACCCAGATTGGCGTTCACGGCGTGAGCGACGCGCTGTACCGCAGCGTGGCGGAGCACTTCTCGGACGTGGAGATTTCAGAGCTGAACTTCGCCATCGTGGCGATCAACGCCTGGAACCGTCTGGGGATCACCTCCCGCATGGCGCCGGGCTCGCTGGACGCGGCTTACGGGCTGAATAAGGCTAACCTGGAATAATCCCGCGCTCGCGGATCGTTGCCACCAGCGCCCGCAGGCCTGGCGGGACGTGGCGATGGCCGGGGTAGTACAGGCGCAGTCCGGCAAAGGGCTGCGCCCAGTCGTTTAGGACGCTCACCAGTTCTCCACGCTCCAGCTCTTCCCGGATATACAGCTCCGGCAAAAATCCCACCCCTAATCCCGCTTTTACCGCCCGGATCGAGGCAAAAAGATCGGACGTCGCAAAGCGCGGCGGCACGGCAAGGGCGTACGTTTCCCCCCGACGGGCCAGCTCCCAGCGGTAGATCCCGCCGTGGGCCATGCGCATGCCAATCCCCTGATGCGAAAGCAGATCGTCCGGCGTCTGCGGAATGCCGTGGCGTGCAAAATAGTCCGGCGTGGCGGTGACCAGCTGGCGGATCTCCCCGGTCAGCGGCACGGCGATCATGTCCTGCGGCACGGACTCTTCAAGGCGGATCCCCGCGTCATAGCCTTCCGCGACGATGTCGATCATTCGCGCTTCGCTGACGGTCTCTACGCGCATCTTCGGGTAGCGGATCATAAACTCGATCAGCAGCTGGTCCAGAAACAGGGCGCCGATATGGTTCGGCACGTTCAGACGCAGCGTGCCGGCGGGTTCCCCGGTGTCGCTGTGGATCTCCTCGCTGGCGAGACGGATCTCCTGCAGGGCCGGGCCGATACGTGCCACGTAGCGCTGTCCGGCGTCGGTGAGCGCCACGCTGCGGGTGGTGCGGTTAAAGAGGCGGGTATCAAGGCGGCTCTCCAGCCCGGCGATGGCGTTGCTGACCGCCGTGGCCGACATGCCCAGCTCCTGCGCGGCGGCGCGAAAGCTGCCGCGTCGCACGACCGCCATCACCACTTCCAGCTCTGTCAGACCTGAACGATGCATAGATTATCCTGAAAATCGAAACAACCCTTGCAGCATAGCGTGGATTATCGCAACGGAGAAGCCGTGACAGACTGTGCTCACACAGCCTGAGGAGGTTTATATGCACACCATCGAACAGATCTTTATTAACGGCGAATTTGTTACCCCGCACGGCAACGAGTGGTTTGATTTGTACAACCCGGCGACGGCGCAGGTCATCGGCCAGGTTCGTCTGGCGGATGAGATTGACGCGGAGCGCGCCGTTGCGGCGGCGAAAGCGGCGTTTCCGGCGTGGTCGCAGACCACAAAGCAGGAACGCCTCGCGGCGCTAAAACGTATGCACGCCGCCGTGGCCGCCCGTCACGACGATCTGCTGGAAGCGGTCATTGAAGAGTACGGCGCGCCCGCCTCGCGCTCTGCATGGATGGCCAGCTATCCGGCGGAGGTGATTGCTCAGGCCATTGAGGCGCTGGAGGCGTTTGAATTTATCACCCCCGCAGGCGCAGCGACGGTGCAGATGACGCCGCTTGGCGTGGCCGGGCTCATCACGCCGTGGAACAGCGACGCGGGGTTTATCTGCGGCAAGCTGGCGGCCGCGCTGGCTGCGGGCTGTACGGCAGTCATCAAGCCGAGCGAAATGAGCGCCCTGCAAACACACATCATCACCGAAGCGCTGCGCGATGCCGCGCTGCCGGCGGGCGTGTTTAACATCGTCACCGGACGCGGCGAAACCGTCGGTGAAACCATCAGCCGTCATCCCGACGTGGCAAAAATCTCGTTTACCGGCTCGACGAATACCGGCAAGGCGATCCTGCGCAACGCGGCGGAGAGCTTTAAGCGCGTTACCCTGGAATTAGGCGGTAAATCGCCGACGATCCTGCTGGATGATGTGGATCTGGCGCAGGCGATCCCGCTGGTGATTCAGGCCGGATTTATGAACAGCGGGCAGGCGTGCGTGGCCGGAACGCGCATTCTGGTGCCGCAGGCGCGCAAGGCGGAGATCGAAGCCGCATTGGCGCAGGCCGTGGCGGCGGTGAAATCGGGCGATCCGCGCGATAGCGCGACGGATGTCGGCCCGATGGTCAGCGAAAAGCAGTGGCAGCGGGTGCAGGGCTATATCCGTAAAGGAATCGAAGAGGGCGCGCGCCTGCTGGCGGGTGGTGAAGGGAGACCAGACGGCACGCGAGACGGCTGGTTTGTGCGCCCTACGCTGTTTGCCGACGTGAACAACCAGATGACGGTCGCCCGTGAGGAGATTTTCGGCCCGGTGCTGTGCGCGATCCCTTATCGTGACGAGGCGGAGGCTGTCGCCATTGCCAATGATACCGACTACGGACTGAGCGCGATGGTGCTGGGCGGCGATGCGAACCGCGCGCGACGCGTGGCGCAGCAGATTGTTTCCGGTCGCGTGCTGGTGAATACCCTTGCCCATGAGCCGAAGGCGCCGTTCGGCGGGTTTAAGCACTCCGGCGTGGGGCGCGAGATGGGCGAGTGGGGAATTCGGGCGTTTATGGAGCCGAAGTCGATTCTGAGCTAAAACCTGCCCGGTGGCGCTGCGCTTACCGGGCCTACAGGAGCCCACAGGCCGGATAAGCGCAGCGCCATCCGGCACAACATTTCGCTCTTTGCCGAAGCATCATTCCTCTCTACCCTGCATCCTCTCCCCGACATCACAACGGAGAGACCATCATGATTGCAGTCATTTTCGAAGCCAAAGCCGCGCCCGCCCATCAGGCGCGCTACCTGCAGCTCGCTGCCGAACTCAAACCTCTGCTGGCGGACATCGATGGCTTCATTGATATCGAACGTTTTCAGAGCCTGACGACCGACGGCAAAATCCTGTCCCTTTCCTGGTGGCGCGACGAAGAGGCCGTCCGCCGCTGGAAGCAGAACGTCTTCCATCAGGCGGCGCAGGCCGAAGGGCGGGAGTCGATTTTCGCGTACTACCGCATTCGAGTGGCGCAACTGGTGCGGGAGTACAGTTCCGAAACCGGAGGGCACACGGATGTATGACGTTCATGTGATTTTTAGCGACAGGCCCGGCGAGCTGGCGCGCTTTGGACAGCTGCTCGGGCGCAACGGCGTGGGGCTGGAGGGCGGAGGCGTATTTGGTACCGATGCCCATTTTCTGGTGGAAGACGGGGAAAAAGCGCGATGCGTGCTGCTCGACGCCGGGTTTACCGTGCAGGCGGTGCGTAAGCCGGTGATCCGGAAACTCAGGCAGGAGCGCCCCGGCGAGCTGGGTGAAATTGCGGCGGCGCTGGCTGCACGCGGCGTGTCTATCCTTACCCAGTACAGCGACCACGCGAATCACCTTATTCTGCTGACGGATGATGATAAGCTGGCCGCAGAGATCACCGAACCCTGGGCGACACATGTTAAAAACGAGCCTACCTCCTGATAACGGCGCGGCGCTGGAACAGGCCATTGCCGCGGTGGCTGCCGCAATGGCCGATCCGTCGCGTGTAAAGATGCTGTGCGCGCTGATGGACGGGCGGGCGTGGACTGCCACCGAGCTGAGCGCGGCGGCAGACGTTGCGCCGTCGACCGCCAGCGGCCATCTCGCCCGGCTGGTGGAAGGGCAATTGATTACCTGCCTGTCGCAGGGGCGGCACCGCTATTATCGTCTGGCGGGGCACGACGTGGCGGCGCTGGTCGAGCAGATGATGGGGCTCTCCTGGAGCCGCATCACCCCGCCTGAAACGACCGCGCCGAAAGCCATGCGCGAAGCCCGAACCTGCTACGACCATCTTGCCGGAACGGTTGCGGTGCAAATCTACGATTTTATGCAGGCGGAAGGCTGGCTGGAGGCAGACGGTTCAGCGCTCACGCCGTATGGCCGCGAGCAGTTCCTGACGCTCGGCGTTTCGTTAAGCGCTCACCCGCGGCGAAAAGCCTGCTGCGCCTGTCTGGACTGGAGCGAGCGGCGGTTTCATCTGGGCGGTGAGGCGGGCGCGGCGCTGCTCATTCATCTGGAAAGCAAAGGGTGGATCCAGCGGGTGGCGGGGTACAGGGAGGTGGTGGTGACGGCTTCGGGGAAAAGTGCCGTTCAGAGACTTTTTAGCCGCTAAACTCTGCTGCGGGCTGGTGCCCTCACCCCGACCCTCTCCCACGGGGAGAGGGAGAAAATCGTTTCGCAATTCCTGCTCTTTTACCTCTCGTTTCTTGATACTTACCCTGATAACTATTATCGTTACCGCGTGTGACGAGAGGTTTCCCCATGAGCGAAGAAGAACTGTTTAGCCGCAGGCCGATGGGCATGCGGATGGCGATGATCGTGCGCCAGTGGCGTGCGGTAATCGACGACGCCATTCTCGATACCGGGTTAACCCAGTCGAGCTGGACGGTGATGATGCAGCTTCATCAGCTCGGGGATAACGTCTCCGTGAGTGAGCTGGCGGAGGTGCAGGGCATTGAACTGCCGCCGCTGATGCGCACCCTGACACAGCTGGAAAAGCAGGGTTACCTGCTGCGCTCCGTATCGCCTTATGACAAGCGCATCCGGCTTCTGACGCTGACGCCTGAGGGAAAAGCCCTATTACAAAGGCTCACTCGGGTGATTGAGACCTATCAGGCGCGCGTATCGCAAAACATCGCGCCGGAACATATCGACATTTTCAGCGCCACCCTGAATCAATTCGCCTGCAATTTGCGGATAATCCGCGAAGAAGATAACAAGACCGAAAAATAATGACCCCTGAACAAAAGTTTGCCCGCTGGGTAAGGGTGAGTATTGCCTCTTTCCTGCTGATGTTTGTCTACTTTATCGTCGCGGATATCTGGATCCCGCTGACGCCGGACTCCACCGTGATGCGTGTGGTGACGCCGGTTTCTCCGCGCGTCTCCGGCTACGTGGCGGCGGTACATGTCCACAACAACAGCCAGGTGAAGAAAGGCGATCTGCTGTTTGAGCTCGACGACACGCCGTTTCGCAATAAAGTGGAAGCGGCGCAAATCGCGCTTGAGCAGGCACGCCTTTCCAACGACCAGCTGGATGCGCAGATCGCTGCCGCGCAGGCCAGCCTGAAAACCGCCGTGCTGACCGCGCGTAACGATAAAGTGACCTTCGATCGCTACCAGAAGCTGAGTACCCTGCAGAACGTCTCGCAGGCGGATCTGGATAAGGTCCGAACCACCTGGCAGAGCAGCGAGCAGTCCGTCAGCTCTATCCAGGCCAATATCCATAACCTGCGCATTCAGCGCGGCGAGCGGGACGAGCATCGCAACGTGACGCTGCAAAAATACCGTAACGCGCTGGATGAGGCGGAACTTAACCTCGGCTGGACGAAGGTCTATGCCCAGGCGGACGGCACGGTCAGTAACCTGCAGTTAAGCCCGGGCTTTTACGCTTCCTCGGGTTCAGCCGCGCTGGCGCTAGTGAACAACCAGACCGATATCGTCGCCGATTTTCGCGAAAAAAGCCTGCGCCATACCCATCAGGGCACCGATGCCGCCGTGGTGTTTGACGCCTTCCCGGGGTACGTTTTCCGCGCCCACGTGACCAGCAGCGACGCGGGGATACTGGCGGGTCAGGAGGCCGTGAACGGCCAGCTGTCCGAGCCGGAAACCTCCAACCGCTGGGTGCGCGATGCCCAACGCATGCGTATTCACGTCGCGCTGGACGAAGAATTGCCGAAGCATCTGCCGACCGGCGCGCGCGCCACCGTGCAGCTCTACAACAGCGAGGGGCCGTTTGCGCGCTTCTTCTCGGGGATGCAGATCCACCTGGTGAGCCTGCTTCACTATGTCTATTAGCACCCTGGCGCGGGTGTTTACCCCGCACGGCAACATCGTCTATACGGCAAACGACTTTCGCCAGACCCTGCGCATCGTCTTCGCCGGGATGATTGCGCTGAGCATCTCCAGCTTCTACAACACCAGCTACGGCGTATTTTTCGTAGTCTATCCGATCATGCTCCTGTCGCTGGTGCCGGTGTTTAACCGCCACGTGGCGAAGCAGTTTATCTTCAGCGCCGCGCTAAACTGCGTCGAAATGATCTTCATTATCGGCTATCTGTCGCAATGGCCGGTCATCATGACGCTGGTGGTGTTTGCCCTGTACGTGATGCGTTTTCGCTTTATGAGCAAGGGGCCGCTGTTCCTGTTTGGCTCAATGGGCGTGGTGTGCCAGAGCGTGATGCTCAACTTTATGAGCTACCCCACCACCAGCTGGCACACGCTGCTGTTTTCCAACATCGAAGCGAGCGTGATGGCGGTGTGCCTGAGCGCGCTGATGAACTATCTCCTGCCGGACGTGGAGCCCCGCAGGCCGCCGCCGCTGATTGAGAAAGACGATGCCCGCGTGCGCCACGAGTCGCTGCTCTCCGGCACCGTCGCGACGCTGATATTCGTGGTGTTTCAGATTAGCGACTTAAGCGATTCGCTTTCGGCGCTGATGGCGGGGATTTTGATCCTGTTCCCCATGCACTACCGCGGTTCGGTGATGAGCTCGATCTGGCGCGTGGTCGGCGTGGTGCTGGGCTGTCTCTATATTCTGGTGGTGCAGCTGATCCTCTACGATCACAGCAGCCATATGCTGCTGATGATGCCGCTGATTGGCCTCGGGCTGGCGTTTGGCGCGCGTCTGCACGTGATGGAAAAGGTGGGCGCGGGCGTGGGGTTCTCCAGCATCACGACCATCGGCATTATGTTCGGGCAGAACATGCACCCGGACACTGACCTGGTGTTCAGCGATCTCTACCGCATCACCTCCGTTACCTTTTCGCTGGTCGCAACGCTGACGATGGTCTTCCTGGTGCACCTGATCCTCAACCGCTTTGAGGCGACGCGCTACGTCATCGCGCCGCCCAAAGTAGATTAATGTCCCAGCACGGCAGGCAGCTGCGAGAGTAAAAACAGGATCAGGCCAATCGTCCCGCCGACCAGCGTGCCGTTGACGCGGATGAACTGCAGGTCTTTTCCGATATTGAGCTCAATCTGTCGGGACATGTCTTTGGCGTCCCAGCTTTTGACCGTGTCGCTGATGTGGCGCGTCAGAAACGCCGCGAAATCCGGTGCGAGGCGGTGCGCGGCCTGCTCCAGATGCTCGTTCAGCGACGCCCGCAGGCTGGCGTCGTTAGACAGCGTTTCGCCAAACCACAGCCCGGCGTTGGCGATGCGCTGCTTCACGCGCGAATCCTCGCTTTGCATATCCGCTTTCAGCCACTGGCGCAGGTCGGCCCACATCTCTCCCAGATAGCGGTTAAACGCCTCATCGTTTTTCAGGTAGTGCTTGATGTTGTCGGCTTTCGCCGCCATTTCCGGATCGTTTTTCAGGTTGTCGATAAGCTTCAGCGTGGCACGGTCGAACGCCTGGCGGATCTGGTGCGTGCGGTCGTGGCTGATATCGTCCAGCAGCGTGTTCACCGCGTTCGACACCATTTCCGCGCTTTGATCGCCCAGCCACTCGGTGGGCAGCACCATCGCTTTGCGCGGGTGTTCGGTCTTCAGCCAGTGGACAATCTGATCGGCAATAAAGTCCCGCGTGCTCTCCCGCTGAATCAGGGTAATCAGACGGTTGATGATCGCATCCAGCAGCACCTGGTGGCGGTTGTTTTTGGTCATGCTCTCCAGCATCACGGCGCTGGTTTCGGTGAAATCGACCTTGTCGATGGCCTTATGCACCGCCCGTTTGAGCAGGCGCTGAATGCGTCCATCGTCGGTGAGTTCGAGAAAACCGCTCATCACCTGCATCAAATGCAGCCCGACGCGCTGGGCGTTGTCCGGTTTGCTGAACCAGGCGCCGATCATCTGGGCAGGTTCATAGCGGCGGATGAGTGCCACCAGCGACTGGGTATCAAGAAACTTCTCCTGCACAAACTGGCCGAGATTGTCGCCGATCCGGTCTTTATTGCGCGGGATAATCGCCGTATGGCGCGAGATAAACGGAATGGGCACCCGGCGGAACAGCGCAACTACGGCAAACCAGTCTGCCAGCGCGCCGACCATCGCCGCCTCGGCAATGGCCTTCACGCCGCGCACCCAGAAGGTCTGCGGCAGGAACAGGGTGGTGATAAACGCCGCGGCGGCAACCAGCAGCAGCGACAGCGCCAGCAGCTTGGCGCGTTTGAGTTCAGCTATTTTTTCCATGGGGTAAGGATAGAGGGAAGTTCACCAAAAGTGCAAAACTGGTGTAAGAGGAGGTGGATGCATAATCTGAGCGAACAGACCGCTATTATATTAAAAAATATATGTATTAAAATTATCTATTATTCATTTTTATATATTTTTTGTGCTTGTCTATTCTCGGCAGTAAGTTTTTGTGATCTTCCTGGTAATTTCTATTTTCTTGTCCGTCATAAGATAAAGAACTATTTGTAAAAGGAGGTGGTATTAATGACATGGGAATATAAAGTATCGACAGGAGTATTGAGCCATAACGGTGAGTTTGTCGCTAACTGCTACAGCGGCGCTGGTGAATCGAAAGATAAACCCGAGTGTGAAAGTCAACGAAACAGAGGGCCCATCCCCAGAGGTATTTATTTTATTGCCGGATGGAATAATCATAAAAGTGCAGAGGCCATAATTCTTGAGCCTATAGCCGGAACCAATACCTTTGGTAGAGATCACTTTCAAATTCATGGTGATAAAAAAGGGCTGCCGCCAGGTACTGCGTCAGCAGGTTGCATCATTATGAACGGCCAGGACAAGCGCCATATAATTTATGATTCTGGTGACACAATACTGGTGGTACGATAATGAAATATATTATTGCGCTATTCTTTTTGTCCTTACCGATGGGCTTATTTGCCAAAAATCATACGCCTGAACAGATTTTACAAATGATAAACGACAAGGGGGCCAGCACTGTTGTTGGTGAAATGAACTCAAATGATAACGATGAGCCGGAATGGTGGAACCATATCATCCCGAAAATCAGGAGCGGAACACAAGCATGGTTAGCGGTGGCGAGTGCCCTTGAAACCGGAGTAGACGCCAGTACGGCTGAAGATTTAAAGGCGGCGCTTTCAGAAGCCATCCCGCATAACCCTGAGGGTGTCTTAGCAATATTAAAAGACGATAAACCGTTGCTCACTATTGAACAAGTCTGCGCTTTTGCTAATTTCCCTGAGACGGAAGCAGAGAGCAATAAGCTTTATGTAGATTCCATCAGGGAGATGTTTAAAATAAAAAGCCCTGAGGGTAAAAGATGTCTCGCCGTTATGATTGCCACCGTTGAACACTCTGTTCCATTCGATAAGGATATTTAAATGGCCATTCCGGGATATATGTCATTAACTGACGATGCGGGTAATATTATAAAAGGGAGCGTGAAAGTTACAGACCGTGAAAACCAAATTGAGGTTTTAGGACTCTATCATAACGTAAGCTATAATTCTGACCTGCATAATGGCAGAGTGTTGAGCAAACGCCAGCATCGCCCTTTTCTCATTGAAAAGGAAATTGATGCCTCCAGCGTTTATCTCTATAAAGCGCTCAGCACGGGCGGTACGCTCAGGAAAGCGACTATCGACCTTTACAGAATCAATGATGCCGGTCAGGAAGAAATCTATTTCACGATAACGCTGGAATCGGTAAAAGTCGTCACGCTGTTTTCATTAATGCATGACGTGAAAGAGACTTATCATGAAAAACAGGGGCATCTTGAGCTTGTTCTGCTTCGTTATGAAAAGATTACCTGGCATTATCGTGACGGTAACGTTATTCATTCGGATGACTGGGATTATCGGTTAGGGGCTTGATTAACCTGCTCCGGGAGAAAAATCTTCCCCGGAGCAAAAGGCAGTTATTCTTCCAGACCCAGTGAATCAATGCGTCCACGGTGGGTCTTACCGGTACTGTATTCACTGTCGAGAAAACGAACGCCGAGAAAAGTATCCATTCGGGACTCTATCAAGGATTGCAGCTCTTTTTCGATGGTTGCTGCTTTACCGGAAAGTTCTTTTACGCCGCTAGCACTATAGCTAAAAAGTTGAATATCACTCATGAGTTAATTCCCTGCGCATTTTTGCGATGTCATACATCAGATGAGCAAACCCTTTGGCAACGTCAGGAGACGATAAATACTGCATCATCATCTCCTTGTGCGCTTCGTTGCTGTCTATCACGGCGTCATCAATGGCTTTCGTAAAGTCGCCCAGCATGGCCTGCTCACGAGTGTTATTGTCGAGTTGGGTCATGACAAGTTTGTTTTCTGCGAGCTTATCGTAAACCACAAAGGCATAGTTGAGCATATCTTTGTCGGTCAGATTTTCGGTGATAAACAGCTCGTTGAGCTGCGACAGCACCTGCGACATAAACTCCTCTTTCTTATCTTTTGCTTTTGCGGTGCCGACGTCATTAACCGGGTTGAGCTTATACTCTGCCGCATCCTCCTGAAGCTTGATATGCTGCTCCAGGATTTTTGAAAGCCGATAGTGGCTCATTTCAACATTGGAAAGATCGACGTCATTTTCATCTGTTGCCTCTTCGCGCAGTAAGGGGCGAAGATGTCGACAATAAAGGCTTAACTTCTCCAGCGACTTGTCATCGTAGGCGACGATCTGGGACATAAATTCATAAAAGCGTACAAAGCTGCCGAGATCTTTTTTGAAGATCTCCAGACGATCTTTTTCCTGCTTGCAGGCTTTAAAACTGTTTTCCGCGTTCGCGAGCAAAATGGGGTTAGGGGAATCCTTTTTTGTTAATTCATAGATTTGTTTAGCGCTGATATACGCCTCTTTCGCGGAGGCATACCGCATTGCCCAGCGGTTTACTGCAGGCAGGCAAATATTGCTGAGCGTCGCATTCGATTTCTTCTTACTGTAAAAAGCCTCGCATAGCTGTTCGACTTCGTGCCATAAAAATATCCCCGTCGCGCGAAGTTTCTCGTACAGATCGAACACCAGACCTGGATCGCTGACATCGGTCAATTCAGCCGTTTGGTAGTAGGGTTGGAAGGCAGCCAGGATGTCGTCAGGTTCGTTATAAAAATCGAGTACAAAGGTGCCGGATTCCTTTTTACCAGGATAGGTTCGGTTCAGCCGCGACAGCGTCTGTACGCACTCCACGCCGCCAAGCGCTTTATCCACGTACATGGCGCACAGCTTCGGCTGGTCGAAGCCGGTCTGGAACTTATTGGCCACCAGCATCACCTGATAGTCATCGGTATCAAACGCCCTACGCATGTCGCGGCCCTTGAGCGCCGGGTTCATATTGATTTCAGTGAATTTCTGGTGCAACAGCGCAAGGCTGTTCATGTCATTTTCCTGAAACTCAACTTCGCCTGAGAACGCCACCATCGCAGCGATCTTTCCGTAGCCCATGTCGGCAATGTATTTATCAAACGCCAGCTTATAGCGCACGGCGGCTTTGCGAGAGCTGGTGACCACCATCGCTTTTGCCTGTCCGCCGAGCAGATGCATCACGTGCTGGCGGTAGTGCTCAATGATGACTTTTACCTTTTGCGAGACATTGTGATCGTGCAGCGTCACCCACTGGTTGAGCCTGATCTTCGCCCGATTGCTGTCCACTTCCCGGTCTTTATCACCCATTTTTTGCAGCAGCTTATAGGCCACTTTGTAATTGGTGTAGTTCTTCAGCACGTCAAGGATAAAGCCCTCCTCGATGGCCTGGCGCATGGAGTAAACATGGAACGCCGCAGGTTTGTTGGTTCTGGATGCGGGTTCGTGCGGGTTGGGTCTGCGGCCAAAAAGCTCCAGTGTTTTCGCCTTCGGCGTCGCGGTGAAGGCGTAGAAGTTAAGATTGCTGCTTCCGCTTCGCGCGGCAAGGGTGGCGTCGAGGATGTCTTCGGAGGTGAGGACCACATCGTCGTCGGCCCCTTCGCTCATCAGCACCTCTTTCAGCTGGCGCGCCGTGGAGCCGCTTTGGGAGGAGTGCGCTTCATCTGCGATAATCGCGTAGGTTCGCTCTTTGAGACAGGTGCTGTTTTCAATCGCTTTAAGTACGAACGGGAAAGTCTGAATGGTGACGATGATGATGGGCTGCGAATGCTCCAGCGCGCTGGCGAGCTTTTCCGATTTCGAGCCTTCCCCCTCGCGGTTGTTGATTCGCCCGACCACGCCGTCCGCATGTTCAAACTGATAGATGGTGTCCTGCAGCTGATCGTCCAGCACGGTGCGGTCAGTCACAACAATCACCGAGTGGAAGCGTTTTTCCCCCTTTTCGTTATGCAGACACGAGAGCTGATGCGCCGCCCAGGCGATGGAGTTCGATTTTCCGGATCCGGCGCTGTGCTGGATGAGGTATTTGTTGCCGGTGCCTTCCTCATCTGCGGCGGCAATGAGCTTGTTCACGACGTCCCACTGGTGATAGCGCGGGAAGATCAGGCTCTCTTTTTTGATCTTTTTACCGTCCCAGTCCTCTTTTTCCTCAATTTGCAGATGCACAAAGCAGGCGAGGATCTTCAGCAGATTGTCAGGGAGCAATACCTCGTTCCAGAGATAGCGGGTGGCGTATTCATGGTGATCCTCCGGGATGTCGTTACCCGCGCCACCCTCTTTAGTGCCTCTGTTGAACGGCAGAAAGAACGTGCCATCACCGGCAAGCCGGGTGGTCATGTAGACCTCGTACTGGCTGACCGCGAAATGCACCAGCGCGCCGCGCTTGAAGGTCAGCAGCGGCTCAGGTTTGTTGGTCTCCGGATCTTTTGGCAGGCGCGTTTTTTTGTACTGGTTGATGGCGCTGTTGACCGTCTGCTTGAATTCGGATTTCAGTTCGAGAGTGGCAACGGGAAGACCGTTGATAAACAGCACCAGGTCGATGCGCCAGCGTTTGGCTTTTGCATCCGTGGCATTGCTGGTGGCGTGAGGGCTGTAGACCAGTTCCGGGACGATACGGCAAATGTTTTGCCGATAGCGCGCAAGGATGTCCGGGTTGAGGTTGTGATCCGGCTTGAACTGGCATAACGAGAAGCGCGCGTTATGGCTTTTGATGCCGTGGCGCAGCACCCCCAGGGTGCCGTAAGTTCGGGACTGGAGATCGGTGGCGTTGGCATCGGCTTTTTTAAGCTGCGCCACCAGCGCATCGAGAAAATGACGCTCGGTGTCGTTGGGATAGATGCGGGTGAATTTTTCCCACTCCTGCGGCTGGGTGATTTGGACAAACGTCAGCGCATCCTGCGGATAGAGTGCACGTTCGCGATCGTACTTGCTGCCCGTGCCGGGGATCCAGCCGTTCTGACACATCTGGTTGATGATATCGGCCTGCAGGTTGGCCTCTTTGGTGACGTCGGCGATCATGCGGTGGCCTCCTCTGCGGTGAGGGATGTTTCGGTGCTGCTGGCGGGAGGCGTCCAGTCGCGCAGATCGATTTTGCCGGTGACGGCGGCGGAGATGAGGGCGGTGCGGCGTTCTTTCAGAAGCTCAATTTGCTGGAGTTGTTTTTGGATTAGGGTGTCGATTTTTGTGGTTTCATTGTTGATATGCGAAGTGATACGTTTCTGTTCGATATAAGGAGGAACAGGATAGTTTATTTCATTAAAAGCTTCTGTAGGTAAGCGCCACCGACCTAGATGAGAACTTCCCTGGCCCAGATGAAAAAATAGTCGTTGTTTATAGCCATTCTGCAGTAGGTAAAGGTAATATTTATCATGAAAAGCGATGTTGTTCTTTAAATAAAAAACTCTGTAATCAGGGCTGGTTACTCCATCGTATTTTGAAATGTCGACATATCCGGTAAGTAAATCCATATGATTCATTGCAAACTTCCCCGGTTCTACTCGCTGGTATTTTGAATAGTCCATTGAAAGTTGCCCTTCTCCACTTTGCGTATCCTTAATGACAATGCCGCGCTGAGTTATCGAGAGAATTTCAAAACCAGTTTTACCTGCGATATTTTTTTGTATTGAGAAAATATATTTTAGTTTAAGAGAGGACCAGTGTGCTGGCGTGCTCCCGCACCACTCAATCCCACAATTTTTCATCGGTAAATCAGGGTTTAGCCCTTTGGTTACAGCGTGGCTAATCACTGCCTGACGTTTTTCTTTTAGTAGTTCGATGAGTTGCTGTTGTTTTTCGACTAACAAGTCTATTTTCATCGTTTCATGAATTAAAAATTGGGATATTTTAATTTGTTCGTCAACCGAGGGGCTCGGTATTGCAATATATCTAAGATGTTCTCCATTAACGTGTGGAATGCCCATTCCAGTTGCATGTCGTCTTATTTCTGGTTCGATACAATTACAGGAAAACCAATAGTATTGATGGCTTAATTTAGGTGTTATATTTGCAACTGCCATTGTGGATGAAAGAATTCCACTTTTGCTTTTTATAAACTCTCCAGCATTGGAACCATCCCAAATAATAAGTACCAAATCATCTGGCACAACCCGGGCATCAGAAGTAACTAATGTATAATGTTCTACAATATTTGTGCGTAGATAGCTCATTGAGAGATATGGAACGCAGTCTCTTTTGGGCTCACTACTTAGGGTGGTTGGGGTGCGGCCTTTGTAATAAACTGCTAAATATTTGTGTGGTGTATAATTCCAATTAAGTGGAATCTCCCCCAACCACTCAACCCCAGAATCCTTATATTCCGGATACGCCTTATACTTAGCCATCAGGAGTGTACCTCCTGCAGCAGCTTCATTATCTCCGCGCTCAGCGCATCCAGCTCTGCGTCAATCTCCTCCAGCGGGCGCGGTGGCTTATAGACATAAAAATGTCGGTTAAATGGAATTTCGTACCCAACAACCCCAACCTCGCCGTCGCGGGCGTCGCGCTTATCGGCGTTAATCCAGGCATCCGGCACGTGCGGCAGCACCTCCGCCTTCACGTAGCCTTCAATCAAATCACTGGTCGAAACAGACGGATCGAGCGCCACGTTCTCGTTGTCGCGCAGGTCGCCGTCCTGCTCAAACTCCACCACCTGTCCGCGGTACGCAAACGCGCCGTACAGCGGCTGCGCACCTTCCCTGAGCACCTTTTTGACGACCGGCTCCGCGTCCGGGTTTTTGCGGGTAATGGCCTCGATGAACTGCTTATGCTCTTTGGCATCCAGCTTAACGGCGGCGGTTTTAAACGCCTCTTTGAGCGTCAGCTGGAACTGATTGAAATCATCGCTTGGCTGAGCGAGACCACCTGCTTTCCCGTCGAGCGCCGTCTGGATTTTTTGCGCTTTGAACATCAGCGCGCGCTGTTGTCGCCATAGCGTTGCGTCGAGCAGATCATTAATCTGCTTCTCTTTAAGCTCAGGGAATTCAGCTTTGATAACGGCGCGCGCTTCCACCTCGAACTCGGCAAAGTTGCCGTAGTTCTCGTCCTGCCAGAAGGCACCGAACGCGTCATACAGGCACCCCATCGGTGCGTTAAGCGGTTTTGGCGCAAAGCGCAGCGCGGCAATAGATTCATCCGTGACCTGCGCCGTCAGGCGCAGCGGGCGCTCAATCGTCAGGCGGCGGAAGCCAAAGTCGGTGCTGTTGAAAATCTTGCTGGCGACAGCGCGCTTGTCGTCCGCGTCCTTAAGATCCACGACCTCGGCGTCGCCAAAGGTGCGGGTGATGAGCCGAATGTCCTCCTCGCTCATCATGTTGCGCTTCGCGCCCAGTGACTTACGCATTTTGCTGCACAGCTTGCTGGCGTCGATCAGCTGGATCTTGCCCTTACGCTCCGCCGCCTTTTTGTTCGACAGGATCCACACGTAGGTGGCGATCCCGGTGTTGTAGAACATGTCGGTGGGCAGGGCGACAATCCCTTCCAGCAGATCGGCTTCAAGGATGTAGCGGCGGATCTCGCTTTCGCCGCTGCCCGCACCGCCCGTGAACAATGGCGAACCGTTGAGAATGATCCCGATGCGCCCGCCGGTATCCGCATCGCGCATTTTGCTGATCAGGTGCAGCAGGAACAGCAGCGAGCCGTCGGAAACGCGCGGCAGGCCGGGCCCGAAACGCCCGTCAAATCCTTTGCGATGCTCGTTGTTAACGTCGGCTTCGATCTTCTTCCAGTCCACGCCAAACGGCGGGTTCGACAGCATGTAATCGAAGCGATCGGCGGGAAGCTGATCGTTAGACAGGGTGTTGCCCAGCTTGATTCGGCTGACGTCCTGACCCTTTATCAGCATATCGGCCTTACAGATAGCGTAGGACTCCGGGTTCAGCTCTTGGCCAAACGCGCGCATCACCGCATTCGGGTTGAGTTCGTGAACGTACTCCATCCCGGCAGAGAGAAATCCGCCCGTGCCTGCCGTCGGGTCGTAAAGGGTTCGAATAACGCCCTCTTTGGTAAGCGCCTCGTCGTCTTCCATAAACACCAGCGAAGTGGTGAGGCGAACGATATCGCGCGGCGTGAAATGCTCACCGGCGGTTTCATTCGAGCTTTCGGCAAAACGACGGATCAGCTCTTCAAAGACCAGCCCCATGTCATGGTTGGAGATGGCCTGCGGGCTGAGATCGGTGGTGGCAAACTTCTGCACCACTTTGTAGAGGAGGTTGGCATCATCAAGTAATCCAATGAATTCGCTGAATTTAAAGTGCTCGAAAATTTCCCGCGCATCTCTGGAAAAATACTGAATGTAGTTTTCCAGGTTGGCCCTGATGTCGTTTTGGCCCATTTTGCTCAAATCCAGCGGCGAGGCGTTAAAGAACGTCAGCCCGTTGGTGGCACGCAGGATTAACTTTTCTTTCGCTTCTTCAGGCAGGGGAGAAGAGCGGACTTTTTGAGCCTCAATAACGACGGCCTCTTTAGTCTCTTCAAGCACGCATTCCAGGCGGCGCAACAGGGTAAACGGAAGAATAATGCGGCCATATTGAGATTGCTTAAAATCACCGCGCAGGAGATCTGCAACAGACCAGATAAAGGCTGCCGTTTGGGAGAAATTCAGGGTACTCATAAAAGCGTCCTTGCCCATTTTTCAGGCATTTTTGATGATGAATTAAAACCCTCTTTTTATCATGGTTAAAAATATAGATCGACTAAAAAGTTGATCTAAATCAATGCGTTATGTTTATAGATTACAATAATTCATGGGTGTCATGAATGTGTATTTCAATACAAATGATGGAGTCGGGTCATAGAGTATTAACGCACAATCGCCACAGCACCCACCCGCCAAATCCCATCAGCACCACCCCCGCCGTGCGCTCAATCCACCACAGCGAACGGCTGAGCTTCTGTTGTACCGCCGATAGCCCCATCAGCGACACCAGCGCGACATCCCACGCCAGCACCACCATCACCATCCAGACGCCGCAGGTCGCCTGCTGAAGCAGCGTGACGTCCGGCCCCAGCAAGGCCGTCATCAGCGCCAGATAGAACAGCGCGTTCTTCGGGTTTAGCAGCGCCGAACCGAGCCCCAGCAGGATCTGCTTGCGCAGCGAAGGGAAGCGCTGGTGGGTTTCATTCAGCGCCAGCGCCTGCTGGCGGCTGCGAATCAGATGCGAGCCGATCCACAGCAGGTACAGCGCCCCGCAAAGCTCGATAAGCGTAAACAGCCACGTAAACTGGCGCAGCGCGCTCCAGCCGATAATCACCAGAAGAATATAAAGCGCGTTGCCCGCGGCAATGCCGAGGCACAGTCCGGCGCTGCCGCGCAGCCGATAGCGCGCGGCGTAGCCCACCAGCAGGAAGAAATCCGGGCCCGGGCTTAGCAGGGCGACAAAGTGCGCCAGCGCCAGGGCGAGAAAAGCGGAAGGGAAGAACAGTTCCATAGCGACCTCAGTTAACAATCCGAGGTCAGAGTACGGCGCTGCAGAACCTATTTATTGTCTGATATTGATCGGCCGGTGGCGTACTGGCGCGGCGTGGCGGCGGTATAGCTGACGAAGGTCTTATGAAAATGGCTCTGGTCGGCAAAGCCGCTCTGGTAGCCGACGTCGGCAATATCGTCCCCGGCACGCAGCCGCACCTTGGCGTACTCCACGCGGGAGATGTTGAGAAAACTGCCCGGCGTCAGGCCGGTGTCCTGCCTGAAGGTGCGGATCAGCGTCTCCTTGCGCAGCGAGAAGCGTTGGGCAAGCTCGTCGAGGGAAGGCGGGCAGGCGAGATCGGAAAGAAATGCCTGCTGAACCTGCTGGCTGGTTGCGCGAAGCGCGTCAGCGTTATCCGCGGCGCGGGGAAGGGAAGAAAGCAGCGTTTCCAGTGATGCCGGAGACAGGGTCTCAACAACGTCCTGGTAATGGGCAAACAGGGTTGGGCTACGAATCACCTGTAGCGCCAGCGGAAGCCCTGTGTCGATGTAGAGCATATGGTAGCTGCGCGGTTGCCCGGCGACGGGGTTACAGCTGTGCGGCACACCGGCCGGGATCGTGATGAGGTCCCCGGGGTTAAGGATGTACTCTCTGTCATGACACACGCAGCGGGTCTGGCCCTCCACAATCGCGCCGATGGAAAGCTGAGGGTGACTGTGGCGTTTGTACGCCTGCGTACTCTGCCAGGTGCTGCGCAGCTCAAGGCCTGAGGCGCGGTGAAAAGTCTGGCGGATATGTCGGGTATCGGTCATGGGCGCTCCTTCTGAAGATTTTTTATACCACGTCAGCGAACCGTCCGGCAGCGCTTCATTAAGAACCTTCCGGATATACCCAACTTTACGTCCATAGCCAGTCATGTTGACTACCCTTAATACCCTAAGCGGTAAAACAAGGAGATTCGACATGGCTTATCAGACAGTAAATCCTGCCACTAACCAGCTCATCAAAGAATACCCCTCACATACCGACGCGGATATCGAAGCGGCGCTGAAGGCGGCCGATGCGCTTTATCATTCGGACTGGGCGAAAGGCGACATCAGCCAGCGCCTGCCGGTGCTGCATAAGCTTGCCGATCTGATCGACGAGCGTGTGGAGGATCTGGCGAAAATCGCCAGCCAGGAGATGGGTAAGCTCATCGAACAGAGCCGCGGCGAGGTGAAGCTGTGCGCGCAGATCGCCCGCTACTACGCCGACAACGCGAAGCGGTTCCTGGCCCCGGTGAAGTACGACTCTGAGCTCGGTGAAGCCTGGGTGGAGCATCACCCCATCGGCGTGCTGATGGCCGTTGAGCCGTGGAACTTCCCGTACTACCAGCTGATGCGTGTCCTGGCGCCGAACCTGGCGGCGGGGAACCCCGTCATCGCCAAGCATGCCAGCATCGTGCCGCACTGCGCCGAGACCTTTGCCCATCTGGTGCGCGAGGCGGGGGCGCCGGAAGGGGCATGGACCAACCTGTTTATTTCGTCCGAGCAGGTGGCGAACATCATTGCCGACGATCGCGTGCAGGGCGCCGCATTAACCGGCTCCGAAAAGGCGGGCAGCGTGGTGGCCGCGCAGGCGGCGAAGCACATCAAGAAATCCACGCTGGAGCTGGGCGGTAATGACGTGTTCGTGGTCCTGGATGACGCAGACCTTGAGAAGGCCGTGAAAATTGGCGTTAACGCGCGACTCAACAACGCCGGGCAGGTCTGCACCGCGGCGAAGCGCTTTATCCTGCATGAAAAGATTGCGGATGCCTTCCTGAGCAAATTCACCGAGGCGTTTAAGCAGGTGAAGATTGGCGATCCGCTGGACGAAAGCACCACGCTGGGGCCGCTGTCGTCTAAAGATGCGCTCGAAACGCTGACCAGACAGGTTAACGAGGCGGTGAAAAACGGCGCCACGCTGCACTATGGCGGCAAACCGGCGCAGCGCGACGGGAGTTTCTTCGAACCGACGATCCTGACGAATATCTCCCGCGATAACCCGGCGTATTTCGAAGAGTTCTTCGGCCCGGTGGCGCAGATGTACGTGGTGAAAAACGACGACGAGGCGGTCGCGCTGGCGAACGACTCCCACTACGGCCTGGGCGGGGCGGTATTCAGCCAGAATATCGAGCGCGCGAAGAAAATGGCGTCGCGGATTGAGACCGGGATGGTGTACATCAACTGGCTCACCGATACCGCGCCAGAGCTGCCGTTCGGTGGCGTGAAGCGCTCCGGCTACGGGCGCGAGCTGTCGGATCTGGGGATCAAAGAGTTTGTGAACCAGAAGCTGGTGGTGGTGCATAAGTAAGAGGTCATAAAAAAACCTGCCAGCCGGCAGGTTTTTTTAAAGAGATTATTGCACTTCGATCTTGTCCCAGCCGCTTTTGAACATGCAGCTGTCAACTAACGTATCCCGGCGATATTCATTCGCGTCTTCAACCGTGTAGCTCGTGGAAATATCCTTTTTCTTGTTCTTTTTGTCCGTTTTTTCCGAGCTCGAGCCGGTCACGACGTTATCCGGGGGCAGATCGATCAGCGCCTGCGCTTCGCATTCCGTGAGCTTTTTATTCATTTCCGCATCGCTGACGCCCGGTTTCACCCATTTGTACTGGACGCAGCCGGCGAGCATCAGCGTGAGGCTCAGAACGCAAAGCGCGGTCATGCGGTGTTTCATCAGAAGGTGACTCCACCGCCTACGTATGCGCCGTCAATCAGCGTGTGGCCAGGACGACCGTCTTTGCCGTCCACGCTCACGTGGCGGTAGCCCACTTTCAGGGTCACTGGCGTAATTGGCGTCCAGCTTACGCCGCCGTTGGCTTCGACGTAGTTTTTCACGCTGTTGTTCAGGCCTTCTGGTGCGACATAGCCTTCACCGTAGACGTGGATGCTGTCGGTCAGGGCAACGTTTACGCCGCCGCCAATCGGGAACGCCACGCCGTTATCGCCTTTTTTCGGGCCGAGGTAGATGGCTTTTGCGCCCGCGTTCAGCATCACCGGGCCAAGACCCAGGTTGTAGCCTGCGCCCACGCCGCCGGTCTGGGTACCGTCGTCGGTGTTTTTCAGCCAGTTACTTTCCAGATAAACACCGGATGAGGATTTCCCCATTTCCAGGTTGAGGTTGGTAAAGTTTTTACCCTGCTCAACGGTGCCGCCCATCGCCAGTGCGGAACCCGATACGGCAGCCAGAGCAGAAAGAAGAAGGATATTCAGTTTTTTCATGTTTTTTGCCTCGTCATTAAATTCATCTGGGCGCACCTTAACAAGCGATGTTAATGACTGCAAATGTGATATAAATCGCGGTTTTATACTGATATTGTTAACTTTTTTATTGAAGTTGTTGCAATGATGTTTGATTGTCGGGGTGTCAACAGGGGATGTTTTTAGCGTTTAGGAACCGTTTAGTTTTTTGACTAAACATAAACTGAACGAGGCGGGGATAGTGATTTGAGATGAATTAATTGGGTTTCTAATAATTTCCAAAAATGTTTCGCCTGTCACACAAAACAACAAAGCCTTACATTTCGAGCGATGAATATACGTTCAATCGCGCAGGCCGTTTTCCCTTCCATGTCATTTTTCTGACACGTTTATTCTTTACGTTGTTGGCTTCACTAACTGGATGCTAACAATATGAAAAGAAAAATTATTCCTGTGCTAATCGGCTGTGCGCTCTCTTTCTCTGGCCTGGCGGCGCAGCCCACTGCTGAGCGCTATGTCGTCAGCTTCCCTGAAGGCTCCCACGTGAGCTACAGCGGCGCGTTTGCCAGCGCGTTTCCGGACGGACTCCCCATGGGAATCGGTTCTGGCCTGCTGTTTACGGGCAAGCAGGGCGACGCCCTGACCTTTGCGACCGTGACCGATCGCGGTCCAAACGCCGATGCGCCAAAAATGGGTAAAAACGAAGCCAAAATATTTGTCACGCCAGATTTCGCGCCGCTGCTGATGACCATCCGCGTTCAGAACGGCATAGCGGAGGCTGTCGATGCCCGCCCGCTGCATGATGATAAAGGCGAGATCAACGGTCTGCCGCTGCAAAGCGGCGTGATTGGCTCCACCAATGAAGTGGCGTTCAGCGATACCCTCAAGATCCTGAAGGGTGACAACCGCGGGCTGGACACGGAAGGCATCACCCCGGACGGCAAAGGCGGCTACTGGCTGTGCGACGAATATGGCCCGTTCCTGATTAACGTCGACAGCAAAGGGAAGATCCTGGCGATCCACGGGCCGCAGGCCGCGGAAGGGGAGAAATCCATCGCGGGCGGCCTGCCAAACATCATCAAATGGCGCCAGGCGAACCGGGGCTTTGAAGGCCTGACCCGGATGCCGGACGGGCGGATTATCGCCGCCGTGCAAAGCACGCTGGATATTGACGGCAAGAGCAAAAAGCAGGCGCTGTTTACGCGTCTGGTGAGCTTCGACCCGGCGACCGGGAAAACGGCGATGTACGGTTACCCTATCGACAGCGCGGCCTACAGCAAAAACAGCGACGCCAAAATCGGCGACATCGTGGCGCTCGATGACCAGCACATCCTGCTGATTGAGCAGGGAAGCGATAAAAACGACGGGATGCGTAACCTGATTTACAAGGTGGATCTCAGCAAGGCGAGCGACCTTTCCGCCTTCGACAAGCCGGGCGAGTACCCGGAGTTTGATGATGAGAAAACCCTGGCGCAGCGCGGCATTACCCTTGCGGCTAAAACGCAGGTCGTCGATCTCCGCGCACTGGGCTGGCAGCAGGAGAAGGCCGAAGGGCTGGCGCTGATCGACAGCAAAACGCTTGCGGTAGCGAACGATAACGACTTTGGCGTGAAGGTGGCGATGCAAAACCCGGTCGAGGGCAAGAAGCTCAAGGATTATCGGGTGAACGCGGAAGGCAAGCTGACGCTGGATGATAAACCGGTGGAAACCACGCTCAGCGTGAAGCCGCTGAAGAAGCCGGAGTCGGACAGCGAGCTGTGGATTGTGACGCTGCCGGAGGCGGTGAAATAAGTATCCCCACAAAATAATGCCTGCACAGACGCCCCCTCTCCCTTGAGGGAGAGGGCTGGGGTGAGGGGGAACATACGGCTCTAGTGGTCATTCCGTTCACTTCATGTTCCTTGCTACTCTGTAACGGCATGACCGGTGAACGTGCCAGGGTGGCTCAATCGCCACCACCCTGGCGACCCGGGCTCCCGGCGGTAAATCGCCGCTTCGCGGTGCCCTCAGCTTATTCCTTCAGGCTATCGGGTCGGGCATGAGCCTGCATCCCTGCAGGCCACGCCCTCTCGGCGCATCCCTGCGCCTCGCCCCGGCCTTACGGAAACGCTTCGGCGATTTACAGCCGGACCAGGGCGTCGCTGTAAGTCATTAATTAACCTGAAGCAACGTTCATCGCTTCAGGTTAATAAATTACTGGGCAGAGGGGATGCATGGCTGTTATTTCTTCAGACCCGCAAACGCCGCCCGAATTTCTTCTTCCGGGAGTTGGATACCGATAAACACCATCACGCTGTGCGGCGCTTCCTCGCCCCAGGGGCGATCCCAGTCGGCGCTGTACAGGCGCTGTACGCCCTGGAACAGCAGGCGGTTCGGCTCGCCGTCAATCCACAGCATCCCTTTGTAGCGCAGCAGCTTGTCGGCAAACGACAGCAGCAGGTTTTCCATCACGCGCGAAACCTCGCTGATGTCCACCGGGTAGTCCAGCTCCACCACAATCGATGCCACGTCATTTTGCCTGTCTCCCATAAAGTGGAAGCGCGGTTTTGCGGTGACGTTCTCTTCCAGCATAAAGCCGTTGGTATTGAACAGCTGAGACAGATCGATGTCTCCGTGCGTCACCGTGTAAACCGGCGCGCGGGAGTTAATGCGCGTCAGGCGCTCGCGCAGCTTAACGCTTTCGCCCGCCACGTCGGTTTTGGTCAGCAGGATGCGGTCGGCGTAGCCCACCTGAGACTGGGCGATGGTGAACTGGTTCATCTGCTCGTCGGCGTGAACCGCGTCGACGAGGGCAATGACGCCGTCCAGCAGGTAGCGCTGGCAGAGGATCTCGTGAGAGAAAAAGGTCTGAATAATCGGGCCGGGGTCGGCCATGCCGGTGCACTCGATCACCAGGCGGTCAAAGTCGATCTCGCCGCGATCGCGGCTGTCGAGCAGGTCCAGCAGGGCGTCTTCTAATTCGTTAGAGCGGGTGCAGCAGATGCAGCCGTTGGTGAGGGTTTTGATCTGGGTGGCGCGATCGCCGATCAATTGATCGTCAACGGAGACCTCGCCGAATTCGTTTTCGATGACGGCGATTTTGAAGCCGTGCTGTTCGTTCAGGATGTGGCGCAGCAGGGTGGTTTTACCGGCGCCGAGGAAACCGGTCAGCAGGGTAACGGCAATCGGGGTCATGGTCTCTCCTTTAGCAGCAGCGAACGCCGCCTTCTCCACTTCCGCCGTAGCGCGCTTCCTGACGCTCGCGGAAGAATTCGGTGTAGGTCATGTAGGGCTTATCCGGATGGTTGGTCTTCATATGCTCAACGTAGTTGTCATAGTCCGGAATGCCAATCAGCATTTTCGCCGCCTGACCGAGGTATTTTTTTGCTTCGCCTAAGTTACCAAACATTGTGGGTTCCAGACAGAAAAAGCCCGGCGATGTGAGTCCGCTGGGCTTATGTTTCCCTCACCCCAGCCCTCTCCCAAAGGGAGAGGGGGAGGATTGCGGATTAATGGTGTGAAGAGGTCTTCACGCCGCCTTCCGGCACCGGCACGTACGGGGTTTCTTTATCCGTACGGCCGTCGGCGTTGCGCACGTTCAGCCAGGTTTTGATGCCGTAGAAAATAATGCTGTACACCACCACCAGGAACAGAATGCTCAGACCCGCGTTGGTGTAGTTGTTCACCACGATATGGTTCATGTTGGCAATCTGCTGCGCGGTCAGGTCCGCGCCGCCTGCGGCAATCTTCTCTTTGTACTGGTTAGCCATGAAGAAGAAGCCTTCCAGCTGCGGGTTGGCGCTGAACAGCTTCAGGCCAAGCGCCCAGGTGGTGCAGAGCAGCAGCCACAGCGCAGGAACAACGGTTACCCAGATGTATTTGGTGCGCTTCATCTTCACGAGGACCACGGTACCCAGCACCAGAGCAACGGCTGCGAGCATCTGGTTAGAGATACCGAACAGCGGCCACAGGCTCTTCACGCCGCCGAGCGGGTCGACAACGCCCTGATACAGCAGGTAGCCCCACAGGCCTACGCAGCCCGCAGTACCCAGAATACCCGCCACCAGAGAGTCGGTTTTCTTCAGGAACGGCACGAAGTTACCGAGCAGGTCCTGCAGCATGAAGCGGCCCGCACGGGTACCGGCGTCCAGCGCGGTCAGGATGAACAGCGCTTCGAACAGAATACCGAAGTGGTACCAGAAGCCCATGTCCGCCCACGGCAGCACCTTGTGGAACACGTGTGCAATACCCACCGCCAGCGTCGGCGCGCCACCGGCGCGGTTCAGCACGGACGGTTCGCCGATGTCCTTCGCCGTCTGCATAATCTGCTCAGGTGAAATCACGAAGCCCCAGGAGCTGACGGTCGCCGCCGCGTGTGCGCTCGCGTCCTTCAGCTGCGCCATAATCAGCGCCGCGTTGTCACCGCCCATCTCGTGCAGGTTTGGCATGGTGATGCCGAGGCCCGCAGGCGGGGTGTTCATCGCGAAGTAGAGACCCGGTTCGATAATGGACGCGGCAACCAGCGCCATGATCGCCACAAAGGACTCCATCAGCATCGCGCCGTAGCCGATCAGACGCGCGTCTTTCTCGTTCGCCAGCAGCTTAGGCGTGGTGCCGGACGCAATCAGGGCGTGGAAGCCGGAGACCGCACCGCAGGCGATGGTGATGAACAGGAACGGGAACAGGGCGCCTTTCCACAGCGGGCCGGTACCGTCGATGTACTGGGTTACCGCAGGCATTTTCAGATCCGGGTTAATCACCAGGATACCGATCGCCAGACCGACGATAACGCCGATTTTGAGGAAGGTCGCGAGGTAGTCACGCGGGGCCAGAATCAGCCAGACCGGCAGCAGCGCGGAGATAAACGCATAGCCAATCAGCGCGAAGGTAATGGTGGTGTCCTTGAAGGTCAGCGCCGGGCCCCAGTAAGGGTCGTGCGCAATCACGCCGCCGAAGTAGATGGAGGCTACCAGCAGCACGATACCAATCACCGACACTTCACCTACGCGTCCCGGTCTCAGGAAGCGCATGTAGATCCCCATGAACAGCGCAATTGGCACGGTTGAGCAGACGGTGAAGACGCCCCACGGACTTTCGGCCAGCGCTTTCACCACGATCAGGGCCAGCACCGCGAGGATGATGATCATAATCAGGAAGCAGCCGAACAGAGCGATCGTCCCCGGCACGCGGCCCATCTCTTCTTTGACCATCTCACCCAGAGAGGCGCCGTTACGGCGAGAAGAGATAAACAGCACCATAAAGTCCTGCACCGCACCCGCCAGCACTACGCCGGCGAGCAGCCACAGGGTTCCCGGCAGGTAGCCCATCTGCGCGGCCAGCACCGGGCCGACCAGCGGGCCTGCGCCCGCGATAGCGGCAAAGTGGTGACCAAACAGCACGTAGCGGTTGGTTGGCACGTAGTTCAGGCCGTCATTGTTAATGACCGCCGGAGTGGCGCGCGTCGGGTCGAGCTTCATGACCTTCTGCGCGATGTACAAGCTGTAGTAGCGATAAGCAACAAGATAGACGGAAACGGACGCAACCACGATCCACAGGGCGCTTACGTGTTCGCCCCGGCGTAATGCGACAACCGCCAGACAAAAAGCGCCGAGGATCCCGAGTAAGGCCCAGGGCACGTGCTTCAGTAGTTTTTTAGTATCCATAGTAAGACCTGGTTTTTTATGTAAAGAAAAAAGGGTCAGGGTTCGTTGTGAGGAGGTATTGATTAATGCTGGAGCGATCGTGCCAGATCCTCGCGCGTGTAAAGGACGGTAAATGAATGAGTGGTTGAAAGTGCCGGGTGAGCGGTCAAAGGGGGCGACGAGCGGTTCCGGCTCGCCGCCAGGGGGCGAAATTATGTGATTGAGATCACTTGATTATTCGGGTTACGCTCCACCGCCAGATAGTTCTCCAGCGTTCTAATCAGTTTTTCCTTCAGCCAGTTCGGCTCCAGAATCTGAATGTGGGGCAGCCAGTAGAACAGCAGCGGCAGGATCTGGTTCTCGTGCGCCGCCTGGCAGCGCAGCGTGACGCCGCCCTGTTGCTCCTCCAGCAGCTCCTGTTCCGGCAGAAGATCGCGGCGCAGGAAGTAATGTGAAATATTATCTTTGATAAATATTTTCACCGCGAAAGTATTTTCAGACACCCAGGGGTCGAGGCTTTTCTCCAGCAGCTCAAGGACATTTTCTTCGGGCGTGAAGGTCGTTTTCTGAATATCAAACCAGCTAATCTGGCTCAATGAGAAGGATTTCAGGCGGCTATTTTCGGTGGCTTGTAAATACCATATATTTTTTTTGTTAATGAGTTTATAGGGATTAATCAGACGGGTTTTTCCCTTATAAACGATCTGACAAACATTATGGTTTTTAATCGATTTCTCGATTTTCGTTAAATGACGGCGAATATCACGTTCTACCGTGTGTTCTGCCTCATTGCCAAGAATGAGAATATGGTTTTCGTCAACGCGCGTTTCAAGCTTTTGCCAGAATTCCATATTTCTTTCAGGGAAAAAGCTGTCAGCATTCAGGAAGTTAGCAAGGGTGTGATGTAAGCCTTGTCCGCCGGGCGATTGTGCAGAATGGATCAGCCGATATAGCCCGTTACCGGTATGCTCAACAATGGGAGAGAGGGCATTTAAATCCCGGTAGACGGTACGCTCGGTAATTTTAAATTTTTCCATTAGCGCACTGCGGTTTACCACACCGTTTAAATGTAGCTCAACCAGAATATCGACCAGACGTTCAGCCGAGCGGCTCCGCGTCGTTTTAGCCATAAGGTCATCCTGTATATTTAGGTATGCGCTGAATGATGCGGATGCACTGACAAAAGGTGTCAGTATTCAGTCACAGAAAATTTCTCTTATGGGTATATAACGGCGTGATTTAGCGGAAACCTTAGGAGTTTTTGTAGAAAGCGGCGCTGGCCGGAAAAAAAGGCCAGCGCGAGGGGGGATCACACGGCGGCTTCCGCCTCCAGCATGACCGGATGGAAACGGCGCTTGAAGTAGATCAGACCGTGTCCCGCGTCACTCAGAATAATGTTCTTAACTTCAACAAGGTAGACAAGATGCGTGCCGATGGTTTGCACCTGGCTAATCTCGCCCTCAAGGCTGGCGAGCGCGCCCTTGAGCACCGGCTGCGCCAGCGGTCCTTTCTGCCAGCAGGAGAGGGCAAAGCGCTCCTCCATCGTCATACCGGTCATCCCCGCAAAATGGCGAGCCATGATCTCCTGTTCGTGGTTCAGCACGTTAACGCACAGCCTGCCGTTGCCCTGAAATACCGGGTTCATGGCGCTGTTGGCGTTGATGCACACCATAACCGACGGCGGGGTGTCCGTGACCGAACAGACGGCGGTAGCGGTAATGCCGCAGCGGCCCGCCTCGCCCTCGGTGGTGACCACATTGACCGCCGCCGACAGGCTACTCATTGCGTCGCGAAAACGCAGGCGTTGTTCATCTGAATGCATTGCAACCTCCCGCTGCGCTATTTCAGCAGCTTGTCGAGCATGTTGATATCGCTGTTGTTGTGCAGGTGCGGCACCGTCCAGCCGTGCTGGTCGTACTCGGACATGCAGCGGTCGACCATCGCCATCATTTTGTCCATGTTGCCGGAGCTCTGCGCCTGGCGCAGACACTGCAGGCGGATCTCATCCTGGCTGCCGGAGTAGTTGATTTCGTACAGCTCGTGACGGCCGCCAAACTCGCTGCCGATGGCGTCCCACATCAGCTTCAAAATCTTGATGCGTTCGACGTGATCCATGCCGTTGGAGCCGCGCACGTACTTCGCCAGATACTGGTCGATCTGCGGGTTGTTCAGATCCCGGGCGCTGGACGGCAGGTAGATCAGCCCGGACGTCACGTTACGCTCGATGATGTTCTTGATCTTCGCGTAGGCCATCGGCGCCATCACGCGGTAGGTTTGCAGCGCGGCGTGATCCGGCAGATACGCGCCGTTGACCCACGGGGTGGCTTCGGAGCACATGGAGTCGCTCAGCGCCCAGAACATGTTGCGCCAGGCCACCACTTCGCCCAGATCCGCCTGCACGCCGCGGAACTCCAGGGTGCCGGTGCACTCCAGGGATTTCTTCAGCAGGGCGGTGATGAAGTCGAGCTTCACCGCCAGACGCACGCAGGCCTGCAGCGGGTACATGCGGGCGAAACCGCCCTCCATCGTCCAGCGACGGCAGCGGTCGAAATCGCGGTAGATCAGCACGTTTTCCCACGGGATCAGCACGTGATCCATCACCAGGATCGCGTCGTTCTCGTCGAAGCGGCTGGAGAGCGGGTAGTCGTACGGGGATCCGGTTGCGCCTGCCACCATCTCGTAAGAGGCGCGGGAGATCAGCTTCACGCCTTCGGCATCCATCGGCGCGACGAACATCAGCGCGAAGTCCGGGTTTTCGCCCATCACCTGCGCGGAGCCGAAGCCGATCATGTTGTAGTGGGTCAGCGCCGAGTTGGTTGCCACCACTTTCGCGCCGCTGACGATAATCCCGGCGTCGGTCTCTTTCTCCAGCTTGATGTAGACGTCTTTCACCTCGTCCGCCGGCTTGTGGCGGTCGATCGGCGGGTTAACGATGGCGTGGTTGAAGTACAGGCCGGTTTCCTGAATGCGGGTGTACCAGTTGCGGGCGTTCTGTTCGAACTGGCCGTAGAAGGCCGGGTTGGCGCCGAGCGCGCAGCCGAACGCGGCTTTGTAGTCCGGCGTGCGGCCCATCCAGCCGTAGCTCAGGCGCGACCACTCGGCGATGGCGTCGCGCTGCTGGCGCAGGTCGTCGGCGCTTTTCGCCACGCGGAAGAACTTGTGGGTATAGCCGCCGCTGCCGGTGTCGGTGCCCCAGCAGAGCGTGTCCTGCATCTCCGGCTTGTGCAGCGCGTCGTACATCTGTGCGATGGAGGCCGCCGCGTTGCGAAACGCCGGGTGGGTGGTGACGTCTTTGACGCGCTCGCCGTAGATGTAAATCTCACGGCCGTCCTGCAGGCTTTTTAAATACTCTTCGCCGGTTAACGGACGTTTGGCATCAGCGCGGAAATCTTCAGGCTTCATAGGGACCTCGTATCGGAATAAGGTTGTTAAATTTATGTTTTGTTTTTGTTGTTTAATTGAAGCCTGAGAGGGGCGGAACGTGAAGGGACGATTGGGACAACGACGGGTACTTTTCGCGAGAGATCGCAGAGTGTGATTTCCCTCACCCTAACCCTCTCCCAAAGGGAGAGGGGACGGTTACTCCCTCTCCCTTTGGGAGAGGGCAGGAGTGAGGGGAACAGGCGACACCGGTACTTTCTGCGCCCGATACGCGCTCGGCGAACACCCCACTAAGCGATTAAAAAAACGGGCAAAATAGGCCGGATCCTTAAACCCCAGCTGCCAGGCAATGTCGCTGACCGCGCTGTCGGAGAAGAGCAGCAGCCGCCTGGCTTCCCGCAGCTGGCGGTCGAAGATCAGCCGCTTCGGCGGGCGGTTGGCGAAGCGGCGGCAGATATCGGTCAGGCGGGATTCGGTCAGGTGCAGCTCGCTGGCGTATTCCGGCACCGTCCAGTGCTGGTGGTAGTGGGCATCTATCAGCTGGGTAAAGCGCTGGAACAGCTTCAGCTCGCCGCGCATGCCGCCCGAAGCGTGGTCGTCGAGCTTCGCGTTGCGCAGCAGCAGGGTAAACACCGCCTGCGCCAGCAGGACCAGAGTATGTTCGCGCCCCGGCAGCTGTTCCGTGGATTCCCGGGCGATAAGCTGCCAGTAGTGCTTCAGCGCCGCCAGCTCGTCCGGCCTGTCGGCCAGCGAGAGGCAGATCCCCGGCAGGCCAAACGCTTCCCGCGTGCCGGGGTAGAGCACCTCCAGCAGCGGCCAGATCAGATCCTCGCGCACCGTCAGCACGTGTCCGTCGCTGTCGGATTCGGTGATAAACGCGTGCGGCACCGACGGCGGCGTGAGGACGAACAGCGGGGCCTGCACCGAGTAGCGGTGATCGTCGAGCTGGAGCTCAATCTGCCCGGTATCGAGAAAGTGCATCTGAAAATACTGGTCGTGACGGTGCGCCTGCATGTCGCGGCCAAAAAAGGCCGCCATGCGCGCGAACGACTGGTAGTGCACATCGTCGGTGCCCAGACTTTCGTCGTACTCCTTGCTGATATCAATGTTGGCGATAGGGCTCTGGCACATGCTCGTTCCTCTGTTGATCCCGCTGCGTCATCGGGATGCGCGTCAGCACAAGCGCGCCGACCACCAGCAGCCCGGCCACAAACCACAGTCCGGAGCTGAAGCTGCCGGTCGCATCACGCAGAATGCCGATCAGCAGCGGGCTGACGGCGGATCCGACGTTGCCGATGGCGTTGATCACCGCCAGCGCCACCGCGCGGGACTGCAGGCTAATCACCCGATCCGGCGTGGTCCAGAATATCGCCATGGCGGTAAAGGATCCGGTTGAGGCCATAATGATGCCAAGCAGCTGGATCAGGCTGTGATCGGTGGCCGAGGCCAGCATCCATCCCGCCGCGGCGAACAGGTACGGCAGGATGGTGTGCTTTTTTCGCTCTTTCAGCCTGTCGGAGCGTCGGCTCCACCAGATCATCCCGAGAATGGTGCAAAACTGCGGGATCGCCGCCAGCAGGCCGATGACGATATTGCTGCTTCCCGTGTTGAAGCTTTGCAGGATCTGCGGCGTCCAGATGTTGATGGCGCTGAGCGTGTTGGTCAGGCAGAAGTAGGCCAGCGTGTAGAGCAGCACCGCCGGGGTCAGCACTTCGCGCAGCGTCGATCGCGGCGTGACGGACTGGGCAATGGCGACCTCCTGCTCGCGGGCGATCATCGTTTTCAGCGCCTGCTTTTCGTCGTCGTCGAGCCAGGTAGCTTGATCCGGCGTGTCGTTGAGATAAAACCAGGTCACCACGCCGAGCACCACCGACGGCAGCCCCTCCAGCAGGAACAGCCACTGCCAGCCCTTCAGGTTCCACAGCCCATCCATCGCCAGAATGTAGCCGGAGAGGATCGAGCCGAGCATCATGGTCACCGGCATGGCGATCATAAACAGCGCGTTGGCGCGGGCGCGGTGATAGGCCGGGAACCACCATGTGAGGTAGACCAAAATCCCCGGCAGGAAGCCCGCTTCGGCAATGCCCACCAGCATGCGCAGAACGTAGAGCGTTTCAGGGCTGGTGGCAAACATGGTGCAGGTGGAGGCGATGCCCCACACCACCATGATCCCGGCGATCCAGCGCCGCGCGCCGATCTTCGCCAGCATGATGTTGCTCGGGATCCCGCACAGCACGTAGGTGACGTAAAACAGCGTCGCGGCCAGGCCAAACATGGTCGACGTGAGGCCCAGATCTTTGCCCATCGTCAGCCCGGCAAAGCCGATGTTGATACGATCGAGAAACGAAAAGACAAACAGGATAAAGAGAAAGACGATCAGGCGTCGGAACAGCTTGTTAATGGCACGATGTTCAACAGCTTTATTATCATGGGTTTGCAGGGTAGAGGTCGTCATGGTGCGCTCCAGATCTTACGTTTAGTAGACGGATTTATTGTTATTAACTGACGTAACCGGTTGTTCGATAAATCGTGCCGCCAGCGCTTCCGCGCCGCGGGCGAGCAGGGTGGTGTCGACGCCGACGGCGACAAACCGGGCACCAAGCTCGAGGTAGCGTTTCGCCAGCGTCTCGTTCGCCATCAGGATGCCGGGCGCTTTGCCCGCGCTGAGGATTTGCGCGATAGCCTGCTCGATGGCGGCCTGCACCTCCGGGTGCTGCGGATTGCCGGCAAAGCCCATGTCGGCGCTCAGATCCGCCGGGCCGATAAACACGCCGTCGACGCCTTCCACGTCCAGGATCTGCGGCAGATTTTTTAGCGCCTCGCGGGTTTCAATCTGCACCAGCACGCACATGGCGTCGTTGGCCTGCTGCAGGTAATCCGGGATGCGGTTCCAGCGCGAGGCGCGCGCCAGGGCGCTTCCGACCCCGCGAATGCCCGCGGGCGGGTAGCGGGTGGCACGTACCGCCAGCCGCGCTTCGTCGGCGTTTTGCACCATCGGCACCAGCAGGGTTTGCGCGCCCACGTCCAGCAACTGTTTTATCTGCACCGGGTCGTTCCACGACGGGCGCACCACCGGCTGGCTGGGATAGGGCGCGATGGCCTGTAATTGGGTTAACACGGTTTGCACGCTGTTCGGCGCGTGCTCGCCGTCGATCAGCAGCCAGTCGAAGCCTACCCCGGCCAGCAGCTCGGCGCTGTAGCTGCTGGTGAGCCCCAGCCATAAACCGATTTGCGGGCGGCCCGCCTTCAGCGCCGCTTTGAATGCGTTTTGCATGGTTGTCTCCTTACACAAAGCGGCAGCTGATGGAGCCCATGTTGCCGTAGTCGACGTGGAAGGTGTCGCCTCTGCTGGCGGGCACCGGGCGGGTAAACGAGCCGCCGAGAATAATCTGGCCGGGCTCAAGCTGCACGTCGTACGGTGCCAGCTTGTTCGCCAGCCACGCCACGCCGTTCGCCGGGTGGTTAAGCACGCCTGCGGCGACGCCGGTCTCTTCGATCACGCCGTTGCGGTAGAGCAGGGCGGAGATCCAGCGCAGATCCAGCTCGTCGGGCTTAATCGGACGGCCGCCGAGGATCACCCCCGCGTTGGCGGCGTTATCGGAGATGGTGTCAAACACCTTGCGCGGGCGCTGGGTTTCCGGGTCAACGTTGTGGCAGCGGGCGTCGATCAGCTCCAGCGCGGGGATCACGTAGTCCGTGGCGTTGTAGACGTCGAAGATCGTGCAGTTCGGGCCGCGCAGCGGTTTTGCCAGCACGAACGCCAGCTCCACTTCGATGCGCGGGACGATGAAGCGATCGACCGGGATGTCGCTGCCGTCGTGGAAGAACATGTCGTCCAGCAGCGCGCCGTAGTCCGGTTCGCTAATCTGCGAGCTGGCCTGCATCGCTTTGGAGGTCAGGCCGATCTTGTGGCCCTTCAGCACGCGGCCTTCGGCAATCTTCAGGCTGACCCATTCGCGCTGAACGGCGTAGGCGTCGTCGATGGTGATCGTCGGGTAGTCAAGGGAGATCTGGCGGATCTGCTCCCGGGACTGTTCCGCCTGATGCAGACGATGGGCGATCAGGGTATGGGTATGTTTGTCGAGCATGGCGATATCCTGTTTAACGTTTGTTTTCTCCCTCTCCCAAAGGGAGAGGGGACGGTATTACTTAAACAACGCGTGCACGTTGTTTTGTTTGTAATTGAGCGTCGGGTGCAGCTCCTCGAGCTCGAACGACAGCGCCAGATAGCGGCTCGCCATTAGCGCCGAGAAGTGCATTTTGATCAGCGCAAACAGCATCTCCCCCACGGCTTCCCGGCTCTCCAGGCTGCGCCCGGAGCCAATCTTCAGCGTCATATGCACAAAGGCGTAATCGTGCCTGCCGTCGGCCATCTGCCAGGTGTCCAGCCAGTGGGCGCGGCTGCGGATGCCGCCGATGGGGAAGATGCCCGTGGCGGCCAGCGCCTCATTCACTTTGGCAAACAGCCCCGGCAGGTCGGCCTGCTCGCGGATGTTGTCGGTACATTCAGCAATAAAGTGCGGCATGGTGGCTCCTTACGCGGGCAGCGGGAAAACGGCGTTAACCTGGCCGGTGCCGGAGCTGGCGAACAGCTCGGTGAGGAACTCCACCTTGCCGTCGTATTTGTCCCAGCCGAGCATCCCCAGCAGCATCACCGTGTCGTGCATGTTGCCCTCGCCGTAGCAGTAGTCGGCGTACTCCGGCAGCATGCTGCAAAACTCTTTGAACTGCCCCTCGCGCCACAGCTTCACCACGCGTTCGTCCATCTGGCGGTCGAACTCGCGGGTGTAGCTGTTCATCCCTTCCTCCGCGCGCTGGTCGTCGATAAAGCGGTGCGACAGCGAGCCGCTGGCGAGCACCGCCACGGTGCCGTCGTATTTTTCGATGGCGCTGACGATGGCCTCGCCCAGCCTGCGGCTGTCGGCGAAGTCGTGGACCGTGCAGAACGCCGAGATGGAGACCACTTTGAAGTGTTTATCCGCGTTCATGTAGCGCATCGGCACCAGCGTGCCGTACTCCAGCTTGAGGCTCGGGATGTTGTGCGCTTTGGCGCGCACGCCGAGCTTCACCGCCTCGTCGGCGATCAGCTGGCCGAGCGCCGGGTTGCCGTCGTAGTCGTAGGTCATGTCGCGGATAAAGTGCGGCAGCTCGTTGCTGGTGTAGACGCCCGCAAAATGGTCCGCACAGTTGATGTGGTACGCGCTGTTCACCAGCCAGTGGGTGTCGAACACGATGATGGTGTCCACGCCCAGCTCGCGGCAGCGCTTGCTGATTTCTTTATGCCCGTCGATGGCCGACTGGCGGCAGCCGTGGTTTTTCCCCGGCAGCTCGGAGAGGTACATCGACGGAACGTGAGTGATTTTTGCCGCTAACGCTAATTTACCCATGGTCAGATCCCCCACTTTGGAATCGGATGGTCGCCCATGGAGATGCAGACGTTCTTCATCTCCGCGAACACCTCGAAGCTGTACTCACCGCCCTCGCGGCCGGTGCCGGAGGCCTTCACGCCGCCAAACGGCTGGCGCAGGTCGCGCACGTTCTGGGTGTTGACGAACACCATCCCCGCTTCGATATTCCGCGCCAGGCGCAGCACTTTGCTGACGTCCTGGGTCCAGATGTACGACGCCAGGCCGTACTCCACGTCGTTGGCCAGGCGCAGGCCTTCCGCTTCGTCCTTAAACGGCAGCAGGCAGGCCACCGGCCCGAAGATCTCCTCCTGCGCCACGCGCATGCGGTTGTCGACGTCCGCCAGCACGGTTGGTCGCAGGAAATTGCCGCCCTTCAGGTGCGCAGGCAGGTCGGTCGGTTTGTCCGGGCCGCCCGCCAGCAGGGTTGCACCCTCTTCAATGCCGAGGCGGATGTAGCCGGAGACTTTCTCCCAGTGCTGCTTGCTGATGAGTGCGCCGATCTGGGTGTTCGGATCGGTCGGGTCGCCCACGCGCAGGCGGTTGGCGCGCTCGGCAAAGCGCTTCACGAATTCCGGGTAGATGCTCTGCTGGATGAAGATGCGCGAGCCGGCGGTGCAGCGCTCGCCGTTGATGGAGAAGATGGTGAACAGGGCGGCGTCCAGCGCGCGCTCGATGTCGGCATCTTCAAAAATCAGCACCGGGGATTTGCCGCCCAGCTCCATGGAGTATTTCTTCAGCCCGGCGTTTTTCATGATGTTGCGCCCGGTGGCGGTGCCGCCGGTGAAGGAGACGGCGCGCACGTCGTGATGGCGCACCAGCGCGTCGCCTGCCGTCGCGCCGTAGCCCTGCACCACGTTGAGCACGCCCGCCGGAATGCCCGCCTCCAGCGCCAGCTCGCCCAGACGGTCGGCGGTCAGCGGGGAGAGTTCAGACATCTTCAGCACCGCGGTGTTTCCGAGTGCCAGGCACGGCGCGACCTTCCAGGTGGCGGTCATAAACGGCACGTTCCACGGCGACACCAGCGCGCAGACGCCCACCGGCTGCACTAGGGTGTAGTTGAGCATCTTGTCGTCGACCGGGTAGGTTTTGCCGTTCATCTGCTGGCACACCTCGGCGAAGAACTCGAAGTTGTGTGAGGCGCGCGGGATCAGCACGTTTTTGGTCTGGTGGATCGGCAGGCCGGTGTCGGCGGTTTCCATGGCGGCGATCTCGGGCACGTTCTGGTCGATCAGGTCACCCAGACGACGCATCAGGCGCGCGCGCTCCTTCATCGGCAGGTTGGCCCATTTCGGGAACGCCTCTTTGGCGGCGGCGACGGCCTGGTGAACTTCAGCTTCACCGCCGGCGGCGACTTCCGCTAATACCTCGCCGGAGGCCGGGTTGGTAGTGTGGAAGTACTCGCTTCCGGCGACGTTTTTACCGTTGATCCAGTGGTTAATCTTTTTCATTTTGCAGTCTCCTCGCTGACAATCCGGTTCACCAGGCGTCCCACGCCTTCCACTTCCACCACCACTTCATCGCCCGGCACCACGTCGGACAGCCCCTTCGGCGTGCCGGTGGCAATCATGTCGCCCGGCTGCAGGGTCATAAAATCGCTCAGGTACGCAATCAGGTACGGGATGCTGAAAATGAGATCGGCGGTGGTGCCTTCCTGGCGCAGCTCGCCGTTGACGAAGGTGCGCAGGGCGAGGTTGTGCGGATCGGGGATGGCTTCTTTTGGCACGATGTTTGGGGAAATGGGGGTCAGCCCGTCCCGGCTTTTCACCCTCAGGTTCGGTCGGTAGTAGTTTTCCAGGTAGTCGCGGATGGCGTAGTCGTTGCAGACCGTATAGCCAGCCACGTAGTCCATCGCCTCGGCTTCGCTGACCTTACGCGCGGTTTTACCGATGACCACCACCAGCTCTGCCTCGTAGTGCATGTATTCGATATTGTTCGGGCGCACCGACGTCTGGCCGTCGCCGTTGAAGGTGTTTGGCGCTTTGATAAATACCAGCGGCTCGGTTGGCGGCTTAAAGTCCAGCTCGCTGGCGTGGTCGGCATAGTTCAGACCGAGGGCAAACAGCGTGGCGTGCGGCGGCGTGCTGTGCGTGAAAGCGACATCGCGTTCATCTACCACCGGGTTTTCCAGCGGCGGAAAACCTTCCGCCAGAACGCGCACGCGATCGCCCGGGCGGATCTCCACGCGGCTTTGCGGGCTGCCGAGCAGGATCGCATCGCCGGGATTGAGGGTGGCGAACTCGCTCAGGGCGCTCAGCAGTTCGGCGGCGCTGCGCTGAAGATCGGCCGTGTTCCAGTGGTCCGCTTCGCGGCCGTTGATCTCGGTGATGATGGTCAGGTTATCCACGTTATCCACGGCGACAAGTTCGCCGAGCGGGCAAAATCCGTCCCGGCATTTGGCCTTGATGGCCGGGCGGTAGAAGCTCTCTTCCGGCAGGCTCACCTCGTTGGCGAGCGCATATCCCGCGATGTACGCCGCGGCGTCCTCCACGCGAACCTTGCTGGCGGTTTTGCCCACGACCAGCGCCACCGTCGCGCCGCTTAATACCGTTTCCCCGTGCGGGAAGGGGATCGGCTCGCCCGCGCGGATCACCGTGTTATGCGGTTTGATAAACCACACCGCCGTTTTCGGCGGCGTGTTGTAGGGAGCTTTTTCAAAGGCCTCACGCCAGGCTTCACGCTGGCTTTGATGGTTGAGGGCGACGGCAAAAACGGTACCTTTCATTCATATACTCCTCACCCCGGTGGTCCGGGTTGTGATTTCATTAATATGTTAATGATCTGGTTTTATGCTTTTGCTGTTTATTTCGCAATCAGAAGTGAAAGATTTGTGATGTGAATAACAATAAATTTACATATAGGATTTTATTGATAATAAAATCATATTCTTAATAAAATTGATGGGTTTCTGTTAGACTTTTTGACGGAAAACGTGTTGTTTATAAAATCATCTTTTAGGGATTGTTTACTTGTTAATGATGGGAAGGGGAAAGGCTATGCATGATTCATTAACCATCGCGCTGCTGCAGGCGCGGGAAGCGGCGATGTCGTACTTCCGCCCGATCGTGAAGCGCCATAACCTGACCGAGCAGCAGTGGCGCATCGTGCGCGTGCTGGCTGAACATCCGTCGATGGATTTTCACGATCTGGCGTTTCGCACCTGCATCCTGCGCCCGAGCCTGACGGGCATTCTGACGCGGATGGAGCGCGACGGCCTGGTGCTGCGCTTAAAGCCGGTGAACGACCAGCGCAAGCTGTACGTGTCGCTGACCAAAGAGGGGAATACGCTGTATGAACACGCCCAGGCGCAGGTCGAAGAGGCGTATCAGCAGATCGAGGCGGAATACACGCCGGAGAAGATGAAACAGCTGACGGCGCTGCTGGAAGAGTTTATTGAACTCGGAAACCGGCATAACGCAGCGCGGGAAGAAGAGTAAAAACCACAAATTCCAGGATGATTTTCGTAAAGTTTTCCCTTTCCAGGCCGAAAATTCTGTATCTGTCTGAGGAAAGAGAAAACATGTTAAACCGTATCAAGATTGTCACCAGCTTAATGCTGGTTTTAGCGATATTTGGCCTTTTACAACTCACGTCCGGTGGTCTTTTCTTTAATGCCCTTAAGAATGACAAAGAGAATTTCACCGTCCTGCAAACCATTCGCCAGCAACAATCCACGCTGAACGCCAGCTGGGTAGCGTTGCTGCAAACCCGTAATACTCTGAACCGTGCGGGTATCCGCTACATGATGGATCAGAGCAATATCGGCAGCGGCGCGACCGTTAACGATTTGATGCAAATCGCGTCTACGTCTCTGAAACAGGCGGAAAAAAACTGGGCTGCCTACGAAGCCCTGCCGCGCGATCCGCGTCAAAGCGATGCGGATGCCATGGAGATCAAGCGTAACTATGATATTTACCACGGTGCGCTGGCGGAGCTGATTCAGCTGCTGGGTGCCGGCAAAATCAACGCCTTCTTCGACCAGCCGACCCAGAGCTATCAGGACGGTTTTGAGAAGCAGTATGTGAGCTACCTGCAGCAGAACGACAAGCTGTATCAGACGGCGGTCGAAGACAGCAACAGCTCCTACAGCCAGGCTATCTGGGTGCTGATCAGCGTCCTGATTGCCGTGCTGGTGGTGATCGTGGCCGTCTGGCTCAACATCAAGCAGACGCTGATCTCTCCGCTGAATCGTCTGATCGACAACATTCGCCATATCGCCAGCGGCGACCTGGTGAAGCGCATTGAGGTTCAGGGCACCAACGAGATGGGTGAACTGGCCGACTCGCTGCGCCATATGCAGAGTGAGCTGGTGCGTACCGTCGGCGACGTGCGTAACGGCGCGAACGCGATCTACAGCGGCGCGAGCGAAATTGCGATGGGCAATAACGACCTCTCTTCCCGTACTGAACAGCAGGCCGCTTCCCTGGAAGAGACCGCTGCCAGCATGGAGCAGCTGACGGCAACCGTTAAGCAGAACGCCGAAAACGCCCGTCAGGCGAGCCACCTTGCGCTGAGCGCTTCTGAAACCGCGCAGAAAGGCGGCAAAGTGGTGGATAACGTGGTCCAGACCATGCGCGATATCGCAGGCAGTTCGCAGAAAATTGCCGACATTATCAGCGTGATCGACGGCATTGCCTTCCAGACCAACATTCTGGCACTGAACGCGGCGGTAGAAGCGGCGCGTGCGGGCGAGCAGGGTCGTGGTTTTGCGGTGGTGGCAGGTGAAGTGCGTAACCTGGCCCAGCGCAGCGCCCAGGCGGCTCGCGAGATCAAGAGCCTGATTGAAGACTCCGTGGGCCGCGTGGAAGTGGGCTCAACGCTGGTAGAAAGCGCCGGTGAAACCATGGGTGAGATCGTGAACGCGGTGACCCGCGTAACGGACATCATGGGTGAAATCGCCTCTGCGTCTGACGAGCAGAGCCGCGGTATCGACCAGGTGGGTCTGGCGGTCGCTGAGATGGATCGCGTGACCCAGCAGAACGCCTCGCTGGTTGAAGAATCTGCCGCAGCGGCGGCCGCCCTGGAAGAGCAGGCGAGCCGTCTGACTCAGGCCGTGGCGGTGTTCCGCATTCAGCAGGAGCAGATGAAAGCGCGCGAATTCGCTGCGGCTAAAGCGGTTTCCACGCCGGTGATGGCGCGTAAAACCGCGACGGCCGATTCAGGCGATAACTGGGAAACGTTCTAACCCGGTGCGTTGTGCCGGGTGGCGGCTACGCCTTACCCGGCCTACGGAAGGTTGTTGCAGGCCCGGTAAGCGAAGCGCCACCGGGCGATATCAAAGCGGCAGACGCATGGCACAGCGGGAGTTATACGCTAAGCCGTGCGCTGCTTCTTCTTCACGTTTTTCACGCAGTTCAGGCGTGAGTTCAGCTACGTATTCAAACCCCAGCTTTGCATAGAACGGCGCGTTCCACGGTACGTCCCTGAACGTCGTCAACGTCAGCGACGCCAGCCCCAGCGTGCGGGCATGGTCTGCCACGCAGGCGATGAGTTGCCTGCCGATCCCTTTTCCCTGCCAGTCCAGATCAACCGAGAGTTCGACAATAAACAGTGATGAAGGGTGTGCCTCGGCGAGGATAAACCCGACGGGCTGGCCGTTCGCCAGCGCCAGCCAGCTTAGCCCACGTTCGGCATATTCCAGGTGCTGCTCAGCGGAAATGACCTCACCGTCGGCAAGCCAGGCGAGATCCGGGCTTTCACGAAAGCGCTCGCCCGCCGCACGTTCAATGGCGGGCAGGAAGGCAACGTCGCCGGGACGCGTGGGGCGGACGGTGAGGTTAAGGTCGACCATTAGCCTGCGCGACTCACAATTTTAATTTCGACCATGCCAATGCCGAGCTCGCGCGGTGAATGGCCGAGAATATTCCCTTCATTGGTGGACTGCGGATCCGGCGGCACGATCACCAGGGTATTGCTGCGCGATGGGTTCTCAAAATGCAGCGTGTGCGTGCTCACGTCGTTCCCGAGCGTCAGCATCTGCTCCTGGCTGCCCACGCGAACCGGTACGGGCTTGTTAGCGTTGGGGCCATACGCTCTGGCGGTGATCACCAGGTCGAATTGTTCCGGCAGGGGATGGGCGTATTCAATTTTCACCTCGTTGCCCAGCTGCGCGTTGGACCAGCGCCCCCAGGACTCCGGACGCGAGATGCCGCTAAACTGCTTCACTTCCTCGGGCGCGCCGGCCACGTTAAAGATAAAGCTGTCCGCTTTGTAGCGAATGTCGTTATCGCTGATTTTCAGCATGTCGACGTTACGCTGATAGCGCGCGGTATCAATCACCGTATCGTTAAACGCGGTTTTGCCTTTCCACTGGGCTTTATCCACGTGCTGTACGGTTTGCTCCCCGCCGAGCTGACCCTGAGAGACGCACCAGTTGGTAGAAAGCGCCAGCGGCTGCGACCAGAGCTGGCCCATTTTGTAACATCTGTCGACCCAGACGAAATTATCGCGTGGGGCAAAATCGGCCAGCTGATAGCGCAGCGGCGCGGAATATTCACTTTCCGGCAGCGGCTCGACGCGCCCCGCCGACACGCGCACCAGCAGCGGCAGACGGAAGCTGCTGCCCGAGAAGGCAATCGTGTTTTTATCCCGATCGACGGTGAAGTCCTTCATCTCTTTCGGGAAGTTCCACAGGCGGATGATGTCTGGCTTCCAGGCGAGGATTTTATCCTTCATGTTGAGGAACACTTCCGACAGGGATTGCCCCGACAGCGTGCTGCGGCCCAGGCCAATAAAGTTGTCGCCGCCCAGAATGTCCAGCACGGTTGCGCCGTTATCCATGGAGTTGCGTTTGGTGGCGATGACCTCCTGCTGCGGCTGGTCGCCGCGCAGGACGAAGAACAGGTTGCTGCGATCCTGCTTGTTGAGCCGATCCCAGGCGCTGTTTTTCATCGCCAGATGGTCAGACGAAACGACGATGACCGTGTTTTTAAACCAGGGCGAGGCTTTGATTTTCTCGACCAGCGCGGCAATGTGCTCCTGACTGCAGGTCACGGCGCTGAAAGACGTGTTGTTTTTGCCGTCCACGTCATAGCTTTTGCGTTTGCAGCTGCGTGAGACGAACCCGTCCGGATGGTGGGTGTCCACCGTCAGCGCAAAGAGGGAGAAACGCTTGCCCGCGCGGGAAAGCTCCTCGAATTTCTTCCAGGTTTCGTCAAGTACCGTATCGTCATAGAAGCCCCAGTCGTTACGGTAGCTCGGATCGGCAACCGTCGTTTTTAACTCTTCTGAGCCATACAGGTGGTCAAAACCGTGGGATTTCAGGAACACGTCTTTTCCGGCAAAGCGCAGGTTTGCCCCCTGCACGAAATAGTTTTCGTAGCCGGAGTTTTTCAGAATATCGCCGAGGCAAATATTCTGGGGGAAGAACGTCGACATCGAGGCTGAGGCGTTACCTTCAAAAGGCGCGAACAGCGGGATACCGCACTGGGAGGCAACCATCCCGGCAATCGTATAATCCGTACCCGGCAGCTGCATGGTGTGGCTGAAGTCGAGCCCTTCGTTTTTCAACGCGCCCAGGTCTGGCGTCAGGTTCGGGAAGGCATCGTTATCAAAGTACGTGCGTTCCAGGCTTTCACCGTAGATGTAGACCAGGTTGAGCTTCGGGCTGGCGATCGTTTTGGACGGTTCTTTGTAGTAAGCCGCGAAATCCGGATCGCCGTCGCGCGACTGGGATTTCACCAGCTCGGTGATCTGATGGAACGCCGGGCTGGCGTCGACGGAGGCCAGCGCCAGGAATAACGCCAGCAGGCTGTAGCCATGATGGTGCGGAAGATGGCGACGTCGACGCAGCACCCAGGCCAGCGCGCCAAAAATCGTCACCAGCGCGACGATAAGGCCGAGCCCCGGAAGAATGTATTTGCCCACGCCCGCGCCCGTCAGGCTGTTCGTCAGCGTGTAGAGCACCGCATCGTTAATACCGTCACCGGTAAAGTAGTCGCTGGCGTATAAGGTAATGTTTAAAATAATAAAAATGCCGAGTACCACCAGCGTGGCGATAAACCACCAGGTGTGACGGCCGGCTTTCCAGGCGTAAACGCCGACAGAAGCCAGAAAAAGGATAAGAGACATGAATTCTGACAACAGCATATCCTCATGACGCCAGGTGCTTCGCTGGCTAACTGTTTATTTTTTGGGTCATACAATGTAATTGCGATGTCGTTAAGCTGCAATTTTAGTGTCACGAAAGTGTGCTGTTGTTAGGATTTGGTTTAGAAAATCGTTTTTATGAAGAAGGTCGCATCCTGACAAACGGACGCTGAGACGGTGGCAGGTGGGAAAAACGTTCGTTTAGCGCCGCGTTGCAAGACTATCGCATTAAACGCGGCGTGTTGTGGCAGAAAAAGGGGTGGATCAGGAGATGAAATTAACGCCTTGTTTCAGCACCAGATCGCAGGCTTTGGTTTTCACCTGTTTTGCCAGAGAAGAGTTGCCGAGGGTGCTCAGGTTAAGCTGCTGCCCGTTTTGCGCGTTAAGCAGGCCCTGAATGCCGTCCATATAGTTGGTGTCCGCTTTTTGCTCCTGGGTATCCAGACCCAGTTTACCCAGCACCTGGTTTTTCACGTTTTTCGCGTCGGTCACTGAGGCCAGCTTTTGCTTCGCGCAATATTCCAGAATCCCCGCCGCGTTGTTCATCGTGCCCGCGCTAAGGCTCTGAGAGCTGTTGCCCAGCAGGCTGGTGAGGGAAGAGGCGGAGAGTCCACCCTGAGAGCTGCTGCTCTCTTTGGTCAGCTCATTTGCCGCGCTTGACAGGGACTCCTGCCAGGACGCCGCTTGCGCTGCGCCGGTTACCAGCAGCGCGCCTAAAAAGGTGCTGATTAGAATCTGTTTTTTCATCATGGCTCTCTCAAAAAGGTCCGTTTTGGGCCGAAGGGGTTCCAGTATATACCTGTGCCCTGGCAGCGATTCCTGGAACTGTCTTAATACTCTTTGCCGGTAACGCGGCTGCGGTAACTTTCCCAGTCGAAGATGACATAAAGACTATTACCCAGCTTCATGCGGTCCATGACGCGTTCACCCAGCAGGCGGGTCATCTCGTCGATATTGTGGTTCGTCAGCATGCCGGTGGGGCGTTTGGACGAGGAGCGGCGGTCGACAATCTGGTTGATGATCACTTTTTCATAGCGGGATTCTGTCTGAACGCCAATCTCGTCGATGACCAGTAAATCGACATTGCTCAGATCGTTGAGCAATTGCTCTTCGCTGGTTTCGCGGTTGCTGAAGGTGTCTTTCATCGCGGACATGATATCGGCCACGGTGATGATAAGAACTGATTTACCCCGCAGAAGCAGCTCGTTGCAGATGGCGGCTGCAAGGTGGTTTTTTCCGGTACCCGGCTTGCCGCTAAAGATAAAGCTGGCGATATTGCCGTCGAATTCATCCACGTACTGACGGGCGGCGGCAAGGGCGTTCATTTGTCCGTTGGTTTCGACTTTATAGTTATCGAACGAGCAGTTCTGGTGCAGGGGACGGATACCGGAACGGTTAAAGGTGCGCTGCATTTTCATCGCCCGGTTTTCCCTGGCGAGCGCGGCGGCGCGGATCTCACCTTGCTCTTTTTGCCACGCCAGCAGCTCTTCACCCGTGGTGAAAGCGGGCTTCACGTTGGCAGGCATCATTTTTTGCAGACGTTTCATCAGGTCGCCGACGTTCTTCATTTCGCACCTCGGAATCCGCTGGGGATCTGTTTATCCGGTTCGGAAAACGCGTTGATATCGCGTTTGGGCTGGCCGTTGTTGCCGGCGCGGGTAATTTGAAGATGACGCGCGAGCTTTTGCTGCCATTGAATATGGGTGAAGACTTTACCTTCCGCCTGCCACCAGGCGGTAAACGCGGCGAGCTCTTCCGCGGTGGCCGGCTGGGTTAGCGCAATGCCCCACAGCGCGGCCTGCCGCTGAAAATCCGCATCCGGCTGCCAGCCCGCGTACAGGGCAAATTTTCCCATCGGAACGGTCACGGGGACGTTAACCGGTTCATCAAAGAACTGGTTGTCCAGCGTGATATCGCTCGCCGGGCGTGACAGTTGCGCTTCAATCTCCAGAAGCTGTGCCAGGCGTTCCGGCGTGATTGCGTAGAACGCCGGCGCGTTGTCGGCAAAAACCGCAACCGTGCCGCCTTCGGCATGGGTCAACACACCGAGTGGGTCGCGCATAAAGGCATCAATGCCAGCAATGCTGGTGGTCAGAATTCTGGAGGACATAACGCTTACTCTACTGATTACTACGGGCGTGATATGGGCTTATGGTAGCACAGAGAGAGGAAAGGGAAGGAGGGGATTTCCCCGGTGGCGCTGCGCTTACCGGGGCTACGGTCGTAGGCCTGAAAAGCGCAGCGCCATCAGGTATTTATCACGCGATGATGTTCAGGGTCACGTCGATGTTGCCGCGGGTCGCGTTAGAGTACGGGCAAACAATGTGCGCCGCATCGACCAGCTTTTTGGCTTCCGCGGGATCCATACCCTCAACGTGGATGTTCAGTTTTGCTTCGATACCAAAACCGGTTGGCAGCGGGCCAATACCCACTTCGCCTTCAATAAAGGCATCTTTTGGCAGGGTAAATTTGTCGCGTGCGGCCACGAACTTCATCGCGCCCAGGAAGCAGGCAGAGTAGCCCGCAGCAAACAGCTGCTCAGGGTTCGTTACTTCTCCGCCCATGCCGCCCATCTCTTTTGGCACGCCCAGTTTTACGTCCAGTACGCCATCGGAAGAGGTCGCGCGGCCGTCACGGCCACCGGTTGCTTTTGCTTTGGCGGTATACACTACTTTTTCTAAAGACATGGCAGGTTCCTCATCTTGCTTTGATGTGTGCTATTAAATAGCGTGCGATATATATGGGTGATAATCACGCGTAAAGTATAGCTTTACGCGCGGTGTAGCTGTTGTCGCAAAAGTTCGAGCTGCTGTTTGAGCGCCAGCAAAGTGTCGGTATCACACTGCGCTGCGCAACCCACCGCATGGGGAATACCCAATGCCTGCTGCTGAAGTTCACGTCCCGCTTCACTCAGGGTGACGGCGACCTGACGTTCGTCTTTGCGCGAACGGTGGCGGTTGATTAACCCACCGCTTTCCAGCCGTTTTAACAGCGGCGTCAGGGTTGCTGAGTCCAGAAACAGGCGTTCGCCGATGTCCGACACCGTGACGTCATCCTGCTCCCACAGTACCAGCATCACCAGATATTGCGGGTAAGTCAGGTTCAGCGGTGCCAGCAGTTGCCGGTACAGCTTATTAAGCGCCAGATTTGCCGAATAGAGAGCAAAGCAGAGCTGGTTGTCCAGCTTGAGCGCAGCGGTTGCGTCGTTCGTTTTCGCGTTCATGAGATCAATATAGGTAGTGTGCGATTTAATTGCAAGCAATTTTATGGGCAGGTGTAGCGGAGCGCCACCTGAACGGCCATTTTGCGGTAGTGCTGGCGCTGAGCCTGTTCGTCCGCCCCGTCTTCAAACAGGAGCGTGAAGGTGTAGCTGTTGGCAACGTAATGAAAGCTGAAGCTGCTTATCAGGCGGTGAAGATCGCGGGCATCAACCGTCTGGCTGAAGAGCTGCTTTTCTTTGCCCCGGTGCAGGATGCCCTCCAGCAGGTCGAGCGCGCTACGGTTAACCTGGCGAAGATAGCTCGACTGCTGCATAAAGCGGCCCCGCTGCATGTTTTCCATGCAGATAATCCGGATGTAGTCCGGGTGGTCGGCATGATAGTCAAAGGTGGCTTCAACCAGGTTGACCAGCGCTTCGACGGGGGGCATTCCCGCCAGGCTTAGCGCTTTTTCACTGGCGCGAATCTGGGTGTAAACATGTTCCAGAACCAGGAGATAGAGATTCTCTTTATTCTTAAAATGATAAACCACCATGCGTTTGGTGGTACCCGCTTTCTCCGCGATCTGCTCCATGCGGGCACCGTTCAATCCATACTCGGCAAAAAGCGCGATGGCGCTCTGAAAAATTTTCTCTTTCAGGCTGGATTCTTCGCTGTGCTCGGGGTGTTCGCTGCCAGGGTTAGCCACATCCTTTCCTTATTTTCACCAAACGGACGAGAAAGATTATCTCCATGGCAGCGAAATAACACAAATATCAAACGCGTGGGCGTTTGCGGTACAGCCACAGCCCGGGGATCGACAGCCCGATGGAAAGCGCGCCGACGATGGACGAGGCCTTAAGAAAGTTGCTCAGGAGGAGGATCATCTGAGGCTCGGTGTAGCCAAAGTGGCTGATTTTCACCGCGGAAATCATCGCCGTATAGGCAGATATGCCGGGGAACATTGGGATCACGGCGGCGACGGTGAACACCTTGGGATGCGCCAGATACCAGCGCGACCACTGAATGCCGATACTGCCAACCAGCATGGAGGCCATAAATGTCGACCATTCGATGTTAAATCCTGCGGTCATCATCACCATTCGCGAGCCATGACCAATCGCGCCCAGCAGCGCACACCACCGCAGAGCGCGTTGCGGAACGTTAAACACCATCGCAAAGCCGACGGCAGGAATGGCGGCCAGAAGCATGTCCTGTGCCAGCGCCAGCAGAAAATCTATCACGCCCATCCGCGTAACCCCCAGAGTGTCATGGCCATCACAACGCCGATGCAGGTCGCCAGCGTCAGCAGGCTGGCAATAGCCCAGCGTGCCAGACCGGTATTGATGTGTCCTTTAAACATGTCGGCAACGGCGTTGATCAACGGAAAGCCCGGAACAAGCAGAAGCACGCTGGCGGCCATGGCAATCGTCGGGGTAGTGGCAAACTGCGGCAGGCGCAGCAGCAGGCCGGAAACCGTGGTGGCGACAAACGCGGTAATGCAGAAGTTAATTTGCGGATGCAGCTGCCGGTGCGTCAGCAGCTGGCGAACATACATGGCGATACTGCTGGCGAAAAAGGTGACGATCGCGCCGTCCCAGCCGCCTTTATTGAGCTTACAAAAGCAGGCGCAAGACAGCCCTACCATCACCACGACAAGCCAGCGCGGATAACGCAATGGCTTAATTTGGCTGAACCGTTTTTCAATCTCCCGAAGATCGAGAAGCTTATGTTCAGCAAGGATGACGATGTGCTGCACTTCGGTCACGACGTGCATGTTAATGCCGCGGTCATGGTTTTTACGGGTGGAGGTCAGGCACTGGCCGTCTTTGATCGTGGTCAGCACGATGGCGTTAGATGAAATAGCGCTTTCAACGCTATCCATACCCAGCGCCAGTCCCAGCCGGGTGGAAAGCTCCTCAACCAGCGCGCTTTCCGCGCCGTGCTGGAGCAGAAAAAGACCGCACTGAATACATAGCCGCGTGATAGCACGCTGCGTTGACCGATCTGCCTGCATGTATTGTCCTGAAGAAGGTGGAAAGTTGCCGGTTGGCCCATAGCGATTACTTTTAGCACAAAGTGCAGTGTCTCTTGCTGTGGGCCAGATCAAGGTTTATGCAAACAGTTGCAGCGCCTAAGTGCGGAAGGGGTTGGGATTAATTCATCATTCTGGTGAATTATAATTATTGAAAGATAAGTTATATATATTTAGTTATTCTAATTTTATATTGTAGTTATTTTAATGACACTGCAATTAAATTTAATTTCGCTTTGTGAGATATTACTGCTGTTTAGGTATTTCTTAAACTAAGAAAACATCTCATCTTCTGCTTGTATTAACCTGCTTTACACTCAGGGACGAAAATACTCATACGTTGATGCACTTTAACGTTACTCATCACATGAAGAATGGACACGGAGGGTCTATGTTGTCTTTGCACGGTAAGCATAGCGTTATCATTAGCCGGATACCGGTCATGCAAAACGGGTTGGGGGGCGTAATGACTCGCCATTTCCCCGATTTTGAATTGACCTATTGCAGCTCATTGCAGGAGTTAACACTGCTCCAGCTACGCCGCGCTGACGTCATCATTGCTGATATTACAGGCGAATACTGGAATCCTCGGGGCGCGCTCGAAGAGTATTTCAATTTATTGAATCAATACCGGAACATTCACTGGATCTTTTTAGTTTCGCGGCCGCTTAACCCTATTGCCGTTGAGCTACTTGTGCGCCCGGAAAGTACGCTGCTTTCTGATATGGAACCCATTGAAGGCCTGGTGAACGCTATTCGGGCAGGTAGCGAACGCGCAGAGCGGGTAAGCCAGACGTTGTTAGCCCCTGAACCTCAAAGTACGGGGGATGAAGACGAAAACGTTATTGCCCTTACGCACTCCGAACGCAAAGTATTGCGGCTGTTAGGTAAAGGATGGGGGATTAACCAAATCGCCACATTGCTCAAGAAGAGCAATAAAACCGTCAGTGCACAGAAAAACAGTGCGATGCGACGGCTGTCATTACGCAGTAATGCCGATATGTACGCCTGGATAAACAGTACACAGGGAATGCGAGAGCTGAGTTTGATGTCAGCCTATGGAGAGTTCGAGGAATGGAAAAAACCGATTCAACAAGACATATCGCCATCGTCGAAAATTGCACGATGAGTGCTGTTGGGCTGCAGCATCTTTTTGCGATGCCCGGCCTGAATCATTATCAACTGCATCTGTTTAGTGAATTTGACAGCTTTCAGAAAGCACTTCAGCACGTCAATTTTTTCTCGCTGATCTATTCATATTCCGATGCACGAGACGACCGTCGTAGCTGCCTGGCGCACCTGCGGGATTTTGCCTTTACGCATGGCCACATCCAGCGCATTATCCTGGTCGCTGATGAGATGGAAGCAAGATTGATTAGCCATCTTTCCCCGTCACGCCTTCACGGTGTGGTCAGTAAATCGCTGAAGCTTGAGCTCCTGCAGAAGGAACTCATGGTGTTGCTGAGCGAAACCCTGCGCATCAATGACAATATGATGAATCACTGGTACCAGAGTCAAAGCAGAATGTTAAGCCCAACGGAACGGGCAATATTGCGTTATATGTCTTGCGGCTATTCCATTCCTCAAATCGCGGCACAGCTTGAACGCAATATTAAGACCATCCGGGCGCATAAGTTTAATGCGATGGTCAAGCTGGGGGTGAACTCTGACGTAGGGCTGCTCGATGCGGCGGATATTATTACCCACCTTTCGGCAAGAGAACCGCGAAGTTCGATACTCAGCAAGCCGACTTTTTTATAACCTGTCTGTTGCGCGCCAGACAGGCTCTGGCGCATCAATCAGATGCAAACATCAACCCATTTTGCGGAAGTCAGCTCTGCCATTCTGTCAGGTGAAATACGCACGGCACTGTGAATTGCGCCTGCTGCGGGCAGAACTTCGGCGTACTGCTTTAATGAGATATCGCAGTAAACCGCGAGCGGGTTTTCAAGGCCGAACGGGCACACGCCGCCAACGGGGTGACCTGTGATGGTCACCACTTCATCACTGCTGAGCATGCGCGCTTTTGCACCAAACGTATCTTTCAGCTTTTTGTTATCCAGGCGCGCATCGCCTTTCGCCACCACCAGTATCACCTCATTTTTCACCTTTAATGACAAGGTCTTGGCGATTTGCCCCGGTTCAACACGATGGGCGGCAGCAGCCAACGCAACGGTAGCGGTACTCTGACTAAGTTCAATGACGTCTATATCCGGCGCGTTGTCGGCAAAAAACTGCTGTACAGACTGCAAACTCATTGTTTCCTCCTGACAAATATCCTGCGTAATCTGTCATAAGAATTTATGCTCTGTAAATATCTCTTCAGTAACAAATATCCCGAACGGCTGATTTCTGGATCCTCTTCACAATCACGGAAACCGGTTACAGTAACCGGTTGCAGAGCGTGATGCGTCGATTAATACTGAGTACGTAACGTCCCCTGTATCCAATAATAAGAGCAAATTATGAAACCATTCCGTCTGAGCAGTACCACTGGTCCACAAGCCAGCAAGGTTGTGAAGGTGATTTATGGAACAACGTGCGGCGCAAATGTGCCCGTAACAAACGTCTGACAGGAGATCTGCCATGTCTGCCAACCATGCTGCGTTTAACCTGATATTCCGTTTTGTTGAAAATTACGTGAGCCCCATTGCCGGGCGGATCTCTTCCCAGCGTCATGTCATGGCTATCCGTGATGGGTTTATCTCTGCGATGCCATTTATGATTGTGGGTTCGTTTCTGTTAGTGTTCGCATACCCGCCGTTTTCGCCGGATACCACCTGGGGTTTCGCCCGAGCCTGGCTGGATATGGCGAAGCAGTTTGAAGGCCAGATCCTGACGCCGTTTGATATGACGATGGGCATTATGTCCATCTATATCTGTGCGGCCATCGCCTATAACCTTGGCAAACATTATGTCAAATCACACCAGTTAGACCCGTTTATGTGCGCCATGCTGTCGCTGATGGCGTTTCTGCTGGTCGCGGCACCGAAAACCAAAGGCACGCTGCCTGTCGATAGCCTGGGTGGGACGGGCATTTTTACCGCGATTCTGGTGGCGATCTACTGCGTTGAGATGATGCGTTTCCTCAAGGCCCATAACATCGGTATTCGCCTGCCGGACCAGGTTCCTCCGATGATCAAAAACTCTTTTGATCTGCTCATCCCGGTGCTGGTAGTGGTGTTGACGCTTTATCCTTTGAGCCTGCTCATTCAGTCTCAGTTCGGCATGCTGATCCCGCAGGCCATTATGTCGGTCTTTAAACCTCTGGTATCCGCAGCGGATTCCCTGCCTGCGATCCTGCTGGCCGTGTTGATTGGTCATCTGCTGTGGTTCGCCGGGATCCACGGAGCCGCCATCGTCTCCGGGATGCTGCAGATGTTCTGGCTGACTAACCTGGGTGCGAACCAGACCGCGCTGGCCGCCAGTCAGCCTCTGCCGCATATTTTTATGGAGGCGTTCTGGACGTTCTTTATCGTGATTGGCGGGTCGGGCGCCACGATGGGGCTGGTCATTTGCTATCTGCGTAGCCGTTCAGCGCATTTACGCTCTATCGGGCGTTTGAGCGTGGTACCCAGCTTCTTCAACATCAATGAACCCGTTATCTTCGGTACGCCAATCGTGATGAACCCGGTGTTCTTTATTCCGTTCCTGCTGGCACCGATGGTAAATGCCGTGCTGGCCTGGGCGGCGATGACGTTTGACCTGATTGGCCGCGTCATCTCAGTGGTTCCCTGGACGGCACCGGCGCCAATAGGCGCAGCGTGGGCTCTGGGCTGGGATTTCCGCGCGGCTATTCTGGTTGTGGTTCTGGCCTGCGTATCGGCAATCATCTACTTCCCGTTCTTCAAAGTGTACGAGAAACAGCTGCTGGAGCAGGAAGCGGAAGAGGCACAGCGTAACGCGGAAGAGGACAATCAGCAGGTGGCTTAGGTTAAAGCAAAACGGCAACTCAGGTTGCCGTTTTTAGTGTTTGTTCCCTCTCCCTGTGGGAAAGGGGCAGGTTGAGGGCATCAGGCCGGGGCCGACTACTTCAGCGTGCAATCCCCGCACTGCTTAACGTCCGGCAGGCGGTAGCGCTGGCAGCAGGTGCGGCGAACCAGAAGCCCATCACGGAGCACGACGGTACGGAATAACGGGTTGTCACGGCCATCGGAAAGCTGTTTTGCAAAGAAACAGGACTGACGCAGGGCATCAACGTTCTCATCACCAAGCAGAGGCTTCATTTCCGTTAAATACCAGTGGATTAAATAGCCCGTATTGCTCCAGATAAGCTTCGCGTTAATCTCTCCCGTCGCTTCAAGCGCGTCCACGACCGGGATCAGGGCCTGGGTGATAAGCTGCTCCATGCGTTCCTGAGCCGTCAGGCGTTCCGCGTTCTGGTCTTCGTGCAGATCAATCCAGAAACAGGCTGCGCGCCCGGTTTCGTGAAACTCGACGTGGAAATTATCCGGCGAAAGTTCCAGCATGCTCTTCTGGGTTAACAGCGCCAGCATGAGGGGAGGCACCATCAGCCCGATATACCACTGCGCCCAAAGAGAGAGCAGTGGTTTATTTTCCCGCGTAAGAGTGGGCTGATTGCGATAGATATGGTCGGAATAGGTGGCCAGCAGCGACTGCAGTTTTGTCGGTTGACGCCACTCTGAGAGCGTCATGGCGTGGTTCGGGTGCGCTTCATCAAGGCGGATAAAGTCCAGCAGGTGGGCGCGCGTCTCCGCAATCTTATCCCGTATGGCATCCGCAAGCGAAGCATTCCCGCTGGTGAGGGGCGCTCGCCAGAGGAGGGGTTCGACGATGTGTGCGGTATGCGTAGCCATAGTATAGATAGAAATCTAAATGATAATGATTGCCAATCCTAACTATTGCTCATATCAATGGCAAGACTTTTGTCTTTAAGACACCGCCGTGATGTTTATGCCGTCTGCAGCTCTTCACTTAACAGAATGTTATTGCGCCCCATATGCTTTGCTTCGTAGAGGGCTTTGTCCGCTTTTTCCAGCGCGCCTTCCACGTCTTCATCCTCGAAAATAGCAATACCAATGCTGATGGTGACGTTTGTCGCGACGCTCTCGTTAAACAGATGCGGGATTTTCAAATCGTAGACTTTCTGACGGATCCGCTCGGCCGTCTGGCGGGCATGTTCGAGAGAAATATTGGTCAGCAGCACCATAAACTCTTCTCCGCCAAAACGCGCCACAATATCGCGAGAACGCACGGCGTCGCGAATTGCCGCAGAGACGCGCTTCAGCGCCTGGTCGCCCATCATATGGCCATAGTGATCGTTATAGGCTTTGAAGTGATCGATATCCATCAGCAGGACAAAGTGCTCGCCATTTTCTACCGTCGGCAGGTTCTCCAGACGGCTTTGCAGACCGCGACGATTATAGAGCCCGGTAAGCGGGTCCATCATGCTGAGATCGGTAAGGGTTTCTCGCTCTTCCAACAGGCGCGAGAGCAATTCCTGAGCGAAACGGTCGTTACGCGTTTGCAAAATGTTATGAATAGCAATTGCCACCACAGGAAGTGCGAAAGAATAGGTCATTCTCAGCCATATATCGTGATCGCTTAGCCACAGGCAGACAATAAAGGTGGGCAATGAGTGCAGCGTAAATGCTTTGATATTACTCGCGAATGCCAGCGTTCCGATAAAAAGTACCGTTAATAGAGCGATTAACAAATACGTCGCGTGGTCGTGGGTAATTAAGGCGAATTTAGACTCAATTTGCCAGGCCCACAAAATACCGAAGATCCCTGAAACAACGGGAATATTTATCTTCCGCGCGCGCTTTCTCCAGTGCCAGACGAACAGGCCGGTGCTGATGGAGAAAATAGCAATAAGTGGGGCAGATAACAGGCGTACAGAATTGAGCGGATTTGTTACCGAGAACACTGCCGAGGTTGCGTTCAGAAATAAAAATAAACGTAACGACAATTGATATTTTCTGTGAACCAAAGACCGCCAGGATTGTGATGTCATAGTCGTGCGTTTTTATTAAAATTTAATTAAAACAAATAAGTAGGTGCCGTTTCGCAATAAAACATGCAAAAAACTCAAAGAGTAATTATCAGAAAATCTTTAGATGTTGTTAACAGGTGTGCAATTTATCACCTTAGGCAATTCCTGTCATTACGGGAAAGGTAAAGGTCGATGGATTTTGATTCATTCAGCTGACAAATGATAATCTGTGTCATATGATATTGGTTATCATTATCGTTGTGAGAGGGCAGATCATGTTGAACAGGGCGCTTGGCAGTGGTTGGGGGGTATTGCTACCGGGAGCCATTCTCGGCGGGTTGATGTTTGCCGATCTCTCCCTTGATACCTGGAAAGCGATCATTGTGTCAGGACTGTTAGTCACGTCAGGCATGATCTGGCATAAGCAGCTTCGCCACTTTGTTTTACTGCCATCATGCGTAGCACTGGTCAGTGGAATTCTGGTGATACTGATGAGTTTGAAATAACAGGGAAAAACAAGGGGAACTTCAGAAGGGATGTAAGATAATTGGTGCGAGGGGGGGGACTCGAACCCCCACATCCTAAGGACACTAACACCTGAAGCTAGCGCGTCTACCAATTCCGCCACCTTCGCACAGTCATCTTACTATTTTTGATATCGCCTCGTTGGTGCGAGGGGGGGGACTCGAACCCCCACATCCGTAAGGACACTAACACCTGAAGCTAGCGCGTCTACCAATTCCGCCACCTTCGCCCAGTGCGAGCAATATCATTGTGATTTATGGTGCGAGGGGGGGGACTCGAACCCCCACATCCGTAAGGACACTAACACCTGAAGCTAGCGCGTCTACCAATTCCGCCACCTTCGCATACCATCGATACTGTAAAAGTATCGTAACCACGGAGGCGCATTCTAGATGTTTTCAGCTTTACGTCAACAGAAAAGTGCGCGCGACGCCTTGATTGCTGCAAAAATGGCCGATGCAGGCGCTATGCGGAGCCGGATGGCGCTTGTGCTTATCCGGCCTGCTGGAGCGGAGATTACTTTTTGGCCTGGCGCGTCATGACGGTACGGTAGACCTTAAAGCGGCCGGTCTGGGCGATCACTTCGTGGAAGCCGAAGGTTTCGTCCAGCACTTTCGGGTACGCCAGGAAGGCGTTCGCGACTATACGCAGCTCGCCGCCGCTGTTCAGATGACGGGTTGCGCCGCGGATCAGCGTTTGTGCCGCTTCAAGGCTGGTCTCCATACCGTCGTGGAACGGCGGGTTAGAGATAATCATGTCGAAGCGACCGGTGACGTCGGAGAAGACGTTGCTGGCAATCACCTCGCCTTCAATGCCGTTTGCGGCAAGCGTTGCGCGGCTGGCTTCAACAGCCGGGGCGCTCACGTCACAGAGGGTTAAGCGCACTTTGGGTGAATGGCTGGCGAGCACGGTAGAGAGCACGCCCGCGCCGCAGCCCACGTCCAGCACTTTGCCTTTGGTGTGCGGCGTCAGGGTGGAGAGCAGCAGCTTGCTGCCCGTATCCAGCGCGTCGCGGCTGAACACGCCCGGCAGGGTTTTGATGGTCAGGCCGTCAAGCTGGTACTCGTCCCAGTATGCCTGTGGATCGAACGTTGTCTGCTTTTCCAGACGGCCATGATACAGACCACAGCGGCGTGCGCTGTCGACTTTATTCAGCGGTGCGTAGCCTTCCAGCATCTGTTCAGCGCTACGCACGCCGCTGCGGTTCTCACCCACCACGAAAATATCGCAGCCGACCGGCAGCAGGGAGAGCAGGTTCATCAGCTGAAACTGGGCTTCCGGTTTATTCTTCGGCCAGTAGTAGATCAGCGTATCGCAGTCGGCGATATCGCTCTGCTCCGCCACCAGGCTAAAGCGCGCGCGCTCGCCCATCTGGCGGCTCAGCACCTGCCAGTGGTGGTAGTATTGGGTATGGGCACGGCTTTCAGCACAGTCGAAACGCGCAGGCAGGTCATCCTGCATATCTCCGGCAAACAGAATACGGCTTTCTTCGAAATCATCACTGTGACGCAGCAAGACTTCACTTGCCGGGGTAAATGCAGACATGAATTGTTCCTCAATAAACTCAGGCGGGGATTATAGTAGGTAGATGGCGCACTTTCGACACATTTGCTATATTTGCGCGCCTGAGAGACAGGAGTTTTCCCTATGACATCCCGACGAGACTGGCAGTTGCAGCAGCTGGGCATTACCCAGTGGGCTTTGCGTCGCCCGACGGCGTTGCAGGGCGAAATCGCCATTTCCATCCCTGCGCACGTTCGTCTGGTGATGGTGGCGGAAGAACTGCCTGCCCTGAATGAACCCCTGATCGATGATGTCCTTCGCAGCCTGAAGATGACGGCCGACCAGGTTTTACAGCTGACGCCAGAGCGTGTCGCGATGCTTCCTCCTGATAGCCGCTGTAACAGCTGGCGTATCGGAGAGACAAACGAGATCCCCCTCCAGGGGAGCCAGATCTGCTCGCCAGCGCTGGACGAACTGAAAGCCAACCCAAAAGCGCGCAGCGCGCTATGGCAACAAATCTGCGAATATGAACACGATTTCTTCCCTCACGACGCCTGACCTGACCACAGCGTTTGCGATTGAAACACGCGCCCACGCCTTTCCGTGGAGCGAAAAAACCTTCGCCAGCAATCAGGGCGAACGGTATCTGAACTTCCGTCTGGACGTTGACGGCACCATGGCCGCCTTCGCGATCACGCAGGTTGTTCTTGATGAAGCGACGCTGTTTAATATTGCGGTTGATCCCGCGTTCCAGCGCCGTGGGCTGGGAAGAGAACTGCTCGAGCACCTCATTCGTGAGCTCGAAACCCGTGACGTTTTCACCCTGTGGCTGGAGGTGCGCGCGTCGAATGTCGCCGCCATCGCACTCTATGAAAGCTTAGGCTTTAACGAGGCGACAGTCCGCCGTAACTACTACCCCACCGCAGAGGGACGTGAAGACGCCATCATAATGGCTCTGCCGATTGGATAACGAATATAAGGTTGTAACGATGAAATGGGACTGGATTTTCTTTGATGCCGACGAAACGCTGTTTACGTTTGACTCGTTCGGCGGCCTGCAGCGGATGTTTCTCGACTATAGCGTGACCTTCACCGCTGAAGATTTTCAGGACTATCAGGCGGTAAACAAGCCGCTGTGGGTGGATTACCAGAACGGTGCCATCACCGCGTTACAACTACAGCACCAGCGTTTTGACGTCTGGGCGGAACGCTTAAAGGTCAGTCCGGGAACGCTGAATGATGCCTTCCTGAACGCGATGGCCGATATCTGTGCGCCACTGCCGGGTGCGGTTTCCCTGCTGAATGCGTTGAAAGGCAAGGTCAAACTGGGGATCATCACCAACGGTTTTACCGCCCTGCAGCAGATCCGCCTCGAGCGCACCGGCCTGCGCGATCATTTCGACGCGCTGGTGATCTCCGAAGAGGTGGGCGTACCTAAACCGGATCCGCGTATTTTCGACTACGCGCTGGCCCAGGCCGGTCATCCTGACCGCGATCGCGTCCTGATGGTGGGTGATACGGCAGAGTCAGATATCCTGGGCGGCATGAAGTCAGGTTTGTCGACCGTCTGGCTCAACGCGCATGGCCGCGTGAAGCCTGAAGGCATCGAGCCGACCTGGACCGTGACGTCGTTGAACGAACTGGAGCAACTCCTGTGTAAACAATGATTGCCTGCCCCCCATTGATGGGTAAAATAGCCGCAATTTTGTATTCCATGATGCGTGGCGTGCTGCCGCGCTTATAAAAGAAGATTTAATTATGACGTTGTCTCCTTATCTGCAAGAGGTGGCAAAGCGCCGCACTTTTGCCATTATCTCGCACCCGGATGCCGGTAAAACGACCATCACTGAGAAGGTGTTGCTGTTCGGACAGGCGATCCAGACTGCGGGTACCGTTAAAGGCCGTGGCTCCAGCCAGCATGCAAAATCTGACTGGATGGAGATGGAAAAGCAGCGTGGTATTTCGATTACCACCTCCGTGATGCAGTTCCCGTATCACGACTGCCTGGTGAACCTGCTGGACACCCCGGGCCACGAAGACTTCTCCGAAGATACCTACCGTACCCTGACGGCGGTGGACTGCTGTCTGATGGTGATCGACGCCGCCAAAGGTGTAGAAGACCGGACCCGTAAGCTGATGGAAGTTACCCGTCTGCGCGATACGCCGATCCTCACCTTCATGAACAAACTCGACCGTGACATCCGTGACCCGATGGAGGTGATGGACGAAGTGGAAAGCGAGCTGAAAATCGCCTGTGCGCCAATCACCTGGCCAATTGGCTGCGGTAAGCTGTTCAAAGGGGTGTATCACCTCTATAAAGACGAAACCTACCTGTATCAGACCGGTAAAGGCCACACCATTCAGGAAGTTCGCGTGGTGAAAGGTCTGGATAACCCTGAGCTGGACGCGGCAGTCGGCGAAGAGCTGGCCGCGCAGCTGCGCGACGAGCTGGAGCTGGTGAAGGGGGCGTCTCACGAGTTCGATAAAGAGCTGTTCCTGAGCGGTGAAATCACCCCGGTCTTCTTCGGTACCGCGCTGGGTAACTTCGGCGTTGACCACATGCTGGACGGTCTGGTGGAGTGGGCGCCGCGTCCGATGCCGCGTAAAACCGACACCCGTGAAGTGGAAGCGAAGGAAGAGAAATTCACCGGCTTCGTGTTCAAAATTCAGGCCAACATGGACCCGAAACACCGCGACCGCGTGGCCTTTATGCGCGTGGTGTCCGGTAAGTATGAAAAGGGCATGAAGCTGCGCCAGGTGCGTACCGGGAAAGACGTGGTGATCTCCGATGCGCTGACCTTTATGGCGGGCGACCGTTCGCACGTTGAAGAGGCGTATCCGGGCGACATCATCGGTCTGCACAACCACGGCACGATTCAGATCGGCGATACCTTCACCCAGGGTGAAATGATGAAGTTCACCGGTATTCCGAACTTCGCGCCGGAGCTGTTCCGTCGTATCCGTCTGCGCGATCCGCTGAAGCAGAAACAGCTGCTGAAAGGCCTGGTTCAGCTCTCCGAAGAGGGCGCCGTGCAGGTGTTCCGCCCAATCGCGAACAACGATCTGATCGTGGGTGCGGTCGGCGTGCTGCAGTTCGACGTGGTTGTCGCGCGTCTGAAGAGCGAGTACAACGTGGAAGCGATTTACGAGTCCGTGAACGTCGCGACCGCGCGCTGGGTTGAGTGTTCTGACGTGAAGAAATTTGAAGAATTTAAGCGTAAGAACGAAATTCAGCTGGCGCTGGATGGCGGCGATAACCTGACCTATATCGCGCCAACCATGGTGAACCTGAACCTGACGCAGGAACGTTACCCTGACGTTCAGTTCCGTAAAACCCGCGAGCACTAATCCCTCTCAGAGCACGGCTCCCGCCGTGCTCTTCTTTAATTCCTGTCTTATTAATCCCTTGCGGAATGTTCTTAATTCAACGCAATTTCACGCTATTCGCGCGTTTTTTACCCAATTCTGAAAGCGGCTCTGTGAGAGTGATCTATATTTAACTCAGTGTTTAACACCGGGCGTGGATAAATTAACTGTTCAATGCACAACTTTAGGTTGTCCATTTTGCCCGTGTGTTTATTCGCAATATATAAAACTACTAAGGAAGTATGTAGCCCGAATAACGGGTAAACACAGGAATAGATCGATGAATATGACAAGACTGAAGATTTCGAAAACTCTGCTGGCTGTAACCCTGGGTAGCGTTCTGATGAGCGGTTCCGTTCTGGCGGAAAGCAGCACAATGGATAAAGCCCAGTCCACGGCCGATACCGCAGGGCAAAAAATCGATAGCTCTATGAATAAAGTCGGCAACTTCATGGACGACAGCTCAATCACAGCAAAAGTGAAAGCCGCACTGGTGGATGATGAAGCCATCAAAAGTACCGATATTTCCGTGAAGACCGACAAGAAAGTGGTCACGCTGAGCGGCTTCGTGGAAAGCCAGGCTCAGGCCGAACAGGCGGTGAAAGTCGCGAAAGGCGTTGAAGGCGTTGCGTCCGTCAGCGATAAGCTGCACGTACGTGACGGTAAAAACGCGTCGGTGAAAGGTTATGCCGGTGATGCAGCCACCACCAGCGAAATCAAAGCTAAACTTTTAGCAGATGACATCGTGCCGTCCCGCAAGGTGAAAGTGGAAACCACCGATGGTGTGGTTCAGCTCTCCGGTACGGTAGATTCGCAGGCGCAAAGTGAACGTGCCGAGTCCATCGCGAAAGCGATTGACGGTGTGAAAAGCGTTAAAAACGATCTGAAAACGAAGTAAATCTGGACCATTCGCCCGTCTGGTTAAAACCTGCGGGCGAAATAAGAACGACTCTGGAAAAACGCCGGTGAGTGACCTGAGCGCTCACGTTTAGCGGCCGACATTAACTATGGTAAAGGAGAAGCTTATGTTTCGTTGGGGCATTATATTTCTGGTTATCGCGTTAATTGCCGCCGCATTGGGCTTTGGTGGACTGGCAGGTACAGCGGCATGGGCAGCTAAAATTGTCTTCGTTGTGGGTATTATTCTGTTCCTGGTCAGCCTGTTTACGGGTCGTAGACGTCCGTAGCAAACGCAATATTCCTTCAACAAAATAAAGCCAGTCACTGTGACTGGCTTTTTCTTATTTGCGGAACAGGTCGGGTGCGTTACTGTGGTGTTATAAAATAATCAAAACAGGAAAGCAGAGGTGGGGCAACGAATTCCCGTTACGCTCGGCAATATTGCGCCGCTGACGTTAAAACCGTTTCGCGCAGGTCAACTCGCGCTGGTCTGCGAGGGTGGAGGACAGCGCGGCATTTTCACCGCCGGCGTGCTGGATGAATTTATGCGCGCGCAGTTCAACCCGTTTGACCTTTACTTCGGCACCTCTGCCGGGGCGCAGAACCTCTCTGCTTATGTCTGTAACCAGCCTGGCTATGCGCGAAAGGTCATCATGCGCTACACCACGGCGAAAGAATTTTTTAATCCGGTGCGTTTTGTGCGCGGCGGCAACCTGATCGATCTCGACTGGCTGCTGGAATCGACCTCCAGCCAGATGCCGCTGGCCATGGATACCGCTGCCCGTCTGTTTGATAGCGGCAAAGAGTTCTGGATGTGCGCCAGCCGGGGCGATGACTATTCGCCGGGCTATTTTTCTCCTCAGAAGGAGAACTGGCTGGACATCATCCGCGCCTCCAGCGCGATCCCCGGCTTTTATCGTACCGGTGCCCTACTGGACGGCATTAGCTATCTGGACGGGGGGATCAGTGACGCGGTGCCGGTGCAGGAAGCCGCCCGGCGCGGGGCGAAAACCATTGTGGTGATCCGTACCGTACCGTCGCAAATGTATTACACGCCCCAGTGGTTCAAACGGATGGAGCGCTGGTTGGGCGACAGCAGCCTGCAGCCGCTGGTGAACATCGCGAAGCAGCATGAAACCACCTACGGCGCGATGCAGCGCTTCATTGAAAAACCGCCGGGCAAGCTGCGTATTTTTGAAATCTATCCGCCTAAGCCGCTGCTGAGCATGGCCCTGGGCAGCCGCGTCCCTGCGCTGCGCATGGATTACAAAACGGGGCGGCTGTGCGGGCGTTACTTCCTGGCGACGGTGGGGAAAATGCTGGCGGAGCAACCGCCGCTTCATCGCCATAAACGCATTATTTTGCCGCCTGCGATTGTCGCCAACGACGCCCTGACGACGCCGCTGGTGGATATTCCGCAGGCGAATGACGCTTTACTGGATAACGAGGATCTGGCGTGACGCACCGCTTTGTCGATACCCACTGCCACTTTGATTTTCCGCCGTTTACGGGGGATGAAGCGCAAAGCATAGCGAAAGCGGCTGAGGCAGGCGTTCAGGCCATCATTGTGCCGGCAGTGGAAGCGGCCTATTTTTCCCGGGTGCTGGATCTTTCCACACAGCACCCTGCGCTCTATGCCGCGCTCGGCCTGCATCCGATTGTGATTGAACGGCATCTTGATGAGCACATTGAGAGGCTTGATGAGGTCGTGCAGACCGCAGGAAACAAACTTGTCGCCATCGGTGAGATCGGTCTCGATCTTTATCGCGAGGATCCGCAGTTTGAGCGCCAGCAGACGATCCTCGACGCGCAGCTCAGGCTGGCGAAGCGCCACGATCTGCCGGTGATCCTCCACTCAAGACGCACGCACGATAAGCTGGCGATGCACCTGAAACGCATCGATCTGCCGCGAAAAGGGGTCGTGCACGGTTTCTCCGGCAGCCTGCAGCAGGCGCAGCGTTTTATTGAACTGGGCTATAAAATTGGCGTCGGTGGCACCATCACCTATCCGCGCGCCAGTAAAACCCGGGACGTGATGGCACAGCTGCCGCTGTCGGCGCTCCTGCTGGAAACCGACGCGCCGGATATGCCGCTGAATGGTTTTCAGGGCCAGCCGAATCGCCCGGAACAGGCGGCGCGCGTGTTTACCACCCTATGTGAACTGCGAAAAGAGCCTGAAGAGGTGATTGCCGATGCGCTGCTGGAAAATACCCGTTCGGTATTTGGCATCACGCTATAGGTAAAGTGCCGGACGAATCACCGTTATCTTCTGTTTTTCCAGCGCCCGCGCCAGCGGTTCAACGTCCTCGGGCGTGGCGCTGCGCCACGACGCAGCCTCACCGTAAACGCCATGCGGATGAAATGCGTTGATGCGTACCGGAACATTTCCAAGCCCGTGGATAAAGGTCGTTAGCGGTTTGAGGTGTTCCAGATAATCACACTGCTCCGGAATCACCAGCAGGCGGAGCTCAGTCAAACGGTGACGATCTGCCAGCCAGCGGATGCTCTGCTTGATCTGCGGGTTTTCGCGCCCGGTCAGGAAGCGGTGATGCTCGTTTCCCCACGCCTTCAGATCCATCATTGCGCCATCCAGTACCGGCAGCAGCTTTTGCCAGCCGGTTTCGCCTAACAGACCGTTGCTGTCTACCAGGCAGGTGAGGTGGCGCAGGGCGGGATCGGCTTTGATCGTGGTGAACAGAGCAATCAAAAACGGCAATTGCGTTGTGGCTTCGCCGCCGCTGACGGTGATCCCTTCGATAAACGGTGCGGATTTGCGGACCTGAGTGAGGATCTCTTCCACGCTGAAGCGGTGCGCCATAGGCGTTGCCTGCTGCTGGCACAGGTGCAGGCAGGTGTCGCACTGCTGGCAGTCACTCTCCTGCCACCAGACGCGTCCGGCCTGAATCGTTAGCGCGTCGTGCGGGCAGTGGGGCACACAGTCCCCGCAGTCGTTGCAGCGGCCGATCGTCCACGGGTTGTGGCAGGTTTTACAGCGCAGGTTGCAGCCCTGCAGGAACAGCGCCAGGCGGCTGCCCGGCCCGTCCACGCAGGAAAAAGGAATGACCTGACTAACTAAAGCGCATCTGCTGTTCATGGCTAACCACGCGCGGCTGACGTTCCAGAATACGGGTATTGCGTGCGGCCTCTTCTCCCAGCCACGTGGTATTGATGCGCGATCCGGCTTCCCGGTATTTCTCCAGGTCCGACAAGCGAACCATGTAGCCGGTCACGCGGACCAGATCGTTACCCGCTACGTTGGCGGTAAATTCACGCATACCGGCCCTGAACGCGCCCAGGCAAAGTTGAACCACCGCCTGCGGGTTGCGTTTGACCGTCTCCTCCAGGGTGAGAATATCGCTGATTCCGGAGTGATAGTGTTTGTGATGCGGCGCAACGGCCAGCAGATGGCTGATGGGATCCGGCTCGTCGCCGTAAGGCAGGCGCGCGCCCGGCGTGGTGCCGGAGTCGGAGCTGATCCCCGACTGCGCGTGCAGCATCGCGCGATGCTTCCAGCCGTGTTTCACCGGCGTGCTTTCAACGAACGCTGCAAGCTGTTCGCTGATGCGATAGCCCAGCGCGTTGGCCTGTTCATCCTTTCCGTAGCGTCCCGCTATTCCTGCTTTCTCACAGAGCGCGTTTACCGCTTCCGCCAGGCCGTACATGCCAAACATGGGTACAAACCGTTCCGCATCAATCAGCCCCTCTTTTACCAGGAAGCTATTCTCAAAGAAGCCAGATTGCTCGTAAAGGAAACCGCAGCGTGCATCGATGATGGCAATTTGCTGCTGGCAGTAGTGCGGGAGCGTGCGGGTGAAGAAGTCGTCAATGGATGCGCTGCGTTCAGCAATGGCTTTGAGGTTAAGGCGCACCAGGGTGCTGCCGCCGCCTGCAAGCGGCAGGGAGTTGTAACAGCTCACCACACCATAACGGCCTTTTGTGAAAATTTTATCATTCATCGGGCCATTAGAAATATGCGGTTTGCTGCATTCACAAATGTTTTTCGCCACCTCAAGCAGCAAATCATCTGGGGTGATATCGGGATCGTAGATAAAGGTCAGGTTCGGCGCGACCTGCTTCAGCTCTGCATCGGCACGCAGAATGGCGCGCGTGACTGGCGTATCTTCAGGCCCGATGTTTGCGTGCATAAACGCATCCGGCAGCGTACGGTCGAGATAGCGCCAGAAACGTTTTATTCGGCTATCGATCTCTTCTTGTGTTAGAATTCTAACATATGGAGTTAATATCGCATCAAGCTGACCGAGATAGACCGGCATCGATGTGACGGACGGAACATGATGGTAGAGGATGGTTAACAGCGAGAGGGCGTCGTCGAGATCTTTCGCGCCTTCCAGCTCCAGCCACGCTGAACCGTTAGCCAGAAATTTTGCGTAATCCGGCAGAACGTAACGGGGTTTGTAAGGCGAATGGCCTTCGAACATGTCGCAGATAAACCCTTCGTCCAGTGCGGCTCGTGCGGCCTCAGGAAGTGCCGGGTAAGGCAGGTTGTTTTCCGCTTCCAGCGCAAGAAAATGACGTTTTTGTTCCGGGGTTAACACCGGGCTTGTGACAATGTGCTGGCAACGTTGTTGCAGGGCGTCGGGGCTGGAGTGGGGCATAGTCGCTTCCTTGAGTGTTCTGCGGATGATGAGCGGATTGTAGGAAGCCAGCCTGTCGGGGCTTTTGATCCGACAGGGGGTATCGCTGCTTTAGTCGGCAATTTACGCGCTAAAGTTTGAAGAAGATCTCATTACAGTAATGCAAATTTGTATGCAGTTTTCATTAACTGTGATGAATGTCGAAGTGTGGATGCGGGTGAATGTTAGAATACTCACAGACCCGCAAGGTAAAATTTATACGGCACTGCCGTTGGAGAATGTTATGACCGATTTAACTGCAAGCAGCCTGCGCGCGTTGAAACTGATGGACCTGACCACCCTGAACGATGACGACACCAATGAAAAAGTCATCGCCCTGTGCCATCAGGCGAAAACGCCGGTGGGTAACACCGCAGCCATCTGTATCTACCCGCGCTTTATCCCGATTGCCCGTAAGACGCTGAAAGAGCAGGGTACGCCGGACGTGCGCATTGCAACCGTAACTAACTTCCCGCATGGCAACGACGATATCGAGATCGCGCTGGCAGAAACCCGCGCGGCGATTGCTTACGGCGCAGACGAAGTTGACGTGGTGTTCCCGTACCGCGCGCTGATCGCCGGTAACGAGCAGGTCGGTTTTGACCTGGTGAAAGCCTGTAAAGACGCGTGCGCGGCGGCAAATGTGCTGCTGAAAGTGATCATCGAAACCGGCGAGCTGAAAGAAGAGGCGCTGATTCGTAAGGCATCTGAAATCTCCATCAAAGCCGGTGCGGATTTCATTAAAACCTCTACCGGTAAAGTGCCGGTGAATGCGACCCCGGAAAGCGCGCGCATCATGATGGAAGTGATCCGCGACATGGGCGTATCCAAAACCGTTGGTTTCAAACCTGCGGGCGGCGTGCGTACTGCTGAAGACGCGCAGCAATTCCTGGCGATTGCCGACGAGCTGTTTGGCGCCGACTGGGCCGATTCCCGTCACTACCGCTTCGGTGCGTCCAGCCTGCTGGCCAGCCTGCTGAAAGCGCTGGGTCATGGCGACGGTAAGAGCGCAAGCAGCTACTGATTGCCAGACAATGCCGGATGACGCTTCGCTCATCCGGTCGACAGGATCGTAGGGCGGGTAAGCGTAGCGCCACCCGCCACAACTCCCCCGATTCCGCATGGAGGTTACCGTGTTTCTCGCACAAGAAATTATTCGTAAAAAACGTGATGGTCATGCATTAAGCGATGAAGAGATCCGCTTCTTCATCAACGGCATTCGTGATAACACCGTCTCAGAAGGGCAAATTGCGGCTCTGGCGATGACCATTTTCTTCCACGATATGTCGATGCCTGAGCGCGTGTCGCTGACCATGGCGATGCGAGATTCAGGAACCGTTCTGGACTGGAAAAGCCTCAACCTTAACGGCCCGATTGTGGATAAGCACTCCACCGGCGGCGTGGGTGACGTGACGTCTCTGATGCTCGGCCCTATGGTGGCAGCCTGTGGCGGTTACATCCCGATGATCTCCGGGCGCGGCCTGGGCCACACCGGCGGTACGCTCGACAAACTGGAAGCCATTCCGGGCTTCGATATCTTCCCGGACGACAACCGCTTCCGCGACATTATTAAAGACGTTGGTGTGGCGATTATCGGCCAGACCAGCTCTCTTGCTCCGGCAGACAAGCGTTTCTACGCCACCCGCGACATCACCGCGACCGTTGACTCCATCCCGCTGATCACCGCCTCTATCCTGGCGAAGAAACTGGCAGAAGGGCTGGACGCGCTGGTGATGGACGTGAAGGTGGGCAGCGGCGCCTTTATGCCGACCTATGAACTTTCTGCTGCGCTCGCGGAAGCGATCGTTGGCGTATCCAACGGCGCGGGCGTGCGCACCACCGCGCTGCTCACCGACATGAACCAGGTGCTGGCGTCCAGCGCCGGTAACGCCGTCGAAGTGCGTGAAGCGGTGCAGTTCCTGACTGGTGAATACCGCAACCCGCGTCTGTTCGACGTCACCATGGCGCTGTGCGTTGAGATGTTAATCTCCGGCAAGCTGGCCAAAGACGACGCAGAAGCCCGCGCGAAGCTGCAGGCGGTGCTGGATAACGGCAAAGCGGCGGATATTTTCGGTCGCATGGTTGCAGCCCAGAAGGGCCCGACCGATTTCGTCGAAAACTACGCGAAATACCTGCCAACCGCGACGCTTAGCAAAGCGGTGTATGCCGATAGCGAAGGGTATGTCTCTGCAATGGACACCCGTGCGCTGGGTATGGCAGTAGTCTCGATGGGCGGCGGCCGTCGTCAGGCGTCAGACACCATTGATTACAGCGTCGGCTTTACCGATATGGCACGTCTGGGCGACAGCGTTGACGGTCAACGTCCGCTGGCGGTGATCCACGCGAAAGACGAAGCCAGCTGGCAGGAAGCGGCTAAAGCGGTGAAAGCGGCAATTACGCTTGACGATAAAGCGCCGGAAACCACACCGACTGTCTATCGCCGTATCACCGAATAGCGGTATACTGATCTGATCGATAATTTTTGAAGCACTACGTACGGAGAACAATTATGAAACGTGCATTTATTATGGTGCTGGACTCATTCGGCATCGGCGCAACCGAAGATGCAGAACGTTTTGGTGACGTGGGTTCCGATACCATGGGCCACATCGCGGAAGCCTGTGCAAAAGGCGAAGCGGACAACGGTCGTAAAGGCCCTCTGACTCTACCTAACCTGACCCGCCTTGGTCTGGTGAAAGCGCATGAAGGTTCTACCGGTAAAATCGCAGCCGGTATGGACGGCAACGCGGAAGTCGTGGGCGCCTACGCCTGGGCTCACGAGCTCTCCTCCGGTAAAGACACCCCGTCTGGCCACTGGGAAATCGCCGGTGTGCCGGTGCTGTTCGACTGGGGTTATTTCTCCGATCACGAAAACAGCTTCCCGCAGGAGCTGCTCGATAAGCTGGTGAAGCGTGCCAACCTGCCGGGCTACCTCGGTAACTGCCACTCTTCCGGTACCGTGATTCTGGATCAGCTCGGCGAAGAGCACATGAAAACCGGCAAGCCGATTTTCTACACCTCTGCTGACTCCGTGTTCCAGATTGCGTGCCATGAAGAGACGTTTGGCCTGGATAAACTCTACGAGCTGTGCGAAATCGCCCGTGAAGAGCTGACCGAAGGCGGCTACAACATCGGCCGCGTGATCGCGCGTCCGTTTATCGGCGACAAAGCGGGTAACTTCCAGCGTACCGGTAACCGTCATGACCTGGCCGTTGAGCCACCGGCGCCAACCGTGCTGCAGAAGCTGGTTGAAGAGAAAGACGGCCACGTGGTGTCCGTGGGTAAAATCGCGGATATCTACGCCAACTGCGGCATCACCAAAAAAGTGAAAGCCACCGGTCTGGATGCGCTGTTCGATGCCACCATCAAAGAGATGAAAGAAGCGGGCGACAAGACCATCGTCTTCACCAACTTCGTGGACTTCGACTCCTCCTGGGGCCACCGTCGCGACGTTGCGGGCTATGCAGCGGGTCTTGAGCTGTTCGACCGCCGTCTGCCGGAGCTGATGGAGCTGGTGGGTGAAGATGACATTCTGATTCTGACCGCGGACCACGGCTGTGACCCAACCTGGACCGGTACCGACCACACCCGTGAGCACATTCCGGTGCTGGTGTACGGCCCGAAAGTGAAGCCAGGCTCGCTCGGTCACCGTGAAACCTTCGCGGACATCGGCCAGACCCTGGCGAAATACTTTGGTACGTCTGACATGGAATATGGCAAGGCCATGTTCTAAACGGATTGGGTGCGGCCTGATGCCCTCACCCCGACCCTCTCCCACAGGGAGAGGGAGAACAGAATGTAGGCCGGGTCAGGCGTAGCCGCCACCCGGCAAAAACAACAATGTAAAAGGAACTGAAGATGGCAACTCCTCACATTAATGCAGAAATGGGTGATTTCGCTGACGTCGTATTGATGCCGGGCGACCCGCTGCGCGCGAAGCACATTGCAGAAACTTTCCTGGAAGACGTGCGTGAAGTGAACAACGTTCGCGGCATGCTGGGCTTCACCGGTACCTATAAAGGCCGCAAAATCTCCGTTATGGGCCACGGTATGGGTATCCCATCCTGCTCTATCTACACCAAAGAGCTGATTACCGACTTCGGCGTGAAGAAAATCATCCGCGTAGGCTCCTGCGGCGCGGTGCGCATGGACGTTAAGCTGCGCGACATCGTTATCGGTATGGGCGCCTGCACCGATTCCAAAGTTAACCGCATGCGTTTCAAAGACCATGACTTCGCGGCGATTGCTGACTTCGGCATGGTGCGTGACGCGGTTGACGCGGCAAAAGCGCTGGGCGTTGAAGCGCGCGTGGGTAACATCTTCTCTGCTGACCTGTTCTATGCCCCGGACGGCGGCGAGATGTTCGACGTGATGGAGAAATACGGCATCCTGGGCGTGGAAATGGAAGCGGCAGGTATCTACGGCGTCGCGGCTGAGTTTGGTGCGAAAGCGCTGACCATCTGCACCGTGTCTGACCACATCCGTACCCACGAGCAGACCACCGCTGCCGAGCGTCAGACTACCTTCAACGACATGATCAAAATCGCGCTGGAATCCGTTCTGCTGGGCGATAAAGAGTAATTCTGTCTCTTCCCGCCCTCTCCCTGCGGGAGAGGGCCGGGGTGAGGGCACCAGACCGCACCTAGCGCACGGCCTGTGCAATCCACGCCGACAGCTCACGCAGCTCTTTTTCCTGCTCCGGAAAATCCCCGATCAACGCGTCGCATTCCTGCTGCAGCATATCTGCCCTGTACAAACAGCCCTGCAAACGTGCCGCCAGCGCCTCTAACGGTGCCGGGTTCAGGCTATCGGTAAACACCTGCGTGCGGGTGATATGGCCTTTCTCCACGTCAAAATGCAGCTCCACGCCGCCCCAGGTAAAACGCTCATCAAGCAGATGGGAAAACGCAGGAGCCTGACCGAAGTTCCATTCCCAGCTGCTCTGGCGGGCGAAGGTTTCGGCGAAGTTGGGCAGGTCCGGGGTTTTGTCAGGGGAGATGACTTCTGCTTCCACGCGCTCGCCGTAATGTTCAAAGAACGCGTCACGGATCGCATCGCAAATCTGCTCGTGAGTAATTCCCGGCAGCAGTTCCACCAGATTTGCCACGCGGCCGCGCACGGAGGTAATTCCTTTGGCCTGGAGCTTTTTTTTATCCGGATTCAGGTAGTTAGCCAGACGGCTCAGGTCAGCGTTCAGCAACAGGGTGCCGTGGTGGAACCCGCGATCCATCGTTTCGCGATAGGCGGAGCCGGAGACCTTCCGGTCGCCCTCGGGGGTTTTCACCACCAGATCGTTACGCCCGGAGGCTTCCGCCGTCACGCCGAGTGAATTGAGCGCGTTGAGGACGATGGACGTTGAGATGGTTTTATCGTACTCCGGTTTACCCGCCATAAAGGTAAAGCAGGTATTGCCCAGATCGTGAAACACCGCGCCGCCGCCGCTGCTGCGGCGCGCGAGACGGACGTTGTCCTCTTCCATACGCCGCGTATTGCACTCTTTCCACGGGTTTTGCGCGCGGCCGATGACCACCGTATCGGCGTTCCGCCAGAGAAACAGTACGCGCTGGATGGCGGGCATCTGGCGGAAGATGCACTCTTCTACCGCGAGATTAAACCAGGGATCGTAAGAGTCAGAGATAAGCAGGCGTAACGTCGTCATGGCAAAGTTCCTTTTCCGAATCGTTCGCCTACTTTATCACTAATCTTTCTTCTCGCTCTCTTCGTCTTCGGGGACGGATTTGCTGGCGGTCAGCAGGAACGGGGATTGCTGCCAGCGCGAGCGCTTGCCGCGAAGCAGGGTGCGCGCCAGCACAACGCCGATGGCGAGTGAAAGCAGCAGCATCAGGCGCAGAATATTGGTGGTATTATCGACCTGTTTGGCTTCAGTAGGCAGGGTGTGGGTATCGAGGGTCAGGCGCAGATAGCCCAGTGGGCCATTCTTCCCCTGAATAGGTTCGACAATCTGCTGGTTAAAGTAGCCCCCGGCTTTTTTCCCGTCCAGCGCCAGCCTGTCGCGCACGTCGACGTGTTCGCCAGCGCGGGCAATCAGGTTGCCTTGCTCATCATAGACGCCGGCATCAAGAATGCGGCTATTCTCCGTGAGCAGGCGTAAAACCTGGCCTATCCGCTTCTCGTCCGGCGTTTCGGTACGCATGGACGGCGCGACGTTGAGCGTCACCTGGCGTGCCAGCGTGCGGGCCAGCTCTTCAAACTGCGGGTTGCGTTGCCGTTGATGGTTCTGGCTAAACCACGATGCCCCTTGCATCAGCACCACTAATAGTGCGAGACAGGAAAGGACAATCACGGCGCGATGGAGCCGGAATTTCAGTTTTGCGCGAGCCATATTCCACCTGCTGAAAATTTACGGCTTAATGTTGCCAGAAGTGATGGTTACAGGGTAGCCTCATGCGTTATTTTCCCTCTGCAACCTTCCGGCGCGAACGAAATTACAGGAGCTTTAATGCCGAACATTACCTGGTGTGACCTGCCAACGGATGTCTCTTTATGGCCAGGATTGCCGCTCTCTTTAAGTGGCGATGAGGTGATGCCTCTGGATTACCACGCCGGTCGTAGCGGCTGGCTCCTCTACGGACGCGGTCTGGATAAGCAACGCCTGACCCAGTATCAAAGCAAGCTGGGTGCGGCAATGGTCATCGTCGCCGCCTGGTGCGTGGAAGACTACCAGGTTATTCGCCTGGCGGGTTCCCTGACGCAGCGCGCAACGCGTCTGGCGCATGACGCCGGGCTGGACGTCGCGCCGCTGGGTAAAATTCCGCATCTGAAAACCCCGGGCCTGCTGGTCATGGACATGGATTCTACGGCGATCCAGATCGAGTGTATTGACGAGATTGCGAAGCTGGCGGGCAGCGGCGAGCTGGTGGCGGAAGTCACCGAACGTGCGATGCGCGGCGAGCTGGACTTCACCGCCAGCCTGCGCCAGCGCGTGGCGACCCTGAAAGGGGCCGACGCCAACATTCTGCGCCAGGTGCGCGACGTGCTGCCGCTGATGCCAGGGCTGACGCAGCTGGTGCTGAAGCTGCAGTCCCTCGGCTGGAAGGTGGCGATCGCCTCCGGTGGCTTCACCTTCTTCGCGGATTACCTGCGGGAAAAACTGCATCTGACCACCGTGGTGGCCAATGAGCTGGAGATCATGGACGGCAAGCTGACCGGCCAGGTGATTGGCGATATCGTAGATGCCCAGTACAAAGCCAATACGCTGACGCGTCTGGCGGAAAAATATGAAATTCCGGTTGTCCAGACCGTCGCCATCGGCGATGGCGCGAACGACCTGCCGATGATCAAAGCCGCCGGTCTGGGCATTGCCTACCATGCCAAGCCAAAAGTGAATGAAAAGACGGAAGTCACTATCCGTCACGCTGACCTGATGGGGGTGTTCTGCATTCTCTCCGGCAGCATTAATCAGAAATAACGGCCTGCTTTGTAGGCCGGGTAAGCGTAAGCGCCACCCGGCACGCAGGCCGCACAGAAATAACGAGGTAAACCGTGGCGAAAGCTCCAAAACGCGCATTTGTCTGTAATGAATGTGGTGCGGATTATCCGCGCTGGCAGGGGCAATGCAGCGCCTGTCATGCCTGGAACACCATCACCGAAGTGCGTGGTGTGGCGGCTTCGCCGAGCGTGGCGCGCAATGAGCGCCTGAGCGGCTATGCCGGTAACGCGGGCGTGGCGAAGGTGCAAAAACTTTCGGACATCAGCCTCGAAGAGCTGCCGCGCTTCTCCACCGGGTTCAAAGAGTTTGACCGCGTGCTCGGCGGCGGCGTGGTGCCGGGTAGCGCGATCCTGATCGGCGGTAACCCGGGCGCGGGTAAATCGACCCTGCTGCTGCAAACGCTCTGCAAGCTTGCCGAACAGATGAAAACCCTGTACGTCACGGGCGAAGAGTCTCTGCAGCAGGTGGCGATGCGCGCGCACCGTCTGGGCCTGCCGACCGGCAACCTGAACATGCTCTCCGAAACCAGCATCGAGCAGATCTGCATGATTGCCGAAGAAGAGCAGCCGAAGCTGATGGTGATCGACTCCATCCAGGTGATGCACATGGCGGACATTCAGTCCTCGCCGGGCAGCGTCGCGCAGGTGCGTGAAACCGCGGCTTACCTGACGCGCTTTGCCAAAACGCGCGGCGTGGCGATTGTGATGGTCGGCCACGTGACCAAAGACGGCTCGCTGGCCGGACCGAAGGTGCTTGAACACTGTATCGACTGCTCCGTGATGCTCGACGGCGACGCGGATTCCCGTTTCCGTACCCTGCGCAGCCACAAGAACCGCTTTGGGGCGGTGAATGAACTGGGCGTGTTTGCCATGACCGAACAGGGGCTGCGCGAAGTCAGCAACCCGTCGGCCATCTTCCTGAGCCGCGGCGATGAGATCACCTCCGGCAGCTCGGTGATGGTGCTGTGGGAAGGGACGCGCCCGCTGCTTGTTGAAATTCAGGCGCTGGTGGACGTGTCGATGATGGGCAACCCGCGGCGCGTGGCGGTCGGTCTGGAACAGAACCGTCTGGCGATCCTGCTGGCGGTGCTGCACCGTCACGGCGGGCTGCAGATGGCGGATCAGGACGTCTTCGTTAACGTGGTCGGCGGCGTCAAAGTCACGGAGACCAGCGCAGACCTGGCGCTGCTGCTGGCGATGGTCTCCAGCCTGCGCGACAGGCCGCTGCCGCAGGACCTGGTCGTCTTCGGCGAAGTGGGCCTCGCCGGAGAAATCCGTCCGGTACCCAGCGGCCAGGAGCGTATCTCCGAGGCGGCAAAACACGGTTTCCGCCGGGCGATAGTTCCCGCCGCCAACGTGCCGAAAAAGATCCCGGAAGGGATGCAGGTATTTGGCGTGAAAAAACTCGCAGATGCGTTAAATGTCTTTGACGACTTATAATTACGTAAATTTGATTTTGCAGGAGGCACCGTAATTTATGTCATCATTTGACTACATCAAGACCGCAATCCGCCAGAAGGGCTGCACGCTGCAGCAGGTGGCGGACGCCAGCGGCATGACCAAAGGCTACCTGAGCCAGCTGCTGAACGCCAAAATCAAAAGCCCCAGCGCGCAGAAGCTGGAAGCGCTGCACCGCTTTCTGGGGCTGGAGTTCCCGCGTATGCAAAAGAACATCGGCGTGGTGTTCGGCAAGTTTTACCCGCTGCATACCGGGCATATCTATCTGATCCAGCGCGCCTGTAGCCAGGTTGACGAGCTGCACATCATCATGGGCTACGACGAAACCCGTGACCGTCAGCTGTTTGAAGACAGCGCCATGTCGCAGCAGCCGACCGTGCCGGACCGCCTGCGCTGGCTGCTCCAGACCTTTAAGTACCAGAAAAATATTCGTATTCATGCCTTTAACGAAGAGGGTATGGAGCCGTATCCGCACGGCTGGGACGTGTGGAGCAACGGCATCAAAGCGTTTATGGAAGAGAAGGGCATTGCGCCTAACTGGATCTACACCTCTGAAGAGTCTGACGCGCCGCAGTTCCGCGAGCATCTGGGCATCGAGACGGTGCTGATCGACCCGAAACGCACCTTTATGAACATCAGCGGGGCGCAGATCCGCGAAAACCCGTTCCGCTACTGGGATTACATCCCGACTGAGGTGAAGCCGTTCTTCGTGCGTACCGTCGCGATCCTGGGCGGCGAGTCGAGCGGTAAATCAACGCTGGTCAACAAGCTGGCGAATATCTTCAACACCACCAGCGCGTGGGAGTACGGCCGCGATTATGTCTTCTCGCACCTTGGCGGCGACGAGATGGCGCTGCAGTATTCCGACTATGACAAAATCGCGCTCGGACATGCCCAGTACATTGATTTTGCGGTGAAATACGCCAACAAAGTGGCGTTTATCGATACCGATTTCGTGACCACGCAGGCGTTCTGTAAAAAATACGAAGGGCGCGAGCACCCGTTCGTGCAGGCGCTGATTGACGAATACCGCTTTGACCTGGTGATCCTGCTGGAAAACAACACCCCATGGGTGGCCGACGGCATGCGCAGCCTCGGCAGCTCCGTGGACAGGCGAGAGTTTCAGACCATGCTGGTGGAGATGCTCAACGAAAACAACGTTGAGTTTGTCCATGTGGAAGAGTCTGACTACGACTCCCGCTTCCTGCGCTGCGTCGAGCTGGTGAAGGAGATGATGGGGGAGCAGGGGTAAAAACTTACCCCTCACCCTAACCCTCTCCCACAGGGAGAGGGGACTTTAACCTCCCTCTCCCTGTGGGAGAGGGCCGGGGTGAGGGCATCAAGCCACTCAGAACTCAATCACCACTTTCCCACGCATATGTCCCTCCAGCACTTTACGGTGCGCCTCGGTAATGCTTTCCACGCTCAGCCCGTGCAGCGTTTCGCTGAGCGAACTTTCCACCACGCCGTTATCCACCAGTTTTGCCACCTCATTGAGGATCTCCCCCTGACGCGCCATATCCGCGGTCTGGTACATGCTGCGGGTGTACATAAACTCCCAGTGCAGGGCGGCGGATTTGGACTTCAGCTTGTCCTGGTTCAGCGGATGTTCATTTTCAACGATGGAACAGATATGCCCCTGCGGCGCAATCAGTTCGCTGACCGCATCCCAGTGCCCGTCGGTGTCGTTGAGGATGAAAATGTAATCCACAAAGGTGAGCCCCTGTTTCGCCAGCTCGCCTTTCAGATCGCGGTAGTTGACGACAATATCAGCCCCGCGATCGCGGCACCACCGGGCGGAATCTTCTCGTGAAGCGGTTGCGACGATCTTCACCTTGCTGTTGTGCTTCGCAAAGGGGATCGCCAGCGATCCCACGCCGCCCGCGCCGCCGATGATCAGCAGCGTTTTGTCCGCCCCGGCATCCTGAATGTTCAGGCGTTCAAACAGACCTTCCCACGCGGTGAGCGCGGTCAACGGCAGTGCAGCGGCAGCCGCCCAGCCGAGGCTGGCAGGCTTGTGGCCGACTATGCGTGCATCAATCAGCTGGTGCGTGGCGTTGCTGCCCGGGCGGGTGATGTCGCCCGCGTACCAGACCTCGTCACCCGGTTTGAATCCGGTCACGCCAGCCCCCACGGCTTTGACGATCCCGCTGGCGTCCCACCCGAGAATACGCGGCTCGCTCAGCCCGTTTTTAGCAATGCCCGCGTGGACTTTGGTATCGACCGGGTTAACGGAGACGGCCTTCACCTCCACCAGCAGATCGTGCTCGCCGGGCTGCGGCATTGGCGGGGTGATTTCAATGAAGGTGGACGGATTTTCTGGGTTAACGGCAATAGCTTTAACAGACATGGTGTGCTCCTCAATGGCATGCGTTTTGTTGAGGCTAGTCTATAAAGTGGACAGTTGCGTGATAAGATGGACAATCAAGAACTCAGCGTTCGTACAGGGTGAACAATCATGTTTAAGCAGCTGCAGGATATGGCGCTGTTCGCGCTGGTGGCGGAGATGGGCAGCTTTACCGCGGCGGCGCAGAAGGCGGACCTGCCAAAATCCAGCGTTAGCCAGCGAATTAGCCAGCTGGAGCAGCAGGTGGGTATCCGCCTTCTGAACCGCACCACGCGCAGGATCAGCCTCACGTTTGCGGGCGAGCACTATCTGGTGCACTGTCGCGAGATGCTGGCGGCCAGCGAGCGGGCCGAGTACGCCATTCAGCGGCTGCGCGAAAACCCGAGCGGGCGGCTGCGGATCACCTGTCCGGCGGGGATTGGGGCGACGCTGCTGGCGCACATGAATGCCGAGTTTCAGCTTCGCTATCCTGACGTGTCGCTGGATGTGTCGATCTCTGATGACGTGGTGGATCTGGTCGAGGCCGGTTTTGACGTAGCGCTGCGTACCGGCAAGCCGCAGGACTCCTCCCTGATTGGCCGGATGATCGGGCACTGCCCGCGCTACATGCTGGCCTCGCCGGACTATCTGGCGCGTCGGGAGCCGCTGACGCATCCCCGTCAGCTGGTGGAGCACCGCTGCATTACGCACCGGGCGTGGTCGGAGTGGCTTCTGCGAAGCGAGAGCGAGGATTACCGCTACCTGCCGGATAACGCGCACATGACCGATAATCTGGTCTACGCCCGCGAATGTGCAATTTTCGGTGCGGGGATCACGCTGCTTCCCGCCTTCCTGGTAGAAGATAAAATTGAAAAAGGGGCGCTGGTTCAGGTGCTGCCGGAGTGGAATGTTGAAGGTAACGATCTGTGGCTGGCCTACCCAAGCCGCAAGCTGAATTCGCCTGCGCTGATGAGCTATATCGACTTTGCGATGCAGTTTGACGAGGTGAAGCGGTATTACGTGGGTGGGTGATTTTGTGCGGCCTGATGCCCTCACCCTGGCCCTCTCCCACGGGGAGAGGGTACAAACATAAAAAACGGCAACCGAGGTTGCCGTTTTGCTTTTATTTCGCGATACGCTTGTACTTAATACGCTTCGGCTCCAGCGCGTCGGCGCCCAGCGTGCGTTTCTTGTACTCTTCGTATTCGGTGAAGTTACCTTCGAAGAACTCCACCTTACCTTCGTCCTGATAGTCCAGGATGTGGGTCGCGATACGGTCCAGGAACCAGCGGTCGTGCGAGATAACCATCGCACAGCCCGGGAACTCCAGCAGGGCGTTTTCCAGCGCGCGCAGGGTTTCGATATCCAGGTCGTTTGTTGGTTCATCGAGCAGCAGAACGTTACCGCCCACCTGCAGCAGCTTCGCCAGGTGCAGACGACCGCGCTCACCGCCGGACAGCTCGCCCACGCGTTTGCCCTGGTCGGTGCCTTTGAAGTTAAAGCGGCCAACATAGGCGCGGCTTGGCATCTCGGTGTTGCCGATACGCATGATATCCAGACCGCCGGAGACTTCTTCCCACACGGTTTTGCTGTTATCCATTGCGTCACGGAACTGGTCAACGGAGGCCAGCTTCACGGTTTCACCCAGGGTGATAGAGCCGCTGTCAGGCTGTTCCTGACCGGACATCATGCGGAACAGGGTGGATTTACCCGCGCCGTTCGGACCGATGATACCAACGATAGCGCCTTTCGGTACGGAGAAGGTCAGGTCGTCGATCAGCAGACGGTCGCCGTAGGACTTACGCAGGTTGGTCACTTCAACCACTTTATCCCCCAGACGTGCTCCAGGTGGAATAAACAGTTCGTTGGTTTCGTTACGTTTCTGGTATTCGGTGTTGTTCAGCTCTTCGAAGCGTGCCAGACGGGCTTTGCCCTTAGACTGACGGCCTTTCGCGCCCTGACGCACCCACTCTAGCTCTTTCTCGATAGACTTACGACGCGCCGCTTCCTGAGAAGCTTCCTGCGCCAGACGCTGATCTTTCTGCTCCAGCCAGGAAGAGTAGTTGCCTTCCCACGGAATGCCTTCACCGCGGTCCAGCTCCAGGATCCAGCCAGCGACGTTGTCGAGGAAGTAACGGTCGTGGGTAATCGCCACAACGGTGCCTTCGAAGTCGTGCAGGAAGCGCTCCAGCCACGCCACGGATTCTGCATCCAGGTGGTTAGTCGGTTCGTCGAGCAGCAGCATGTCTGGTTTTTCCAGCAGCAGGCGGCACAGCGCCACGCGGCGGCGTTCACCCCCGGAGAGGTTCGCGATTTTCGCATCCCAGTCCGGCAGACGCAGGGCATCAGCCGCGCGCTCCAGCTGCACGTTCAGGTTGTGACCGTCGTGCGCCTGGATGATCTCTTCATACTTGCCCTGCTGCGCGGCCAGCTTGTCGAAGTCCGCATCCGGCTCAGCGTATTTGGCATACACTTCATCCAGACCTTTCAGCGCGTTAACCACTTCGGATACCGCTTCTTCAACGGATTCGCGAACGGTGTGTTCCGGGTTCAGCTGAGGTTCCTGCGGCAGGTAACCAATCTTGATGCCAGGCTGCGGACGGGCTTCACCTTCGATGTCTGTATCAATGCCGGCCATGATGCGCAGCAGGGTGGACTTACCGGCACCGTTGAGACCCAGAACACCGATTTTTGCGCCCGGGAAGAAGCTCAGCGAGATATTTTTAAGAATATGACGTTTCGGCGGGACAACTTTGCCGACACGATGCATGGTATAAACGAATTGAGCCACGTTGGACTTCGCCTCTTTTATCGTAATGAGAAGGAATTTCAGCCTCGAAGTGTAGCCTTTTTCACGTCCTAATCCCAGCCAGGAACGTCGGGAGTGTTAAAACGCGCAAGAAAGGTAAAAAAGTGTCCATGACGTGGCGCGTTGAAGAATGCCTGGTTAGCATAAGTTAATTAGACTTTGACGTGGCAAGACGCTGCAATTGACGAAAAAACAATGAGGAAGAGCTTGTGGAAAAAGCCAAACGGGTGGTCTGGCGTCTGCTGGCTGCCAGCGTATGCGTAATGGCGGTAAGCCAGGCGGTGCATGCCGATTCACTGGATGAACAACGTAACCGCTACGCCCAGATTAAACAGGCGTGGGACAACAAGCAGATGGATACCGTGCAGGCGCTGATGCCGACGCTAAAGGATTATCCGCTGTATCCGTATCTGGAGTATCGCCAGATAACCGACGATCTGATGAACCAGCCTACCGTCACCGTGAATAACTTCATTCAGGCGAACCCAACCCTGCCGCCAGCCCGAAATCTCCAGTCTCGCTTTGTGAATGAGCTGGCGCGTCGCGAAGACTGGCGCGGACTGCTGGCTTTTAGCCCGGAAAAGCCGAACGCCACCGAAGCGCAGTGTAACTATTACTACGCAAAATGGGCGACCGGCCAGCAGGAAGAGGCCTGGGCCGGAGCGAAAGAGCTCTGGCTGACCGGAAAAAACCAGCCGAACGCCTGTGATTCTCTGTTTAGCGCGTGGCGTGCTTCCGGCAAGCAGGATCCGCTCTCCTACCTTGAACGCATCCGTCTGGCGATGAAAGCCGGTAACACGCGTCTGGTGACCACGCTGGCGGGGCAGATGCCGTCCGATTACCAGACGATCTCCACGGCGGTTATCTCGCTGGCTAACGATCCAAACAGCGTCCTGACCTTTGCCCGCAGTACGGGCGCGACCGATTTTACCCGCCAGATGGCGGCGGTGGCCTTTGCCAGCGTGGCGCGTGACGATGTGGAAAACGCGCGGCTGATGATCCCGCAGCTGGTGCAGGCGCAGCAGCTCAATGAGGAGCAAACCCAGGAGCTGCGCGACATCGTGGCGTGGCGACTGATGGGCACCGATGTGACCGATGAACAGGCGCGCTGGCGTGACGATGCGATTATGCGTTCGAATTCTACGTCGCTGGTGGAACGCCGCGTGCGCATGGCGCTGGGCACGGGCGATCGTCGTGGGCTCAATACCTGGCTCGCGCGGTTGCCAATGGAGGCCAAAGAGAAAGACGAATGGCGCTACTGGCAGGCCGATCTGCTGATGGAGCGCGGTCGTGATGATGAGGCCAAAGAGATCCTCCATTCGCTGATGCAGCAGCGCGGGTTTTACCCAATGGCTGCCGCGCAGCGTCTGGGCGAAGAATACACTTTCCGTATAGATAAAGCGCCCGCTAACGCGAACCCGGCACTGACGCAGGGGCCAGAAATGGCGCGCGTTCGCGAGCTGATGTACTGGAATATGGATAACACCGCGCGCAGCGAGTGGGCGAATCTGGTGACCAGTCGCACCACCGATGAGAAAGCCCAGCTTGCCCGCTATGCGTTTGATAATCACTGGTGGGATCTCAGCGTGCAGGCGACGATCGCCGGCAAGCTTTGGGATCATCTGGAAGAGCGTTTCCCGCTGGCGTACAAAGATCTGTTCGATCGCTACACCAGCGGCAAAGATATCCCGCAAAGCTACGCGATGGCGATTGCCCGTCAGGAGAGCGCGTGGAACCCGAAAGTCCGTTCCCCGGTGGGCGCCAGCGGCCTGATGCAGATTATGCCGGGCACGGCGACGCACACGGTGAAGATGTTTAATATTCCGGGCTACAGCAGTCCGTCGCAGCTACTGGATCCGGATACCAACATCAACATCGGTACCAGCTATCTCCAGTACGTGTATCAGCAGTTCGGCAATAACCGCATCTTCTCTTCGGCGGCGTATAACGCGGGTCCTGGGCGCGTGCGCACCTGGCTCGGCAACAGCGCCGGACGCATCGACGCGTTAGCGTTTGTGGAGAGCATCCCGTTCTCGGAAACGCGCGGCTACGTGAAGAACGTGCTGGCCTATGACGCTTACTATCGCTACTTCATGGGGCAGAAAGATACCCTGATGAGCGATGCCGAGTGGCAGAGACGTTACTGATCGGCGTGGGTTGTGTTATGCTGTACTCGCTAAAGAGTACAAGAGGCAGCATAACATGACCCAGCATTCCCCGTATTCCTCGGCAATGGCCGAACAACGTCATCTGGAGTGGCTTCGTTTTGTGGAGCTGCTGCGTCAGTCTTACGAACAGGATCTGCATTTACCCCTTATGCAGCTGATGCTCACGCCGGACGAGCGTGAGGCGCTGGGCACACGCGTGCGGATCATTGAAGAGCTGCTGCGCGGAGAGATGAGCCAGCGCGAGCTGAAAAATGAGCTCGGCGCGGGTATCGCAACGATCACCCGCGGCTCGAACAGCCTGAAGTCGGCCCCGGTTGAGCTGCGCCAGTGGCTGGAAGCGGTGTTGTTGAAAAACGCCGGATGACGGCTACGCCTTATCCGGCCTACAAACTTACCGATAAATCGCGTTATGGAACGGGCTTAAGGCCAGAATCACGGCCTGATGATAAACGCCTGAACGCGTCAGCGCGCCTGCGGTAAAGACGCCAATCGCCCCTTCTTTACGGCCAATCTCATCGATGCCGGTGTACTGCGACATCACCGGCCCGAGCGCTTCACCCGCACGGACTTTTTCCAGAATGATCTCCGGCAGCGGCAGGGTGGCCGAACGTGCTTCACCGCGCTGCTCGCGGCTTTCGATGACCACCCAGCTAAAGGTTGCGCCTTCGTCGATACCTGCTTCAATCGCTACCCAAAAGTCAGCATTCGGTGCCGCGGCCTTAGCGTTTGCCACGCGATTTCGTGCGCCAGCGCGCGTTTCCTCGCTGCCAAACGGCTGTTCAGGTACGCCACTCTCGACGCCGATGGCCTCAATATGGCAGGATCCTGCGCCGAAGATCTCGTCAAATGCCCTTAGAATTGCCTGAATTTTGGCAGGATTAGTGGTAGCAGAGACAACATGGTGCATAATTAAGCTCGATTCAAAAAAAACTCATCGCAGTATAACGGAAAAAAAGCATGTTACAGGTATACCTTGTTCGCCACGGTGAAACGCAGTGGAACGCCGAGCGACGTATTCAAGGCCAGTCAGACAGTCCTCTCACTGAGAAGGGTGTGCAGCAAGCGTGGCAGGTGGCGGAACGCGCCAGAACGCTGGGCATTACCCACGTGATCACCAGCGATTTAGGTCGCACACAGCAGACGGCGCGCATCATCGCAGATGCCTGCGGCTGTGACGTCATGCTGGAGCCGCGCCTGCGCGAGCTGGATATGGGCGTGCTGGAGAAACGCCATATCGATACGCTGACGGAAGCGGAGGAGGGCTGGCGCCGCACGCTGGTGAACGGTACCGAAGATGGCCGCATTCCCGAAGGCGAATCCATGCAGGAGCTTAGCGTACGCATGCATGCCGCCCTGGCGGAGTGCCTGAAGCTGCCGGCGGGAAGCCGTCCGCTGCTGGTGAGTCACGGGATTGCGTTGGGTTGCCTGGTGAGCACTATTCTGGGGTTACCGGCTTACGCTGAGCGCCGTTTGCGCCTGCGTAACTGCTCCATTTCCCGGATTGATTATCAGGAAAGCGCGTGGCTGGCGTCGGGCTGGGTAGTAGAGATGGCAGGGGACATTTCGCATCTTGATGCCCCTGCGCTTGACGAACTGCAGCGTTAACGACGTATCGGAATCAAGAATTCCATACGCAGATTGATTGGGCCTTCTTCCGGTTTGGCATCCTGCGCCGGGTAGTAGCGCTCAATGTCCTGACCTTTACGGCGATTCAGATTCAGCATCGGCATGCAGGTTCCGTAAACGGTCAGGATAAACTCCTGAACCCCCGTTCCCAGCCCTTCATAGGCGAACATCACGTATTCGCCGCCTTCCAGCACGACTGGCTTCGAACCCTGAATATACCCATTGGCCATCTCGGGCGTCAGCGCGGTGGTGTAGAACACCTCCTGCTCGTCGTCTTTTTCCTGGCTTGGGTGCGTTTCGTTGAGGCCATACAGAATTGGCGGGATTGTCGGTGCGTGGCTCAGGAAGTCGCGCCAGAACTGGACGCGCATCTGATGACGGAACTCTGAAATCTGCTCCAGGGAGCACGAGTAACTCTGTGTCGTGCCGATCAGATGGGTTTCAGGCAACGTGACAATTTCGTATTTTGGCATCGCGAACTCGCCCAGACGCAGCGGCGGACGCATGCCAAACGAGCTCCAGTCAGGCGAGCGACGATAAAGCGCTGGCGTCAACGAGAACTGTTTTTTGAAGGCGCGGGTGAAGGTCTGCTGTGAATCGAAACGATATTGCAGGGCAATATCCAGAATAGGCCGCGCGGTCAGGCGCAATGCCACAGCAGATTTTGATAAACGACGTGCGCGAATATAGGCCCCGATAGCATGACCGGTGACATCCTTGAACATCCTTTGCAGATGCCACTTGGAATAGCCTGCTTTAGCCGCCACATTATCCAGTGACAAAGGCTGGTCGAGATGACCTTCCAGCCAGGTGAGCAGGTCGCGAATAATTCCAGCCTGATCCATATACTATCCTCATCCTTAAAACAGCAGGTGCCTGATAACAGGTTAGCGGATAATAGCATTTTTTGATGTTTTAGCATTCAGTGTTTTTTTTGCGCATTCATGCTTTTTAGAGCACATTACAGGCAGATATATTCTAATCCTGTGATCTTGCTACATTTTTGTCTAAAGTGTTGAATAATCGCTCAGTGTAATTTTAAAGAATGGTAACAATATGAAATACAAGACTTTGATCTTCACCGCGTTGATGCTGATGGTTGGGCGCGTGGCGCAGGCAGAACAGATTGGCTCCGTCGATACCGTGTTCAAAATGTTCGGCCCGGACCACAAAATCGTGGTGGAGGCGTTTGACGATCCGGACGTGAAAAACGTCACCTGCTACGTCAGCCGCGCGAAAACGGGTGGTATCAAAGGCGGGCTGGGACTGGCGGAAGATACCTCCGATGCGGCGATTTCCTGTCAGCAGGTGGGGCCGGTTGAGTTGAGCGATAAAATTAAAAACGGCAAAGCGCAGGGCGACGTGGTGTTCCAGAAACGGACCTCGCTGGTGTTCAAAAAGCTGCAGGTGGTGCGTTTCTATGATGCCAAACGCAACACCCTGGCTTACCTCGCCTACTCTGACAAAGTGGTGGAAGGCTCGCCGAAAAACGCGATCAGCGCGGTGCCGATTATGCCGTGGCGGGAATAAAAAAACGGCGCAAATGCGCCGTTTTTTAATGCGTTAACTGCGGGATTACTCCTGCAGATCGCCGCAGAAACGATACCCTTCGCCGTGGATCGTGGCGATGATTTCCGGCGTATCTGGCGTAGATTCGAAATGCTTACGAATACGACGAATGGTCACGTCTACGGTACGGTCGTGCGGTTTCAGCTCACGGCCGGTCATTTTCTTCAGCAGCTCTGCACGGGACTGAATTTTGCCCGGGTTTTCGCAGAAGTGCAGCATCGCGCGGAATTCACTGCGCGGCAGTTTATACTGCTCACCGTTCGGGCTAATCAGCGAACGGCTATTGATATCAAGTTCCCAGCCGTTGAATTTGTAGCTGTCTACGCTACGACGCTCTTCGCTGACCGTACCCAGGTTCATGGTGCGGGACAGCAGGTTGCGTGCACGAATGGTTAACTCGCGAGGATTGAACGGCTTGGTGATGTAGTCATCCGCACCGATTTCCAGGCCAAGAATTTTATCAACTTCGTTATCACGGCCCGTCAGGAACATTAACGCGACGTTCGCCTGCTCGCGCAGTTCGCGCGCCAGAAGAAGACCGTTTTTGCCCGGCAGGTTAATATCCATGATCACCAGGTTGATATCATTTTCAGAAAGGATCTGATGCATCTCTGCGCCATCGGTCGCTTCAAAGACATCGTAGCCTTCTGCTTCGAAAATGCTCTTTAACGTGTTGCGTGTTACCAACTCGTCTTCAACGATAAGAATGTGCGGGGTCTGCATGTTTGCTACCTAAATTGCCAACTAAATCGAAACAGGAAGTACAAAAGTCCCTGACCTGCCTGATGCATGTCGCAAATTAACATGATCGGCTTAACGTGACTAAAGTACGTAATTGCGTTCTTGATGCACTTTCCATCAACGTCAACAACATCATTAGCTTGGTCTTGGGTACTTTCCCTTTGGACCCGACAGTGTCAAAAACGGCTGTCATCCTAACCATTTTAACAGCAACATAACAGGCTAAGTGACACCAGACACCCAATAAAACTACGCTTCGTTGACATATATCAAGTTCAATTGTAGCACGTTAACAGTTTGATGAAATCATCGTAGCCGAATGCTAGCCTTTGTCACAATTTTTCAATAAACCAACTAGTTGCGGACATTGATTTATAAACGAAGCGAATCCAATCAGAATAGGGTATTCATGTCGCTATTATCATTATAAAACATGGGGATAATAGTGTTCTGTTAACATTCTAACTGATTGTTCAGACAAGGAATAGTTTAGCGTTTTTAATTTGTTATGAAACGCTATTTCGGTGATTTGTGTTGCATTTTTGTAAATTCGCGCCGCGTAATATGTTGAAGTGCATCACATTTTTGCCCGCTAACTGATTAAAAAGAGAGCATAAATGCATCTGTCGATTGTACTGGTTGCCCCAGCCAGAGCCGAAAATATAGGCGCTGCCGCGCGCGCCATGAAGACCATGGGATTCACCGATTTACGTATCGTGGACAGCACTGCCCACCTGGAGCCTGCGGCTCGTTGGGTAGCGCACGGATCGGGCGATATCCTCGATAATATAACCACTTACGCGACGCTTGCTGATGCGCTGCACGACATTTCGTTTACCGTTGCGACCACCGCGCGCAGCCGGGCGAAGTTCCATTACTATGCCACGCCAGCGGAGCTGGTGCCGATGCTGAGCGAGAAAAGCCAGTGGCTAGATAAAGCCGCGCTGGTGTTTGGTCGTGAAGATTCCGGATTGACCAACGAAGAGCTGGAGCTGGCGGACGTTCTTACCGGTGCGCCGATGGTCGCCGATTATCCCTCCCTGAATTTAGGCCAGGCGGTCATGGTTTATTGCTATCAATTAGCCTCCCTAATACAAATCCCCCAGTCTCCGGCAGAAGGGGCAAATGAAAATCAGCTGGCTGCGCTGCGCGCTCGCGTTGAGCAACTGTTGTCTCAGCTGGGTGTGGCGGACGATCAAAAAATGGCTGACTGGTTGAAGCAGCGTTTGGGGCGTCTTGAGCAGCGGGACACCGCAATGCTGCACCGTTTGCTGCACGATATTGAAAAAAAATTGGCGGAGTAAAATCCTGCCATAAGTTTTTACTATGGCGAATAAGTCTGTCCAGAAGGGTTGCTATTGGGCGAATCGGATGAAAATAAATCTGCAAACAGCGGGACGTGAGAGTCTCCCGAATTGTGATCAAATTAAAAATTCGTTGACTTAAGGTGCCCGATCCTTTAACCCTAAAAGAATACAGGACAGACAGATAATAATGACAGAGTACACAACATCCATGAAACGCATCAGCATCACCACCATTACTACAACCATCATCATTACCACAGGTAACGATGCGGGCTGACGCGTACAGGAAAAACAAAAAAAAGCCCGCACCTGAACAGTGCGGGCTTTTTTTTCGGCTAAAGGAAACGAGGTAGAACCATGCGAGTGTTGAAGTTCGGCGGTACATCAGTGGCAAATGCAGAACGTTTTCTGCGTGTTGCCGATATCCTGGAAAGCAATGCCAGGCAGGGGCAGGTTGCTACCGTGCTCTCTGCCCCGGCAAAAATCACGAACCATCTGGTGGCGATGATTGAAAAAACCATCGGTGGCCAGGATGCACTCCCGAACATCAGCGACGCAGAGCGTATCTTCGCTGACTTGCTGCAAGGGCTGGCAGAGGCGCTGCCAGGCTTCCCACACGCTCAGCTGAAGTCCTTCGTTGAGCAGGAATTCGCGCAAATCAAACATGTCCTGCACGGCATCAGCCTTCTCGGCCAGTGCCCGGACAGCGTCAACGCGGCGCTGATCTGCCGGGGCGAAAAACTCTCTATCGCCATCATGGCCGGCGTGCTGGAAGCGCGCGGACATAGCGTGACCGTGATCGACCCGGTTGAAAAACTGCTGGCGGTGGGCCACTACCTCGAATCCACCGTTGATATTGCCGAATCAACCCGCCGTATCGCCGCAAGCAAAATTCCTTCTGACCATATGATCCTGATGGCAGGCTTCACCGCCGGTAACGAGAAGGGCGAGCTGGTGGTGCTGGGCCGTAACGGCTCCGACTACTCCGCCGCCGTACTGGCCGCCTGTTTACGCGCGGACTGTTGTGAAATCTGGACTGACGTCGACGGCGTTTATACCTGTGACCCGCGCCAGGTTCCGGACGCCAGACTGCTGAAGTCGATGTCGTACCAGGAAGCGATGGAGCTTTCCTACTTCGGCGCCAAAGTGCTTCATCCGCGTACCATCTCCCCGATTGCCCAGTTCCAGATCCCTTGCCTGATTAAAAACACCGGTAACCCGCAGGCGCCGGGTACGCTGATTGGCGCGAGTACCGATGAAGACGGTCTGCCGGTCAAAGGCATCTCCAACCTGAACAACATGGCGATGTTCAGCGTCTCCGGCCCGGGGATGAAAGGGATGGTCGGAATGGCGGCGCGCGTCTTTGCGGCTATGTCCCGCAACGGTATCTCGGTGGTGCTGATTACCCAGTCTTCTTCCGAATACAGCATCAGCTTCTGCGTGCCGCAGGCTGACTGCCTGCGCGCCCGTCGCGCGCTGGAGGAGGAGTTCTATCTGGAACTCAAAGAAGAGCTGCTGGAGCCGCTCGCCATTCAGGAACGCCTGGCGATTATCTCCGTGGTCGGCGACGGCATGCGCACGCTGCGTGGTATTTCCGCGAAGTTCTTTGCCGCGCTGGCGCGCGCCAATATCAATATCGTGGCGATTGCCCAGGGCTCGTCAGAGCGTTCAATTTCTGTTGTTGTGGACAACGATGACGCCACCACCGGCGTACGCGTGGTTCACCAGATGCTGTTCAACACCGATCAGGTCATCGAGCTGTTCCTGATTGGCGTGGGCGGCGTGGGCGGCGCGCTGCTGGAGCAGGTGAAGCGTCAGCAGGAGTGGCTGAAGAAGAAACATATCGATCTGCGCGTCTGCGGGATTGCCAACTCCAGAGCGTTGCTCACTAATGTTCACGGTCTGAACCTGGAGAACTGGCAGGCCGAGATGAACGAGGCGAAAGAGCCGTTCAACCTGGGCCGCCTGATCCGTCTGGTGAAAGAGTATCATCTGCTTAACCCGGTGATTGTCGACTGTACCTCGAACCAGGCGGTGGCCGACCAGTACGCCGACTTCCTGCGCGAAGGGTTCCACGTGGTGACGCCGAACAAAAAGGCCAACACCTCGTCGATGGATTACTATCACCAGCTGCGTCTGGCGGCGAGCAAGTCGCGCCGCAAGTTCCTGTACGACACCAACGTGGGCGCGGGCCTGCCGGTTATCGAGAACCTGCAGAACCTGCTGAACGCGGGCGACGAACTGCAGCGTTTCTCCGGCATTCTCTCCGGCTCGCTGTCGTTTATCTTTGGCAAGCTGGATGAAGGCATGAGTCTGTCGGAAGCGACCCGCGCCGCGCGCGAGCTGGGCTATACCGAGCCGGATCCGCGTGACGATCTCTCTGGTATGGACGTGGCGCGTAAGCTGCTGATTCTGGCACGTGAAACGGGCCGTGAGCTTGAGCTTTCCGATATCGTGATTGAACCCGTGCTGCCAGCAGAATTTGACAGCAGCGGTGATGTCGCTGCATTCATGGCAAATTTGCCGCAGCTTGACGATGCTTTTGCCGCGCGCGTTGCGAAAGCCCGTGATGAAGGTAAGGTATTGCGCTATGTTGGCAACATTGAAGAAGATGGCGTGTGCCGGGTGAAGATTGCCGAAGTGGATGGCAACGACCCGCTGTACAAAGTTAAAAACGGCGAAAACGCCCTCGCGTTTTACAGCCACTATTATCAGCCATTGCCGCTGGTGCTTCGCGGCTATGGCGCAGGGAACGATGTTACGGCGGCGGGTGTGTTTGCCGATCTGCTGCGTACCCTGTCATGGAAGTTAGGAGTTTAACATGGTCAAAGTTTATGCCCCGGCTTCCAGCGCGAATATGAGCGTCGGATTTGACGTGCTGGGCGCGGCGGTGACGCCGGTGGATGGTTCACTGCTGGGCGATACGGTCACAGTGGAAGCGGCAGACAGCTTCAGCCTGAACAACGTGGGCCGCTTCGCCAGCAAACTGCCGTCTGAGCCGCGCGAAAATATCGTCTATCAGTGCTGGGAACGCTTCTGTCAGGAGATCGGCAAAAACGTGCCGGTTGCCATGACGCTGGAAAAAAGTATGCCGATTGGCTCGGGGCTGGGTTCCAGCGCTTGTTCGGTGGTCGCCGCGCTGGTGGCGATGAACGAGCACTGCGGCAAGCCGCTGAACAACAACCGCCTGCTGGGGTTGATGGGCGAGCTGGAAGGGCGCATCTCCGGCAGCATTCACTATGACAACGTGGCGCCGTGCTTCCTCGGCGGCATGCAGCTGATGATCGAAGAAAATGGCATCATCAGCCAGCAGGTGCCAGGGTTTGATGAGTGGCTGTGGGTGCTGGCCTATCCGGGCATTAAGGTCTCTACCGCGGAAGCGCGTGCGATCCTGCCCGCGCAGTATCGTCGCCAGGACTGTATCGCCCACGGGCGTCATCTGGCGGGCTTTATTCACGCCTGCTACACCCGTCAGCCGCAGCTGGCGGCGAAGCTGATGAAGGACGTCATTGCCGAGCCGTACCGCACAAAGCTGCTGCCCGGCTTTAACGAGGCGCGACAGGCATCGATGGATATCGGCGCGCAGGCGTGCGGCATCTCCGGCTCCGGCCCGACGCTATTCGCCCTGTGCGACAAGCCTGACACCGCGCAGCGCGTGGCGGACTGGCTCTCTAAACACTACCTGCAAAATCAGGAAGGCTTTGTTCATATTTGCCGTCTGGACACGGCTGGCGCACGAGTACTGGGATAATTAATGAAACTCTATAACCTTAAAGATCATAACGAGCAGGTCAGCTTCGCGCAGGCGGTAACTCAGGGGCTGGGCAAAAATCAGGGGCTGTTCTTCCCGCATGACCTGCCGGAATTCCAGCTGACCGAGATCGACGAGCTGCTGAAGCAGGACTTCGTCACCCGCAGCACCAAAATTCTGTCTGCGTTTATCGGCGACGAAATTCCGCAGGAGCTTCTGGAAGAGCGCGTGCGTGCGGCGTTCGCTTTCCCGGCGCCGGTTAAGCAGGTTGAGCCTGACGTTGGCTGCCTGGAGCTGTTCCACGGCCCGACCCTGGCGTTTAAAGACTTCGGCGGCCGCTTTATGGCGCAGATGCTGACCCACATCAGCGGCGACAAACCGGTGACCATCCTGACCGCGACCTCCGGCGATACCGGTGCGGCGGTGGCGCATGCCTTCTACGGCCTGAAAAATGTCCGCGTGGTGATCCTTTATCCGAAAGGCAAAATCAGCCCGCTGCAGGAAAAACTGTTCTGTACGCTCGGCGGCAACATTGAAACCGTGGCAATTGACGGCGATTTCGATGCCTGCCAGGCGCTGGTCAAGCAGGCTTTCGACGACGAAGAGCTGAAGGTGGCTCTGGGTCTGAACTCTGCCAACTCCATCAACATCAGCCGTCTGCTAGCGCAGATCTGCTACTACTTCGAAGCGGTGGCGCAGCTGCCGCAGGAAGCGCGCAACCAGCTGGTGATCTCCGTGCCGAGCGGTAACTTCGGTGACCTGACGGCGGGCCTGCTGGCGAAATCCCTGGGTCTGCCGGTCAAACGCTTTATCGCGGCGACCAACGCCAACGACACCGTGCCGCGCTTCCTGAAAGACGGGAAGTGGGCGCCGAACGCCACGCAGGCGACGCTCTCCAACGCAATGGATGTGTCACAGCCGAACAATTGGCCGCGCGTGGAAGAGCTGTTCCGCCGTAAGATCTGGCGTCTGGGTGACCTGGGCTACGCCGCGGTGACGGATGAAACCACCAAAGAAACCATGCGCGAGCTGAAGGCGGTGGGGTATACCTCTGAACCGCACGCGGCGATTGCCTACCGCGCGCTGCGCGACCAGCTTAACCCGGGTGAATATGGCCTGTTCCTGGGCACCGCGCATCCGGCGAAGTTCAAAGAGAGCGTGGAAGCGATCCTGGGCGAAACGCTGCCGCTGCCGAAAGAGCTGGCCGAGCGCGCCGACCTGCCGCTGCTGTCACATGAGCTGCCCGCGGATTTTGCCGCGCTGCGTAAGCTGATGATGACGCGCGCGTGATTGTGTTGCCCGGTGGCGGCTACGCCTTACCGGGCCTACAACGACCACGACGACCTAATCGTAGGCCGGGTAAGGTGAAGCCACCACCCGGCTTTTTTATGGAGAAATTAAGGAGAGAAAAAGCAGGAAAAAAGCAGAAATTCCCAATAAATGCGGTCACTTAGCGTTTAGGATTGCAGAGAATAACATCCCCCGTTCCCCTCGCGTACTCTCCTTACATCGGCCCACGTTGGGCAAGAAGAATAAGGAGACACCTGTGTCTACACTGAAACCTGCACTCATCGCGCTTTCACTGGTGCTGGCCGCCCCCATGGCGGTTCAGGCATCTGAAATTACCCTCGTACCTGCGGTCAAACTGCAGATTGGCGACCAGGATAACAACGGTCATTACTGGGACGGCGGCCGCTGGCGCGACCACGACTGGTGGAAAGCGCACTATGACTGGCGTGATAACCACTGGCGTCCACATGATGAGCATCGTAAACACGACGCTCGTCACGATGACCATCACCACGATGACCGCCGCGACGATCGCGGCCCGGACTGGAAACACCATTAATGCAAAACCCCGCCAGCTGGCGGGGTTTGTTTTTACTGCTCGTGGCGCTTAAATACCAGCTCGCCTTTCCCTGACGATGCTTCGTCAAAGAAATAGCCTTCGCTGTTAAATTTGGTTAACTGCTCCGGCTTCGTCAGGCGGTTCTGGATGATGTAGCGGCTCATCAGGCCGCGCGCTTTCTTAGCGTAGAAGCTGATCACTTTGAACTTACCGTTCTTCTCGTCGAGGAATACCGGTTTGATAATCTCCGCATCCAGCTTTTTCGGCTTCACCGACTTGTAGTATTCGTCGGATGCCAGGTTAATCACCACGTTATCGCCCTGAGCGTGCAGCGCCGCGTTCAGCTTATCGGTAATGATATCGCCCCAGAAATGGTACAGGTCTTTGCCTTTGGCATTTTCCAGGCGAATCCCCATCTCCAGACGATACGGCTGCATCAGATCCAGCGGGCGCAGTACGCCGTACAGACCTGACAGCATGCGCAGATGTTGCTGGGCAAAATCGAAATCGGCTTCGCTAAAATCTTCCGCCTGCAGGCCGGTATAGACATCACCTTTAAACGCCAGAATCGCCTGGCGAGCGTTAGCCGGGGTGAAATCCGGGTGCCACTCGTGAAAGCGGGTCGCGTTAAGATCGGCCAGCTTGTCGCTGATGCTCATCAGCGAGGCGATTTGCGGCGCAGAGAGCTTACGCGCTTCGCGGATCAGCTGTTGCGAGTAGTCCAGCAGTTCAGGCTGGGTATAGCGCTCGGTGGCGAGCGGGCTCTGGTAGTCGAGCGTTTTTGCAGGTGAAATCAGAATCAGCATATCCAGTCCTTGCAGGAAATTTAGAGCGACTTTAGCAAAAAATCGCCCTGAATTGATCGATAGCTGTTATTGCCGCGGCAAATCATCCCACGTGCCGGGGGCAAGCTGCGCCTTAATATCGGGATAGCGGGCGGGATCAAATACCGGCGGAACGCCGAGTTTGCGCTGACGCAGATAGTCTCTGGCAATCAGGGTCACAACGGGCGAGAGCAGCAGGATAGCGGTGAGGTTCGTGATCGCCATTAGCGCCATAATGATATCGGCCAGCTGCCAGACCAGCGGCATACTGAGGAAGGAGCCAGCGATGATCATCAGAATGACCGCGAGCCGCAGGGCTCCGATTGCGGTACGGGAGTCGAGCTTCAGGAAAATAAGGTTATTTTCGGCGTAGAGGTAATTCACCACAATCGAACTGAAGGCAAACAGTACCAGGACGAGCGAGACAAAACCTGCACCCCAGCCGCCGGTCAGGTTCACCAGCGCCTGCTGGAGAAGCTGTATCCCGGCGGTTCCAGAGGAGTGCGGGACGGGGCCTGCCAGCAGCAAAATCATGGCGCTGGCGGAACAGATGATAATGGTATCGGTAAAGACGCCAATCATCTGCACAATGCCCTGTGCGGCCGGGTGCGGCGGCCAGGAAGAGGCGGCGGCTGCCGCGTTGGGGGTTGATCCCATACCGGCTTCATTGGAGAACATGCCCCGCTGAAAACCCGCCATCAGCGCCTGGCTGAAGGTATAGCCCAGCGCCCCGGAGGCCACCTCGCGCCAGCCAAAAGCGCTTTTGACGATGGTCGCAATCACGCCAGGCACCTGGTCGATATGCAGGGCGGCGACGAACAGGCTCGCGACAACCCAAAGCAGCGCCATAACGGGAACCAGCCACTGCATCAGGCGGGCAACGCCCCTGAGACCGGCAGAAATGGTGAGCAGAACGACGAGGGCTAAAGCAATACCGGCGACCCACTCCGGGCAGGAGAAGGCATAGCGCAGGGCATTGGCGACAGAATTTGCCTGGACGGTATTAAAAATAAGACCGTATGCGAGCAGTAAAAAAAGCGAGAACAGAACGCCCATCCAGCGCATCCCCAAGCCACGCGCCATGTACCACGCGGGACCTCCGCGAAACTGGCCGTTTTTATCTTTCTCTTTATACAGCTGGGCGAGCGAACTTTCAGCAAAGGAGGTGGCCATTCCGAGTAGCGCCGTCACCCACATCCAGAAGACCGCGCCTGGCCCGCCGGCGCTGATGGCCAGCGCAACGCCCGCCAGATTCCCGCTGCCGAGGCGTGCCGCCAGGCTGGTACAGAGTGCCTGGAACGACGTTAATCCGCCCGGCTGGGGCGTAACGCTGTTTTTCAGACTTCTGCCAAACTTGCGAATATAACGAAACTGGATAAACCCACTGCGTAGCGTAAACCAAATACCTGCTCCCAGAAGCAGGTAAATCATTATCGAACCCCACAGGACTTCGTTAATAAAGAAAAAGAAATCAGGCATTAACGTCCCTCTTGTTGATGCCAAAGTGAATATGTAAGCGCTACCACTGATTGGGCATGCTGTTGCTTAGCAGCCTGTTAATCTTCCGAGTTTACCATACTCTGCCTAAGCGCACTGTCTGCGGTTGCGCTACCCCTCCGTCGTGTTATCATCAGGGCAGACCGGTTACATCCCCCTAACAAGTAAACCTGTCATTTTTCCGCTGCAGACATGCTGTCGGTAGCGTGAATTATCCAGGGCACGTTAAAAGAGAAACACTATCATGACGGATAAATTGACCTCCCTTCGTCAGTTCACCACTGTCGTAGCTGACACCGGAGATATCGCGGCAATGAAGCTGTACCAGCCGCAGGATGCCACAACTAACCCTTCTCTGATCCTTAACGCCGCACAGATCCCTGAGTATCGCAAACTGATTGACGACGCAGTGACCTGGGCGAAAGCACAGAGCAACGACCGCGCGCAGCAGGTTGTGGATGCCACCGACAAACTGGCAGTGAACATCGGTCTGGAAATCCTGAAGCTGGTTCCTGGCCGTATCTCTACCGAAGTGGATGCACGTCTCTCCTACGACACCGAAGCGTCTATCGCCAAAGCGAAACGCCTGATCAAAATGTACAACGACGCTGGCATCAGCAACGACCGTATCCTGATCAAACTGGCTTCTACCTGGCAGGGTATCCGCGCGGCAGAGCAGCTGGAAAAAGACGGTATCAACTGTAACCTGACCCTGCTGTTCTCCTTCGCGCAGGCGCGTGCATGTGCAGAAGCAGGCGTATACCTGATTTCTCCGTTCGTGGGCCGTATTCTGGACTGGTACAAAGCCAACACCGATAAGAAAGAGTACGCGCCGGCTGAAGATCCAGGCGTGGTTTCTGTTACTGAAATCTACGAATACTACAAACAGCACGGCTATGAGACTGTGGTTATGGGCGCAAGCTTCCGTAACGTCGGTGAAATCATCGAGCTGGCTGGCTGTGACCGCCTGACCATCGCCCCTGCGCTGCTGAAAGAGCTGGCAGAAAGCGAAGGTACCATCGAGCGTAAGCTGTCTTACACCGGTGAAGTGAAAGCACGCCCAGAGCGCATCACTGAATCCGAGTTCCTGTGGCAGCACAACCAGGATCCAATGGCTGTAGATAAGCTGGCGGACGGTATCCGTAAGTTTGCTGTTGACCAGGGCAAACTGGAAAAAATGATCGGCGACCTGCTGTAATCATTCTGCGTGACCGGGCTCCCGGTCACGCGACTTCTTTCGTACCCTGTCTGAATCTCCTCTCTGCGTGTATCATTCCCTTTAATCAGTACTTTTTGAATGGAATGGATATGAATACCTTACGCATCGGCCTAGTGTCGATTTCTGACCGCGCCTCCAGCGGCGTTTACCAGGATAAAGGCATCCCCGCTCTGGAAGAGTGGCTTGGCAGCGCGCTGACCACCCCCTTTGACATTCAGACCCGCCTGATCCCTGACGAACAGCCGATCATCGAGCAGACGCTCTGCGAGCTGGTGGATGAGATGAGCTGCCACCTTGTTCTGACGACGGGCGGAACCGGCCCCGCGCGCCGCGACGTGACGCCGGACGCAACGCTGGCGATTGCCGATCGTGAAATGCCGGGCTTTGGCGAGCAGATGCGCCAGATAAGTCTACACTTTGTCCCGACGGCCATTCTCTCCCGTCAGGTGGGCGTAATCCGCAAACAGGCATTGATTCTGAACCTGCCGGGCCAGCCGAAGTCGATCAAAGAGACGCTGGAAGGGCTGAAAGCAGAAGATGGCAGCGTCCTCGTTCACGGCATCTTTGCAAGTGTACCGTATTGTATACAGTTGCTTGACGGTCCGTATGTGGAAACCGATGAGAAAGTGGTAGCAGCTTTTCGCCCGAAAAACGCACGTCGCGAAACAATCTCCTGAAATTAACCAATATGTGACATTAGCTGAAGCGGCGATAGCGTGGTAAAGCTTTTACGGTATAGTAATTTTTTCTTTACGATTGCTGTAAAAATAATTCCACAACAAACGCAAAATGGTTCGCTATGTCACATAACACACGACCTCTGAATCGACAGGACTACAAAACTCTCACGCTCGCGGCCTTAGGCGGTGCGCTGGAGTTTTACGACTTTATCATCTTCGTCTTCTTCGCCGCCGTGGTGGGAGAACTCTTCTTCCCGGCGGATATCCCGGATTGGCTGCGTCAGGTGCAAACCTTCGGCATTTTTGCCGCCGGGTATCTGGCGCGTCCGCTGGGCGGCATTATCATGGCCCACTTTGGCGATCTGGTCGGGCGCAAGAAGATGTTTACCCTTAGCATCCTGCTGATGGCCGTGCCGACGCTGGCTATTGGTCTGCTGCCCACCTATGCCTCGATGGGCATTCTCGCTCCGTTGCTGCTGTTGCTGATGCGCGTTCTTCAGGGCGCGGCGATTGGCGGTGAAGTGCCGGGCGCGTGGGTGTTTGTCGCGGAGCATGTTCCGGCGCGCCGCATTGGAATCGCCTGTGGAACCTTAACCGCGGGCTTAACGGTAGGGATTTTGCTCGGTTCCGTCGTCGCGACAATTGTAAACACCAGCATGACGCAGCAGGCCGTGCACGACTGGGGCTGGCGTATTCCGTTCCTGCTGGGCGGGGCGTTTGGTCTGGTCGCGATGTACCTGCGCCGCTGGCTGCAGGAGACGCCGATTTTCCTCGAGATGCAGCAGCGCAAAGCGCTGGCGCAGGAGCTGCCGGTGAAGGCGGTCGTGGTACGTCATAAAAAAGCGGTGGTGGTGTCGATGTTGCTCACCTGGCTGCTTTCGGCGGGCATTGTGGTGGTGATATTGATGTCCCCGGTGTGGCTGCAAAAGCAGTACGATTTCGCCCCTGCCGTGACGTTACAGGCGAACAGTATCGCGACAATCATGCTCTGCTTTGGCTGTCTGGCCGCCGGGCTGGCGGCAGATCGTTTCGGCGCCAGCGTTACCTTTATCGTCGGCAGCCTGTTACTGGCCGCATCAAGCTGGGCGTTTTACCATCTGGCAGGCAGCCATCCTGAACAGCTGTTCCTGCTGTACGGCGTGGTGGGGCTGTGCGTGGGCGTAGTGGGTGCTGTGCCTTACGTCATGGTGCGAGCTTTCCCGCCGGAGGTACGCTTCACCGGGATCTCATTTTCCTACAACGTGTCGTATGCCATTTTCGGCGGGCTGACGCCGATTGCGGTGACGGTACTGATGGGTGTTTCGCCGATGGCGCCAGCCTGGTATGTGCTCGCGCTCTCGCTGATGGGGCTGGTATTAGGAATTTGGCTGGGGCAGATGAGGGGATGTCGTGCCCGCGAAGCGGACACGACAGAGGGATCAGTGTTTTTCACCAATCGGTAGAACCGTGCGGTCAAACTGCTCGTTCAGCACTTCACCCATTGCGAGGTAGATAGCGCTTGCGCCGCAAACCAGACCAATCCAGCCTGCAACATGAACGATGCCTTCGTTATCCACCAGGTGACCGATCGCCAGCAGGGCGAACAGCACGGTCAGGCTCAGGAAAACGAACTGCAGCATGCGGTTACCTTTCAGGGTACCGAAGAACATGAACAGGGTGAAGACGCCCCACAGGCCCAGGTAAACGCCCAGGAAGTGGGCGTTTGCCGCGTCTGCCATGCCCATTTTAGGCAGCAGCAGAATGGCAACCAGGGTCAGCCAGAAAGAACCGTAAGAGGTGAAGGCGGTTAAGCCGAAGGTATTGCCTTTCTTATATTCCAGCAGGCCCGCGAAGATTTGCGCGATACCGCCGTAAAAAATGCCCATCGCCAGGATGATGCCATCCATCGGGAACATCCCGATATTGTGCAGGTTCAGCAGGATAGTGGTCATGCCAAAACCCATCAGGCCCAGCGGAGCCGGATTAGCCAACTTAGTGTTGCCCATAAGTCCTCAAAAAAATCATCATTAATATGGTGAAATGGTTAAACCCGCGTCAGTTCTCCCTGACTGGGCGCGGCATCATAATGGGCGCAATCGGTGGCGTCTATGATCTCATCAGGGTGAAATTAAAATTTTTTTTATGCTTGCCCCTTGATGGATGCCGTCGCGACCCCATCTTGTAGTCAACCGCAGTGTGTGGACCTGAAAAAAATCAAATCTGGGCAGTTGAAAAAGCACGTTCTGCCCTTATTACAGGTACACAACCACATGTTGACTGAATTTTTAGTGGAGACGTTTAGATGGGTAAAATTATTGGTATCGACCTGGGTACTACCAACTCTTGTGTAGCGATTATGGATGGCACTACTGCACGCGTGCTGGAGAACGCCGAGGGCGATCGCACCACGCCTTCTATCATTGCTTATACCCAGGATGGTGAAACTCTGGTTGGTCAGCCGGCTAAACGTCAGGCAGTGACAAACCCGCAAAACACCCTGTTTGCGATTAAACGCCTGATCGGCCGCCGCTTCCAGGACGAAGAAGTTCAGCGTGACGTTTCCATCATGCCTTACAAAATCATCGCGGCAGATAACGGCGATGCATGGCTTGATGTGAAAGGCACCAAAACTGCACCACCGCAGATTTCTGCTGAAGTGCTGAAAAAAATGAAGAAAACCGCTGAAGATTACCTGGGTGAGCCGGTAACTGAAGCTGTTATCACCGTACCTGCCTACTTCAACGATGCTCAGCGTCAGGCAACCAAAGATGCTGGCCGTATCGCAGGTCTGGAAGTAAAACGTATCATCAACGAACCAACCGCTGCTGCACTGGCTTACGGTCTGGATAAAGAAGTTGGCAACCGTACTATCGCGGTTTACGACCTGGGTGGTGGTACTTTCGATATCTCTATTATCGAAATCGACGAAGTTGATGGCGAAAAAACCTTCGAAGTTCTGGCAACCAACGGTGATACCCACCTGGGCGGTGAAGACTTCGATACCCGTCTGATCAACTACCTCGTTGACGAGTTCAAGAAAGATCAGGGCATTGACCTGCGTAACGACCCGCTGGCCATGCAGCGCCTGAAAGAAGCCGCTGAGAAAGCGAAGATCGAACTTTCTTCCGCTCAGCAGACCGACGTGAACCTGCCGTACATCACTGCAGACGCGACCGGTCCTAAACACATGAACATCAAAGTGACCCGTGCGAAACTGGAAAGCCTGGTAGAAGACCTGGTGAACCGTTCAATCGAGCCGCTGAAAGTTGCTCTGCAGGACGCTGGCCTGTCCGTATCCGATATCCAGGACGTTATCCTGGTCGGTGGTCAGACCCGTATGCCAATGGTTCAGAAGAAAGTGGCTGAGTTCTTTGGTAAAGAGCCACGTAAAGACGTTAACCCGGACGAAGCGGTCGCAATCGGTGCTGCGGTTCAGGGTGGCGTACTGACCGGTGAAGTTAAAGACGTACTGCTGCTGGACGTTACCCCGCTGTCTCTGGGTATCGAAACCATGGGCGGTGTGATGACTGCGCTCATCAACAAAAACACCACCATCCCAACGAAACACAGCCAGGTGTTCTCTACCGCTGAAGACAACCAGTCTGCGGTAACCATTCATGTGATTCAGGGTGAGCGTAAGCGTGCGGCGGATAACAAATCTCTGGGTCAGTTCAACCTGGACGGTATTAACCCGGCACCGCGCGGCATGCCGCAGATCGAAGTGACCTTCGACATCGATGCTGACGGTATCCTGCACGTGTCTGCGAAAGACAAAAACAGCGGTAAAGAGCAGAAGATCACCATCAAGGCATCTTCTGGCCTGAACGAAGCGGAAATCGAAAAAATGGTTCGCGATGCCGAAGCTAACGCGGAATCCGACCGTAAGTTCGAAGAGCTGGTTCAGACCCGTAACCAGGGTGACCATCTGCTGCACAGCACCCGTAAGCAGGTTGAAGAAGCAGGCGATAAACTGCCAGCGGAAGACAAGACTGCTATCGAAGCTGCACTGAGCGCGCTGGAATCCTCACTGAAAGGTGAAGACAAAGCGGACATCGAAGCGAAGATGCAGGAACTGGCGCAGGCTTCTCAGAAGCTGATGGAAATCGCTCAGCAGCAGCACGCTCAACAGCAGGCGGGCGCTGACGCTTCGGCGAACAACGCGAAAGACGACGACGTTGTCGACGCTGAGTTCGAAGAAGTTAAAGATAAAAAATAATCGCCCTGATGCAGGGTAATTAATCGGCACGGGCGTAGGAGAACTCTCCACGCCCGTGCTCGCATGTTAAGGGGCTTAAAAAAACCAATGGCAAAGCAAGACTATTACGAGATTTTAGGCGTTCCGAAAACTGCGGAAGAGCGTGAAATCAAAAAGGCGTACAAGCGCCTGGCCATGAAATTCCACCCGGACCGTAACCAGGGTGACAAAGAGGCTGAAGCCAAATTTAAAGAGATCAAAGAAGCCTACGAAGTCCTGACCGATGCACAAAAACGTGCGGCCTATGACCAGTACGGTCACGCAGCCTTTGAACAGGGCGGCATGGGCGGCGGTGGATTCGGCGGCGGCGGCTTTGGTGGCGGCGCTGACTTCAGCGATATCTTTGGCGATGTATTTGGCGACATCTTCGGCGGCGGCCGTGGTCGTCAGCGCGCGGCGCGCGGCGCGGACCTGCGCTACAACATGGAGCTGACGCTGGAAGAGGCCGTTCGCGGCGTAACCAAAGAGATCCGTATCCCGACGCTGGAAGAGTGTGACGTTTGCCACGGCAGCGGCGCGAAAGCGGGCACACAGCCTCAGACCTGTCCAACCTGTCACGGCTCTGGTCAGGTACAGATGCGTCAGGGCTTCTTCGCGGTACAGCAGGCCTGTCCTCACTGTCATGGTCGCGGCACGCTGATTAAAGATCCATGCACCAAATGCCACGGGCACGGTCGCGTTGAGAAAACCAAAACTCTGTCCGTTAAGATCCCGGCTGGCGTCGATACGGGCGACCGCATCCGTCTGGCAGGTGAGGGCGAAGCAGGCGAGCACGGCGCACCGGCAGGCGATCTGTACGTTCAGGTGCAGGTGAAACAGCACGCCATCTTCGAGCGTGAAGGTAATAACCTGTACTGCGAAGTGCCGATCAACTTCGCGATGGCGGCACTCGGTGGCGAAATCGAAGTGCCAACGCTGGACGGTCGCGTGAACCTGAAAGTGCCTGGGGAAACCCAGACCGGCAAGCTGTTCCGCATGCGCGGAAAAGGCGTTAAATCCGTTCGCGGTGGCGCGCAGGGCGATCTTCTGTGCCGCGTCGTCGTCGAAACGCCGGTTGGCCTGAACGACAAGCAGAAACAGCTGCTGAAAGAGCTGCAGGAAAGCTTTGGCGGCCCGACGGGCGAGAAAAACAGCCCGCGTTCCAAAAGCTTCTTCGATGGCGTCAAAAAATTCTTCGATGATTTGACTCGCTAATTCGTTAGCTGGTTTTCATCTTCTCAAAGCCCGGAAGCGATTCCGGGCTTTTTTATTTGCGCTTATAGCTCGGTTAAACTGAGTCTATACTCAACATTAATCTGTTTTTGCCGAGCTATTTGGCTTGGTATTATGGTTTTATCGAGGTATTGTTGTAAAAGAGAGAACGTAAATGAAATTACTACACCGTTTCTTTAGCAGTGAGGCGTCCGGTGGCGTGATCCTGATTATTGCCGCAGCGGCCGCGATGGTGCTGGCTAACCTTGGCATCACGCAGGATCTCTACCATGCATTTCTGGAAACGCCCGTTGAGCTAAAGGTCGGGGCGCTGGAAATTAACAAGAACATGCTGCTGTGGATCAACGATGCGCTAATGGCGGTGTTCTTCCTGCTGGTGGGTCTTGAGGTTAAGCGTGAGCTGGTTCTGGGCTCGCTTGCCAGCCGCCAGCGCGCGGCGTTTCCTGTGATAGCAGCCATCGGCGGAATGGTTGTTCCGGCGTTGCTCTTCCTGGCGTTCACCTGGCAGGATCCTGTTGCGCGTGACGGCTGGGCGATCCCGGCCGCGACGGATATCGCCTTTGCGCTCGGTGTCTTAGCCTTGCTCGGTAGCCGCGTGCCGGTAGCCCTGAAAATCTTCCTGATGGCGCTGGCGATCATCGATGACCTGGGCGCCATTGTGATTATCGCGCTGTTCTACACCAGCGATCTGTCGATCCTGTCCCTGAGCGTCGCCGCCGGGGCGATTGCGGTGCTGGCGCTGCTGAATATCTTCAATGTTCGCCGCATCGGTATCTATATCCTGGTGGGGATGGTGCTGTGGACGGCGGTACTGAAATCCGGCGTGCACGCCACGCTGGCAGGCGTGATTGTGGGCTTCTTCGTGCCGCTTAAACCGCAGGACGGCAAGTCGCCTGCCAAACAGCTGGAGCATGTGCTGCACCCTTGGGTTGCCTTTATGATCCTGCCGCTGTTTGCGTTTGCCAACGCGGGCGTTTCCCTCGGCGGCGTGACGCTGGACGGGCTGACGTCCGTGCTGCCGCTGGGCATTATTGCCGGGCTGTTTATCGGTAAGCCGCTGGGCATTAGCCTCTTCTGCTGGCTGGCGACGAAGCTGAAGCTGGCGTCATTGCCGCATGGCACCACGTTTTCGCAAATTATGGCCGTCGGCGTGCTGTGTGGAATCGGGTTTACGATGTCGATCTTTATTTCGACACTGGCGTTTGGTACGCATGCGCCTGAGCTTATCGTCTGGGCTAAACTCGGCATTCTCATCGGGTCATTACTGGCCGCGGTAATCGGTTATACCTTGTTGAAGGTGAAGTTGTCCGGACAGGCCGTCCAGGCATAACGGAACACCGGGAGGAGGCGATCCTTCTCCCGATACACACTCAGGGAGAGAAGACGCGATGTCTCATTTAAATTACAACCATCTGTACTACTTCTGGCACGTCTATAAACAGGGCTCGGTGGTGGGGGCGGCAGAGGCGCTCTACCTGACGCCGCAAACCATCACCGGGCAAATCAAGGCCCTGGAAGAGCGTCTGCAGGGGAAGCTGTTCAAGCGTAAGGGGCGTGGGATTGAACCCAGCGAACTGGGTGAACTGGTGTTCCGCTATGCGGACAAAATGTTCACCCTGAGCCAGGAGATGCTGGATATCGTCAACTACCGCAAAGAGTCGAACCTGCTCTTTGACGTTGGCGTGGCGGATGCGCTGTCCAAGCGGCTGGTGAGCGGCGTGCTGGATGCGGCGGTAGTTGAAGACGAGCAAATTCACCTGCGCTGCTTTGAATCCACCCACGAGATGCTGCTGGAACAGCTGAGCCAGCACAAGCTGGATATGATTATCTCGGACTGCCCGATTGACTCCACCCAGCAGGAAGGGCTGTTCTCGGTGAAGATTGGCGAATGTGGCGTGAGCTTCTGGTGTATCAACCCGCCGCCGGAGAAACCCTTCCCGGCCTGCCTGGAAGAGCGTCGCCTGCTGGTGCCTGGGCGACGCTCAATGCTCGGACGCAAGCTGCTGAACTGGTTTAATTCGCAGGGGCTTAAGGTAGAAATCCTCGGTGAGTTCGACGATGCGGCGCTGATGAAAGCCTTTGGCGAAGCGCATAATGCGATCTTCGTTGCGCCGACGCTGTACGCGCACGATCTCTATTCAGACGACAAGATTACGGAGATAGGCAGAGTGGATAACGTGATGGAGGAGTACCACGCCATATTTGCCGAAAGAATGATTCAGCACCCGGCGGTGCAGCGAATCTGCAACCGTGACTACTCGGCGCTGTTTACGCCACCGGCAATCTGAAGGCATAAAAAAACCCGCGTTAAGCGGGTTCTTTAAACAAGCAACAACAAGTAGCGATTAAGCCAGTTTGTTGATCTGCGCGGTCAGGTTTGCTTTATGACGCGCTGCTTTGTTTTTGTGGATCAGACCTTTAGCAGCCTGACGATCCACGATTGGTTGCATTTCGTTAAATGCGTTCTGCGCTGCAGCTTTGTCGCCTGCTTCGATTGCTGCGTATACTTTCTTGATGAAAGTACGCATCATAGAGCGACGGCTTGCGTTGTGCTTACGAGCCTTTTCAGACTGAACGGCACGTTTCTTAGCTGATTTGATATTAGCCAAGTCCAACTCCCAAATATGTTCTATGTGGACAATTCAAAGGCCGAGGAATATGCCCTCTTTGCCTTCTTTTGTCAATGGATTTGTGCAAATAAGCGCCGTTAATTAGCGACGCTACGTTACGTAGTGATGGCGCAGGATTCTACCAGCTTGTCTTCCCTGAATACAGCCTTTCGGCATAAAAATCGCAGTTCACGAGCAGATTTTTTCGCTGCGAAAGGTCAGCCTGATGAAATCATTACGGCTTTCTGTTTTGCGCGAACAATCGCCGGTTAACCTTAACCGCTGTACAAGGTATACTTTGGCGATTTTCACTGTTTTGAGCCAGACATGAAGCTGATACGCGGCATACATAATCTCAGCAGCGCGCCACACGGGTGCGTGCTGACTATTGGTAATTTCGACGGCGTGCATCGTGGTCATCAGGCGCTGTTGCAGGGATTGCGGAAAGAAGGGGAGGCCCGTGGCCTGCCCGTTGTAGTGATGATTTTCGAGCCGCAGCCGCTGGAATTGTTTGCGGGCGATAAATCTCCCGCCCGACTCACTCGCCTGCGCGAGAAATTGCGCTATCTGGCGGAGTCCGGCGTGGACTATGTATTGTGTTTACGTTTCGATCGTCGCTTTGCCGCGCTGACAGCACAAAATTTCGTCAGCGACCTGCTGGTTAAGCGTCTTGGCGTACAGTTTCTCGCCGTGGGTGATGATTTCCGCTTTGGCGCTGGTCGTCAGGGCGATTTCTTGCTATTACAGAAGGCTGGTCTGGAGTATGGATTTGACGTCACCAGCGCGATGACCTTCTGCGAAGGCGGCGTGCGCGTCAGCAGCACGGCGGTGCGTCAGGCGCTGGCTAATGATGACCTGGACACGGCAGAAACCCTGCTGGGGCATCCGTTCACCATCTCTGGCCGCGTGGTCCATGGCGATGCGCTGGGCCGCACGATAGGCTTCCCGACGGCGAATATACCGCTGCGTCGTCAGGTTTCCCCGGTTAAAGGGGTGTATGCGGTGGAAGTGGCAGGACTGGGCGATAAGCCGTTCTACGGCGTCGCCAACATTGGCACGCGTCCGACCGTCGCCGGTGTGCGTCAACAGTTAGAAGTGCACCTGCTGGACGTTGTAATGGACCTCTATGGTCGCCATATAGATGTGATACTGCGTAAAAAAATACGCAACGAGCAGCGATTTGGTTCGCTGGATGAACTAAAAGCGCAAATTGCGCGAGATGAATTGACGGCCCGCGAGTTTTTTGGGCTTTGAACCCGGCTTAACTGCCTACGTGATAAATACGGAACCGAGAATCTGATGAGTGACTATAAATCAACCCTGAATTTGCCGGAAACAGGGTTCCCGATGCGCGGCGATCTCGCCAAGCGCGAACCGGGAATGCTGGCGCGTTGGACCGATGATGACCTGTACGGCATCATTCGTGCAGCCAAAAAAGGCAAAAAAACCTTCATTCTGCATGATGGCCCTCCATATGCGAATGGCAGCATTCATATTGGTCACTCGGTTAACAAGATTCTGAAAGACATTATCGTGAAGTCCAAAGGCCTCACGGGATATGACTCGCCTTACGTTCCGGGCTGGGACTGCCACGGTCTGCCAATCGAGCTGAAAGTGGAGCAAGAGTTTGGCAAACCGGGTGAGAAGTTCACCGCCGCCGAGTTCCGTGCGAAGTGCCGCGAATACGCAGCCACGCAGGTTGACGGTCAGCGCGCTGACTTCATCCGTCTGGGCGTGCTGGGCGACTGGTCGCACCCATACCTGACCATGGATTTCAAAACTGAAGCCAACATCATCCGTGCGCTGGGTAAAATCATCGGTAACGGCCACCTGCACAAAGGCGCTAAGCCGGTGCACTGGTGCGTGGACTGCCGCTCTGCGCTGGCAGAAGCGGAAGTTGAATATTACGACAAAACCTCTCCGTCTATCGACGTGGCGTTCAACGCTGTCGATCAGGATGCGGTGAAGGCTAAATTTGGCGTCTCCTCGGTAAACGGCCCGATCTCTCTGGTGATCTGGACCACCACCCCGTGGACCCTGCCGGCGAACCGTGCGATCTCCCTGTCCGGTGAGTTCGAATACGCGCTGGTTCAGATTGACGGTCAGGCGGTTATCCTGGCGAAAGATCTGGTTGAGAGCGTGCTGAAGCGCGCGCATATCACCGACTACACCGTGCTGGGCACCGTGAAAGGCGACGCGCTGGAGCTGATGCGCTTCAAACACCCGTTCCTGGACTTCGACGTTCCGGCGATCCTGGGCGACCACGTGACGCTGGAAGCGGGTACCGGTGCGGTGCATACCGCCGGTGGCCATGGTCCTGACGACTACAACATCAGCCTGAAGTACGGTCTGGAAATCGCTAACCCGGTTGGCCCGGACGGATCTTACCTGCCAGGCACCTATCCGGCGCTAGACGGTATCAACGTCTTCAAGGCGAACGACATCATCGTCGACATGCTGCGCACCAGCGGCGCGCTGCTGCACGTTGAAAAAATGCAGCACAGCTATCCGTGCTGCTGGCGTCACAAAACCCCGATCATCTTCCGTGCGACCCCGCAGTGGTTCGTCAGCATGGATCAGAAAGGCCTGCGCGAGCAGTCTCTGAAAGAGATCAAAGGCGTGCAGTGGATCCCTGACTGGGGCCAGGCGCGTATCGAATCCATGGTGGCTAACCGTCCTGACTGGTGTATCTCCCGTCAGCGTACCTGGGGAGTGCCGATGTCTCTGTTCGTACATAAAGAGACGCAGGAGCTGCACCCGAACACCCTGGAACTGATGGAAGAAGTGGCGAAGCGCGTCGAAGTTGACGGCATTCAGGCGTGGTGGGATCTCGACTCCCGCGACATCCTGGGCGCTGACGCAGACAACTACGAGAAAGTGCCGGATACCCTGGACGTGTGGTTCGACTCCGGGTCTACCCACTCCTCCGTGGTTGACGTGCGTCCGGAATTTGCCGGTCACGCTGCCGATATGTATCTGGAAGGGTCTGACCAACACCGCGGCTGGTTCATGTCATCTCTGATGATCTCCACCGCCATGAAGGGTAAAGCGCCTTACCGTCAGGTACTGACTCACGGCTTCACCGTGGATGGTCAGGGCCGTAAGATGTCCAAATCTATCGGTAACACCGTTTCTCCGCAGGATGTGATGAACAAGCTGGGCGCAGACATTCTGCGTCTGTGGGTAGCCTCTACCGATTACACCGGCGAAATGGCGGTGTCTGACGAGATCCTGAAGCGTGCTGCCGACAGCTATCGTCGTATCCGTAACACCGCGCGCTTCCTGCTGGCGAACCTGAACGGGTTCGATCCGGCAAAAGACATGGTGAAACCGGAAGAGATGGTGGTGCTGGACCGCTGGGCGGTAGGCTGCGCGAAAGCGGCGCAGGAAGATATTCTGAAAGCCTATGAGTCTTACGACTTCCACGAAGTGGTGCAGCGCCTGATGCGCTTCTGCTCCATCGAGATGGGCTCGTTCTACCTCGACATCATCAAAGACCGCCAGTACACCGCGAAAGCGGACAGCGTGGCGCGTCGTAGCTGCCAGACCGCGCTGTTCCACATCGCAGAAGCGCTGGTGCGCTGGATGGCGCCGATCATGTCCTTCACCGCGGATGAAATCTGGGGCTACCTGCCGGGCGACCGTGAGAAGTATGTGTTCACGGGCGAGTGGTACGAAGGTCTGTTCGATCTCTCCAGCACCGAAGCGATGAACGATGCCTTCTGGGACGAGCTGCTCAAAGTGCGTGGCGAAGTGAACAAGGTTATCGAGCAGGCGCGCGCGGACAAGAAAGTCGGCGGCTCTCTGGAAGCGGCAGTTACGCTGTATGCCGAACCGGAGCTGGCGGCGAAGCTGACGGCGCTGGGCGATGAATTACGATTTGTCCTGTTGACCTCCGGTGCGAAAGTTGCGGATTATGCCGATGCTTCTGCTGATGCTCAGCAGAGCGAGCTGCTCAAAGGACTGAAAGTCGCGCTGAGCAAAGCCGACGGTGAGAAATGCCCGCGTTGCTGGCATTACACCACCGATGTTGGCCAGGTGGCGGAACACGCAGACATCTGCGGACGCTGTGTAAGCAACGTCGCCGGTGACGGCGAAAAACGTAAGTTTGCCTGATGAGTAAAACTCTCTGTTCAACAGGACTGCGCTGGCTGTGGCTGGTTGTGGTGGTGCTGATTATCGATCTGGGCAGCAAGTTCCTGATCCTCCAGAATTTTGCTCTGGGGGAGACGGTTCCGCTGTTCCCGTCGCTTAACCTGCACTACGCGCGTAACTACGGCGCAGCGTTTAGTTTCCTTGCCGACAGCGGTGGCTGGCAGCGCTGGTTCTTTGCGGGTATCGCTCTCGGTATCTGCGTGATCCTCGCGGTGCTGATGTACCGCTCGAAGGCCACGCAAAAGCTGAATAACATTGCCTACGCGCTGATCATTGGCGGCGCGCTGGGCAACCTGTTTGACCGCCTGTGGCACGGCTTTGTGGTTGATATGATCGACTTCTACGTCGGCGACTGGCACTTCGCGACCTTTAACCTTGCCGATACGGCAATTTGTATCGGCGCGGCGTTAATCGTGCTGGAAGGCTTCTTGCCTAAACCGGCCGCGAAAGAGCAGGCGTAACACACTCGCCCGGTGGCGTAATGCTACCGGGCAAAACAAGCGAGCAATTTGCATGTCTAAATCCGTACAGAGCAACAGCGCGGTTCTCGTTCACTTCACGCTGAAGCTGGATGACGGCTCCACGGCCGAATCCACCCGCAATAACGGCAAACCGGCCCTGTTTCGTCTTGGCGATACCTCCCTGTCTGAAGGTCTTGAGCAGCAGCTTCTGGGCCTGAAAGAGGGTGAGAAAAAAGCCTTTTCGCTGGAGCCGGATGCCGCGTTTGGCGTGCCGAGTCCGGACCTGATCCAGTATTTCTCGCGCCGCGAGTTTATGGACGCGGGTGAACCGGAGATCGGAGCGATTATGCTCTTTACCGCTATGGACGGCAGCGAAATGCCTGGCGTGATCCGCGAAATCAACGGCGACTCTATTACCGTTGACTTCAACCATCCGCTTGCCGGGCGTACCGTTCATTTTGATGTTGAAGTGCTGGAAATCGATCCTGCACTGGAGGCCTGAAATGCAGATCCTGTTGGCTAACCCGCGCGGCTTCTGCGCCGGTGTAGACCGCGCTATCAGCATTGTTGAAAACGCGCTGGAGATTTACGGCGCGCCGATTTATGTGCGTCACGAAGTGGTGCACAACCGCTACGTGGTCGACAGCCTGCGCGAGCGCGGCGCCATCTTCATTGAACAAATCAGCGAAGTGCCGGACGGTGCGATCCTGATCTTCTCCGCGCACGGCGTCTCTCAGGCGGTACGTAACGAAGCGAAAAGCCGCGATCTGACCGTATTCGATGCCACCTGCCCGCTAGTGACAAAAGTGCATATGGAAGTGGCGCGCGCCAGCCGCCGTGGTGAAGAGTCGATTCTGATTGGCCATGCCGGTCATCCGGAAGTCGAAGGCACCATGGGCCAGTACAGTAACCCGGAAGGGGGGATGTATCTGGTTGAGTCGCCTGAAGATGTCTTTACGCTGAACGTGAAAAATGAAGCCCGTCTGTCGTTTATGACCCAGACGACGCTCTCCGTAGACGATACTTCAGACGTGATTGACGCGCTGCGTCAGCGCTTCCCGAAAATCGTTGGCCCGCGTAAGGATGATATCTGCTACGCGACCACTAACCGTCAGGAAGCGGTGCGCGCACTGGCTGAACAGGCGGATGTGGTGCTGGTAGTCGGCTCCAAAAACTCGTCAAACTCCAACCGTCTGGCCGAACTGGCGCAGCGTATGGGGAAAGCGGCGTTTCTGATTGATGACGCGTCAGATATTCAGGAAGCGTGGGTTAAGCATGCGGCCTGTGTCGGCGTGACGGCCGGGGCGTCTGCGCCAGATATTCTGGTACAGAACGTCATTTCCCGTCTGCAGGAACTGGGCGGTGGCGAAGCGGTGCCGCTGGAAGGACGTGAAGAGAACATCGTTTTCGAAGTCCCGAAAGAACTGCGCATCGACGCCCGCGAAGTCGAATAGTCCTTTTTCTGATGAAAGGCCAGCACCTCCTGTGCTGGCCTTTTTTTTACCCGTTACTTTATCGTGACGACAAAATCATGTCTTTTACTGATATTTAAGTCGGTTTCACGTTAAATTCTAATTATCGGTGTTTTCAGTTGGCAGTGCTTCTCAAGGCTGGTTAATCTGAAAACGGTTTACATCATTTTAACGTAAGAGAATAACTATGCATGATGCACAGATCCGTGTCGCCATTGCGGGCGCGGGTGGACGTATGGGCCGTCAGCTTATTCAGGCGGCACTTCAGATGGATGGCGTCGCGCTTGGCGCGGCTCTGGAGCGTGAAGGCTCTTCACTTCTGGGGACCGATGCCGGTGAGCTGGCAGGCGCAGGCCACACGGGCGTTACCGTGCAAAGCAGCCTGGAAGCGGTAAAAGAGGACTTCGATGTATTCATCGATTTTACCCGCCCGGAAGGGACGCTCGCGCATCTGGCGTTTTGTCGTCAGCACGGCAAGGGGATGGTGATCGGCACCACCGGTTTTGACGATGCGGGCAAGCAGGCTATCCAGGATGCATCAAAAGAGATTGCGATTGTCTTCGCCGCAAACTTCAGCGTGGGCGTTAACGTCATGCTGAAGCTGCTGGAGAAGGCCGCGAAGGTGATGGGCAACTATACCGATATCGAGATCGTAGAAGCTCACCACCGTTACAAAGTTGATGCGCCATCGGGTACGGCGCTGGCGATGGGCGAAGCGATTGCTCATGCACTTGATAAAGATTTAAAAGACTGCGCGGTCTATACCCGTGAAGGTTACACCGGCGAACGCGTTCCTGGCACCATTGGCTTCGCAACCGTGCGAGCGGGTGACATCGTCGGCGAACACACGGCGATGTTCGCCGATATTGGCGAACGCGTCGAAATTACGCATAAAGCCTCCAGCCGAATGACGTTCGCCAACGGCGCCGTACGCTCTGCTTTGTGGCTGAAAATCAAGAAAAACGGCCTTTTTGATATGCGAGATGTGCTCGATCTCAACAATTTGTAAGCATTATTACCCATCGTGATGTGGTTATTGCAGTCGTAATTGTTTGATTGCATAGGGCAATATTTTATTGCCCTTTTATTTTATCTGTTTTATGGCGTATTTTTGTTTAAGTCTCTAAATATCTATCTCTTGTGGCGTTTTAACGTTACTGAAATGTAAATTTTGACCATCTGGTCTACTTTATAGTGCTGCACCATCTCATTTTTCATTAAACCAGGCGCGCAAGCGTTTTCCGCAGTGATTTACCTGATCTTTTTGTCGCTTAAGCCGCAATCCACTCGCCAGACTTGCAAAAGAGTAAACAAAATATCCGTTTTAAGTTGACTTTTACCCACCAAATCCCCAGAATGCCGCCGTTTGCCAAAAATCCGCTGGCAACACATTTGCATTGATCCATGACATGCTATGAATTAATATGCAAATAAAGTGAGTGAATATTCTCTGGAGGGTGTTTTGATTAAGTCAGCGCTATTGGTTCTGGAAGACGGAACCCAGTTTATCGGTCGGGCCATAGGGGCAACGGGTTCGGCGGTTGGGGAAGTCGTTTTCAATACTTCAATGACCGGTTATCAAGAAATCCTCACTGATCCTTCCTATTCTCGCCAAATCGTTACTCTTACTTATCCTCATATCGGCAATGTCGGCACCAATGCGGCTGACGAAGAATCTTCTCAGGTACATGCGCAAGGCCTGGTCATCCGCGACCTGCCGCTGATTGCCAGCAACTTCCGCAATACCGAAGACCTCTCTTCTTACCTGAAGCGCCATAACATCGTGGCGATTGCCGATATCGATACCCGTAAGTTAACGCGTCTGCTGCGCGAGAAGGGTGCACAGAACGGCTGCATCATCGCGGGTGATAACCTCGATGCGACGCTGGCGCTGGAAAAAGCGAAAGCCTTCCCGGGCCTGAACGGCATGGACCTGGCGAAAGAAGTGACGACCGCTGAAGCCTACAGCTGGACTCAGGGTAGCTGGACGCTGGAAGGCGACCTGCCTGAAGCGAAAAAAGAGAGCGAGCTGCCGTTCCACGTGGTGGCCTACGATTTCGGCGCCAAGCGCAACATCCTGCGCATGCTGGTTGACCGCGGCTGCCGCCTGACGGTGGTTCCGGCACAAACGTCTGCCGAAGACGTGCTGAAGATGAATCCGGACGGTATTTTCCTGTCCAACGGCCCTGGCGACCCGGCGCCGTGCGATTACGCCATCGCCGCCATCAAGTCCTTCCTGGAAACCGACATCCCGGTATTCGGCATCTGCCTCGGCCATCAGCTGCTGGCGCTGGCGAGCGGTGCGAAGACCGTTAAGATGAAGTTCGGCCACCACGGTGGTAACCACCCGGTGAAAGACATCGATAACAACACGGTGATGATCACCGCGCAGAACCACGGATTTGCCGTCGATGAAGCCTCGATGCCGGCTAACCTGCGCGTGACCCATAAGTCGCTGTTCGATGGCACTCTGCAGGGGATTCATCGCACCGATAAACCAGCATTCAGCTTCCAGGGTCACCCGGAAGCCAGCCCGGGCCCACACGACGCCGCGCCGCTGTTCGATCACTTCATCGAACTTATCGAGCAATACCGTAAGACCGCTAAATAATCAGGAGCCGAGAAGACAATGCCAAAACGTACAGACATAAAAAGCATCCTGATCCTTGGCGCTGGCCCGATCGTCATCGGCCAGGCCTGCGAATTCGACTACTCCGGCGCGCAGGCGTGTAAAGCCCTGCGTGAAGAGGGTTACCGCGTTATCCTGGTGAACTCTAACCCGGCAACCATCATGACCGACCCGGAAATGGCCGATGCGACCTATATCGAGCCGATTCACTGGGAAGTGGTACGTAAAATCATCGAGAAAGAGCGTCCGGACGCGGTGCTGCCAACCATGGGCGGCCAGACGGCGCTGAACTGTGCGCTGGAGCTGGAGCGTCAGGGTGTGCTGGAAGAGTTCGGCGTGACCATGATTGGTGCGACCGCCGACGCGATTGATAAAGCAGAAGATCGTCGCCGCTTCGACGTGGCGATGAAGAAAATCGGCCTCGACACCGCGCGTTCCGGTATCGCACACAACATGGAAGAAGCGCTGGCCGTCGCGGCTGACGTGGGCTACCCGTGCATCATCCGTCCATCGTTCACCATGGGCGGCACCGGCGGCGGTATCGCCTACAACCGCGAAGAGTTCGAAGAGATTTGCGAACGCGGTCTGGATCTCTCCCCAACCAAAGAGCTGCTGATTGATGAATCGCTGATTGGCTGGAAAGAGTACGAGATGGAAGTGGTGCGTGATAAAAACGACAACTGCATCATCGTCTGCTCCATCGAAAACTTCGATGCGATGGGTATCCACACCGGCGACTCCATCACCGTTGCGCCAGCCCAGACCCTGACCGACAAAGAGTATCAAATCATGCGTAACGCCTCGATGGCGGTACTGCGTGAAATCGGCGTGGAAACCGGCGGTTCTAACGTGCAGTTCTCGGTGAACCCGAAAACCGGCCGTCTGATTGTTATCGAAATGAACCCGCGCGTGTCCCGTTCCTCCGCGCTGGCCTCTAAAGCGACCGGCTTCCCGATTGCGAAAGTGGCGGCGAAGCTGGCGGTGGGTTACACCCTCGACGAGCTGATGAACGACATCACCGGTGGCCGCACCCCTGCGTCCTTCGAGCCGTCCATCGACTACGTTGTGACCAAAATTCCACGCTTCAACTTCGAGAAATTCGCGGGCGCGAACGACCGTCTGACCACCCAGATGAAGTCTGTCGGTGAAGTGATGGCGATTGGCCGCACGCAGCAGGAATCCCTGCAGAAAGCGCTGCGCGGCCTCGAAGTGGGCGCGACCGGTTTTGACCCGAAAGTGAGCCTGGACGACCCGGAAGCGCTGACCAAAATCCGCCGCGAGCTGAAAGACGCGGGCGCAGAGCGTATCTGGTATATCGCCGATGCCTTCCGTGCGGGCCTGTCCGTCGACGGCGTGTTCAACCTGACCAACATCGACCGCTGGTTCCTGGTGCAGATTGAAGAGCTGGTGCGTCTGGAAGAACAGGTCGCGGAGCTGGGCATCAACGGCCTGGACGCTGACTTCCTGCGCGTGCTGAAGCGCAAAGGCTTCGCCGATGCGCGTCTGGCTAAGCTGGCGGGCGTGCGCGAAGCGGAAATCCGCAAGCTGCGCGACCAGTACGACCTGCACCCGGTCTACAAGCGCGTGGACACCTGTGCGGCTGAATTCTCGACCGATACCGCCTATATGTACTCCACCTATGAAGACGAGTGCGAAGCGAACCCGTCCGTCGACCGCGACAAGATTATGGTGCTGGGCGGCGGTCCAAACCGTATCGGCCAGGGCATCGAGTTCGACTACTGCTGCGTACACGCCTCGCTGGCGCTGCGCGAAGACGGTTACGAGACCATCATGGTCAACTGTAACCCGGAAACCGTCTCTACCGACTACGACACCTCTGACCGCCTCTACTTCGAGCCGGTTACCCTGGAAGACGTGCTGGAAATCGTGCGCATCGAGAAGCCAAAAGGCGTTATCGTGCAGTACGGCGGCCAGACCCCGCTGAAGCTGGCGCGCGCGCTGGAAGCAGCAGGCGTGCCGGTTATCGGCACCAGCCCGGACGCGATTGACCGTGCGGAAGACCGCGAGCGTTTCCAGCAGGCGGTTGACCGTCTGAAGCTGAAACAGCCGGCGAACGCCACCGTCACCGCCATTGAAATGGCCGTTGAGAAGGCGAAAGAGATTGGCTACCCGCTGGTGGTGCGTCCTTCCTACGTGCTGGGCGGCCGCGCGATGGAAATCGTGTATGACGAAGCCGACCTGCGTCGCTACTTCCAGACTGCGGTGAGCGTTTCCAACGATGCGCCTGTGCTGCTCGACCGCTTCCTCGACGACGCGGTAGAAGTGGACGTTGACGCCATCTGCGACGGCGAAATGGTGCTGATTGGCGGCATCATGGAGCACATCGAGCAGGCGGGCGTGCACTCCGGCGACTCCGCCTGTTCTCTGCCAGCCTACACGCTGAGCCAGGAGATTCAGGACGTGATGCGCCAGCAGGTGCAGAAGCTGGCCTTTGAGCTGCAGGTTCGCGGTCTGATGAACGTCCAGTTCGCGGTGAAAGACAACGAAGTCTACCTGATTGAAGTCAACCCGCGTGCGGCACGTACCGTACCGTTCGTCTCCAAAGCCACCGGCGTTCCGCTGGCGAAAGTGGCGGCGCGCGTGATGGCGGGTCAGACGCTGGCGCAGCAGGGCGTGACCAAAGAGATCATTCCACCGTACTACTCGGTGAAAGAAGTGGTGCTGCCGTTCAACAAATTCCCGGGCGTTGACCCGCTGTTAGGGCCAGAAATGCGCTCTACCGGGGAAGTGATGGGCGTGGGACGCACCTTCGCAGAAGCGTTCGCGAAGGCGCAGCTGGGCAGTAGCTCCACCATGAGAAAATCAGGCCGTGCGCTGCTCTCCGTTCGCGAAGGCGACAAAGAGCGCGTGGTTGACCTGGCCGCCAAGCTGCTGAAACAGGGCTTCGAGCTGGACGCGACCCACGGTACCGCGATTGTGCTGGGCGAAGCCGGCATCAACCCGCGTCTGGTGAACAAGGTGCATGAAGGTCGTCCGCACATTCAGGACCGTATCAAGAATGGCGAATACACCTACATCATCAACACCACCGCAGGCCGCCAGGCGATTGAAGACTCCAAGCTGATTCGCCGCAGCGCGCTGCAGTACAAAGTGCACTACGACACCACCCTGAACGGCGGTTTCGCAACGGCCATGGCGCTGAACGCGGATGCCACCGAGAAGGTGATTTCAGTGCAGGAAATGCACGCGCAGATTAGCAAATAAGTAAAAATGCCCGGTGCCGTTCGGTTGCCGGGCATTCTCCCATCTTCAGAACCTTCTGGTTTTTCATCCGCTTTCAGTCAGTTAGCCTAAAATGGTTAGGTCGATAACGAAATTCAACTGAGAGCAGGGGAAAACACCATGCAAAATAAATTACTGATCGCTTCCGTTCTGGCTGCCACGACAATGTTCACCGTTGCGGGCTGTTCGTCTAATCAGGCCGTAAAAACCACCGATGGCAAAACCATTGTCACCGACGGCAAACCGCAGGTAGATGACGATACCGGTCTGGTGTCATATAAAAACGCCGAAACCGGTCAAACCGAGCAGATTAACCGTGACCAGGTGAAATCCATGGGCGAGCTGGATAACTAATTCAGAATTCTGACGTAAGCCCGTCAATAATATTCACTATTAGCCTGTTGAATTACTGACTACACTCTTTTGTTAAAAGAAAGCAGTAACAACAGGCTAATCAATGATTCTGATAATTTATGCCCATCCTTATCCGCAGCACTCGCATGCGAATAAGCGGATGCTTGAGCAGGTAAGGACGCTTGATAACGTAGAGATACGTTCCCTCTATCAACTCTATCCCGATTTTAATATCGATATCGCCGCCGAACAGGAGGCGCTCTCCCGTGCCGATCTGATTATCTGGCAGCATCCAATGCAGTGGTACAGTACGCCCCCGCTCCTGAAGCTGTGGATTGATAAAGTCTTCTCCCACGGCTGGGCGTATGGCCACAACGGCAATGCGCTAAAAGGAAAAAGCCTGATGTGGGCGGTCACCACCGGCGGTGGGGAAAGCCATTTTGATATCGGTTCCTTCCCGGGTTTTGACGTCCTGGCGCAGCCGCTGCAGGCGACTGCGCTCTATTGCGGTCTGAACTGGCTCCCGCCGTTTGCGATGCACTGCACGTTTGTTTGCGACGATGAAACGCTGCAGGCGCAGGCTCGCCATTATAAACAACGCTTACTTGAGTGGCAGGAGGCGCACCATGGATAGCCATACGCTGATACAGGCGCTGATTTACCTCGGCGCAGCGGCGCTGATTGTGCCCGTGGCGGTCCGCCTGGGGCTGGGCTCGGTGCTCGGCTACCTGATTGCGGGCTGCGTCATTGGGCCGTGGGGCTTTAGACTGGTCACGGATGCCGAGGCGATTCTCCATTTCGCTGAGATTGGCGTGGTGCTGATGCTGTTTGTGATTGGCCTGGAGCTCGACCCGCAGCGGCTGTGGAAGCTTCGCGCCTCGGTATTTGGCGGTGGTGCGCTGCAGATGGTGGCCTGCGGCCTGCTGCTGGGTGGGTTCTGCATCCTGTTGGGTATGGACTGGAAAGTGGCAGAGCTCATCGGCATGACGCTGGCGCTCTCCTCGACAGCGATTGCCATGCAGGCGATGAACGAGCGAAATCTGACGGTCTCCCAGATGGGACGCAGCGCGTTCTCGGTGCTGCTATTCCAGGACATTGCCGCTATCCCGCTGGTGGCGATGATCCCGCTGCTGGCGGCCAGCGGTTCCTCTACCACGCTGGGCGCTTTCGCGCTGTCGGCGCTGAAGGTGGCGGGCGCGCTGGCGCTGGTGGTGCTGCTTGGTCGCTACGTCACCCGCCCGCTGCTGCGGTTTGTCGCCCGCTCTGGCCTGCGCGAAGTGTTCAGCGCCGTGGCGCTGTTCCTGGTGTTTGGCTTCGGTCTGCTGCTGGAGGAGGCCGGGCTGTCGATGGCGATGGGGGCGTTCCTCGCAGGCGTTCTGCTGGCGAGCTCTGAATACCGTCACGCGCTGGAAAGCGATATCGAGCCGTTCAAAGGGTTGCTGCTGGGTCTGTTTTTCATCGGCGTCGGGATGTCCGTCGACTTCGGCACGCTGGTGACGCATCCGCTGCGGATCGTCATCCTGCTCGTCGGCTTCCTGGTCATTAAAATGGTGATGCTGTGGCTGATTGCTCGCCCACTGAACGTGCCGGGCAGGCAGCGCCGCTGGTTCGCCGTGCTGCTGGGGCAGGGGAGTGAATTTGCGTTCGTGGTCTTTGGCGCCGCGCAGATGGCAAACGTGCTCGATCCCGAGTGGGCGAAGGCGCTGACGCTGGCGGTCGCCCTGTCGATGGCGGCGACGCCTGTGCTGCTGGTGGTACTGACGCGCCTGGAAAAATCGGGCAGCGAGCAGGAGCGCGAGGCCGACGAGATCGACGAGGAGCAGCCGCGCGTCATCATCGCCGGATTTGGCCGCTACGGGCAGATCGTCGGCCGCTTACTGCTGTCGAGCGGAGTGAAAATGGTCATCCTCGATCACGATCCCGACCATGTCGATACCCTGCGTAAATTCGATATGAAGGTGTTTTACGGGGATGCGACCCGCGTCGATCTGCTGGAATCTGCCGGGGCGGCAAAAGCCGAGGTGTTGATTAACGCCATTGACGATCCGGAAACCAGCATGCAGATGGTGGAGCTGGTAAAAGAGCATTTCCCGGCGCTGACTATTATCTCCCGCGCGCGCGATGTGGATCACTACATCCGGCTGCGGCAGGCGGGCGTAGACGCGCCGGAGCGTGAAACCTTCGAAGGTGCGCTGAAGTCTGGCCGCATGGCGCTGGAAAACCTGGGGCTCGGCGCGTATGAAGCACGCGAACGGGCAGACCTGTTCCGCCGCTTTAATACCGAGATGGTCGAAGAGATGGCGGCGATGGCCGGCAGTACCGCCACCGAGCGTGCGGCGGTGTTCAAACGCACCAGCGCGATGCTGACGGAAATCATTAACGAGGACCGTAACCACCTGTCGCTGATCCAGCGTCATGGCTGGCAGGGCACGGAAGAGGGCAAGCATACCGGCGATCCGGCTGACGAGCCCGAGAGTAAACCTTCCGCGTGAAGTGGAGTTGCCAGCAATATTAAAAAATTTCTTTATCTTTACCCTGCCGCCAGTCGACGAAAGATTAAGCTTTCCGTATAGTGGCGGCAATTTTTTGCATCCGGGAAATTTTCAATGATCAGTCTGATTGCAGCGCTGGCGGTGGACCGCGTTATCGGTATGGAAAATGCCATGCCGTGGAACCTGCCTGCCGATCTCGCATGGTTTAAACGTACTACGTTAAACAAGCCGGTAGTGATGGGCCGCCTGACCTGGGAGTCGATTGGTCGTCCATTGCCGGGCCGTAAGAATATCGTTATCAGCAGCCAGCCGGGCACTGACGATCGCGTCGAATGGGTAAAATCAGTAGACGAGGCGATTGCTGCATGCGGCAATGCCGAAGAGATCATGGTGATCGGCGGTGGGCGCGTGTACGAGCAGTTCCTGCCAAAAGCGCAGAAGCTGTATCTGACCCACATTGATGCAGAAGTGGAAGGGGATACTCATTTCCCGGACTACGATCCGGACGAGTGGGAATCGGTATTCAGCGAATTCCACGACGCGGATGCACAGAACTCCCACAGCTACTGCTTCGAGATTCTGGAACGTCGTTAAGTGATTTTCCCTCTCCCGGCCGGGAGAGGGAATTACGTATCAGGAGGCAACGGCCTCGCTTTCCCCCAGGTCCAGCTGTCGGTTGGACGGCTGCACAAAGTAAGCTTTATCTTCCCAGCGTAAGCAGGTTAACTCTCCGCCCCAGCAGCATCCGGTATCCAGACCGTAAATCCCTTCCGGTGTGCCTTTTCCTTCCAGTGCAGCCCAGTGGCCAAATACCACGCTGTACTCGCTTGTCACCGGTCCCGGAATGGCAAACCACGGCTTGAGCGGCGCGGGCGCGCTCTCCGGCGTCTCTTTGGAATACATATCCAGCTGTCCGTTCGGGAAGCAGAAGCGCATGCGGGTGAACGCGTTGGTGATAAAGCGCAGACGGGCCAGACCGCTGAGATCCTCGCTCCAGTGGTTCGGCATATCGCCGTACATGGCATCGAGGAAGAAAGGATACGAGTCGCTTGCCAGCACCGCCTCAACGTCACGCGCGCAGGTTTTCGCCGTCTCAAGATCCCATTGCGGGGTGATCCCGGCATGCGCCATGACCAGCTTTTTCTCTTCGTCGATCTGCAGCAGGGGCTGACGGCGCAGCCAGTTAATCAGATCGTCCGCGTCCGGCGCATCCAGCAGTGGGGTGAGGCGATCTTTAGGTTTGTTGCGGCTGATCCCGGCGAAAACCGCCAGCAGATGCAGATCGTGATTGCCCAGCACCATGCGGACGCTGTCGCCCAGCGATTTGACGAAACGTAATACTTCAAGGGAGCCGGGGCCACGCGCGACTAAATCGCCCGTCAGCCAGAGCGTGTCCTGTCCTGGCGTAAAGTCGACCTGTTTTAATAATGCGATCAGTTCATCGTAGCAACCGTGAACGTCGCCAATCAGATATGTAGACATTAGATTAATGAATGAGTGTAGTTACGGCGAGACGGAACACAGGAATGGCAACGCGGAAATCATTGCCATCGACGTCGACCATTTCATAATGGCCTTGCATGGTACCCATCGGCGTTTCAATCACCGCGCCGCTGGTGTACTGGTACTCTTCGCCAGGGGCGATGTGGGGCTGTTCACCGACCACACCTTCGCCCTGAACTTCGATTTCGCGGCCATTGCCGTTAGTGATAAGCCAGTAGCGCCCGCGCAGCTGCACGGGCATCCGCCCCAGATTGCGAATGGTCACGGTGTAAGCAAAAACAAAACGTTCTTCGTCCGGTGAGGACTGTGATTCAACATAGACGCTTTGTACATGGACACATACGCGGGGCGAATCAATCATGGCTTAACTCTCCTTCGGCGGCGCATTATCGCTGATGTAATTAGCCAGCTTGCAGTACTGCTCTACGGAAATGTTCTCCGCACGCATTGCCGGGTCGATCCCCAGCTCGGCTAACACCTCAACGGTAAACGAATTGCTCAGGCTGTTACGGATCGTTTTACGGCGCTGGTTAAAGGCTTCTGTGGTAATGCGGCTCAGTACGCGCAGATCTTTAACCGGATACGGTTTCGTCTTGTGCGGCACAAGGCGCACAACCGCTGAATCCACTTTCGGTGGTGGTGTGAACGCTGACGGCGGTACTTCGAGTACCGGGATCACGTTGCAGTAATACTGTGCCATCACGCTTAAACGACCATACGCTTTACTGTTCGGGCCTGCAACCAGACGGTTAACAACCTCTTTTTGCAACATGAAGTGCATGTCGGCAATGGCATCAGTATAGCTAAAGAGGTGGAACATGAGCGGCGTGGAGATGTTGTACGGCAGGTTGCCGAACACGCGCAGCGGCTGGCCCATTTTTTCGGACAGCTCGCCAAAGTTCATGGTCATGGCGTCCTGCTGATAGATGGTCAGCTTCGGCCCGAGGAACGGGTGCGTTTGCAGGCGTGCGGCCAGATCGCGGTCCAGTTCGATGACGGTCAGCTCGTCGAGGCGTTCGCCTACCGGCTCGGTCAGCGCGGCAAGGCCCGGGCCGATTTCGACCATCGCCTGACCTTTTTGCGGATTAATAGCCGAGACAATGCTTTCGATCACGAACTGATCGTTAAGGAAGTTTTGCCCGAAACGTTTACGGGCTAAGTGGCCCTGATGGACTCGATTAGTCATTGAGTATTAACAATCATTTTGATGGCGAGATTAAGCGCCGTAATAAAACTGCCGACATCCGCTTTCCCCAGGCCTGCCAGATCCAGCGCAGTACCGTGGTCAACGGACGTTCGAATAAAGGGTAAACCGAGGGTGATATTCACCCCGCGGCCAAAGCCCTGGTATTTTAGCACGGGCAGGCCCTGATCGTGGTACATCGCGAGCACGGCGTCGGCATTATCCAGGTATTTCGGCTGGAAAAGGGTATCTGCAGGCAGCGGCCCGCTGAGGTTCATCCCCTTCGCCCGCATTTCGTTGAGTACCGGAATGATGGTGTCGATCTCTTCGGTGCCCATGTGCCCGCCTTCACCGGCGTGCGGATTCAGGCCGCAGACCAGCACGTGCGGCTGCGGGATCCCAAACTTTGTCTGCAGATCGTGGTGCAAAATCCCGATGATCTCGCGCAGGAGCTCAGGGGTGATCGCATCAGGAATGGCTTTGATCGGCAGATGGGTAGTCACCAGCGCAACGCGCATTTCCTCCGTCGCCAGCATCATCACCACTTTCGGGCTGTGCGAGCGCTCTTCGAAGAACTCTGTATGCCCGGTAAAGGGTATACCCGCTTCGTTGATAACGCCTTTGTGGACGGGGCCGGTGATCAGGGCGGCAAATTCGCCCTTCAGGCAACCGTCGCAGGCGCGCGCCAGGGTTTCAACGACATAGTGGCCGTTTTCCGTGCTGAGCTGGCCCGGAATAACCGGCGTACGAAGGGGAACAGAAAGAAGGGTGAGCGTACCGGCTTGCTGCGGTGCTGGCTGTTGGCCTTCAACGTAAGGGATGAGCGTTAAAGGCAGACCGAGCAGCGTTGCCCGGTCTTGTAACAGTGTTGCATCGGCGCAGACAACCAGCTCTACCGGCCAGCTGCGCTGGGCGAGCTGAACAACGAGGTCAGGTCCAATCCCGGCGGGTTCGCCGGGCGTGATAACAACACGATGCTGTTTCATTAGTTGCTCAGAACTTTCACGTAAGCGCTGGCGCGTTGTTCCTGCATCCAGGTTGCGGCTTCTTCAGAGAACTTACGGTTAAACAGCATACGGTAGGCTCTGTCTTTCTGTGCCGCATCCGTTTTATCAACGTTACGGGTGTCCATCAGCTCGATCAGATGCCAGCCAAATGAAGAGTGGACCGGCGCGCTGATCTGGCCTTTGTTCAGCTTCATCAACGCGTCGCGGAAGGCAGGATCGTAAATATCCGCAGCCGCCCAGCCCAGATCGCCGCCCTGGTTAGCAGAGCCTGGATCCTGAGAGAACTCTTTTGCTGCCTTCGCAAATGAGGTTTTACCGCTCTTAATGTCAGCTGCGATCTGTTCCAGCTTCACACGCGCCTGATCGTCAGTCATGATCGGTGACGGTTTCAGAAGTATGTGGCGAGCGTGAACTTCGGTGACGGAGATATTTTGGCTCTGGCCGCGCAGATCGTTCACCTTCAGAATGTGGAAGCCCACGCCTGAACGAATAGGACCAACGATATCCCCTTTCTTCGCCGTGCTCAGCGCCTGGGCAAAGATAGATGGCAGCTCCTGAATACGTCCCCAGCCCATCTGGCCGCCTTTCAGCGCCTGTTGGTCAGCGGAGTAGGTGATTGCCAGCTTGCCAAAGTCGCCGCCGTTACGCGCCTGTTCAACAATCGAACGCGCCTGGCTTTCTGCTTCCGCAGCCTGATCTGACGTTGGGTTCTCTGGCAGTGGGATCAGAATGTGGCTCAGGTTCAGCTCTGTGCTCGCATCGTTCTGGTTGCCCACCTGTTTTGCCAGCGCGTCCACTTCCTGAGGCAGGATGGTGACGCGGCGACGCACTTCGTTGTTACGCACTTCCGAAATCAGCATCTCTTTACGGATCTGGTTACGGTAGGTGGCGTAGCTGATGCCGTCATAGGCCAGACGGCTGCGCATCTGGTCTAAAGACATATTGTTCTGCTTCGCGATGTTAGCGATCGCCTGATCGAGCTGCTCGTCAGTGATCTTCACACCCATTTTCTGCCCCATCTGCAGAACGATCTGATCCATGATCAGACGCTCCAGGATCTGGTGGCGCAGCGTGGCGTCATCAGGAAGCTGTTGACCGGCTTCGCCCGAATTGAGCTTCACCGATTTCATCAGACCGTCAACGTCACTTTCAAGCACGACGCCGTTGTTAACCACAGCAGCGACTTTATCAACAACCTGGGGGGCGGCGAAGCTGGTATTCGCAACCATAGCGACACCGAGCAGCAGCGTTTTCCAGTTCTTCATACTTTTTCCATTTCAATTAACCGCAAAGCGGATTACGTTGCAAATCAAGCACATTACAAGGCGCTACTGTACGGCAGAATATTCGAGCGCAGCATTTTCTGCGTACCCAGACCGTAGTTGGAACTCAGGCCGCGTAACTCGAAGTTAAAGCCAATCACGTTATCGTATTTGCTCTGATTGTTTTCACTGTTCCAGCCGTTAAGCTTGCGTTCGTAGCCGACACGCAGCGCGTAACAGCAGGAGTTATATTGCAGACCCACCATCTGGTCAGCAGGTTTATTGGCGTTAGTGTCAAAGTAGTAAGCGCCTACGATTGACCAGCGGTCGGCGATTGGCCAACTCGCTGCGCCACCCACCTGCGAAATACCGTCTTTATACTGCTCTGCAGTACCATAGTTTGGTAACGTCGCCTGAATATATTCCGGGCTGGCATAACGATAGGTCAACTGCACCATACGATCTTCATCCCGGCGGTACTCAATCGCCGCCGTACTGTTGGCGATATTGTCGAGACGGGTGTCATATTGCACGCCACCGCGAAGACCCCAACGATCGGTCATACGCCAGTAGGTATCACCAGCCCAAATCAGCGAACCTGTCTTGTTATCTTTCTCCCACTTAATATTGTCATCGCCCGTGCGAGACTCGGTGAAATAGTAGATTTGACCAACAGAAACGTTAAAACGTTCAACGGCAGCGTCATCATAAACGCGTGATGTGACCCCGGTCGTTAACTGGTTCGCTGAGGCGATGCGGTCAAGGCCACCGTAGGTACGGTCGCGGAACAGGCCGCTGTAATCAGATTGCAGTAAAGAGGAGTCATAGTTATTGATGTTGCTCTGATCGCGATAAGGCACGTACAGGTACTGCATACGTGGCTCCAGCGTCTGGGTATAGCCATCCGCCAGAAGTCCCATATTGCGTTCGAAGATCAGCTTACCGTCCATTTTGAACTGTGGAAGCGTACGGTTTACGCTTTCCTCAAGATGAGCGTTGTTGCTGGTGTTGTAATCATCAATATTTTTTTGCTGATAGTGTGTCGCCATCAGCTTGGCTTCCGTGTTCAGGCTTGCCCAGTCATTCGACCATGGCAAGTTGATGACGGGCTCCAGGTGAACTCGGGTGGCTTCCGGCATATTGGAATTGGTGTTTACAAAATGCACCGCCTGACCATAAATACGGGTGTCGAACGGACCCACGTCATTCTGGTACCAGTTAACGTCCAGCTGCGGCTCGGCACCATAGGTACTCGCGGTCTGGCTGGAGAACACCTGGAACTGCTTGTTGGTTACCGTCGCATCGAAGTTCTGCACCGCATAGCCAACGCTGAAGATCTGCGTGGCATAACCGTCGGTACTCGAACCGTATTTTGACGAGAAATCGTTGAAGTAGTTCGGGTCACTGACCTTGGTGTAGTTAACGTTAAAACGCCAGACCTGATCCATTACCCCGGAATGCTGCCAGAAATACATCCAACGGTGTTTATCGCCTTCGGTCGGATGCTCGTCCTGGAAGACTTTATCCGACGGCAGATAATCCAGCTCCATCAGACCCGCACCGGCGTGGGTCAGATAGCGGAACTCGTTCTCCCACATGATGTTGCCGCGCTTGTGAATATAGTGCGGCGTGATCGTCGCATCCATGTTTGGCGCGATGTTCCAGTAATACGGCAGGTAGAACTCAAAGTAGTTCGTGGTGCTGTATTTGGCATTCGGGATCAGGAAACCGGAGCGGCGTTTGTCACCGACGGGAAGCTGTAGATAAGGGCTGTAGAATATGGGAACAGGGCCCAGCTTAAAGCGGGCGTTCCAGATCTCTGCGACCTGTTCTTCGCGGTCATGGATAACTTCGCTACCGACCACGCTCCAGGTATTGGAACCCGGCAGACATGACGTGAACGTACCGTTTTCCAGGATCGTATAGCGGTTTTCACCGCGCTGTTTCATCAGGTCTGCGTCACCGCGCCCCTGGCGACCCACCATCTGGTAATCACCTTTCCAGACGTTAGTATCTTTAGTATTCAGGTTTGACCAGGCTTTCGGACCTTTCAGGATGACCTGATTGTCGTCATAGTGCACATTACCCAGCGCATCCACCGTTCGTACCGGCTCGGCCGCACCTTCCGGCTGTTTCTGGTGCAGCTGCACTTCGTCTGCCTGCAGGCGGCTATTGCCCTGGTTAATATCGACATTGCCCGTAAAGGTGGCATTGTCAGGGTAAGTCCCTTTCGAACTGTCGGCAGTAATGGTTACCGGCAAGCTATTTGTATCGCCACTCACCAGTGGGCGATTATAACTTGGAACGCCAAGCATACACTGCGAGGCGAGATCGGCCGCCAGCCCCTGTTGACTGTACAGGGCGGAGCCAATCATTGTGGCCAGGAGGGTGGGGATACGTTTTTTCATACGTTGTATTTTATTGTTCCGTCATCAGTGGCTACGGCTTACAAACGCTCAGAGACTATCTTACTCATCTGCGCAGTACCAGCGTTAATCCTGCCCGTTTGCGTGCCAGAGTGTTAGGCTCGCTATCGAATGACGAGTATGATAAAGCAAATTATAGGCGATGTCCTTCAATTGACCGTGACTTGAACACAGTGATGATGACGTTGCGTCGGCAAGGAATATGACTATCCGGGGAGTATATGCAGTATTGGGGTAAAATAATCGGCGTTGCGTTCGCCATCATCATGGGTGCCGGGTTCTGGGGGATTGTGCTTGGGCTTATTATCGGCCATATGTTTGATAAGGCGCGCAGCCGCAAAATGGCCTGGTTTGCCAATCAGCGCGAGCGTCAGTCACTCTTTTTCTCCACCACCTTTGAGGTCATGGGGCACTTAACCAAATCCAAAGGGCGTGTCACAGAAGCCGATATTCAGATTGCCAGCGTCTTTATGGATCGCATGAATCTGCACGGCGACTCCCGTCTGGAAGCGCAAAATGCGTTTCGCATCGGTAAGTCGGATAATTATCCGCTTCGCGAAAAAATGCGTCAGTTCCGCAGCATCTGCTTTGGACGTTTTGATTTAATTCGGATGTTTCTGGAAATTCAAATCCAGGCGGCTTTCGCAGACGGTTCACTTCACCCTAATGAACGTGACGTGCTGTACGTCATTGCGGAAGAGCTGGGCATCTCCCGCATGCAGTTCGACCAGTTCCTGCGCATGATGCAGGGCGGGGCGCAGTTTGGCGGCGGCTATCACCAGCAGTCGTCCGGCGGTGCCTGGCAGCAGGCGCAGCGTGGTCCGACGCTGGAAGACGCCTGCAACGTGCTTGGCGTTAAGCCCTCTGACGATCAGACCACGATTAAACGTGCCTATCGTAAGCTCATGAGCGAACACCATCCGGACAAACTGGTCGCGAAAGGCTTACCGCCAGAGATGATGGAGATGGCGAAGCAAAAAGCGCAGGAAATCCAGAAGGCGTACGAGCTCATTAAAGAGAAGAAAGGTTTCAAATAAAAAAAGCCCGACGATGTCGGGCTTTTTTTTAGAAGTCCACCGGGGCTTTAAACGTCATCGCGTTACCGAAGGCCGGATGGGTGATGGTGAGCGTCTGCGCGTGCAGCTGCAGACGTGGCGCTAAGGCCAGCGCTTCAGGCGGCGCGTAAAACCTGTCGCCCAAAATCGGATGACCCAGGGCGAGCATATGCACGCGCAGCTGGTGCGAACGTCCGGTAATCGGCTTAAGCAGGACGCGCGCGGTATTATCCGGCGCGTACTCCAGCACTTCGTACTCGGTCTGCGCGGCCTTGCCGGTTTCGTAACACACCTTCTGCTTAGGCCGGTTTGGCCAGTCGCAGATCAGCGGTAAATCTACCAGCCCTTCCGCCTTTGCGGGGTGGCCCCAGACGCGGGCGATATACTGCTTTTTCGGCTCGCGCTCGCGGAACTGGCGCTTTAACTCGCGTTCCGCCGCTTTGTTCAGCGCCACCACAATCACGCCGCTGGTGGCCATATCCAGGCGATGGACAGACTCCGCCTGCGGATAATCGCGCTGAATGCGCATCATCACGCTGTCCTTGTGCTCGTCCAGACGCCCCGGCACGGACAACAGGCCGCTGGGCTTGTTGACCACCATAATATGTTCATCCTGATACAGAATGACCAGCCAGGGATCCTGAGGCGGATTGTAAGGCTCCATCACCATCTTGCGCTCCGTTTACTGATGCGTCACAACGATAAGACGCAGGGCATCCAGACGCCAGCCAGCCTGATTCAGGCTTTCCAGCACCTGCTGACGGTTGCTTTCAATCGCAGCCAGCTCGTCGTCGCGGATGTTCGGGTTGACCGCTTTTAACGCTTCCAGACGGGACAGCTCCGCAGACAGTTTCTCGTCGGCTTCACTGCGCGCGGCGTCAATCAGCGCTCTGGCCGCTTTTTCAATCTGGGTTTCGCCCAGTTGCAGAATAGCGTGCACATCCTGCTGTACCGCGTTCACCAGCTTGCTGCCCGTATGGCGGTTTACCGCACTCAGCTGTCGGTTGAAACTCTCGAATTCAACCTGTCCCGCCAGGTTCGTGCCGTTTTTATCCAGCAGCAGACGCACCGGTGTTGGCGGCAGGAAGCGGGTGAGCTGCAGCTGTTTCGGCGCCTGCGCTTCCACAACGTAGATCAGCTCCACCAGCAGGGTGCCCACCGGCAGCGCCTTGTTTTTCAACAGGGAGATGGTGCTGCTGCCGGTATCGCCGGAGAGGATCAGGTCCAGACCGTTGCGGATCAGCGGGTGTTCCCAGGTGATAAACTGGGCATCTTCGCGGGACAGCGCCACGTCACGCTCGAAGGTGATGGTACAGCCATCTTCCGGCAGGCCCGGGAAATCCGGAACCAGCATGTGATCGGACGGAGTCAGGACAATCAGGTTCTCGCCGCGGTCGTCCTGGTTGATGCCGACGATATCGAACAGGTTCATGGAGAAGCCGATCAGGCTGGTGTCATCATCCTGTTCTTCAATACTCTCAGCCAGCGCCTGCGCTTTTTCACCGCCGTTGGAGTGGATCTCCAGCAGGCGGTCGCGGCCCTGCTCCAGCTGCGCTTTCAGCGCGTCGTGCTTCTCACGGCAGGACTTGATCAGCTCATCAAACCCTTCCGCGTTTTCCGGCGCGGCCAGGTAGCCGATCAGATCGCCATGCACTTGATCATAAATGGTGCGGCCCGTCGGGCAGGTATGTTCAAACGCGTCCAGACCTTCGTGGAACCAGCGTACCAGCACGGACTGCGCGGTTTTTTCGAGATACGGCACGTGGATCTGAATATCATGCGCCTGGCCGATACGATCCAGACGGCCGATGCGCTGCTCCAGCAGATCCGGGTTAAACGGCAGATCGAACATCACCAGGTTGCTGGCGAACTGGAAGTTACGGCCTTCAGAGCCGATTTCCGAGCACAGCAGAACCTGTGCGCCGCTGTCCTCTTCCCCGAACCACGCCGCGGCGCGGTCGCGCTCGACGATGGACATGCCTTCGTGGAACACGGCGGCGCGAATGCCTTCGCGCTCGCGCAGAACCTGCTCCAGCTGCAGCGCGGTGGCCGCTTTGGCGCAGATCACCAGCACCTTCTGGGAGCGGTGCGCGGTCAGGTAGCCCATCAGCCACTCCACGCGCGGATCGAAGTTCCACCAGGTGCCGGTATCGCCTTCAAACTCCTGGTAGATTTGTTCCGGATAAAGCATGTCGCGGGCGCGCTCTTCCTGGGTTTTGCGCGCACCCATAATGCCGGAGACTTTAATCGCCGTCTGATACTGCGTCGGCAGCGGCAGCTTAATCGTATGCAGCTCGCGTTTCGGGAAGCCTTTGACGCCGTTCCGGGTGTTACGGAACAGCACGCGGCTGGTGCCGTGGCGGTCCATCAGCATGTCGATCAGCTCTTTACGCGCGGATTCCGCGTTGTCGCTGTCGCTGTTCGCAGCCTGCAAAAGCGGCTCGATATCCTGCTCGCCAATCAGATCGCTCAGGGTGTTGAGCTCGTCATCAGAAAGACGCTTGCCCGCCAGCAGCATGGCGACGGCATCCGCGACCGGACGGTAGTTATTCTGTTCTTCCACGAACTGCGCAAAGTCGTGGAAACGGTTTGGATCGAGCAGGCGCAGACGGGCGAAGTGGCTTTCCAGACCCAGCTGCTCCGGCGTTGCGGTCAGCAGCAGGACGCCAGGCACGCGTTCGGCAAGCTGCTCGATAGCCATGTATTCGCGGCTCGGCGCGTCTTCGCTCCAGACCAGGTGGTGCGCTTCGTCAACGACCATAATGTCCCACTCGGCATCGCACAGATGCTCAAGACGCTGCTTGCTGCGGCGCACGAAGTCCAGGGAACAAATGACCAGCTGTTCGGTTTCAAACGGGTTGTCGGCGTCGTGCTGCGCTTCGGCATAGCGTTCATCGTCGAACAGGGAGAAACGCAGGTTAAAGCGGCGCAGCATCTCAACCAGCCACTGGTGCTGCAGGGTTTCTGGCACCACGATCAGCACGCGTTCGGCAGCGCCGGAAAGCAGCTGTTGATGCAGGATCATGCCCGCTTCGATGGTTTTACCCAGACCCACTTCATCTGCCAGCAGCACGCGCGGCGCGTGGCGACGGCCCACGTCGTGGGCGATGTTCAGCTGGTGGGGGATCAGGCTGGTGCGCTGGCCGCGCAGGCCGCTCCACGGCATGCGGTACTGTTCACTCTGGAACTTACGCGCGCGATAGCGCAGGGAGAAGCGATCCATACGGTCGATTTGCCCGGCAAACAGGCGGTCCTGCGGCTTGCTGAACACCAGTTTGCTGTCGAGCAGCACTTCACGCAGGATGACATTGGCTTCATCCGTATCAAGACGAGTACCAATGTAGGCGAGCAGTCCATTCTCTTCTTTTACGTCTTCAATCTTGAGCTGCCAGCCGTCATGGCTGGTCACGGTGTCGCCCGGATTGAACATCACGCGGGTAACAGGGGAGTCATTGCGAGCGTACAGACGGTTTTCACCGGTGGCAGGGAAGAGGAGGGTAACCATACGCGTATCGATTGCTACGACGGTTCCTAGTCCAAGTTCGCTTTCTGTATCGCTGATCCAGCGTTGACCAAGTGTAAAAGGCATAGTTGTTCGGCTCTAATCTTTAATTGCAGGCAATAGTTCGACTACCGTCAAAAAAGACGGTCAACGAAAAATGGGTCCAGGAATGGAAAGGGCGCTATGGTACTGGATGGCAGCCATTTCGTCACGCGTCAAAATAAGCCAAGTTGCCCTGTAACCAGTGTAGCAAAATCATCGTCGATGAAGGGCAAAATTCCGTCGGCAACCGGCTGAAGCTGGCGCGTCAGATAGTGTTCGTAATCGAGAGGAGAGTGCTGATAATCCACGGGTTCCGGGCCGCTAATGGTCCAGACGTATTTGATGATTCCCCGGTTTTGATACTGCGGCGCGCGGCCACGGCGTACGTTTTCCTCATCCGCCAGGCGCGCGGCGCGTACGTGCGGAGGAACGTTGCGCTGGTACTCCGCCAGCGGGCGGCGCAGGCGCTTGCGGTATACCAGCTGCGCGTCAAGTTCGCCCGCCATCAGGCTGGCTATCGTCTCGCGCACGTAGTCCTGATAGGGCTCATTGCGAAACACCCGCAGATAGAGCGTCTGCTGGAACTGCTGCGCCAGCGGCGTCCAGTCGGTACGTACCGTCTCCAGCCCTTTAAAAACCATCCGCTGCGCGTCGCCTTCCTGAATCAGCCCGGCGTAGCGCTTCTTGCTGCCCTGATCGGTGCCGCGAATGGTGGGCATTAAAAAGCGGGCGAAATGGGTTTCAAATTCCAGCTCCAGCGCGCTGCTTAACCGCTCTTTCTGCAAATGTTCCTGCCACCAGTCGTTCACGAAGGCGACCAGCGCTTTGCCGATTTGCGCGGCGTCGTCTTCTGAATGCGCGCCCTTAAGCCACACAAAGGTGGAGTCCGTGTCGCCGTAGATGACGTCATAGCCCCGGGACTCAATCAGCGCTTTGGTCTGGCGCATGATCTCGTGCCCGCGCATGGTGATCGAGGAGGCCAGACGCGGGTCAAAGAAGCGGCAGGCGCTGGTGCCCAGCACGCCGTAAAAGGCGTTCATAATGATTTTCAGCGCCTGTGATAGCGGCTTGTTGCCGTGGCGCTTGGCCTCATCGCGGCCGTGCCAGATGTTTCCCACGATTTCAGGCAGGCAGTGTTTTTCCCGCGAGAAGCGTGCGCCGAGGAAACCTTCGGTGCTGTGCTCATCGTCCGGCTGGGCCATGCCCTCAACCAGCCCGACGGGATCGATCAGGAAGGTACGGATAATCGACGGGTAGAGGCTTTTGTAGTCCAGCACCAGAACGGAGTCATACAATCCTGGCCGGGAGTCCATGACGTAGCCTCCGGGGCTTGCCTGCGGCGGTACGTCCCCGAGGTTGGGGGCGACGTATCCCGCCCGGTGCATGCGCGGAAAATAGAGGTGGCTAAAGGCCGCGACGGAGCCGCCGTGCCTGTCTGCCGCCAGGCCGTTTACCGTCGCGCGCTCCAGCAGGAACGGCATAATCTCGGTTTTGTGGAAAATCTGCGTGACCAGCTCGCAGTCTTTCAGGTTGTAGGTGGCAAGCGCCGGTTTATCTTCATTAAAGCGCCGGTCGATCTCGTCCATTCTGTCCCAGGGGTTGTCGATGGATTTGCCTTCGCCAAGCAGCTCCTGTGCGACCGCTTCGAGGGAGAATGAAGAGAAGTTCCAGAAGGCGGACTTAAGCGCCTCGATGCCGTCGATAATCAGGCGACCGTTGGCCTGCGCGAAAAAAACACCGTTCTTAAAACCGTGTTCTCGCCATTCCAGCTCGCTGTTTCCGCGCCCCAGCAACAGCGGGATGCGGTAGCGCTCGGCGTGCTTTTGCAGCACGCGCAGGTCGAATTGCACCACGTTCCAGCCGATCAGGACGTCGGGGTCGTTGTCTGCAAACCACTGGTTAAGCTTCTCCAGCAGCTGCGGGCGGCTGTTGACGTACTCAAGCCGGAAATCCAGCGCGGACGCATCGCCATTCGGCGGCCCGAGCATATAAACAACCCGATCGCCGCAGCCTTCCAGACCGATGCAGTACAGTTCGCCGTGACGGGTGGTTTCGATATCCAGGGAGACCCACTTCAGCGGCGGGCGGTAGTGCGGATTCGGCTTCAGGCGCGCATTAACGAGGCTGCCGCTCTGCGCGGTGCCGTCTACCCAGACGGGGGCGGTAATAAACCGCTCCATCAGAAAGCGTTCCGGTGGGCGGATATCCGCCTCGTAGAGCGTCACGCCCGCCTCGCGGAGCAGCTTTTCATAGCGCATCAGCTGACGATGGGCGCGACAGTAGAGGCCGTAAACCGGCTGGCGGTGGAAATCCTTCAGCTCAAGCGGGGTGATGCGCCAGCCGTTTTCGCCGCGCAGCAGCTGCTTTACCTTTTCGACGTGGGCTTCAGGAATAAAGGCCACGGATTCCTGCGGGGGCAGCGTAACGTGTAGCGGACCGCTGTCGGTTGCCAGCCAGAACGCGACCTCGGTGCCCTGAGGGGTATCCCGCCAGTGTCGGGTCAGTAAAAAACCTTCTTGCGCCTGCGCCACGCCGTTATCCCAGAAAACAAAACCAGGCCTGATTATAGCCTGGTTAAGATTTTAATGCTGGGTTTATATACAGTTTACTGCCCGTAATAGGCCTTCGCGCCGTGCTTGCGCAGGTAATGCTTATCCAGCAGGGTTTGCTGCATATCCGGCAGCTGCGGCGCCAGCTGGCGACAGAAGATCCCCATATAGGCGACCTCTTCGAGCACGATGGCGTTATGAACCGCGTCCTCTGCGTTTTTACCCCAGGCAAACGGGCCGTGGGAGTGCACCAGCACGCCGGGCATTTGCGCGGCGTCGATACCCTGTTTTTCGAAGGTTTCGACAATCACGTTCCCCGTTTCCCACTCATATTCGCCGTTAATCTCGGCGTCGGTCATCAGACGCGTGCAGGGAATGGTGCCGTAAAAGTAGTCCGCGTGCGTGGTGCCGGTCGCCGGGATGGACTGGCCCGCCTGCGCCCAGATGGTGGCGTGGCGCGAATGGGTATGCACGATGCCGCCGATGGTCGGGAATGACCGATACAGCAGGCGGTGAGTCGGCGTATCGGAGGACGGTTTTTTCTTACCTTCGACCACTTCGCCGGTCTCGAGGCTGACAACGACCATATCGTCTGCGGTCATCACCGTGTAATCCACGCCGGAAGGCTTAATCACGAACACGCCTTTTTCGCGGTCAACGGCGCTGACGTTGCCCCATGTCAGGGTGACCAGATTATGTTTCGGCAGCGCCAGGTTGGCTTCGAGCACCTGACGTTTGAGATCGTCTAACATCGTTATCTCCCTGCCCGGTGAGCGTAGCGTCACCGGGCATTCCGTACTTAGCGTTTTGAACCGTAATAGACTTCGTTCCAGCGCAGCGCGTCTTTGAAGGCGGGCAGGCGGGTATCGTTATCAATCACGGTCAGCTCGATGTCGTGCAGCTCGGCGAACTGACGCATGTCGTTCAGATCCAGCGCGTGGCTAAACACCGTGTGGTGCGCGCCGCCGGCCAGGATCCAGGCTTCTGAAGCGGTTGGCAGGTCAGGCTGTGCTTTCCACAGGGCGTTGGCGACCGGAAGTTTCGGCAGAGAGTGCGGCGTTTCAACCGCATCGACGCAGTTCACCAGCAGGCGGAAGCGATCGCCCAGGTCGATCAGGCTGGCGTTGATGGCCGGGCCCGTACGGGTGTTGAAGATCAGACGCGCCGGATCGGCTTTGCCGCCGATGCCGAGGTACTGCACGTCGAGGATCGGTTTCTCTTCCACGGCGATCGTCGGGCACACTTCCAGCATGTGCGAGCCGAGCACCAGGTCGTTGCCGTTTTCGAAGTGATAGGTGTAGTCCTCCATAAAGGAGGTGCCGCCCTGCAGACCGGTCGACATCACCTTCATGATGCGAAGCAGAGCGGCAGTTTTCCAGTCGCCTTCGCCCGCAAAGCCGTAGCCCTGCTGCATCAGACGTTGTACCGCCAGACCCGGCAGCTGTTTCAGGCCGTGGAGGTCTTCAAAGGTAGTGGTAAAGGCGTGGAAGCCGCCCTGTTCCAGGAAGCGCTTCATGCCCAGCTCGATGCGCGCCGCGTCCAGCACGTTCTGACGCTTGTCGCCGTTGATTTGTGCCGCAGGCGTCAGGCGGTAGCTGCTTTCGTACTCGTCCACCAAAGCGCTCACGTCGCCGTCGCTGACTTCATTCACCACCTGCACCAGGTCGCCCACGGCCCAGGTATTCACGGAGAAGCCGAACTTGATCTGCGCGGCCACTTTGTCGCCGTCGGTGACCGCCACTTCACGCATGTTGTCGCCGAAACGCACCACTTTCAGATGGCGAGTATCCTGTTTGGATACTGCCTGGCGCATCCAGGAGCCGATACGCTGTTGCGCCTTGCCATCCTGCCAGTGGCCGGTGACCACCGCGTGCTGCTGGCGCATACGCGCGCCGATGAAGCCGAACTCGCGGCCGCCGTGCGCGGTCTGGTTCAGATTCATAAAGTCCATGTCGATGCTGTCCCACGGCAGGGAGGCGTTGAACTGGGTATGGAACTGCAGCAGCGGTTTGTTGAGGATAGACAGGCCGTTGATCCACATTTTGGCGGGTGAGAAGGTGTGCAGCCACACCACCAGACCGGCACATTTATCGTCGTAGTTGGCGTCGCGGCAGATGTGGGTAATTTCATCCGGCGTCGTGCCCAGCGGTTTCAGCACCAGTTTGCACGGCAGTTTAGCTTCCGCGTTCAGCGCGTTAACGACGTGCTCCGCGTGTTTCGTCACCTGCTGCAGCGCTTCCGGTCCGTACAGATGCTGGCTGCCAATCACAAACCATACTTCATAGTTATTAAAAATGGTCATCATCGTGTCCTTAATGGGTCAGGGTTGCCGTAGTGTCCGCGGTGCTTTTGGCCGGGGCGGCGACAGGGAGATAGTGAAGTTCGGCGCTTTTTGCCCATTGCTGGTAGCGCTGATAAAGCTGTTCAAAGCGTTGCGCCTGCTGGGCACGCGGCTGGAGCGTGTTTTCGACGGCGCTCGCCATATGCTGCTGCGCGGTCGGGATGTCGACATGCACGCCCGCAGCCACGGCAGCGAAAATCGCCGCGCCCAGCGCGCAGCACTGATCGGAGGCCACAATCTGCAGCGGACGGTTCAGCACGTCGCAGCAGGCCTGCATGATCACCGGGTTTTTACGGGCGATACCGCCCAGCGCCATCACGTTGTTGACGTCGATACCCTGCCCGGTGAAGCACTCCATAATGGCGCGGGCACCGAAGGCCGTTGCGGCAATCAGACCGCCGAACAGCGCAGGGGCGTCGGTCGCCAGGTTGAGATCCGCGATCACCCCTTTCAGACGCTGGTTGGCAAACGGCGTGCGGCGGCCGTTAAACCAGTCCAGCACCACCGGCAGGTGATCGAGAGACGGATTTTTTGCCCAGGCTTCGGTGAGCTGCGGCAGAAGCTGCTTTTTGCTGTCGGCTATCTGGGTTTTCAGTTCAGGATGCGCCGCCGCCAGCTGGTCCAGCGGCCAGCCGAGCACGCGACCAAACCAGGCGTAGATATCGCCAAACGCGGACTGACCGGCTTCAAGACCGATGAAGTCCGGCACCACGCTGCCGTCAACCTGGCCGCAGATGCCTTTCACCGCGCGGTCGCCAACGGTGGCTTTATCCGCCGTCAGGATGTCGCAGGTTGAAGTCCCGATGACTTTGACCAGCGTGTTTGGCTGTGCGCCCGCGCCCACGGCGCCCATATGGCAGTCAAAGGCGCCGCCGGAGATGGCCACGTTCTGCGGCAGGCCGAGGCGCGTCGCCCACTCTTCGCAGAGGGTGCCGACGGGAATATCGGCGGTAAAGGTGTCGGTAAAGAGCGGGTACGTCAGGCTCTTGTTGAGGATCGGGTCGAGTTCATCAAAGAACGCGGCCGGAGGCAGGCCGCCCCAGCTTTCGTGCCACAGGGATTTATGCCCGGCGCTGCAGCGGCCGCGGCGGATATCCTGCGGGCGAGTGGTGCCGGAGAGCAGGGCAGGCACCCAGTCGCACAGCTCAACCCATGACGCCGCAGCCTGCGCAACGGCTGCGTCGGCACGGGTGACGTGGAGGATCTTGGCCCAGAACCATTCGCTGGAATAAATCCCGCCGATGTAGCGCGAGTAGTCTGTCTTGCCCGGCTGATGGCACAGGCGCGTAATGGCTTCAGCCTCTTCTACGGCGGTGTGGTCTTTCCACAGCACGAACATGGCGTTCGGGTTGTCGGCAAACTCCGGGCGCAGCGCCAGCACGCGGCCTTCGGCATCGACAGGAGCAGGCGTGGAACCGGTGCTGTCGACGCCAATTCCGACAATCTCAGCCCGCTGGTCGTCAGTCAGTTCAGCGAGGACGGTTTTGATCGCCGCTTCCATCGACTCGATATAGTCACGCGGGTGGTGACGGAACTGGTTGTTCGGCGCATCACAGTAGCGCCCCTCTTGCCAGCGCGGGTACCACTCAACGCTGGTTGCTATCTCCTGGCCGGACGTACAGTCCACTGCCAGCGCGCGAACCGAATCGCTGCCAAAATCGAGGCCAATCGCAATTGCCATGGTGTTGCTCCATCGAAAAAACAGGTATGGAAGAACATTAGAGACTGGGGAAAAAAGTCGTCAGGCAGGATCCGCTAATCTTATGGACTAAATTGCTGTTACAACGGAAAGTGTGACGCCGTGCAAATATTCAATGTGGACATTTCTGCCGCACTTATAGACACTTTTGTTACTGGTTATCTGCCTGCTCTGGCGGAGAAATCAGGGGGAAAGGCTGAAACATGGCGGACGTAAAAGCGGCGTGATGCTTTTTGGATCTTTTCGCGGGCCATTTTAAAGCTGCTTTTAGTGATATGGACAATTGGTTTCCTTCAGGACCCTTGGGAGAACTGAATCTATGGCCGAAACGCAAAACGATCCCCTGCTGCCGGGATACTCGTTTAACGCGCACCTTGTGGCGGGACTGACCCCTATCGAGGCTGAGGGATACCTCGACTTTTACGTCGATCGACCGCTCGGCATGAAAGGGTATATCCTCAACCTGACCGTGCGAGGGGAAGGGATCATCAAGAACGGTGACCAGCAGTTTGTCTGCCGCCCCGGCGATATCCTGCTGTTCCCGCCGGGGGAGATCCACCACTATGGCCGTCATCCGGATGCCAAAGAGTGGTATCACCAGTGGGTCTATTTCCGTCCGCGCGCCTACTGGCAGGAGTGGCTTTCGTGGCCCGCCATTTTTGCGCATACCGGTTTTTATCGCCCGGATGAGGTTCATCTGGGGCAGTTTCGCGAGCTTTTTGCGCAGATTATCGAAGCGGGACAGGCCGGTGGTCGCTACGCCGAACTGCTGGCGATTAACCTGCTTGAACAGCTGCTGCTGCGACGGATGGAGGCGATTAACGAGTCGCTTAATCCCCCGCTGGACAACCGCGTGCGCGACGCCTGCCAGTACATCAGCGACCACCTGGCCGATAGCCAGTTTGATATCGCCAGCGTTGCTCAGCACGTCTGCCTGTCGCCGTCGCGGCTGTCGCATCTGTTCCGCCAGCAGCTGGGCGTCAGCGTATTGAGCTGGCGCGAGGATCAGCGCATCAGTCAGGCAAAGCTGCTGCTCAGCACCACCCGGATGCCGATTGCCACCGTCGGACGCAACGTGGGCTTTGAGGATCAGCTCTATTTCTCCCGGGTATTTAAAAAATGCACCGGCGCCAGCCCGAGCGAATTCCGCGCGGGATGTGAATAAACGGTAAAAAAAGATAAACAAACAGGTGAATGCAGAAAGCAACCTGTAAACTATTCAGACAATTGTTGCCTTGACGCGGTGCGGGGCGCTAAGCAGAATCGCTGATTCGTTTTCTGACCGGAATAGTTATGCAGGCATTGCTGGAACACTTTATTACCCAGTCCGTTATGTACTCGCTCATCGCCGTGGCGCTGGTGGCGTTTCTGGAATCGCTGGCGCTGGTTGGGCTGATCCTGCCCGGCACCGTGATGATGGCAGGGCTTGGGGCGCTGATTGGCAGCGGCGAGGTTAATTTCTGGCAGGCGTGGCTGGCCGGGATTATCGGCTGCCTGCTCGGCGACTGGATCTCCTTCTGGCTGGGCTGGCGCTTTAAGAAGCCGCTGCACCGCTGGTCGTTCATGAAAAAGAACAAAGCCCTGCTGGATAAAACCGAACATGCGCTGCATCAGCACAGCATGTTTACCATCCTCGTCGGCCGCTTTGTCGGGCCAACGCGTCCGCTGGTGCCGATGGTGGCGGGGATGCTGGATCTGCCCGTCGCAAAATTCGTGGTGCCGAACATTATCGGCTGCGTCTTCTGGCCGCCGTTCTACTTCCTGCCGGGGATCCTGGCCGGCGCGGCCATCGATATCCCCGACGGTATGCAAAGCGGTGAGTTTAAGTGGCTGCTGCTGGGCACGGCTGTGCTGCTGTGGCTGGCGGCATGGCTCTGCTGGCGGCTGTGGCGCAGTGGGAAAGCCAGCGTCGATCGCCTGACGCGCTATCTTCCGCGCTCTCGCCTTTTGTGGCTGGCCCCGCTGACGCTTGGCGTGGCTGTGGTAGCCCTGGTTGCGCTGATTCGTCACCCGCTGATGCCGGTGTACGGCGAGATTTTATTAAAAGTGGTGAGCCGTTAACGACGATTTCCCTCTCCCTGTGGGAGAGGGCCAGGGTGAGGGCATCAGACCGCACGAATGCCCAACAGTGAAGACGCCCCCGCCTTACCGCTCAGCAGTTCTTCTGTTTTTCCATCCCACAAAATACGCCCTTCGGCAATCACTACCGATCGCGGGGCGATGCGAGCGGCATCCTCAATACTGTGTGAAACCATCAGCATCGTCAGCTGCTGGCGCTGACAGACGTCCTGAACCAGGGCGAGCATCTCCAGGCGCAGCGCGGGATCGAGCGCCGAGAACGGCTCATCCAGCAGCAGGATCGGCTGCTCGCGGACAAGACATCGCGCCAGCGCCACGCGCTGACGCTGGCCGCCGGAAAGCTCGCCCGGCAGCCTGTCGATGAACTCGTTGATCCCCATCTGGGCGGCAATGATCTCCAGCTTCTGGCGCTGGGCATCGTTCAGCCTGAGTCCCGGATGCATCCCCAGCGCGATGTTTTGCCGCACCGTCAGATGGGTAAACAGGTTGTTTTCCTGAAACAGCATTGAGACCGGACGTTTCGCGGGCGGCGTGTAGGTATGATCTTGATTGTTAATGACGATCGCACCGCTTGCCGGCTGCAGAAAACCCGCAATCAGATTAAGCAGCGTGCTTTTTCCCGCGCCGCTTGGGCCAAGCACGGCGATCATCTCCCCCTGGCGCACGGAGAGCGTGAAGCGCATCGGCAGATGCTGGTAAAGCCAGGTTACATCAGTCAGTTTTAACATCACGCCCCGGAAGTTTTTCGATAACGGTAAATAAGGCAAAGCACAGCAGCAGCAGTAACAGCGCGGTGACCGCGCCGTCCTGACTGCGATAAGAGCCGATCTGCTGGTAGAGCCAGTATGGCAGCGTGCGGAAATCGTCATTGCCAAAGAGAGCCACCACGCCAAAATCCCCAATCGACAATACGCAGGCAAACGCCAGCGCCTGCGCCAGCGGACGTTTTAGCGCGCGGAGTTCCACCACCTTCAGCCGCTGCCAGCCCTGCATACCCAGCGACTGGCACAGCAAACCGTAGCGGCTGTTGACGTCGCGCATCGGGTTTTCCAGCACTTTGAGCGCGTAAGGGATGGCCATCAGGGCGTTGGTGAAAATCACAATGCCGTCGGCCATTTCCGGCAGGCCGATGGTGCTGTTGAACAGTAAAAAGAAGCCCGTCGCCAGCACGATGCCCGGCATCGCCAGAATCAGCGTCCCTGTCAGCTCCAGCGTCTGCCCGGCCTTTGGGGCCTGCCGGGCATAGAGTTCACGGCTGCTCCACAGCAGCATCATGGTTAGCATGACGCACAGTAACCCTGCCGCCAGCGCGATACGCAGCGAGGTCCAGGTCGCCTGCCAGAGGACGGGCTGTTGCAGGACGGACATGAGATTGAGGTTCAGTCCGTCAACGATAACGGCCATCAGCGGCGGCAGCAGAAGCAGGAGCGCCAGCGCGATCAGGATAAAATCGGTAACGCGGCTGTGCAGGCTGTCCTGCGGATCGCGCCAGCCGGTTATTTGATTGCTGCCAGGGGGAATGGCTTTACTCAGCCGCTGGCTCAACAGCACCAGCACAAGGCAGCACGCCATCTGCACCATCGCCAGCAGCGCGGCGCGACCGGGATCGTAGTCGTAACTCAGCGCCTGGTAAATCGCCAGCTCAATGGTGGTGGCCTGCGGCCCGCCGCCGAGCGACAGCACGGTGGCAAAGCTGGCAAAGCAGAGCATAAAGATTAACGCCGCGACGGGCGGGAGCTGGCGGCGCAGCCACGGCCATTCGACAAAGCGGAAGAACGACACGCCGCGCATGCCGAGCTGGGCGGCAATCTGACGCTGTTCGCCGGGAATGTTTTCCAGCGCCTGCAAGAAGAGGCGCGTTGCCATCGGCATATTGAAAAACACGTGCGCGAGCAGAATGCCCTGCAATCCGTAAGGAGAGAATGACCATTCCAGACCAAGCTGGCCGAACAGCGAAGCCAGCCAGCCCTGGCGACCGTAAACGCTGAGGATGCCAAATACCGCCACCAGCACGGGCAGGATCAGCGTCATGGCGCACAGGCGCAGCAGTGCCAGCCTGCCTGGAAAACGCCGGCGATACAGGGCGCGCGCAAGAAAAATAGCCGGGAGCACCGACAGCAGGGCAGAGAGAGACGCCTGCCAGAAGGAGAACCGGATAACGTGCCAGAGGTAGCTGTCGTGCCAGAGGGCGAGCAGGTCGCTCTCTGGCGCGTTGAACCACAGTGCAAGAAAAGCCCCCAGGCTGACCGCCACCATCACTGTGGCGGCGAGCAGCCCGGGAAGTAACCAGCCGGGAATCAACGGCTGACGGCGCGTTGCCATTCACTTACCCATGCTGCACGCTGCGCGGCGACCTGCTGCGGCGTAAACTCCAGCGAGGTGTTTGGTTTGGTCAACTGCTCGAAACCTGCGGGCAGCGCAACGTTCGTGATCGGATACATCCAGTTGCCTGCGGGAATCGCATTCTGGAACGCCGGTGAAACCATAAACTTCAGGAACTTCTCGGCCAGCTCCGGCTGTTTGCTGGCGGCGGTACGCGCGGCGACTTCCACCTGCAGATAGTGCCCTTCAGCAAAATCAGCGGCAGCATAGTTATCTTTCTTCTCGGCGATGATGTGGTAGGCCGGAGAGGTGGTGTAGCTCAGCACCAGATCGCTTTCACCTTTCAGGAACAGGCCATAGGCTTCGCTCCAGCCTTTGGTGACGGTGACGGTTTTGGCGGCCAGTTTCTGCCACGCCTCCGGCGCTTTATCCCCGTAAACCTTTTGCATCCACAGCAGCAGGCCCAGGCCTGGCGTACTGGTGCGCGGATCTTCATAAATCACGCGCCATTTCTGGTCACTCTCAACCAGCTCTTTCAGGCTCTTCGGCGGGTTTTTCAGCTTATTTTTGTCGTAAACAAAAGCAAAGTAGCCATAGTCGAACGGCACAAAGGTGTCGTTTTTCCAGCCGCCCGGCACGTTAACGGCATCTGCCGCGACGCCGCTTTTGGCAAACAGTTTGGTTTGCGAGGCGGCCTCCAGCAGGTTGTTATCCAGCCCGAGCACTACGTCGGCCTTGCTGTTTTTCCCTTCCATGCGCAGACGGTTGAGCAGCGATACGCCATCTTCCAGCGCCACGAACTTCAGCTCGCAGTTACAGTCAGCTTCAAAGGCTTTTTTAACCACCGGGCCAGGGCCCCAGTCGGCAGAGAAGGAGTCATAGGTGTAGACCGTCAGGACGGGCTTCGCAAAAGCAGGCAGCGCAAACAGCGCCAGCAGGGGAAGAACTTTTTTTAACACTTTGCACCTCAAGGTTGAGTGGCAAAGGATTTTGAGCGACAGCCTCAAATCCCTTCGCCGGCGTTATCCGGATCAGGTTCGACGGGTATTATCTCAGCGCACATCTGTGATGCAGCACCCCGTTGAGAACGGCGCTATTGTAATGATTTGGTGAATATTACGAAAGTGTTATGGCTCCGGCGGCGCAAACCAGGCGGATTTAAAATCAAACCAGCCCAGGGTATTCATCCGCAGGCCGCGCATGCTGCGCTGGCCCTGGATCATCAGCCAGTGGTGGATCAAGGGTACGATCGCCTGCTCGGTCAGCAGCTGCTGGCACCACGCTGCAAGATTCATTTCGCCCGCGCGCCACAGGGCGGCATCCTGCTGCCAGTCACGGTCGATGCAGTGCTGGATCAGCGGGACTTCATACAGATGCGAGAAAAGGGAAAAATCGAGCGGCAGGGTAAAGTTGGCGCTGTTGAGCCAGATATCACTGGCTATCTCCCCCTGATGCCATTCGTCATAGTCCACTTCCCTGACCTCTAACCTGACCCCCTCGGCTGCCAGCAGCCGGGTCATGATTCTGGCGATAAAACGATGCTCCACGTGCTCGCGGTAGTAGGTCAGGGTGATGGACTCCAGCCCTGCGGGTTTGTCGCAGTGCACCGGGCGGGCGTGGTGCCAGCGCGGAAGCAGGCCGTACGCCGGGAACCAGTATGTCTGGTACTGCTCTTCCGCATGGTAAATCAGATTGGAAGGGGACAAAACGTGGCTAACCCACTTGCGGACGGCCTGGTTTGCCCCACGGTGGGTGCGGCGGTCAAACAGGAGATAGTAACACCCTTCCTCGAGGCGACTCTCCACGGCTTTTTCTCCCGTGGTGGGGCCTTCCAGCGTCAGCCCGCAGCTCAGGTCTTCATTGAGATCCGGCAATACCCAGACGTTCACTTCGTCGATCAGCGCCCGATAGCCAAAGTAGTCGTCGAACGCGCGGATTTTCAGCTGATTGCTGTTATTGCGGGACACGGAGTAGGGCCCGGTGCCAATCGGCAGGCTGGCAAAATTGTTCATTGATTCCCACTCGCCGGGCAAAATCATCGACGGCACGTAGCCCAGCAGCCAGGGAAGCCACTTATCCTGCTGCGACAGCTCAATATCCAGCGTCCAGGCCGTGGGGGAGTGGACGCGGGAGATATGCGAGTAGAGCGGTAGCCTGCGGGCACGTTCCAGAGAGGTGATGACGTCGTGCATTTCCAGCTCGCGGCCGTGGTGAAAGTGGATGCCGGGGCGTAAAAAGAAGCGCCAGTGGCGCGGGGAAAGTTGCTGCCAGTGATGCGCGATATCCGCCTCCAGTTCCCCGTTTTCCTCATTTATCCGCGTCAGACCGCTGAAGATTTGCCGGGCCATATGCGTTTCTGAGCGGCGTAAGGCCGTGCCGGGCAACAGATTTTTCATCGGACGGTAGTAGAGCACCCGCAGAATGTGGCGGCCCTGACGAAAGCTGCGCCCGAGATGGGAAACCAGCATCTGGCGCACGGCGGCTTTGTCGCCAACCAGCTGTACCAGCTGATCGATGCGGTCCTGCTCGAGCAGATCTTCCGCGCGCTGCTGCTGCAGCGCCAGCCCGGTATAGAGGAAGGTCAGCCGCGAACGTTTGCCGCGTCCCGCCTCCGCTTCCCAGCTTAACCAGCCCTGCTGCTGCATGGTGTTGAGCAGCGTGCGCATATGGCGACGGGAGCAGCTAAGCAGGTCAGCCAGCTCGTTGAGCGTAGTCTCCTGCGATTGCCCCTCGCAGCACTGCCAGAGGCGGATAAACTGTTGTTGCAGACGACCGGAAGGCATAAAAGGGGAACTCCTGACAAAAAACCAGCAATTTATTTATCCCTATATTAGGCCAATAATTCTCCCCGATGAAGCGAGGAGGTAAATTATGAAGAGGTCTACCGCACGTCAGTTCTATCAGCAGTACTTTTCAGCGACAAAAGGATCGTCCTGGCTGGCCCGCCGGTGTGCAGAGCAACGGCTGAAAACGTTAGAAGAATTGATGCAGTGGGACGTTACAACACCGACCTCTTCCCGCTAACTCGCCTCGATCATGTGTGACTGAGTATTGGTGCTTATCACCCGCCAGCAAAATGTTTTTGCTGGCTTTTTTCGTTTACTATTCACCCAATTTCGATTCGCTTTCACAAGGACTTGCGCATGCTCTGGTTGATGACGATGGGGCGACGCCTTAACGGCGTGTATGCCGCTTTTATGCTGGTGGCCTTTATGATGGGCGTGGCGGGGGCGCTGCAGGCGCCGACGCTGAGCCTGTTTCTCAGCCGTGAGGTGGGGGCGCAGCCGTTTTGGGTCGGCCTGTTTTACACCGTTAACGCCATTGCCGGGATCCTGGTCAGCCTCGCGCTGGCGAAACGATCGGACAGCCATGGCGATCGCCGCAGGCTGATCCTCTTTTGCTGCGCCATGGCCGTGGGCAACGCGCTGCTCTTTGCCTTCAACCGTCATTATCTGACGCTTATTACCTGCGGCGTGCTGCTGGCGTCGCTGGCGAACACCGCCATGCCGCAGCTGTTCGCGCTGGCCCGTGAATACGCGGATAACTCGGCGCGTGAAGTGGTGATGTTCAGCTCGGTGATGCGCGCCCAGCTTTCGCTGGCGTGGGTCATTGGCCCGCCGCTGGCCTTTATGCTGGCGTTGAACTACGGCTTTACCACCATGTTTTCCATCGCCGCCGGGATTTTTGTCATCAGCCTGGCGCTGATTGCCTTCGCGCTGCCGTCCGTGGCGCGCGTCGAACAGACGACGGATAAACCTGTCACCGAGGTGAGCGGCTGGCAGGACAAAAACGTCCGCATGCTGTTTATTGCCTCCACGCTGATGTGGACCTGCAACACCATGTACATCATCGATATGCCGCTGTGGATCAGCAGCGATCTGGGCCTGCCGGACAAGCTCGCGGGGATCTTAATGGGAACTGCCGCCGGGCTGGAAATTCCGGCAATGATTCTGGCGGGTTACTACGTTAAGCGCTTTGGAAAGCGCAGGATGATGATTGTCGCCGTGGCGGCCGGGGTGCTGTTCTACGCGGGGCTGATCCTTTTCCATTCGCGGGAAGCGTTGCTGGCGCTGCAGCTGTTTAACGCCGTGTTTATTGGGATTGTTGCCGGGATCGGCATGCTCTGGTTTCAGGATCTCATGCCCGGTCGTGCCGGCTCGGCGACCACGCTTTTTACCAACAGCATTTCAACCGGGGTGATTCTGGCGGGCGTGATTCAGGGGGCGCTGGCGCAAAGCTACGGGCACGCGTCTGTCTACTGGATGATTGCGGCGCTATCCGTCGTGACGCTCCTGCTGACCTGCCGCGTAAAAGACGTGTGATCGGATGAGCGAAATGGAGCCCGGGAACGCCGGGCTCTGTGAACCGTTTTATTCTGAATACTGATATTTACGCTGCGCGCGTAGCGTCAGGTACATATGAACGAGGCCCATGAAGCCGTGTGCCCAGAAATATGTCTCAATAAAGACCGTCAGGAATTTATGCAAATCCAAGACGGATTCCGTGACGGACGAAACCGGCCCGAGCGTGGCGTTCAGCACGAACCAGGCCGCGCCGCAGAGTGCAACGCCCAGCAGCGCCAGCACGCCCAGACCTTGCACCGTTGCTGCCATACCGCCGGCATGCGCGTCAGGAAGCTGACGCTGCGCGAGGGTGCGAATATCGTCAACAATTCCGCGAAAATCCAGCGCCAGCCAGGCGAAGTAATACTTAAATCCGCGCTGGGTTAACATCCATGCCATCATGGCAATGCCACAAAAAATTAAACCAAACCCGGAGATAACATGGATCCAGGTGACAATTCCGTTCAGCCCGGATTCGTGGAGGGCTTCACTTTCGGTGAAATTAGAATTGATAATCTGGGCGAGGACCAGTACGGCCACAAGAATGTGCAGTATGCGAAGAAAAGGTGTTTCTTTATGGGGAAGCGTATCGCGTAATGTTGGTTTCATCGCTTTTTACCTCAATAATGAGAGAGCTGATGCGATGCAGTGTGACGCAGATTAATTAACGAAACCTTAACGGTCGCTTGCGTCACACTGTATTTATACGTTCCGGTTAGTGGGCAGGATCAATATGCGTCATCACGTTCAGCACATTGAATTTTTGCATCACGTTATTTCTGGCATTCACGGCAATCTGATGTCCTTCTTTTACGCTTAATTCGCCGTTCACTTCCAGATGGACATCGACAAGGGCTAAATCGCCCATCTTGCGGGTTTTTAAATCATGGAGTCCGGTGACGCCCTCGGTTGCGAGAAGACACGTTTTGATGTCGTGCTCCAGCTCGGGCTCAAGCGAACGGTCCATCAGATCGTGCAGGGCATCGGCAGCAAATTTGTAACCCATATGGGCGATGAACACTCCGACAATCAGGGCCGCAATGAGGTCCATCGCGTGAAAGCCCACTAAATTCCCGGCAATGCCGATGGCGACAACCACTGACGACGCTGCGTCAGAACGGGCATGCCAGGCATTGGCTATCAGCAGCGAGGACTGAATACGTTTTCCCGTGGCAAACATGTATCTGAACAGGCTTTCCTTTACCACCAGCGCCAGAATCGCCACCCACAGCGCGGCCCCTTTCACCAGCTGATGCGTCTCGGGGTGAAGCAGTTTATTGCCTGCGGACCAGAGCATCCCGACCCCCACAAGCAGCAGAATAGCGCCAATAATGAGCTTTGCACCGTTTTCGAAACGCAGATGACCGTAATGATGATCGATATCAGAGGCTTTCTGGCTCTTTTTATTCGCAACCAGAACGACAAAGTCGGAGGATAAATCGGAAAGAGAATGAATCCCATCAGCAATTAAACCTTGTGAGCCGGAAAATATTCCTGCAACTATCTGAAAGGCGGTGAGTAAACTATTTATTATCACGCTTACTAATGTGCATTTATGTATTTCCCGAGAACGGATATGAGACTTGTTTCCATTTTTCTTTTCCATGATTATTTCCGCTACCAGCTGATTGAGCGATTATTTTGCGCACGGAACATTAAATTGACATTAAATATAACGTCATTATTGGCTGGGTTTGGGCAGTATTTACAGAAGGAGGGGGGCTCGGGATAAAACGCGGCCTGCAGAGTGGACTGCAGGCCGGAGGATTATTTCATAAATGCGGGTTGTTTGTTTTCGTAAGCGGCAATCGCCGCGTCGTGCTGGAGAGTTAAACCAATGCTGTCCAGACCGTTCAGCATGCAGTGACGGCGGAACGCATCAATGCTGAAGCTGTAGGTCTTATCCCCGGCTTTCACCACTTCTGCTTCCAGATCCACTTCAAACGAAATGCCCGGATTCGCCTTAACCAGCGCGAACAACTCATCGACCTGTTCATCGCTCAGCGTGACGGGCAGCAGCTGGTTGTTGAAGCTGTTACCGTAAAAAATATCCGCGAAGCTTGGGGCAATGACCACTTTAAAACCGTAGTCGGTGAGCGCCCACGGCGCGTGCTCACGGGATGAGCCGCAGCCAAAGTTTTCGCGTGCCAGCAAAATGGAGGCGCCTTTGTATTCCGGGAAGTTCAGAACGAATTCCGGATTAGGCACTTCGCCCTTATCGTCCAGGAAACGCCAGTCGTTAAACAGATGTGCGCCGAAACCGGTACGCGTCACTTTCTGCAGAAACTGTTTTGGAATAATAGCGTCAGTATCGACGTTAGCGGCGTCCAGCGGGACAACCCGGCCCGTATGTTGGGTAAATTTCTCTGCCATGATTGTCTCCTTATTTCAGGCTGCGAATATCGGCGAAATGGCCGGTGACTGCCGCAGCGGCGGCCATTGCCGGGCTGACCAGATGGGTGCGCCCACCGCGGCCCTGACGGCCTTCAAAGTTACGGTTGCTGGTGGAGGCGCAGCGCTCGCCCGGATTCAGGCGATCGTTGTTCATGGCCAGACACATGGAGCAGCCGGGCAGGCGCCACTCGAAGCCCGCTTCGATAAAGATCTTATCCAGACCTTCGGCTTCCGCCTGGGCTTTCACCGGGCCGGAGCCTGGTACTACCAGCGCCTGCACGCCTGGCGCCACTTTGCGGCCTTTGGCAATCTCGGCTGCGGCACGCAAATCTTCGATACGGGAGTTGGTGCAGGAACCGATAAAGACTTTATCAATGGCGACATCGGTCAACGGCACGCCGGGCTTCAGCCCCATGTAGGCCAGCGCTTTTTCCGCACTGGCGCGCTCGACCGGATCGGTAAAGGATGCCGGGTCAGGGATATTGTCGTTAACGGAAATCACCTGGCCCGGATTGGTGCCCCAGGTCACCTGCGGCGCAATCTCTTCTGCCTGAAGAGTGACGACGGTGTCAAAGGCTGCGCCATCGTCGGTTTTCAGGGTTTTCCAGTACGCGACCGCGTCGTCAAAATTCTGACCTTTCGGCGCGTGCAGACGACCCTTCACGTAGTTGAAGGTGGTTTCGTCCGGCGCGACCAGACCGGCTTTTGCGCCCATCTCAATCGCCATATTGCACAGGGTCATGCGTCCCTCCATGCTCAGCGCCTGGATGGCTTCCCCGCAGAACTCAACAACGTGACCGGTGCCGCCTGCGCTGCCGGTTTTACCGATGATGGCCAGCACGATGTCTTTTGCGGTAATACCCGGTGCGGCTTTACCCTTCACTTCAATCTTCATGGTTTTGGCGCGGCCCTGTTTCAGGGTCTGCGTTGCCAGCACATGTTCCACCTCGGAAGTGCCAATCCCGAACGCCAGAGCGCCAAACGCGCCGTGGGTCGCGGTATGGGAGTCACCGCAAACGATGGTCATGCCCGGCAGGGTGATCCCTTGCTCTGGCCCCATCACGTGGACGATACCCTGATACGGATGGTTCAGGTCGTACAGCTCAACGCCAAATTCATTGCAGTTCTTAATCAGCTCCTGCATCTGGATACGCGCCATCTCACCCGAGGCATTGATGTCTTTGGTCTGGGTGGAAACGTTGTGATCCATTGTCGCGAAGGTTTTACCCGGCTGACGTACCGGACGCTTGTGCGCGCGCAGGCCGTCAAATGCCTGAGGAGAAGTCACTTCGTGTACCAGATGACGGTCAATGTACAGCAGCGGGGTTTCGTTTGGTGCCTCGTAAACAACGTGCGCATCAAACAACTTTTCATATAACGTCTTAGCCATGATTACACCCCTTCAGCGACATAGCGGGCAATGATGTCGCCCATTTCATCGGTACTGACTGCCGCCGTGCCGCGTGCTAAATCGCCGGTACGGACGCCTTCTTCTAACGCCCGGTTAATGGCGTTTTCAATTGCGGTTGCCGCCTCGCCTGCATCCAGGCTGTAGCGCAGCAGCAGGGCCAGGGAGAGGATCTGCGCAATCGGGTTAGCAATATTTTTGCCGGCTATATCCGGCGCGGAACCGCCCGCAGGCTCGTACAGGCCAAAGCCTTCTTCATTCAGGCTTGCAGAGGGCAGCATGCCCATGGAGCCGGTGATCATCGCGCATTCGTCAGAGAGGATATCGCCGAACAGGTTGGAGCACAGCAGCACGTCAAACTGGGACGGATCTTTAATCAGCTGCATGGTCGCGTTGTCGATGTACATGTGCGACAGCGCGACGTCCGGGTACTGCTTAGCGACTTCGCTGACGATCTCGCGCCACAAAATGGAAGACTGCAGCACGTTCGCTTTATCAATGGAGGTCACTTTATGGCGGCGTTTGCGCGCCGACTCGAACGCGATGTGGGCGATACGTTCGATTTCGAAACGGTGATACACCTCGGTGTCGAACGCTTTCTCGTGTTGTCCGCTGCCTTCGCGTCCTTTTGGCTGACCGAAATAGATCCCGCCGGTCAGTTCACGCACGCACAGAATGTCGAAACCTTTGGCGGCGATATCCGCGCGCAGCGGGCAGAACTCTTCCAGACCCTGATACAGCTTCGCCGGACGCAGGTTGCTGAACAGTTTGAAATGTTTACGCAGCGGCAGCAGCGCGCCGCGTTCTGGCTGCTCTGCCGGCGGCAGGTGTTCCCATTTCGGGCCACCGACGGAACCAAACAGCACGGCATCAGCATTTTCGCAGCCTTCCACGGTCGCTTTTGGCAGCGGCGTACCGTGGTTATCAATCGCAATACCGCCCACGTCGTAGTGGCTGGTAGTGATTTTCATCGCAAAACGCGCGCGAACGGCTTCCAGTACTTTCAGCGCCTGTGCCATCACTTCCGGACCAATACCGTCGCCCGGCAACACAGCAATATGGTAATTCTTCGACATTACACGGTTTCCTTGTTGTTCTCTTTATTCTGAGCTTTGCGTTGCAACTCTTTTTCGACTTCGGCGGCGCGCCAGATGTTGTTCAGAACATGCACCATCGCTTTCGCGGAGGATTCAACGATATCGGTCGCCAGGCCCACGCCGTGGAAGCGGCGGCCATTGTGGGTAACAACAATGTCGACCTGACCCAGTGCATCTTTGCCGTGGCCCTTGGCCGTCAGGTCATATTTCACCAGCTCAACGTCGTACTCGGTGACGCGATTAATCGCCTGGTAAATGGCATCGACAGGGCCGTTACCGTTAGCGGCCTCTGCTTTAATTTCATCGCCGCAGGCCAGTTTGACCGAGGCGGTGGCGATGTCGCTGGAGCCGGACTGCACGTTGAAGTAATCCAGACGGAAGTGCTCCGGCTCTTCCTGCTGCTTGTTAATAAAGGCCAGCGCTTCCAGGTCATAGTCGAACACCTGGCCTTTTTTGTCGGCCAGTTTCAGGAACGCGTCGTACAGCTGGTCCATGTTGTAATCGCTGTCCTTATAACCCATCTCTTCCATACGATGTTTAACCGCCGCGCGACCGGAACGGGAGGTCAGGTTCAGCTGTACTTGATTCAGGCCGATGGATTCCGGGGTCATGATTTCGTAGTTTTCACGATTCTTCAGGACGCCATCCTGGTGGATACCGGAGGAGTGCGCGAAGGCGCCGGTACCGACAATCGCTTTGTTAGCCGGAATGGGCATGTTGCAAATCTGGCTGACGGTCTGGCTGGTGCGCCAGATTTCGTTGTGATTAATGCGGGTGTGCACGTCCATGATGTCTTTGCGCACTTTGATCGCCATGATCACTTCTTCCAGCGAACAGTTGCCCGCGCGTTCGCCGATACCGTTCATCGCGCCTTCTACCTGACGCGCGCCAGCGTGGACGGCGGCGATAGCATTGCCTACGGCCAGACCCAAATCATCGTGGGTGTGGACGGAGATAATTGCTTTATCAATATTCGGCACGCGGTCATACAGGCCGGTGATGATGTTGGAGAACTCAAACGGCATGGTGTAGCCGACGGTGTCCGGGATGTTGATGGTTTTCGCGCCCGCGTTGATGGCGGCTTCTACAACGCGCGCCAGGTCTTCGATTGGCGTACGGCCCGCATCTTCACAGGAGAACTCAACGTCATCGGTATAGTTGCGTGCGCGCTTAACCATGTACACCGCGCGCTCAATCACCTCATCCAGCGTGCTGCGCAGCTTGGTTGCGATGTGCATAGGCGAAGTAGCAATAAAGGTATGGATACGGAACGCTTCGGCGACCTTCAGCGACTCGGCGGCGACGTCGATGTCTTTCTCTACGCAGCGCGCCAGAGCACAGACGCGGCTGTTTTTAATGGTGCGCGCAATGGTCTGTACGGATTCGAAATCACCCGGGGAAGAGACAGGGAAACCGACCTCCATCACGTCGACACCCATACGTTCGAGAGCCAGCGCGATCTGCAGTTTCTCTTTTACACTCAGGCTTGCCTGCAATGCCTGTTCACCGTCACGTAAAGTTGTATCGAAAATAATGACTTGCTGGCTCATGGGTTAGGTCCTTGTCAGTCTTAGGGCGCCTTGCTACGAGCATAAAAAAACCCGCGCAGTGGCGCGGGTTTCTAGTCTTACTGGTGACGATTCAACGCTGAATTTCGCCCGCCAGTCTACCGCGCACAGTGGATGCGTTTAGTAGTAGTAGACCGGTGAAACGAATGGTGCGTGTCATGAATCGTGCTCCGTTAAATTCAATATGCTTTTAGTGGTACTGGATACGGTTGTTCATGTCAACCCCTGAGGATGAAAACGGGCCTGACAGATGGAATCAACAGGGTATTCACTTTAGCTAATTGTGCTGGTTTTAGCTTTTTTGACCAGATTAATTGTCTAATTTTGGACTTGAGAAAAGAGTTGCAGATACCAATAAATATAAATGTTTAAAAATGAGTGGAATGTTTTAAGAGGATGCTTTGTGTTTAAATAGTTTTGATATCATAAACTTATAAATGCAGTGAATCTTTTCCGGAATGCTGGAAAGCGAATGGATATAACAGGTTGTTAACTAACTGTAGGGCAATAGTTATAACAGTTTAATAATGCTTAAGTCATCATTAACCTGACGGCAATTGTATATTGGTTTGATTTATGGTTTCATTTAAATCCTAAAGTCAAACATATCAGTTTTGCTCATTAATTTTCGTTAATATAAAGTCTTTATTTATTCCGAATTTTAAATAATTCTCTTTCGCTGATCGTATTTGCATGATAAATGATATTTTTCAGGATTATTACCGTACGTTGGCAAAGGGGTGTAGCGTGACAGTGGAGTCAGAAGTGCCAGAAAATAATATTAAACAACCTCAAGCTACTGATGGGATTAAACCGCAGTTACGCACGGTGGATCTGAATCTTCTGACGGTGTTTGATGCTGTCATGCAGGAACAGAATATCACCCGCGCTGCCCAAACCTTGGGGATGTCACAACCTGCCGTGAGTAATGCCGTTGCCAGGCTTAAGCTTATGTTTAACGACGAATTATTTGTTCGCTACGGGAGGGGGATCCAGCCTACGGCGCGCGCATTCCAGCTGTTTGGCTCCATTCGTCAGGCGTTGCAACTGGTCCAAAATGAGCTGCCGGGATCGGGCTTTGAACCCTTAAGCAGCGAGCGCGTATTCCATCTTTGTGTCTGTAGCCCTTTAGATAATTATTTAACGTCGATTATCTATAATAAAGTTGAAGAGATCGCACCAAATATCAATCTTGTTTTTAAATCATCCCTGAATCAAAACACAGAACATCAGTTACGCTATCAGGAGATCGAATTCGTTCTGGGGTATGAAGAGTTCCGTCGTCCGGAATTTTCCTGCGTGCCGCTGTTTAAAGATGAAATGGTTTTGGTCGCCAGTAAAAAACACCCGCGCCTGAATTCTCCGCTGCGAGAAAACGATGTTTATAACGAGCAGCACGCCGTTGTTGCGCTCGACAGATATGCTTCCTTTAGCCTGCCGTGGTATGACACTGCGGATAAACAGGCGAGCGTGGCTTATCAGGGCATGGCCATGGTCAGCGTATTAAACGTGGTTTCCCAGACACAGCTGGTGGCAATTGCGCCGCGCTGGCTGGCAGAAGAGTTTTCTGACCCTTTAAATCTGCAAATTTTGCCTCTGCCGCTCAAGCTAAATAGCCGTACCTGTTATCTTTCCTGGCATGAAGCAGCGGGCCGGGATAAAGGACATCAGTGGATGGAAGAGTTGCTGGTTGGCATCTGTCGCCGGTAAACGCATCAGGATAAATCGCATCGGTTTATGTGATTTATCCTGAGTTTTTTTAGATAACTGCTATTTTCTTCTGTGATGATTTTTTTTTGGCTGCTCTACGGTACGCAAAAATAGATGATTTCCTGCATTGTCGCGCTTTTCAGCGATGATTTATCACCTCACTCTCTATTCCCAGAGGAATTAACCATATCTTCTGTGAACGGCTGCTTTTTCTGCTTTACGCACCGTTTATCTCCCCGGGTTTGCTAATTGCCTGCCTCATAACGAGCGGTTAAGGTAAAGAACACTCTGCAAAATATAAGATTGGTTCATCCCAGTCGTAAGACGGTGCGGAAATGAATTCGGCAGTCCGTCTATAACAAAATGCCTGGAGGCAAAGCATGGAGATGTTGTCTGGCGCGGAAATGGTCGTTCGGTCGCTGATCGATCAGGGCGTAAAGCAAGTGTTCGGCTACCCTGGCGGTGCGGTTCTCGATATTTATGATGCGCTGCATACGGTTGGGGGCATTGACCATGTTCTGGTACGTCACGAGCAGGCGGCGGTACACATGGCTGACGGCCTGGCACGTGCGACGGGTGAAGTGGGCGTGGTATTAGTCACGTCCGGCCCCGGCGCGACAAACGCCATTACCGGGATTGCGACGGCCTATATGGACTCTATCCCGCTGGTGATCCTCTCCGGGCAGGTGGCAACCTCACTGATTGGCTACGATGCGTTTCAGGAGTGCGACATGGTTGGGATTTCGCGTCCCGTTGTGAAGCACAGCTTCCTGGTCAAGCAAACAGAAGACATTCCCGGCGTACTGAAAAAAGCCTTCTGGCTGGCGGCGAGCGGACGCCCGGGACCGGTGGTGGTCGATCTGCCTAAAGATATTCTCAACCCGGCAAACAAGCTGCCTTATGCCTGGCCGGAATCGGTCAGCATGCGCTCTTATAATCCCACAACGCAGGGGCATAAAGGTCAGATCAAGCGAGCGTTGCAAACGCTTCTGGCAGCCAAAAAACCGGTGGTCTATGTCGGTGGCGGGGCGATCAACTCTGCCTGTGAAGCCCAGCTTCGTGAACTGATTGAAAAGCTTAACCTTCCCGTTGCGTCGTCGCTGATGGGCCTGGGGGCGTTCCCTGCCACCCATCGTCAGGCGCTGGGAATGCTGGGTATGCACGGTACTTATGAAGCCAACATGACGATGCATCATTCCGATGTGATTTTTGCCGTCGGCGTGCGCTTTGACGATCGCACCACCAACAATCTGGCGAAGTATTGCCCGAACGCTACCGTGCTGCACATTGATATCGATCCAACGTCAATTTCAAAAACGGTGTCGGCTGATGTGCCGATCGTCGGTGATGCCCGGCAGGTTCTGGAGCAAATGCTGGAACTGCTGACCCAGGAGAGTGCAACCCAGCCGCTGGATGAGATCCGCGACTGGTGGCAGCAGATTGAACAGTGGCGTGCGCGTCAGTGCCTGAAATATGACACGCAAAGTGAAAACATTAAGCCGCAGGCGGTCATTGAAGCGGTGTGGCGACTGACGAAAGGTGAGGCGTACGTGACCTCAGACGTGGGGCAGCATCAGATGTTCGCCGCCCTGTATTACCCGTTTGATAAACCGCGACACTGGATCAACTCCGGTGGTTTAGGAACCATGGGCTTTGGTCTGCCTGCTGCGCTGGGCGTGAAGCTGGCGCTGCCGAATGAAACCGTCGTCTGCGTGACGGGGGACGGCAGTATTCAGATGAACATTCAGGAGCTGTCTACCGCGCTGCAATATGAACTGCCGGTACTGGTGCTGAACCTGAATAACGGGTATCTCGGTATGGTGAAGCAGTGGCAGGATATGATCTACTCTGGCCGCCACTCTCAGTCATACATGAAATCGCTGCCGGATTTTGTTCGTCTTGCTGAAGCTTACGGCCATGTAGGCATGCGGGTGACCGATCCGGCTGAGCTGGAAACGAAGCTCGCTCAAGCGCTTGAGCACGTAAAAAACAACCGCCTCGTCTTTATGGATGTGATTGTTGATGGGACCGAGCACGTTTATCCGATGCATATTCGTGGTGGTGGTATGGATGAAATGTGGTTAAGCAAAACGGAGAGAACCTGATATGCGCCGGATATTATCTGTTTTACTGGAAAACGAGTCTGGCGCACTGTCGCGCGTCATTGGCCTTTTTGCGCAGCGCGGTTATAACATTGAAAGCCTGACCGTTGCCCCAACGGAAGACCCGACGCTGTCGCGCATGACGATCCAAACCGTCGGCGATGCCAAAGTGCTTGAGCAAATTGAAAAACAGCTGCATAAGCTGGTCGACGTACTGCGCGTGAGCGAGCTGGGGCAGGGGGCCTACGTTGAACGTGAGGTCATGCTGGTGAAAATCCAGGCCAGTGGCTACGGGCGTGATGAAGTCAAACGCAATGCGGATATTTTCCGCGGACAAATTATCGACGTCACGCCTTCTCTTTATACGGTGCAGCTGGCCGGGACAAGCGACAAGCTGGATGCTTTCCTCGCGTCCGTGCGGGACGTTGCAAAAATTGTCGAGGTGGCGAGATCGGGTGTCGTTGGTCTGTCACGCGGCGAGAAAATCATGCGTTAGTTGTCAAAAAGGTTCGCCTCTTTCTGCCCGGTCACCAAAGCCGGGCTTTTTTTTGCGTAATCAGCCGACAACGCAGATAAAAGCGGTTGCCGCGAAGTCTTTTCTGCGTTTAGATGTTAAAAGATTTAACCATAACCTTGACAGGGCCATGGACTCTTTTCTTTTTTTAAGGGGCAATTGTGAAACTGGATGAAATCGCCCGGCTAGCCGGCGTGTCACGAACAACGGCCAGCTATGTGATTAACGGTAAAGCAAAGCAGTACCGTGTCAGCGACAAGACCGTTGAAAAAGTTATGGCGGTGGTTCGTGAGCATAACTACCATCCGAATGCTGTCGCAGCCGGTCTGCGTGCCGGGCGTACCCGCTCTATTGGTCTGGTGATCCCTGACCTGGAAAACACCAGCTATACCCGTATCGCCAACTATCTTGAACGTCAGGCGCGCCAGCGCGGCTATCAATTGCTGATTGCCTGCTCGGAAGACCAGCCCGACAACGAAATGCGTTGCATTGAGCATCTGCTCCAGCGCCAGGTGGATGCCATCATCGTGTCGACCTCCTTGCCGCCAGAGCATCCGTTCTACCAGCGCTGGGCGAACGACCCGTTCCCAATCGTTGCGCTGGACCGCGCGCTCGATCGCGAGCATTTCACCAGCGTCGTGGGTGCGGATCAGGATGATGCAGAAATGCTGGCCGCAGAGCTGAGAACGTTCCCCGCTGAAACAGTGCTGTATCTTGGCGCGTTGCCCGAGCTTTCCGTGAGCTTCCTGCGTGAGCAGGGATTCAGAACCGCCTGGAAAGACGATCCGCGCGAGGTTCACTACCTCTATGCCAATAGCTACGAACGCGAAGCCGCAGCGCAGCTGTTTGAGAAATGGCTGGAAACGCATCCGATGCCTCAGGCGCTGTTCACCACGTCATTTGCGCTGTTGCAGGGTGTCATGGATGTGACCTTGCGTCGTGAAGGTAAACTGCCCTCCGACCTGGCGATTGCCACGTTCGGGGATAATGAGCTGCTCGACTTCCTGCAGTGCCCGGTGCTGGCGGTAGCACAGCGTCACCGCGATGTGGCTGAACGCGTGCTTGAGATTGTGCTGGCAAGCCTGGATGAGCCGCGCAAACCGAAGCCGGGTCTGACGCGTATCAAACGTAATCTCTACCATCGCGGAATTTTAAGCCGCCAAAAATGAAATGACCGGGGCGGAGAAATCTGCCCCATTTTGCTGTGATTATTCGTGCAGATAATTCCCGGAGAGAAATTAGGATAATTCTTGCGGGATCGTAATCGCCTATTTTTTTAATTCATTCTGGCTTTTAAATTGTCCTTTTAAAGAACATGCGGGCGATTTTAAACAGCTATCTTTGTATTATTTTGTTACAAACCCTCTTCGGTCGATGAATATTCAGACGTTTTTCCTCTTACTGCTTCAGCTTACGTGGCAACCTCCGCGCTTACCGGGCACCTGGATGAATCTGGCGCTGTTATCCCCTGAGAATCTGTCATAAAATGCTGCCCGCGTCGCAAACTGACACTTTATATTTATCTGCGATGATATTGAGTGAGCTTTAACGCTAGTGTGCATATTCGGTTTTTTTCTTACAAATATTCATAACGTTAATTTTGCCTCGCCAGTTGTGCAGTTATTAACCAGGACTGTTTATCTCTGTAAATAGAGGGCTTTCGGGTCCTTATAGGGAGAGTCCTGGCTTGACAAGCTTTTCCCTCGCTCCGTAAACTCCTTTAGGTGGGAATTTGTGGGTTAAAGTGGTGAGGAGGGGTGAGACTGGCATGTTCCGTGGAGCTACGTTAGTCAATCTCGACAGCAAAGGGCGTTTATCGGTACCAACCCGATACCGCGACCAGCTGATTGAGAACGCTGCGGGTCAAATGGTTTGCACCATTGACATTAACTCCCCCTGCCTGCTGCTTTACCCCTTGCCTGAATGGGAAATTATTGAGCAAAAGCTGTCGCGACTGTCGAGCATGAACCCGCAGGAACGCCGCGTGCAGCGGCTGTTATTGGGACATGCCAGTGAATGTCAGATGGATAACGCAGGGCGGTTACTGATTGCCCCTGTGTTGCGGCAACATGCCGGTCTGACCAAAGAAGTGATGCTGGTCGGGCAGTTCAACAAGTTTGAACTGTGGGATGAAACGACCTGGTATCAACAGGTCAAGGAAGATATCGACGCTGAGCAGTCTGATTCCGCGACATTATCGGAACGGCTGCAGGACTTGTCTCTATAAATATGATGGAAAATTATAAACACAAAACGGTGTTACTGGACGAGGCCGTAAACGGTCTGAATATTCGTCCGGATGGCATCTACATTGATGGCACGTTTGGTCGCGGTGGTCACTCGCGTTTGATTCTCTCCCAGCTTGGAGAGGAAGGACGTCTGCTGGCAATCGATCGCGATCCGCAGGCAATTGCCGTTGCACAAACCATCAATGACCCACGCTTTTCCATCGTGCATGGACCTTTCTCTGCGCTCGCGGATTATGTTGCCGAGCGTGGCCTGACGGGCAAGATCGACGGGATTCTTCTCGATCTTGGCGTCTCTTCACCCCAGCTTGATGACGCTGAACGTGGTTTCTCCTTTATGCGTGATGGTCCGCTGGACATGCGTATGGACCCGACGCGCGGTCAGTCTGCCGCTGAGTGGTTACAGAACGCTGACGAAGCCGATATTGCATGGGTCATCAAAACGTTTGGCGAAGAGCGCTTTGGCAAACGTATTGCGCGCGCCATCGTTGAGCGCAATCGCATTGAGCCCATGACCCGCACCAAAGAGTTGGCCGAAGTGATCGCGGCGGCGACACCGGTGAAGGATAAGCACAAACATCCCGCGACCCGTACCTTCCAGGCGGTTCGCATCTGGGTAAACAGTGAACTGGAGGAAATAGAGCTGGCGCTAAAAAGCTCGCTCGACGTGCTAGCCCCGGGTGGGCGGTTATCCATCATCAGCTTCCATTCGCTGGAAGACCGTATTGTGAAACGCTTTATGCGCGAGCAAAGCCGCGGTCCACAGGTGCCAGCGGGGCTGCCGATGACGGAAGAACAACTCAGGAAGCTGGGTGGCCGTCAGTTGCGAGCATTAGGCAAGTTGATGCCGGGCGAAGAAGAAGTGGCAGAGAATCCACGCGCCCGTAGTTCAGTGCTGCGTGTTGCAGAGAGGACGAACGCATGATCGGCAGAGTGACAGAGACCCTAAGCAAAGTTAAGGATTCGTTAGGAAGCAACGAGCGCCATGCCTTGCCTGGCGTGATCGGCGACGATCTTTTGCGGTTTGGGAAACTGCCACTCTGTCTGTTCATTTGCATCATTGTCACGGCAGTTACGGTGGTGACCACCGCCCACCATACACGTTTATTGACTGCGCAACGCGAGCAGATGGTACTGGAACGCGATGCGCTGGATATTGAATGGCGAAATCTGATCCTTGAAGAAAACGCGCTCGGCGATCACAGCCGGGTTGAACGGATCGCAACGGAAAAGCTGCAGCTGCAGCATGTTGATCCTTCGCAGGAAAATATCGTAGTACAAAAATAAGGGAAAACGCGACGCATGAAAGCAGCGGCAAAAACGCTAAAACCAAAACGTCAGGAAGAACAGGCCAACTTTGTCAGTTGGCGTTTTGCGTTGCTTTGCGGCTGCATTTTGCTCGCTCTGGGTTTTCTGCTGGGACGCGTGGCCTGGCTGCAAATCATCGCCCCTGACATGCTGGTGCGTCAGGGCGACATGCGCTCCCTGCGCGTCCAGGAAGTGTCGACATCCCGCGGGATGATCACCGACCGTTCGGGTCGTCCGCTGGCGGTGAGCGTGCCGGTGAAGGCGATCTGGGCCGATCCGAAAGAGCTGCACGACGCTGGCGGTATCACGCTTGATAACCGCTGGAAGGCGCTTTCGGATGCGCTGAAGATGCCGCTGGACCAGTTAGCTTCACGCGTAAATACGAACCCGCGAGGGCGCTTTATCTATCTGGCGCGTCAGGTGAACCCTGACATGGCGGACTACATCAAAAAATTGAAGCTGCCGGGGATCCATCTACGTGAAGAATCCCGTCGTTACTATCCATCCGGCGAAGTGACTGCTCACCTCATTGGCTTTACTAACGTTGATAGCCAGGGGATTGAAGGCGTTGAAAAAAGCTTTGATAAATGGCTCACCGGCCAGCCCGGCGAGCGCATTGTGCGTAAGGACCGCTATGGTCGCGTGATCGAGGATATTTCCTCTACGGACAGCCAGGCCGCACACAATCTGGCCCTGAGTATTGATGAGCGGTTACAGGCGCTGGTTTACCGCGAGCTGAACAATGCCGTGGCCTTCAACAAAGCGGAATCGGGCAGTGCCGTGTTAGTTGACGTCAACACGGGTGAAGTGCTGGCGATGGCCAATAGCCCGTCCTACAACCCTAACAATCTTACCGGTACGCAGAAGGATATTATGCGTAACCGTACCATCACCGACGTGTTCGAACCGGGTTCGACCGTTAAGCCGATGGTGGTCATGACTGCCCTTCAGCGCGGTATCGTCAATGAAAACACCGTCCTGAATACTATTCCATACCGAATTAATGGCCACGAGATCAAAGACGTGGCGCGCTACAGCGAATTGACCCTGACCGGGGTGTTACAGAAGTCGAGTAACGTCGGTGTTTCAAAGCTGGCGTTAGCGATGCCGTCCTCAGCGTTAGTAGAGACTTACTCACGTTTTGGACTTGGAAAGGCGACCAATTTGGGGTTGGTCGGAGAACGCAGTGGCTTATATCCTCAAAAACAACGGTGGTCTGACATAGAGAGGGCCACCTTCTCTTTCGGCTACGGGCTAATGGTGACACCGTTACAGTTAGCGCGAGTCTACGCAACGATCGGCAGCTATGGCGTTTATCGTCCGCTGTCGATTACCAAAGTTGATCCACCGGTTCCCGGCGAGCGTATCTTCCCGGAATCAACCGTCCGTACAGTTGTTCATATGATGGAAAGCGTGGCGCTGCCCGGCGGCGGCGGCGTTAAGGCGGCAATCAAAGGTTATCGCATCGCCATCAAGACCGGTACGGCGAAAAAAGTAGGGCCGGACGGCCGCTATATCAACAAATACATTGCCTATACCGCAGGCGTTGCGCCTGCAAGCAATCCGCGTTTTGCGCTGGTGGTCGTGATAAACGATCCACAGGCGGGTAAATACTACGGCGGCGCCGTCTCCGCGCCTGTGTTCGGGGCTATCATGGGCGGCGTGTTACGCACCATGAACATCGAACCGGATGCGCTGGCGACGGGCGAAAAAAGTGAATTTGTAATTAATCAAGGCGAGGGTACAGGTGGCAGATCGTAATTTGCGCGACCTTCTCGCTCCGTGGGTGCCAAATGCACCGGAGCGAGCACTGCGAGAGATGGTACTGGACAGCCGCGTGGCTGCTTCTGGCGATCTTTTTGTGGCGGTGGTCGGTCATCAGGCGGACGGGCGTCGTTATATCCCGCAGGCGATTGCGCAAGGTGTGGCTGCCATTATTGCTGAGGCGAAAGATGAGGCAACCGACGGTGAGATCCGTGAAATGCACGGGGTGCCGGTCATCTATCTCAGCCAGTTGAACGAGCGTCTTTCCGCGCTGGCAGGACGTTTTTATCACGAACCTTCCGACCAGCTGCGCCTGGTAGGCGTCACGGGTACGAACGGTAAAACCACTACCACTCAGCTGATGGCGCAGTGGGCCCAGCTGCTGGGTGAAACCGGTGCGGTGATGGGTACCGTGGGTAACGGCCTGCTGGGCAAAGTGAGCCCGACGGAAAACACCACCGGCTCGGCCGTAGACGTACAGCATGTGCTTGCCGGTCTGGCAGGGCAGGGGGCAACCTTTGCTGCGATGGAAGTCTCTTCGCACGGTCTGGTTCAGCACCGCGTCGCGGCGCTGAAATTTGCCGCTTCCGTGTTTACCAACCTGAGCCGCGATCATCTTGATTATCACGGTGATATGGAGCATTACGAAGCCGCGAAATGGCTGCTGTTCTCTACTCACCATTACGGACAAGCCATCATCAACGCCGACGACGAAGTGGGCCGCCGCTGGCTGGCGAAGCTGCCGGATGCGGTTGCGGTGTCGATGGAAGACCATATTAATCCGAACTGCCACGGCCGCTGGCTGAAGGCGGTTGAGGTGAATTATCACGACAGCGGGGCGACAATCCGCTTTTCCTCTTCCTGGGGTGAAGGCGAAATTGAAAGCCGCCTGATGGGCGCCTTTAACGTCAGCAATCTTCTGCTGGCGCTGGCGACGCTGCTGGCGCTGGGTTATCCGATGGCTGAACTGCTGAAAACCTCAGCGCGTCTGCAGCCGGTTTGCGGCCGTATGGAAGTGTTCAGCGCGCCGGGCAAACCGACCGTTGTGGTTGATTATGCCCACACGCCGGATGCGCTGGAAAAAGCGCTGGAAGCGGCGCGCCTGCATTGCGCCGGTAAGCTCTGGTGCGTGTTTGGCTGCGGCGGCGATCGCGATAAAGGCAAACGCCCGCTGATGGGGGCTATTGCCGAGCAGTTCGCAGATATTCCGGTTGTGACCGATGACAACCCGCGTACCGAAGAGCCGCGCGCCATCATTAATGACATTCTGGCGGGCATGCTGGACGCGGGCCGCGCTCGCGTGGTGGAAGGGCGTGCGGAAGCCGTGACCAACACCATCATGCAGGCGCAGGAGAATGATGTTGTCCTGCTGGCGGGCAAAGGCCATGAAGATTATCAGATCGTTGGCAATCGCCGTCTGGACTACTCGGACCGCGTAACGGCAGCTCGTCTGCTGGGAGTCGTGGCATGATTAGCATCACGTTAAGCCAGGCCGCTGCCATCCTGCAGGGCGACCTGCACGGGCTGGACCTGACCATTGATGCCGTAACGACGGACACCCGCAAAATCACCGCAGGCTGTCTGTTTGTGGCGCTGAAAGGCGAGCGTTTTGACGCGCATGATTTTGCGGAACAGGCCAAAGAGAACGGCGCCGGTGCGCTGCTCGTCAGCCGCAAGCTCGATATCGATCTGCCACAAATTGTGGTGAAAGATACGCGTCTCGCGTTCGGTGAGCTGGCCGCCTGGGTTCGCCAGCAGGTCCCTACGCGCGTTGTCGCCTTGACCGGTTCATCAGGCAAGACGTCGGTGAAAGAGATGACGGCGGCGATCCTCAGCCAGTGCGGGAATACGCTTTATACCGCGGGCAACCTCAATAATGACATCGGCGTGCCGATGACATTACTCCGCCTGACCAAAGAACATGAATTTGCGGTAATCGAGTTAGGGGCAAACCACCAGGGCGAAATCGCCTGGACCGTGAGCCTGACTCGCCCGGAAGCCGCGCTGGTGAATAACCTCGCGGCGGCGCATCTGGAAGGCTTTGGCTCGCTGGAAGGCGTAGCGAAAGCCAAAGGTGAGATTTACACCGGTCTGCCGGATGACGGTATCGCCATCCTGAACGCCGACAACAACGACTGGCTGAACTGGCAAAGCATCATTGGTTCGCGTAAAACCTGGCGCTTCTCGCCGAATGCGGCAAACAGTGATTTTACCGCGACCAATATCCACGTGACGTCGCACGGCACGGAGTTCACCCTCACCACCCCAACGGGTGGCGTCGATGTGCTGCTGCCGCTGCCGGGTCGCCATAACATCGCCAATGCGCTTGCGGCGGCGGCGTTGTCGACGGCGGTGGGCGCGTCGCATGAAGCGATTAAGACCGGGCTGGCGAACCTGAAAGCCGTGCCGGGGCGTCTGTTCCCGATTCAGCTTTCGGAAAACAAGCTGCTGCTGGATGACTCCTACAACGCGAACGTGGGCTCGATGACGGCGGCGGTGCAGGTGTTATCTGAAATGCCGGGCTACCGCATCATGGTGGTGGGCGATATGGCAGAGCTGGGCGACGAAAGCGAAGCCTGCCATACCCAGGTCGGTGAAGCGGCGAAAGCGGCAGGGCTGGACTGCGTGCTGAGCGCAGGAAAACTGAGCCAGGCGATTAGCCATGCCAGCGGCGTTGGCGAGCATTTTGCTGACAAATCCGCGTTGATAGCGCGCCTTAAGGCGTTGATTACCGAAAAACAAATTGTGACTGTGTTAGTGAAAGGTTCACGTAGTGCCGCCATGGAAGAGGTTGTGCACGCATTACAGGAGAACGGGACATGTTAGTTTGGCTGGCCGAACATTTGGTCAAATATTATTCAGGCTTTAACGTCTTTTCGTATCTGACGTTTCGCGCCATCGTCAGCCTGCTGACTGCGCTGTTCATCTCGTTGTGGATGGGCCCGCGCATGATTGCCCGTCTGCAAAAACTCTCTTTCGGCCAGGTTGTGCGTAACGACGGTCCGGAATCGCACTTCAGCAAGCGCGGCACGCCGACCATGGGCGGGATCATGATCCTGACCGCCATCGTCGTTTCCGTGTTGCTGTGGGCCTATCCCTCCAACCCGTACGTCTGGTGCGTTCTGACGGTACTGGTGGGTTACGGGATCATCGGTTTTGTGGATGATTACCGCAAAGTCGTCCGCAAAGATACCAAAGGCCTGATCGCGCGCTGGAAGTATTTCTGGATGTCGGTGATCGCGCTGGGCGTGGCCTTCGCGCTGTATCTGGCAGGCAAAGACACGCCAGCTACCGAGCTGGTCGTGCCGTTCTTTAAAGACGTGATGCCGCAGCTGGGGCTGTTCTACATCCTGCTGGCCTACTTTGTGATTGTCGGTACCGGTAACGCCGTTAACCTGACCGACGGTCTGGATGGCCTGGCCATTATGCCAACCGTCTTTGTGGCCGCCGGTTTTGCGCTGGTGGCGTGGGCGACCGGTAACATGAACTTTGCGAACTACCTGCACATCCCTTATTTGCGCCACGCGGGTGAGCTGGTGATCGTCTGTACGGCGATTGTCGGCGCGGGGCTGGGCTTCCTGTGGTTCAACACCTATCCGGCGCAGGTCTTTATGGGTGACGTCGGTTCTCTGGCCTTGGGCGGTGCGCTCGGCATTATCGCCGTACTGCTGCGTCAGGAGTTCCTGCTGGTGATCATGGGCGGCGTGTTTGTGGTTGAAACCCTGTCGGTGATTTTGCAGGTCGGTTCTTTCAAGCTGCGCGGTCAGCGCATCTTCCGTATGGCGCCGATTCACCACCACTATGAACTGAAAGGCTGGCCGGAGCCGCGCGTGATTGTGCGCTTCTGGATTATTTCGCTGATGCTGGTGCTGATTGGCCTGGCAACGCTGAAGGTACGTTAATCATGGCAGATTACCAGGGCAAAAAAGTCGTTATCATCGGGTTGGGCCTCACGGGGCTCTCCTGCGTGGACTTTTTCCTCGCACGCGGCGTGACGCCACGCGTGATGGATACGCGTGTCTCTCCGCCGGGTCTGGACAAACTGCCGGAACAGGTTGAACGCCACCTTGGTGGTCTGAATGATGACTGGCTGCTGGCAGCCGATCTGATTGTCGCCAGCCCGGGTATGGCGCTGGCGCACCCTTCGCTGAGCGCTGCCGCGGATGCGGGCGTTGAGATTGTCGGCGATATCGAGCTGTTCTGCCGCGAAGCGCAGGCACCTATTATCGCCATTACCGGTTCTAACGGTAAAAGCACCGTCACCACCCTGGTGGGTGAAATGGCGAAAGCGGCGGGCATGAACGTCGGCGTTGGCGGTAACATTGGTTTACCCGCTCTGATGCTGCTGGATAAAGGCTGCGAGCTGTATGTTCTCGAGCTTTCCAGCTTCCAGCTGGAAACGACCTCCAGCCTGCACGCTGCGGCTGCGACGATCCTCAACGTGACTGAAGATCATATGGACCGGTATCCATTTGGTCTGCAGCAGTACCGTGCCGCCAAGCTGCGCGTTTATGAAAATGCCAAAGTCTGCGTTGTAAACGCCGATGACGCGCTGACCATGCCCGTACGCGGTGCAGACGATCGCTGTATCAGCTTCGGTATCACGATGGGGGATTACCACCTGAACCGTCAGCTGGGCGAAACCTGGCTGCGCGTGAAGGGTGAGAAAGTGCTGAACGTGAAAGAGATGAAGCTCACTGGTCAGCACAACTATACCAATGCCCTGGCGGCGCTGGCGCTGGCGGATGCAGTAGGGCTGCCGCGCTCCTCCAGCCTGAAAGCGTTAACCACGTTTTCTGGTCTGGCGCACCGTTTCCAGCTGGCGCTGGAGCACAACGGCGTGCGCTGGATTAACGACTCCAAAGCTACCAACGTGGGCAGCACCGAGGCCGCGCTCAACGGTCTGCACGTTGACGGCACCCTGCATTTACTGCTGGGCGGCGACGGTAAATCAGCTGATTTCTCCTCCCTGAAGCCGTATCTCGCCGGAGATAACATCCGCCTGTACTGCTTCGGGCGTGACGGCAGCGAGCTGGCTGAACTGCGCCCTGAGGTTGCCGAGCAAACCGAAACCATGGAACAGGCGATGCGGCTGATTGCCCCTCGCGTGAAGCCAGGCGATATGGTGCTGCTCTCTCCGGCCTGTGCCAGCCTCGATCAATTCAAGAATTTCGAACAGCGTGGTGATGTCTTTACCCGCCTGGCGAAGGAGTTAGGCTAATGCGTTTATCTCTCCCTCGCCTGAAAATGCCGCGCCTGCCAGGATTTGGGATCCTGGCATGGGTATTTGCGGCGCTCAAAGGCTGGGTGATGGGCTCTCGTCAAAAAGATAACGACAGCCTGGTCATGTACGATCGCACGCTGTTCTGGCTCACTATGGGGCTGGCGGCGGTCGGCTTCATTATGGTGACGTCAGCCTCAATGCCCGTCGGGCAGCGTCTGGCGAACGATCCTTTCCTGTTTGCCAAGCGTGATGGTCTTTACATCATCCTGGCGTTCTGCCTGGCGCTGGTGACCTTGCGCCTGCCGATGGAGTTCTGGCAGCGCCACAGTACGGCGATGCTGATCGCCTCGATTATTATGCTGCTGATCGTACTGGTGGTGGGGAGCTCTGTTAACGGGGCATCGCGCTGGATCGCCTTTGGCCCGCTGCGCATTCAGCCTGCGGAATTTACCAAGCTCTCCCTGTTCTGCTATCTGGCTAACTACCTGGTGCGTAAGGTAGATGAAGTGCGTAACAACCTGCGCGGCTTCTTAAAACCGATGGGCGTGATTCTGGTGCTGGCGGTATTACTGCTGGCGCAGCCTGACCTCGGTACCGTTGTCGTGCTGTTCGTTACCACTCTGGCCATGCTGTTCCTGGCGGGCGCGAAGCTGTGGCAGTTCATCGCTATCATCGGGATGGGTATTTCGGCGGTTGTGCTGCTGATCCTGGCCGAGCCTTACCGTATTCGCCGTGTTACCTCGTTCTGGAACCCGTGGGAAGATCCCTTCGGCAGCGGTTATCAGCTGACGCAGTCGCTGATGGCCTTTGGTCGCGGTGAAGTCTGGGGGCAGGGGCTGGGTAACTCGGTACAGAAACTGGAGTATTTACCGGAAGCGCACACTGACTTCATCTTCTCCATTATTGCGGAAGAACTGGGTTATATCGGTGTGGTATTAGCGCTATTAATGGTATTCTTCGTCGCTTTCCGCGCCATGTCTATCGGCCGGAAAGCGCTGGAGATCGATCACCGCTTCTCAGGATTCTTAGCCTGTTCAATTGGTATCTGGTTTAGCTTCCAGGCATTGGTTAACGTCGGGGCCGCAGCGGGTATGCTGCCGACCAAAGGTCTGACGTTGCCGTTGATCAGTTATGGTGGTTCGAGTCTGTTGATTATGTCGACGGCCATCATGTTTTTGTTGCGTATAGATTATGAAACGCGTCTGGAAAAAGCCCAGGCGTTTACACGAGGTTCACGATGAATCAACCGAAGCGGTTAATGGTGATGGCAGGCGGTACCGGCGGACACGTGTTCCCGGGGCTGGCGGTTGCGCACCATTTAATGGATCAGGGCTGGCAGGTACGCTGGCTGGGAACCGCAGACCGCATGGAAGCCGACCTGGTGCCGAAGCACGGTATCGAGATCGACTTTATTCGTATTTCCGGCCTTCGGGGCAAAGGCCTCAAGGCAATGCTGCTGGCTCCGGTGCGTATTTTTAACGCCTGGCGTCAGGCGCGCACCATCATGAAGCGCTTTAAGCCAGATGTGGTGCTGGGCATGGGCGGCTATGTCTCTGGTCCTGGCGGGCTGGCAGCGTGGTCGTTAGGCATTCCCGTTGTGCTACATGAACAAAACGGTATTGCCGGTCTGACCAACAAGTGGCTGGCGAAAATCGCTACCAAAGTTATGCAGGCGTTTCCCGGTGCGTTCCCGAAAGCGGACGTGGTGGGTAACCCGGTGCGTGTGGACGTGCTGGCGCTCCCGCTGCCGGACGCTCGCCTGACGGGCCGTGAAGGGCCGGTTCGTGTACTGGTCGTCGGCGGCTCTCAGGGGGCACGCATTTTAAACCAGACGATGCCGCAGGTTGCCGCAAAGCTGGGGGATACCGTGACCATCTGGCACCAGAGCGGAAAAGGCGTTCAGCAGACCGTTGAGCAAGCTTACGCCGAAGCGGGGCAGCCGCAGCATAAAGTCACAGAATTTATCGACGACATGGCGGCGGCGTATGCCTGGGCCGATGTCGTGGTTTGTCGTTCAGGCGCGCTGACGGTGAGCGAGATCGCCGCCGCGGGTCTGCCGGCCCTGTTTGTGCCGTTCCAGCACAAAGACCGACAGCAGTACTGGAATGCGCTGCCGCTTGAGAAAGCCGGTGCCGCGAAGATTTTTGAACAACCACAATTTACCGCCGACGCGGTCGCCACCACCCTGGCGGGCTGGAACAGAGACGCACTGCTGGAGATGGCGCAACGCGCACGCGCGGCCGCTATCCCTGATGCGACGGAACGGGTGGCAAAAGAAGTGAGCCTGGCAGCCCAGGCTTAACCCTCGCAGCGCGTTTTGCGCTGCACGAATTTTAAGTAGTCGATGGCGTTTAGAGAATGAATACACAACAACTGGCAAAACTGCGTTCAATCGTGCCCGAGATGCGTCGCGTCCGGCACATTCACTTTGTTGGCATCGGTGGTGCTGGCATGGGCGGTATTGCCGAAGTGTTAGCTAACGAAGGTTATCAGATCAGCGGGTCTGACCTGGCGCCAAACCCTGTTACGCAGCAGCTGGCGTCGCTTGGGGCGACTATCTATTTCAACCATCGTCCAGAAAATGTGCGCGATGCGAGCGTGGTGGTGGTCTCCAGCGCCATCTCCTCTGACAACCCGGAAATCGTTGCCGCGCACGAAGCGCGCATTCCGGTGATCCGCCGTGCAGAAATGCTGGCGGAACTGATGCGTTTCCGTCACGGCATCGCCATTGCCGGGACCCACGGTAAAACCACGACCACGGCGATGGTCTCCAGTATTTATGCGGAAGCGGGTCTCGACCCGACGTTCGTCAACGGCGGTCTGGTCAAAGCCGCAGGCGTACACGCGCGTCTGGGCCACAGTCGTTATCTGATTGCCGAAGCGGATGAGAGCGACGCGTCGTTCCTGCACCTGCAGCCGATGGTGGCGATTGTCACTAACATCGAAGCTGACCATATGGATACCTACCAGGGCGACTTCGAGAACTTAAAGCAGACCTTCATCAACTTCCTGCACAACCTGCCATTCTATGGACGCGCGGTGATGTGCGTAGACGATCCGGTGATCCGCGAGCTGCTGCCGCGCGTGGGTCGTCAAATCACCACTTACGGCTTCAGCGAAGACGCTGACGTCCGCGTGGAAGAGTATAAACAGATTGGTGCGCAGGGGCATTTCACGCTGGCGCGTCAGGACAAAGAACTGCTGCACGTCACGCTGAATGCGCCAGGTCGCCATAACGCCCTCAATGCCGCAGCGGCTGTGGCCGTCGCGACGGAAGAAGGCATTGATGATGATGCGATTCTGCGCGCGCTGGAAAGCTTCCAGGGCACCGGTCGTCGCTTCGACTTCCTCGGTGAATTCCCGCTGGACGCCGTGAACGGTAAAGCCGGCACTGCGATGCTGGTGGACGACTACGGCCACCATCCGACCGAAGTCGACGCCACCATTAAAGCCGCACGTGCAGGCTGGCCGGACAAAAATCTGGTGATGGTCTTCCAGCCGCACCGCTTCACGCGTACGCGCGATCTGTACGACGATTTCGCCAGCGTCCTGTCACAGGTAGACACCCTGTTAATGCTGGACGTGTACGCCGCAGGCGAGACGCCGATTCCGGGGGCCGACAGCCGCTCTCTGTGTCGTACCATCCGTGGACGCGGTAAAGTTGACCCTATTCTGGTTTCTGACCCTGCACAGGTGGCGGAAATTCTGGCACCGGTTCTGACAGGTAACGATTTGATTCTGATTCAGGGCGCGGGAAATATTGGCAAAATCGCCCGTACCTTAGCTGAAATCAAACTGAAGCCGCAAACCCAGGAGGATGAGCATCATGGCTGATAAGATTGCTGTCCTGTCTGGCGGCACCTCCGCCGAGCGCGAGGTTTCCCTGAATTCCGGCGCGGCTGTGCTGGCGGGCTTGCGTGAAGCTGGCGTCAATGCGCACCTGGTCGACCCAAAAGAGGTCGACGTGACGCAATTAAAAGCCATGGGCTTCGATAAAGTCTTTATCGCTTTGCATGGTCGCGGCGGCGAAGACGGCACCCTGCAGGGGCTTCTGGATTTGATCGGCATGCCTTACACCGGCAGCGGCGTGATGGCCTCCGCTATCTCTATGGATAAACTGCGCAGCAAGCTTCTGTGGCAGGGCGCGGGGTTACCCGTTGCGCCATGGGTTGCGCTGACGCGTCGCGAATTTGAATTGGGCCTGCCGGATAGCGTTAATGCACGCATTGCTGAGCTGGGCTTACCGGTTATTGTAAAGCCCAGCCGGGAAGGCTCCAGCGTGGGAATGTCCAAAGTCGACAAAGCTGAAGATCTTTCGTCCGCTTTAGCACTGGCATTTCAACATGATGAAGAAGTTCTGATTGAAAAATGGCTCAGCGGGCCGGAATTTACCGTCGCGATGCTTGGCGAAGAAATTTTACCGTCAATTCGTATCCAACCGGCCGGAACCTTCTATGATTATGAGGCGAAGTATCTCTCTGATGAGACGCAATATTTCTGCCCTTGTGGTCTTGAAGCTGAGCGTGAAGCAGATTTACAGTCCCTGGTGCTTAAAGCCTGGCATATTCTGGGTTGTCAGGGCTGGGGACGCATCGACGTGATGCAGGACAGTGACGGACAATTTTATCTGCTGGAAGCGAATACCTCTCCGGGAATGACCAGCCACAGCCTTGTGCCGATGGCCGCGCGTCAGGCGGGGATGAGCTTCTCGCAGTTAGTCGTACGCATTCTGGACCAGGCGGGCTGATATGTCTCAGGCTGCATTGAACACGCGCAACCGCGATGACGAGGACGAATACGCCTCCTCACGCCGCAGTAATGGAACGCGTCTTGCAGGCATCATTTTCCTGCTCGGGGTGCTGTGCACCGTGTTTATCAGCGGCTGGATGGTCCTGGGCTGGATGGAAGATGCGCAGCGGTTGCCGCTTTCTAAGCTGGTGGTCACCGGTGAGCGTCACTACACGCGTAACGACGATATTCGCCAGTCAATTCTGGCGCTGGGCTCGCCTGGCACCTTTATGACGCAGGACGTCAACATTATCCAGAGCCAGATAGAACGTCTGCCATGGATAAAACAGGCGAGCGTAAGAAAGCAATGGCCTGATGAATTGAAGATTCATCTGGTTGAATATGTGCCCATTGCGCGTTGGAATGATCAGCACATGGTTGACGCAGACGGAAACTCCTTCAGCGTCCCGGCCGATCGTGTCAACAAGCAAAATTTACCGATGTTGTATGGCCCGGAAGGTAGCGAAAACGAGGTGTTACAAGGTTTTCGCGAAATGGGTCAGGTGCTGGCGAAGGACAGGTTTACGTTAAAAGATGCTGCCATGACGGCGCGCCGTTCCTGGCAGCTGACGTTAACGAACGGCATTAAGCTCAACCTGGGACGCGGCGACACAATGAAGCGTCTGGCGCGTTTTGTCGAACTTTACCCGGTTTTACAGCAGCAGGCACAGACTGACGGCAAACGGATAAGCTACGTTGATTTGCGCTATGACTCAGGCGCAGCAGTCGGTTGGGTACCGGCTCCGGTCGAGGAACCTAATCAGCAACAGAATCAGGCACAGGTACAGGCAGAACAACAATGATCAAGGCGACGGACAGAAAACTGGTAGTTGGACTGGAGATTGGCACCGCGAAGGTTGCCGCTTTAGTAGGGGAAGTTCTGCCCGACGGTATGGTCAATATCATTGGCGTAGGCAGTTGCCCGTCCCGTGGTATGGATAAAGGTGGGGTAAACGATCTTGAATCGGTGGTGAAATGCGTTCAGCGCGCCATCGATCAGGCTGAACTGATGGCAGATTGCCAGATTTCTTCTGTCTATCTGGCCCTTTCTGGTAAGCACATTAGCTGCCAGAACGAAATCGGTATGGTGCCGATTTCCGAAGAAGAAGTGACGCAGGAAGACGTTGAAAACGTTGTGCACACGGCGAAATCCGTCCGTGTCCGCGACGAACATCGCGTGCTGCATGTCATTCCACAGGAATATGCAATTGACTACCAGGAAGGGATCAAGAACCCGGTCGGTCTTTCTGGCGTACGTATGCAGGCAAAAGTGCACCTGATCACATGTCACAACGATATGGCGAAGAACATTGTAAAAGCCGTTGAACGTTGTGGCCTGAAAGTTGACCAACTTATTTTCGCGGGTCTGGCGGCAAGTTATTCCGTGCTGACCGAAGATGAACGTGAACTGGGTGTCTGTGTGGTCGATATTGGTGGTGGTACAATGGATATCGCCGTGTATACCGGCGGTGCGTTGCGCCACACTAAAGTGATCCCTTATGCCGGGAACGTTGTGACCAGCGATATTGCTTACGCTTTTGGTACGCCGCCGAGCGATGCAGAAGCGATTAAAGTGCGCCACGGCTGTGCGCTGGGGTCTATCGTTGGCAAAGATGAGAGCGTTGAAGTGCCGAGCGTCGGTGGTCGTCCACCGCGTAGCCTGCAGCGCCAGACGTTGGCAGAGGTCATTGAGCCGCGCTATACCGAGCTGCTCAACCTGGTCAACGAAGAGATTTTACAGTTACAGGAACAGCTTCGTCAGCAGGGCGTTAAACATCATCTTGCGGCGGGGATTGTATTAACCGGCGGTGCAGCGCAAATTGAAGGTCTTGCGGCCTGTGCTCAGCGTGTATTCCATACGCAGGTGCGTATTGGTGCGCCGCTGAATATCACCGGTTTAACGGATTATGCTCAGGAGCCGTATTATTCAACGGCTGTGGGCCTGCTCCACTACGGGAAGGAATCTCATCTCAGTGGTGAAGCAGAAGTGGAAAAACGCGTCTCAGTGGGGTCGTGGGTCAAACGACTGAACAACTGGTTGCGAAAAGAGTTTTAATTTTTTTAAGAGACCGGAGAGAATTAGCGGTCTCGGGCGACAGGCACAACGGAGAGAGAAATTATGTTTGAACCTATGGAACTGACCAACGACGCGGTGATTAAAGTCATCGGCGTCGGTGGCGGCGGCGGTAACGCCGTAGAGCATATGGTGCGTGAACGCATTGAAGGTGTTGAATTCTTCGCAGTTAACACCGATGCGCAGGCACTGCGTAAGACGGCTGTAGGCCAGACTATCCAGATCGGCGGTGGTATCACCAAAGGGCTGGGAGCAGGGGCTAACCCGGAAGTCGGTCGTAATGCGGCTGAAGAAGATCGTGAAGCGCTGCGCGCTGCACTGGAAGGTGCTGACATGGTCTTCATCGCAGCAGGTATGGGTGGCGGTACCGGTACCGGCGCAGCACCTGTTGTTGCTGAAGTGGCAAAAGATTTAGGTATCCTGACCGTTGCTGTCGTGACCAAGCCTTTCAATTTTGAAGGCAAGAAGCGTATGGCCTTCGCGGAGCAGGGTATCACCGAGCTGTCCAAGCATGTGGACTCGCTGATCACCATCCCGAACGACAAACTGTTGAAAGTTCTGGGTCGCGGTATTTCCCTGCTGGACGCATTCGGTGCAGCAAACGACGTGCTGAAAGGCGCGGTTCAGGGTATCGCTGAACTGATTACCCGTCCAGGCCTGATGAACGTTGACTTTGCAGACGTTCGCACCGTGATGTCCGAAATGGGCTACGCGATGATGGGCTCTGGTGTGGCGAGCGGTGAAGACCGTGCTGAAGAAGCGGCTGAAATGGCTATCTCTTCTCCACTGCTGGAAGATATCGATCTGTCTGGTGCGCGCGGCGTGCTGGTCAACATTACCGCTGGCTTTGACCTGCGTCTGGATGAGTTCGAAACCGTGGGTAACACCATCCGTGCGTTCGCCTCTGACAACGCTACCGTGGTAATCGGTACTTCCCTTGACCCTGAAATGAACGACGAGCTGCGTGTTACCGTTGTTGCGACCGGTATCGGTATGGACAAGCGTCCTGAGATCACCTTAGTGACCAACAAGCAGACTCAGCAACCGGTAATGGATCGTTACCAGCAGCACGGTATGTCTCCTCTGACTCAGGAGCAGAAACCGGCCGCGAAAGTGGTGAACGACCCAACGCCGCAAACGGCGAAAGAGCCAGATTATCTGGATATCCCGGCGTTCCTGCGTAAGCAAGCTGACTAAGAATTGGCTGGAATTAGGGGATTTGCGCTCTTTGTGCTAAACTGGCCCACCGTTAGTGATATACACTCTCGGTTGGATAGTTAATTTGGCGAGATTATACGATGATCAAACAAAGGACACTTAAACGTATCGTTCAGGCGACTGGTGTCGGTTTACATACCGGCAAGAAAGTCACGCTGACGTTACGCCCTGCGCCGGCCAATACCGGGGTCATCTATCGTCGCACCGACTTGAATCCACCGGTAGATTTTCCGGCCGATGCCAAATCTGTGCGTGATACTATGCTCTGTACTTGTCTGGTGAACGAGCATGACGTGCGGATTTCTACCGTAGAGCACCTGAACGCCGCCCTGGCGGGTCTGGGTATCGACAACATTATTGTTGAAGTCGATGCGCCAGAAATCCCGATTATGGATGGCAGTGCTGCACCGTTCGTCTATCTGTTGCTGGATGCCGGCATCGAAGAACTGAACTGCGCGAAGAAATTTGTACGCATCAAAGAGACCGTTCGCGTCGAAGATGGCGACAAGTGGGCTGAATTCAAACCGTACAATGGTTTCTCGTTGGACTTTACCATCGACTTTAACCATCCGGCGATTGACTCCAGCACCCAGCGCTATGCGATGAACTTCTCTGCCGATGCGTTTATGCGCCAGATCAGCCGAGCCCGTACATTTGGCTTCATGCGTGATATCGAATATCTGCAGTCCCGCGGCCTGTGCCTGGGCGGCAGCTTCGATTGTGCCATCGTTGTTGACGATTATCGCGTACTGAACGAAGACGGCCTGCGTTTCGAAGATGAATTCGTTCGTCACAAAATGCTGGATGCTATCGGCGACCTGTTCATGTGTGGTCACAACATCATTGGTGCATTTACCGCGTTCAAATCCGGTCATGCGCTGAACAACAAACTGTTGCAGGCCGTCCTGGCAAAACAGGAAGCCTGGGAATATGTGACCTTCGAAGACGAAGCTGAACTGCCGCTGGCTTTCAAAGCACCAAGCATGGTTCTGGCGTAACGGTTCAAACCGTTTCGTAAAAAAATCGACTGGTTAACCTGGTACTCTCTCCGACCAGGAAGACCAGTCGTTTTTATTTTTACCCTTCTTCGTTTACCCCAGCGTTATCTCTCGTTTGTCTTACTCAGAAAATATGTGCGTTAGCTGCATTCTTGACCGTTTTTCTCCGCGGCGGCACCTCATTCCTGCTGATGTATATTGGCTTTAGTGGTACTATCTGGGCGCTAAAATGAATAACTGAACTCAGCCTCTGCAAGGCTGGCTTATTGGGTGGAGCAGGTGAGCGGAATACTGACGCGCTGGCGACAATTTGGCAGACGTTACTTCTGGCCGCATCTCTTATTAGGGATGGTCGCGGCGAGTTTCGGCTTGCCTGCGCTCAGCAACAGTGCCGAAGCGGCGACGCCCGCAAAAACCTCCACCACTAAACACGATCTCAGCACGCGGGTTAACTTCACTAACCTCGCGTGGCTTGAAGCCAGTCGCCGCCCAAACTTCACCGTCGATTACTGGCACCAGCACGCTATCCGCACCGTTATCCGCCATCTGTCCTTTGCGATGGCACCGCAGGCCATGCCTGTTGCGGAAGAGGCGCTGCCGGTGCAGGCTCAGCATCTTGCCCTGCTGGACACGCTCAACGCGCTGCTCACGCAGGACAGCCAGCCGCCGGTCATGGTTCGTCAGACAACGCAGCGTGCGTTTGTTTCACCAGCTTCATTCTCTGTTTCAACCTGGATTAGCCAGGCTCACGGCATTCGCGCCGGGCCGCAACGCCTCAGCTAAATTAACTTTTTCAATACCTTAATTTATCTGCCCACAATGGGGCGTTTGAGAATTTATTATGCTAATCAAATTGTTAACTAAAGTTTTTGGTAGTCGTAACGATCGTACCCTGCGCCGTATGCGCAAAGCTGTTGCCGTCATCAACGGTATGGAACCAGCGATGGAAAAGCTCTCTGATGACGAGCTGAAAGCGAAAACTGCGGAATTCCGTGCGCGTCTGGAAAAAGGTGAAACCTTAGAAAGCCTGATCCCGGAAGCGTTTGCTGTCGTGCGCGAAGCGAGTAAGCGTGTATTCGGCATGCGTCACTTCGACGTTCAGCTGCTGGGTGGTATGGTGCTCAACGAGCGCTGCATCGCGGAAATGCGTACCGGTGAAGGTAAAACCCTGACCGCAACGCTGCCGGCTTACCTGAACGCGCTGACCGGTAAAGGCGTTCACGTGGTTACCGTCAACGACTATCTGGCGCAGCGTGACGCCGAAAACAACCGTCCACTGTTCGAATTCCTCGGTATGACCGTCGGCATCAACATGTCCGGCCTGCCTGCGCCAGCCAAGCGCGAAGCGTATAACGCGGACATCACCTACGGCACCAACAACGAATACGGCTTCGACTACCTGCGTGACAACATGGCGTTCAGCCCGGAAGAGCGCGTACAGCGTAAGCTGCACTATGCGCTGGTGGATGAGGTTGACTCCATCCTGATCGATGAAGCGCGTACTCCGCTGATCATCTCCGGCCCGGCTGAAGACAGCTCAGAGATGTACCGTAAGGTCGACAAAATCATTCCACACCTGCTGCGTCAGGAGAAAGAGGACTCGGATACCTTCCAGGGTGAAGGTCACTTCTCCGTAGATGAAAAAGCGCGCCAGGTGAACCTGACCGAACGTGGTCTGGTGAAAATTGAAGAGCTGCTGGTAGCTGAAGACATCATGGAAGAGGGCGAGTCCCTGTACTCTCCGAGCAACATTATGCTGATGCACCACGTGACCGCTGCACTGCGCGCCCACGCGCTGTTCACCCGCGACGTCGATTACATCGTTAAAGACGGCGAAGTGATCATCGTCGATGAACACACCGGCCGTACCATGCAGGGACGTCGCTGGTCTGACGGTCTGCACCAGGCTGTGGAAGCCAAAGAAGGTGTGGATATTCAGAATGAAAACCAGACGCTGGCGTCTATTACCTTCCAGAACTATTTCCGTCTGTACGAGAAGCTGGCGGGGATGACCGGTACTGCTGATACCGAAGCGTTTGAATTCAGCTCCATCTACAAGCTGGATACCGTGGTCGTTCCAACCAACCGTCCGATGATCCGTAAGGATATGCCGGATCTGGTGTACATGACCGAAGCGGAAAAAATTCAGGCGATCATCGAAGATATTCGCGACCGCACTGCCAATGGCCAGCCGGTTCTGGTGGGGACCATCTCCATCGAGAAATCTGAAGTGGTTTCTCACGAGCTGACTAAAGCGGGTATCAAACATAACGTTCTGAACGCCAAATTCCACGCCAAAGAAGCGGACATTGTTGCGCAGGCGGGTTATCCGGCTGCCGTAACCATTGCCACCAACATGGCGGGTCGTGGTACCGATATTATGCTGGGCGGTAGCTGGCAGGCTGAAGTGGCGGAGCTTGAAAACCCAACGCCAGAACAGATTGCGCAGATCAAAGCTGACTGGCAGGTTCGTCATGACGCCGTTCTGGCGTCCGGCGGTCTGCACATCATCGGTACAGAGCGTCACGAGTCTCGTCGTATCGATAACCAGCTGCGTGGCCGTGCGGGTCGTCAGGGTGATGCCGGTTCATCCCGCTTCTACCTGTCTATGGAAGATGCGCTGATGCGTATTTTCGCCTCCGACCGTGTTTCCGGCATGATGCGTAAGCTGGGGATGAAACCTGGCGAAGCCATCGAGCACCCTTGGGTGACTAAAGCGATCGCTAACGCACAGCGTAAAGTGGAAAGCCGCAACTTTGATATTCGTAAGCAGCTGCTGGAATATGATGATGTGGCTAACGATCAGCGTCGCGCGATCTACACCCAGCGTAACGAACTGCTGGACGTGTCCGACGTGAGCGAAACCATCAACAGCATTCGTGAAGATGTGTTTAAAGCCACCATCGACGCGCATATTCCACCGCAGTCTCTGGAAGAGATGTGGGATATCGAAGGCCTGCAGGAACGTCTGAAAAATGACTTTGACCTCGATCTGCCAATCAAAGAGTGGCTGGATAAAGAGCCTGAGCTGCACGAAGAGACCCTGCGCGAACGTATCTTTGAAACCGCGCTGGACGTCTACAAGCGTAAGGAAGAGGTTGTTGGTGCTGAAATGATGCGTCATTTCGAAAAAGGTGTAATGCTGCAGACGCTCGACTCCCTGTGGAAAGAGCACCTGGCGGCGATGGACTACCTGCGCCAGGGTATTCACCTGCGTGGCTATGCGCAGAAAGATCCGAAGCAGGAATATAAGCGTGAATCCTTCTCCATGTTTGCCTCTATGCTGGAATCACTGAAGTATGAAGTGATCAGCACCCTGAGCAAGGTTCAGGTGCGTATGCCGGAAGAAGTGGAAGCGATGGAGCAGCAGCGTCGTGAAGAAGCCGAGCGTCTGGCACAGATGCAACAGCTGAGTCATCAGACCGACGACAGCGAAGCCGCAGCGGCGATCGCCGCGCAGACCGGCGATCGTAAAGTGGGTCGTAACGATCCTTGCCCGTGTGGTTCCGGTAAAAAGTACAAGGCGTGCCACGGCCGCCTGAGCTAAGTTCATAAAAAAACAAAAAGGCGCAGATATCTGCGCCTTTTTTATGGAAGTGACAATATGAAAATACTGCAAATTGCCGTCGGGATTATTCGCAACCCGCAAAACCAAATCTTCATCACTCAGCGCGCTGCCGATGCCCATATGGCGAACAAGTGGGAGTTTCCAGGCGGTAAAATCGAGTCAGGTGAAACGCCGGAAGAGGCGCTGGTTCGGGAGCTTCAGGAAGAGGTGGGGATCACGCCGCTTAGCGCAACGCTGTTTGATAAGCTTGAGTACCAGTTTCCGGACAGGCACATTACGCTGTGGTTCTGGCTGGTGGAAAACTGGGAGGGAGAACCCTGGGGAAAAGAGGGACAGCCGGGTAACTGGGTGGAACTTCAGGCAAGTGATGCCGAAAAATTCCCGCCAGCTAATGAACCCGTGATCCTGCGGTTAGTCGCACAACCGTAGGCCTGCTGAGCGAAGCGCCAGCAGGCTTTACAGATTACTGCTGGGTTTCACTCCAGTCATCGCTGTCCGAGAGATCGCCTTCGCTAGGTATGCGTTTCTCTTCCGCCGCCCATTCGCCCAGGTCAATGAGCTGGCAGCGCTTGCAGCAGAATGGGCGGAACGGACTGACTTCGCCCCAGACAACGGTTTTGCCACAGGTTGGGCAGCTTACGGTGGTGACATCAGACATCGGCACTCCTTAACAACAGGCCAGTTCAAAATCGAGACGTTCCGGCACGGTGCCATTTTCACTGTCCAGCGGCATAAAGCGAATCGCAAAGCGGCTCTTATGCCCGGAAATCTGTGGGTAAAGCTGTTCGCCGAGAGACAGGTTGAGACGCAGAAGATCGGCATCATCACCGTTATCCTGGAAGAAACCATTCAGGCTGGTTTGCTTGCGGAACGGCGCAGAGTTACGGATCAGATCGAGGATCAACGACAGCGTCTGGTGCATTGGCTCCAGGCTTGCCAGCCAGCTGTTCACCTGTGCGTCACGCTGCGCCTGTGGCATATGTAGCCACATATGCAGCGTCGGCAGGTCGAAGCTGCAGCAGCCGCCAGGGATGCTCAGACGCTGGCGCACCAGGCCAATCAGGCGGTCTTCACGCAAAAACTGCCCTACGCGCGGCGCGGCCATCAGGACGGCGCTACTGCTTTTCAACTGCTGGCGGAGCGCGTCGATACGGCTCTGATCTACGCCGGGGACCTCCGTCCATGCCTGCAATTTACGCTGCTGGCGCTCCAGCTCTTTGAGTAATTCTGTGCGGACATCGCCGCGTTCAATCACATCCAGCAGATCGCCTACGTTGCGGAAGAAGTGCAGCGCGGTGGCATGATCGTTAACAGGCAGATGTTGTGAAAGTTGTTGAATAAGGAATTCGATGCGCAGCCAGGTGCGCATTTTTTCGTTGAGCGGATGCTCAAAAAGGATGTGTGTCGACATTATGGTTTTTCCTGTGCAACGGCCTGCGCGGCGAACGTCAGATACTGCGCGTGCAGACGGGCAACATCCGATGCAATGGCATCTGGTGCGCCGTTATTATCAATAACATCATCCGCCACGGCAAGGCGCTGAGCGCGCGTAGCCTGAGCGGCAAGAATTTGTTCAGCATGCTCCCGAGAGACGCGATCGCGCGTCATGGTTCTCTGGATTTGCGTTTCGGGCGCGACATCAATCACCAGCACACGATCGGCTTTCTTCTGCAGCTGATTTTCAACCAGTAGCGGAACCACCCACAGGACATAGGGCGAGCGGGCTGCGGCTATCTGACGTTGAGTTTCCTGGTGGATGATGGGGTGGAGCAGGGCATTAAGCCAGGCTTTTTCCGCAGAATCAGAAAAAATACATTCGCGAAGCTGACGGCGATTCAGTGTGCCATCGGCACTGATAACTGCATGACCAAAATGTTCTGCGATGGCCTTTAGCGCGGGTGTATTGGGCTCTACCACCTGGCGGGCAATGATATCGGCATCAATAATCGTGATACCCAAACGAGAGAACGCGTCCGCAACGGTACTTTTGCCACTACCGATGCCGCCGGTTAATGCGACGATATACCCCATTAATTCAAATCCTGGGAATTATTCATTATTAAAATCAATTGATTAAAACGCTTAGGTGCGCCGGCAACTGTTTGGCCCTGTTTACCTGCTTTTTACCAGGTAAATTTATAGGATTGTAGCGTAAAAAAAGAGAATTTCGCAGTCTTGCGGAGCAGGTATTAGTGCGTATGATAACGTCACTGGAGTTGTGCTTTTAACATATTTGCCTCTAACCCCAGGAATCCGCACATGCGTATCGAAGAAGATCTGAAGTTAGGTTTCAAAGACGTTCTTATCCGCCCAAAACGCTCTACACTGAAAAGTCGCTCAGACGTTGAACTCGAACGTCAATTCACCTTTAAGCATTCCGGTCAGACCTGGTCTGGCGTGCCGATCATCGCCGCCAACATGGATACTGTGGGAACCTTTGAGATGGCAACCGCCCTGGCACAGTTCGACATTCTTACCGCCGTGCACAAACATTACAGCCCTGAAGAGTGGAATGCGTTTGTTGCGTCCGCGCCTGCTGACGTGGTGAAGCATGTGATGGTTTCTACCGGCACTTCCGATGCCGATTTCGAGAAGACCAAACAGATCCTGAACGCTAACCCGGCGCTCAACTTCGTTTGTATTGACGTGGCGAACGGTTACTCCGAACATTTCGTGCAGTTCGTCAGCAAGGCGCGTGAAGCCTGGCCGACGAAAACCATCATCGCGGGCAACGTGGTGACCGGTGAAATGTGTGAAGAGCTGATCCTTTCCGGTGCAGATATCGTGAAAGTGGGTATTGGCCCGGGTTCCGTGTGCACGACCCGCGTCAAAACCGGCGTCGGTTATCCGCAGCTCTCTGCAGTCATTGAATGCGCCGATGCGGCGCACGGTCTGGGCGGCCAGATCATCAGCGATGGCGGCTGTACCATGCCGGGTGATGTTGCGAAAGCCTTCGGCGGCGGCGCAGACTTCGTAATGCTCGGCGGTATGCTGGCAGGCCACGAAGAGAGCGGTGGTACCGTTGTTGAAGAGAACGGCGAGAAATTTATGCTCTTCTACGGCATGAGCTCTGAATCCGCGATGACCCGTCACGTCGGTGGCGTGGCAAAATACCGTGCGGCAGAAGGTAAAACCGTGAAGCTGCCTCTGCGCGGCCCGGTTGAATACACCGCGCGCGATATCCTCGGCGGCCTGCGCTCGGCCTGCACCTACGTTGGGGCATCCCGCCTGAAAGAGCTGACGAAACGTACGACGTTTATTCGCGTTCAGGAACAGGAAAACCGCGTATTCAGTAGCCTGTAATGGCTTCTGCTGGCGCATGCCCGTGCGCCAGCACTGTTGAGCACTAACCCGCGCTCATCGCATCCCCCAGATGGAAAATCGGCAGGTACATTGCCACTACCAGCGTGCCGATGATGACCCCTGTCACAATCAGAAGCACTGGCTCGAGAAGTGCCGCCAGATTATCTGCCCGTTGAAAGGTCTGTTCCGTGTGGTGCCGGGCGAGATTTGCCAGCATGATGTCCAGCGCACCTGACATTTCGCCGGTTCGTAAAAGCTGAATACACAGCGGGGTAAAGATGGCCGCTTTCTGAAAGGATGACCAGACGGGGAGACCTTTTTCAATGTCCTCCCGAACGCTGCGGAGTATCCCCCGCCAGTAACAACTTTCAACGGTCTCCTCTGCGCTCTCCAGTCCCTGTAAAAAGGGGATTCCTGCCTGCTGCGTGAGTGATAGCACGGTAAAGATGTGTCCCAGCTTTTGGCCTTTTGCCAGCGCGCCCATCACGGGCGTATGGATCAGCATGCGCTGCCAGCGAGGGTTCTGCCGCAGAGCCCAGGCGGCGGCTAAGGGCATTAATAACGCGACGAACAACGCGAGGGCATAGGACTGGATAAATGCGGCCATCCCCATGACCATTTGTGTCAGCATCGGGAGCGGCGTGTTAAACGTTTTGTAGATCGCGGCAAACTCGGGCAAGACCAGAATGACCATCGCCAGCACCACGAGTACGGCCAGCGTCAGGACGATCGCCGGATAGCGCAGGGCCTTTTTCACCTTCTCTCTGAGCTGCTGCTGCGCTTTTTGCTGCTGCGCGAGCTGGCGGCAGCACTCCTCCAGTTTCCCTGTGAGCTCACCGGTTTTCACCATCGAGACATGCAGTGGGCTAAACACCGCTGGCCACTTTTTTAGCGACTCAGAAAAGGGGGATCCCTCACTGAGCTCATCGGCAATGCTTTGCAGCAGCGCCTGCCACGGTTTTAACGGATGTTGCTCTGCCAGCATCTGCAGGCTGTGGGACAACGTCAGCCCCGCCTGCAGAAGCGTTGCGAGCTGGCGAAACATCTCGTAGCAGTGATGCGGCCGCCAGCGGTGCCGCTGAGCGCATCGGGTAAGCGCCAGAGGATGGAGATCGCTACGCATCAGCCTGGTGAAGGCGGCATTGCGGTCTGTGGCCCAGAGTGTTCCGCTTTGGGGTTCACCTTCTTTGGTGAGCGCTCGCCAGCGCCAGAGCTGATTAGCAGCCATCCGGCATTCCCAGCACGCGCACCAGCTCTTCGATCGTGGTCAGCCCTTTTTCGACGGCCATGCAGCCGTGCTCAAAAAGAGAAATCATTCCCGCCTGCCGGGCACTCGCCTCTATCACTTCGATTCCCGCCCCGCTGGCAATGGCCTGGCGCAGGGCATTGTCGATCGCCAGTACTTCAAAAATGGCAACGCGGCCATAAAAACCGTGATAACAGCGATCGCAGCCGGTGGGCTGCCAGCGTGGAAGCGGTCTGGACCATACGGCGCGCGGTAATTCAGCATGCTCGCTGGCTTCCCGGCGACAGTGCGGGCACAAACGCCGGACCAGCCGCTGGGCAATCACCATCGACAGCGCGGAAGATATCATCCAGCGCGCGACGCCCATCTGCTCCAGGCGAATCAGGGTTTCCGTCGTCGAGTTGGTGTGCAGCGTTGACAGCACCAGATGACCGGTCTGGGCGGCATTAACGGCAATTTCTGCCGTTTCGCCGTCACGGATTTCGCCGACCATAATGATGTCTGGATCCTGACGCAGCAGCGCCCTCAGCACGCTCTGGAATGTTAAACCCGCCCGGGGATTAATCTGCGTCTGGTTTAATCCCGCAAGGGGGATCTCAATGGGATCCTCTACGCTACAGATGTTGACGTCAGGGGTATTACGCGCCTGCAGCGCGCTGTACAGCGTCAAGGTTTTGCCGCTGCCGGTAGGGCCGGTGACCAGAATCAGCCCCTGCGGTTGGAGGAGAACCTCATTGAAACAGGCCAGTTGTTCTGCGCTCATGCCAAGCGCTTTCGGCTCAAGAGCCTGTTGAACCTGATGCAGGAGACGCAGCACAATTTTCTCACCACCGCTGCAGGGAAGCGTCGCGATCCGAAACGAGACCGGCTCGTTTGCCAGCTCAATCGTAAACTGACCGTCCTGAGGTAAACGACGTTCTGCAATATCCAGATTACCCAGCACCTTTAAACGTGCGCTGAACAGGCTGGCCAGCGAGGCGGAAAGCGGAGGCTGGGGGTAAAGAACGCCGTCGATGCGTAAACGAATCTGGCATGCATGCTCCATCGGTTCGATATGAATGTCGGAGGCGCGCTGGTTGATTGCCTGCTGCAGCGTGTGGTTGAGGATATCCACCGTCGAGTGTGTTTGCGAAACGACGGGCAGATGCGATTGTGACGTTAGCTGCCGGTGTTTTTCCATGCGCTCAGCGCTCCAGCACTCAATATCAATCCGTTTCTGGGTCGCGAAGCGCAGCGCCTCCATGAGTTCAGCCGCGGGGCTGCCCACGACGGCGATGCTGACCATGTCACTGTCGCTGGTGAGCAGCAGAGCGTGATGGCGCTGACAAAGCGCCACGAGTTGATCGGTATTCATTATCCGCTCCTCAGTTATTGTCGAAGCGGAAAACGTCTTCGCAGGCCTGTTTCAGGGCGCTGTCAGCACTGATGTTGCAGTCGCGCGTCCAGCCCGTCATACCGTTGCCGTCGCTCCACCGTGGCGTCATGGTTACCGTCAGCCCGTTAAGACTCTCCTGTCCTGTTAAGGTCACGGTCCCTTTCGCCACGCTCATTCCTGAAACGTAGCGTGTCGTGGTGGGGGAAGGGATACCGTTACTGCCGGCGTCGCAGCTCTCCACGCCACCGTGATCCAGCGCGCAAAGCTCGATGGCCGTGCGGTAGGGAACGAAGGTTTGCAGCATATCGGTCAGCGCCGCCTTGCGCAGGTAGTTCTGATAGGCGGGAACGCCGATGGCGCTCAGAATCGCAATGATGCCAATGACCACCATCAGCTCAATGAGTGTGAAGCCTTGTTGTCTGTCCATATCTGCTCCTTATGCAAAGTGGCGCTACTTTGTCAGCGAGAAAGAGCAGAAACGAGAGGCAAAAAAGGGAACGGGAAGGAGGCTTCAGAGAATTTATTCAGTGTTGCAGGGAAGAACAGCGGATCTGCGAGCGGGGCTGAAATTCCCCTCTCCGGGTGGAGAGGGGAGAATGCGTTATTTGAAGCGCATTGAGAGGTCGAGGGCGCGAACGTGTTTGGTCAACGCGCCGACGGAGATGTAATCCACGCCGGTTTCGGCGAATTCACGGATCGTTTCGAAAGTGACGTTCCCGGATACTTCAAGCTGGGCCCGGCCGTTAGTCAGTTTTACCGCCTCGCGCATCTGCTCTGTTTCGAAGTTATCGAGCATGATGATATCGGCCCCGGCCTTGATCGCCTGCTCCAGCTCTTCCAGGCTTTCGACCTCTACCTCGACAGGCACATCCGGGTGCAGCCAGAAGGCTTTCTCCACCGCCTGACGCACGGAGCCAGAGGCAATAATGTGGTTCTCTTTAATCAGGAAGGCGTCGGATAAGCCCAGGCGATGGTTTGCGCCGCCGCCGCACAGCACCGCATACTTCAGCGCGGTGCGCAGGCCCGGCAGCGTTTTGCGGGTATCCAGCAGCTGGGTGCGGGTACCGGCCAGCAGGTCAACGTAGCGACGCACTTCGCTGGCCACGCCAGAGAGCGTTTGTACAAAATTGAGCGCGGTACGTTCGCCGGTCAGCAAGACGCGGGAAGGACCGTCCAGTTCAAACAGCGGCTGGTTTGCCGTAATTGCATCGCCGTCTTCAACGTGCCAGATAATCTGCACATCATCACCCGCCAGCTGGGTAAAGACCTCTTCAACCCAACGCTTGCCGCAAAAAACGCCGTCTTCACGGGTGATAATGACCGCGTGCGAGCGCGTCTCTTTTGGCAACAATTGTGCGGTAATATCCTTATCAGCGTTAACGTCACCGCCCAGATCTTCTTTCAAAGCATGGGAGACGCTTGCCGGAATATCCATATTAATACGTTCCAGAAGCGCTTCACGTCGGTGGTCGGGGTTGTAGCGGCGAGGCGGCATGATAAAACTCCAAATTGGTAACGAATCATAATATTGAAACATGCTACTCTGAACCGAGTCATTGCACCATACAGAAGGAGTTCCAGCATGTTGTTAGAAAACGGATGGCTGGTGGATGCGCGGCACGTGCCCTCGCCGCACCACGATTGCCGCCCGGAGGATGAAAAGCCCACACTGCTGGTGGTTCATAATATTAGTCTCCCGCCGGGTGAATTTGGCGGCCCGTGGATCGATGCGTTATTCACAGGAACGATTGATCCCGATGCTCATCCCTTCTTTGCTGAAATTGCACATCTGCGCGTATCGGCTCACTGCCTGATTCGTCGCGATGGTGAAGTGGTTCAGTATGTTCCCTTTGATAAGCGCGCCTGGCATGCCGGCGTGTCGATGTATCACGGGCGCGAACGGTGCAACGACTTTTCTATCGGGATCGAACTGGAAGGCACGGATACGACGCCCTACACCGATTCACAGTATCAACAGCTAGCGGCAGTGACCCGCACGCTTATCGGACTCTACCCGGCTATCGCCGACAATATCACGGGACACAGTGATATAGCCCCGGAGAGAAAAACCGATCCCGGCCCGGCCTTTGACTGGCCCCGGTTTCGCGCCATGCTCACCGCGTCGTCAGAATAAGGAGATACCATGACGTTGTTTACCATGCTGCTGGTTATCATCGCTGAACGCCTGTTCAAGCTCGGCGAGCACTGGCATCTGGATCACCGGCTGGAGGTATTATTCCGCCGTATCAAACATTTTTCCATGCTGCGCACGCTGCTGATGATGGCTGGGGTGATGGTCATTACGTTCCTGCTCCTGCGTTCGCTGTACGGACTCTTTTTCAACGTGCCGCTGCTGGTGGTGTGGATCCTGCTTGGTGTGCTGTGCATTGGCGCAGGCAAGGTGCGTTTACACTATCACGCATACCTGAAAGCCGCCTCCCGTGACGATGCCCATGCGCGCGGTGCCATGGCGAGCGAGCTGACGATGATCCACGGCGTGCCGCCGGACTGTGACGAGCGCGAATTCCTGCGCGAGCTGCAAAACGCGCTGCTGTGGATTAACTTCCGTTACTACCTTGCGCCGCTGTTCTGGTTTGTAGTGGGTGGTCCGCTGGGGCCGGTACTGCTGATGGGATATGCGTTCCTGCGCGCCTGGCAGACCTGGCTTGCCCGTTATCTGACGCCGCATGAACGCCTGCAGTCCGGTATTGACGCCATCCTGCACGTGATCGACTGGCTCCCGGTGCGTCTGGTCGGCGTGGTGTACGCGTTAATTGGTCACGGTGAAAAAGCGCTGCCCGCATGGTTCGCTTCTCTTGCCGATCGCCATACGTCGCAGTACCAGGTGCTAACGCGTCTGGCGCAGTTCTCGCTGGCGCGTGAGCCGCATACCGACAAGATTGAAACGCCGAAAGCCGCTGTCTCCATGGCGAAGAAAACGTCGTTTGTGGTGGTGGTGATCGTGGCGCTACTGACGATTTACGGCACGCTGGTGTAGGCCAGCGCGCCGCAAAGGCTAAAGCGTATCCGCGGGCGGGATGCCGAAATCAGGCATCCCGCTTTCATTCCAGCGGACAAGCTTCAGTCGGGTATGGCGATTCGGATCGTACAGCGGGTCGCCCTCAATTTCGGTGTAATTCCGCGCGTGATACACCAGCACATCTTCCCCTTCCGGCGTTTGCGTAAAGCTGTTGTGGCCCGGGCCGTACTGACGATTTTCGTAGCTGGTAACGAACACCGGACGCGGGGATTTGTGCCAGTTTGCCGGGTTTTGCGGATCGGCATTCAGGTCTATCCACAGTAGACCCATGCAGTAGTTCTCGTCGGTGGCGCTTGCGGAATAGCTGATAAACAGCTTATCGCCGTGAACCAGCACCGCCGGGCCTTCGTTAACCCAAAATCCGCGACGCTCCCAGTCATACTCCGGCTTGCTGAGCATCACCGGCTCGCCTTTCAGCGTCCACGGGGTCTCCATTTCACACAGATAAAGATTGGAGTTACCGGTGATGTCCGGCGCTTTTTGCGCCCACAGATACCAGCGTTTCCCCTGATGAACAAAGGTGGTGGCGTCCAGAGCGAAGGTATCGAAAGGCGTTTTGATTTGCCCTTTCTCCACCCACGTGCCGGTGAGCGGATCGCCGTCGGCACATTCAATGGCGAACATACGGTGCTGGAACATTCCGAGCGCGTCGAGCGCCTGGGTGTGCGTCGCAGCAAAATAGATGTACCACTTGCCGTCGATGTGGTGCAGTTCCGGCGCCCAGATCAGCTGGCTCATCGGCCCGGTCTCGGGTTTGCGCCAGACCACCACTTCTTCAGCATTACGTAAGCCTTCCAGAGACTCTGCGCGGCGGATTGCCAGCCTGTCGTACTCCGGCACGGAGGCGATAAAATAGTATTGCCCCTCGTGGCGTAAAATGTACGGATCGGCGCGTTGTTCAATAAACGGGTTTGGCCAGGTTTGCATTCGGCTTTCCTTATTTTGTCTCAGCGGCTTTGAGTTCCTGATAATCATTCAGTTCGCGGTAATTGGCGCGACGCTTTTCCAGATCGGACTGGATCTGCTTCATGGTTTCGCGGTCCACTTTCAGCAGGCGCACCACGCCCGCGGTAACTAAGTATCCAATGCCGGGAATGACGGTAAAGAGCAGCACGATCCCGTTAATGGCGTCCGCGCTCTGCGCTTTTGCTCCCGCGTCATAACCGTACCAGGAGAGCAGGAAGCCGACCATCGCCCCGGCAATCGCCAGCCCCAGCTTCAGGAAGAAGATGTTGCCGGAGAAGCTGATCCCGGTGATACGCTTACCGGTCTTCCACTCGCCGTAGTCGTCCACGTCGGCCATCAGCGACCAGTGCAGCGGAGACGGGATCTGGTGCAGGATGTTCAGCAGGAAGTAGAGCACCACGATGGTGACGGTGGCTTTCGGGTCGAAGAAATAAAAGGCGGTTGAGAAAATCGCCAGCACGATATTGGTCCAGAAGAAGACCTTGAGCTTACACCAGCGGTCGGTCAGCACTTTTGCCAGCACGCTGCCGAGCATCATGCCGACCACGCCCAGGCTGATAAACAGCGTGGCGAAATGGGTGCTCTGGCCCATCACCCAGGTGACGTAATACATGGTGGCCGCCATGCGGATAAAGCCCGGGCAGACGTTGCACAGGGTCAGGAGCAGAATGCGTACCCACTGGTCGTTCTTCCACACGTCTTTGAGATCGTTTTTCAGCTCGTCGTTGGTCTGTACCGCCGGACGCACGCGCTCGCGCACGGTGGCGAAGCAGAACAGGAACATGCAGGTGCCAATCAGCGCCAGGACGGTCATCGCCATCTGGTAACCTTTGGCTTTGTTATCCCCGCCAAACCAGTCGGCCATCGGCAGCAGCGTTAATGAGAGCAGCAGCGTGGCGATGCCGACCAGCACGAAGCGATACGACTGGCAGGCCACGCGCTCTTTTGGATCGTTGGTGATCACCCCGCCCAGCGAGCAGTAGGGAATGTTGATGGCCGTATAGGTCAAAGAGAGCAGGAAGTAGGTGACAAACGCATAGATAACTTTGCTGTTATAGCTCCACTCCGGCGTGGTGAACATCAGAATGCTGAACAGCGCGTAGGGGAAAGCGATCCACAGCAGCCATGGACGAAACCGACCATATTTGCTGCGGGTACGGTCAGCAATCGCGCCCATGATCGGGTCCGTTACGGCGTCAATCACCCGTACGGAAAGCAGCAGCACGCCGACCAGCGCAGGGGCGAGGCCAAAAATATCCGTATAAAAATAGTTAACAAACAGCATGATGGCGCCGAAGATGATGTTGCATCCCGCGTCTCCCATCCCATAGCCGATCTTTTCTTTTACTGACAGTGTGTTGTTATCCATCGACAGCTCTCCGGTTTACGGTATGGAGAGAATTATTTGCTGGCAAAGGAATATATGCGTTGCAGTATCAGGGCGGTGATATGGATAAATGCGCTGTGGGCGTGAAAGTGTGAGGGAGGTAACAACGCGCGGCACCCGCAAAAGCAGGCGCCGCGGAGAGAGGCTTAGTGTGCTTTCATGGCATTACGGCTTTTCTGGCTGAAGAGATAGCCCACGCCAAGGATCGCAATCCAGACCGGGATCAGGTAGACGGAAATCGCCATACCCGGCGTGATCAGCATGATCACCAGCACGGCCGCCATGAACACCAGGCACACCCAGTTGCCCAGCGGATAGAGCAGGGCAGGGAAGCGGGTGGTGACGCCCTGCTGCTGCTTGGCGCGGCGGAACTTCATGTGCGCCAGGCTGATCATCGCCCAGTTGATGACCAGGGCAGAGACCACCAGCGCCATCAGCAGGCCAAACGCCGATTCCGGAGCCATGTAGTTAATGAGCACGCACAGCGCGGTCACAACCGCCGAAACCAGAATTGTGTTTACCGGCACGCCGCGTTTATCGACGTTGAGCAGCGCTTTAGGCGCGTTGCCCTGCTGGGCCAGGCCGAACAGCATACGGCTGTTGCAGTATACGCAGCTGTTGTAAACGGAGAGCGCTGCTGTCAGAACAACCACGTTGAGTGCGTTTGCTACAAAGGTATCGCCCAGCTCGTGGAAGATCAGCACAAACGGGCTGGTGTCGGCGGTCACGCGCGTCCACGGCAGCAGGGAGAGCAGCACGGCCAGCGAGCCCACATAGAAGATCAGAATGCGGTAGATAACCTGGTTTGTGGCTTTTGGAATGCTCTGCTCCGGGTTGTCGGCTTCAGCGGCGGTGATGCCCACCAGCTCGAGTCCGCCGAAGGAGAACATGATGATGGCCATCATCATCACGAGGCCCGTCATGCCGTGAGGCAGGAAGCCGCCCTGTTCCCAGAGGTTGCGCACGGTTGCCTGCGGGCCGCCGTTGCCGCTGAACAGCAGCCAGCCGCCGAAGATGATCATCGCCACAACGGCAATGACCTTGATGATAGCGAACCAGAACTCCATCTCACCGAACACTTTTACGTTGGTCAGGTTAATGGCGTTAATAATGACGAAGAAAGCCGCTGCGGAGGCCCAGGTTGGGATCTCGGGATACCAGAACTGAATGTATTTCCCGACGGCGGTAAGCTCGGCCATGGCAACCAGAACGTACAGCACCCAGTAGTTCCAGCCCGAGGCGAAACCGGCAAAGCTGCCCCAGTATTTATAGGCAAAGTGGCTGAAGGAGCCTGCGACCGGCTCTTCAACGACCATTTCACCCAGCTGGCGCATAATCAGAAAGGCAATAAAGCCGGCAATCGCGTAACCCAAAATAATGCCGGGACCGGCTGACTGGATAACGGATGCGCTGCCCAGAAACAGGCCAGTACCAATCGCACCGCCCAGTGCGATGAGCTGTATATGGCGGTTTTTAAGCCCGCGCTTTAGCTGATCGCCGTGCTGTTGAGCTTCCATTTGAAACCTCGTGTGTGGTTGTTATGTTCACGCTGTGCGTGTGTAATTATGAAAATCCATATTCTGTATTTATTTCTTTACGGTTAACGAGACCGAAAAAAGCGGACATGACTTCCGTAAGCGCAAGAATAGTGGTAAGCGCCTGCGAATGCACCTGCTTTATGAAGGGGGTGATGACGACTTGAATAAAAAGAAAGCATTTGTAAATCGGCCCGCTTATTCTTCCTAACCCAACCTATAGAATAGAAATGCTCCGTAAGTGGGCGAATTTTCATTATTTGCCTTGTTGAATCGCTTCAGATTGCAAAAACCCTCGTTTCATTATGGTTAAAACTCCCTCTTTGGGAGTAATCAACTCATTTGTGCAAAGTTACATTTCTGAAACGTTATTTCTGTAAGGTTGTTAAAATGTGCAGGGTTTACTGATTTCAATCAAAACCAATATGGACAGAAGGTGAATACTTTGTTACTTTAGCGATACGAAATAGAAATTGGTAAGACCAATTGACTCCGGGCAAAAAGGCGTAAGACAGGGAATATGGCCTACAGCAAAATTCGCCAACCAAAACTATCTGATGTGATTGAGCAGCAGCTGGAGTTTTTAATCCTCGAAGGGACTCTGCGCCCGGGTGAGAAACTTCCGCCAGAACGCGAGCTGGCAAAACAGTTCGACGTTTCACGTCCCTCTCTGCGTGAGGCGATTCAACGTCTCGAAGCAAAGGGCTTGCTGCTTCGTCGCCAGGGCGGCGGAACCTTTGTGCAAAACAGCCTGTGGCAGAGCTTCAGCGATCCGCTGGTAGAACTTCTCTCTGACCACCCAGAATCCCAGTTTGACCTGCTTGAGACCCGTCACGCGCTTGAAGGTATTGCGGCCTATTACGCCGCCCTTCGCAGCACTGATGAAGATCGCGTGCGTATCCGCGAACTGCATCAGGCCATTGAACGGGCACAGCAGTCCGGCGATCTAGACGCCGAGTCCAGCGCCGTCGTCCAGTATCAAATAGCCGTCACCGAAGCGGCCCACAACGTGGTGCTCCTCCATCTGCTACGCTGCATGGAGCCCATGCTGGCCCAGAACGTTCGTCAGAATTTTGAATTGTTGTATGCCCGTCGGGACATGCTCCCACTGGTAAGCAACCATCGCACCCGAGTATTCGAGGCGATAATGGCCGGGGAACCGGAGCAGGCGCGCGAAGCGTCGCACCGACATCTGGCTTTCATTGAGGAAATCTTGCTGGACCGCAGCCGTGAACAATCGCGTCGCGAACGTTCATTACGCCGCATACAGCAACGAAAGGATTAAGCGCCAGGTACTTTTAGAGCGCGGCAACTAAACGCAGAACCTGTCTTATTGTGCTTTTGGTTGTTCAAATAGTTCGGGTTATATCGCGGCGGCAAGCGCGCGAATCCCCGGGAGCATAGCGAACTATGTGACCGGGGTGAGAAAGCGCAGCCAACAAAGAGATAACCCGAAATATTAAGAACAAAGAGCACAATGGGACAGGTTCCAGACAAATCAACGTATTAGATAGATAAGGAATACCCCCATGTCAGAACGTCTCCAAAATGACGTGGATCCGATCGAAACTCGCGACTGGCTACAGGCGATCGAATCGGTCATCCGTGAAGAAGGTGTTGAGCGCGCTCAGTATCTGATTGATCAGCTGCTTTCTGAAGCCCGCAAAGGCGGTGTGAAGGTTGCTTCAGGTGCAGGGGCTAGCAACTACGTAAACACGATTGCCGTCGAAGACGAACCGGAATACCCGGGCAATCTGGATCTGGAACGTCGTATCCGTTCTGCAATCCGCTGGAACGCCATCATGACCGTTCTGCGCGCATCCAAGAAAGACCTGGAACTGGGTGGCCACATGGCGTCCTTCCAGTCTTCTGCGACCGTTTACGAAGTGTGCTTCAACCACTTCTTCCGTGCAGCGAACGAGAAAGACGGCGGCGATCTGGTGTACTTCCAGGGCCACATCTCTCCGGGCATCTATGCACGTGCATTCCTGGAAGGTCGTCTGACTGAAGAGCAGATGAACAACTTCCGTCAGGAAGTTCACGGTAAAGGTCTGTCTTCTTACCCGCACCCTAAACTGATGCCTGAATTCTGGCAGTTCCCGACCGTATCTATGGGTCTGGGCCCAATCGGTGCGATCTATCAGGCTAAATTCCTGAAATACCTGGAACACCGTGGCCTGAAAGACACCTCTGAGCAGACCGTTTACGCCTTCCTGGGCGACGGCGAAATGGATGAGCCAGAATCCAAAGGTGCGATCACCATCGCTACCCGTGAGAAGCTGGACAACCTGTGCTTCATCATCAACTGTAACCTGCAGCGTCTGGATGGTCCGGTAACCGGTAACGGCAAGATCATCAACGAACTGGAAGGCATCTTCGCTGGTGCTGGCTGGAACGTGATCAAGGTCATGTGGGGCGGTCGTTGGGATGAGCTGCTGCGTAAAGACACCAGCGGTAAACTGATCCAGCTGATGAACGAAACCGTTGACGGTGACTACCAGACCTTCAAATCCAAAGACGGTGCCTACGTTCGTGAGCACTTCTTCGGCAAATACCCTGAAACCGCAGCACTGGTTGCAGACTGGACTGATGAGCAGATCTGGGCTCTGAACCGCGGTGGTCACGATCCGAAGAAAGTCTACGCTGCACTGAAAAAAGCGCGTGAAACCAAAGGTAAAGCGACTGTAATCCTGGCCCATACCATCAAAGGTTACGGCATGGGTGATACCGCAGAAGGTAAAAACATCGCTCACCAGGTTAAGAAAATGAACATGGACGGCGTGCGTTACATCCGCGACCGTTTCAACGTTCCAGTGACCGATGAGCAGGTAGAAAACCTGTCTTACATCACCTTCCCGGAAGGTTCTGAAGAGCACAAGTACCTGCACGAACGTCGTCAGGCGCTGAAAGGCTACCTGCCAGCTCGTCAGCCTAACTTCACCGAGAAGCTGGAACTGCCAGCGCTGGAAGACTTCTCTCAGCTGCTGGAAGAGCAGAACAAAGAGATCTCTACCACTATCGCTTTCGTTCGTGCCCTGAACGTGATGCTGAAGAACAAGTCGATCAAAGATCGTCTGGTTCCAATCATCGCCGACGAAGCGCGTACTTTCGGTATGGAAGGTCTGTTCCGTCAGATCGGTATCTACAGCCCGAACGGCCAGCAGTACACCCCGCAGGACCGTGAGCAGGTTGCATACTACAAAGAAGACGAGAAAGGTCAGATCCTGCAGGAAGGTATCAACGAGCTGGGCGCAGGCGCATCCTGGCTGGCTGCTGCGACCTCTTACAGCACCAACAACCTGCCGATGATCCCGTTCTACATCTACTACTCCATGTTCGGGTTCCAGCGTATCGGTGACCTGTGCTGGCAGGCAGGCGACCAGCAGGCTCGCGGCTTCCTGGTAGGCGGTACCTCCGGTCGTACGACTCTGAACGGTGAAGGTCTGCAGCACGAAGATGGCCACAGCCACATTCAGTCTCTGACTATCCCTAACTGTATCTCTTACGATCCGTCTTACGCATACGAAGTGGCAGTCATCATGCATGACGGTCTGCAGCGCATGTACGGTGAAGCGCAAGAGAACATTTACTACTACATCACCACCCTGAACGAAAACTACCACATGCCGGCAATGCCAGCAGGTGCCGAGGAAGGTATCCGTAAAGGTATCTACAAACTCGAAACCATCGAAGGTAGCAAAGGTAAAGTTCAGCTGCTGGGCTCCGGCTCTATCCTGCGTCACGTACGTGAAGCAGCGCAGATTCTGGCGAAAGACTACGGCGTGGGTTCCGACGTGTACTCTGTGACCTCCTTCACCGAACTGGCGCGTGATGGCCAGGATTGTGAGCGCTGGAACATGCTGCACCCACTGGAAACTCCACGCGTTCCGTACATCGCTCAGGTGATGAACGACGCGCCAGCGGTGGCGTCTACTGACTATATGAAACTGTTCGCTGAGCAGGTTCGTACTTACGTTCCAGCTGATGATTATCGCGTTCTGGGTACTGACGGCTTCGGTCGTTCTGACAGCCGCGAAAACCTGCGTCACCACTTCGAAGTTGATGCTTCTTACGTGGTTGTAGCAGCACTGGGCGAACTGGCTAAACGTGGCGAAATCGATAAGAAAGTGGTTGCGGACGCAATCACCAAATTCAACATCGATGCAGAAAAAGTTAACCCGCGTCTGGCGTAAGAGGTAAAAGAATAATGGCTATCGAAATCAATGTACCGGACATCGGGGCTGATGAAGTTGAAATCACCGAGATCCTGGTCAAAGTAGGCGACAAAGTTGAAGCTGAACAGTCGCTGATCACCGTAGAAGGCGACAAAGCCTCTATGGAAGTCCCGTCTCCTCAGGCTGGCATCGTTAAAGAGATCAAAGTCTCTGTTGGCGATAAAACCGAGACCGGCAAACTGATCATGATTTTCGATTCCGCCGACGGTGCAGCAGCTGCTGCACCTGCGCAGGAAGAGAAGAAAGCCGCTCCGGCCGCCGCTGCTCCAGCAGCTGCCGCGAGCGCGAAAGAAGTGAACGTGCCTGACATCGGCGGTGACGAAGTTGAAGTCACTGAAATCCTGGTGAAAGTGGGCGACACCGTTGCGGCTGAGCAGTCACTGATCACCGTAGAAGGCGACAAAGCCTCTATGGAAGTGCCGGCTCCGTTCGCGGGTACCGTTAAAGAGATCAAGATCAACACCGGCGACAAAGTGTCTACCGGCTCCCTGATCATGGTCTTCGAAGTGGCGGGTGCTGCACCTGCTGCAGCGCCTGCGCAGGCCGCTGCTCCGGCTCCGGCTGCTGCACCAGCAGCTGCTGGCGGCGCGAAAGATGTTAACGTACCGGACATCGGCGGTGACGAAGTTGAAGTGACCGAAGTGATGGTGAAAGTGGGCGACAAAGTTGCCGCTGAACAGTCACTGATCACCGTTGAAGGCGACAAAGCTTCTATGGAAGTGCCTGCGCCGTTCGCGGGTACCGTTAAAGAGATTAAGATCAGCACCGGCGACAAAGTGTCTACCGGCTCTCTGATCATGGTCTTCGAAGTGGAAGGCGCTGCGCCTGCCGCAGCTCCGGCTGCCGCGACTGCTCCTGCACCGGCTGCTGCACCGGCTCAGGCTGCTAAACCAGCCGCTGCCCCTGCTGCTAAAGCAGAAAAATCTGAGTTCGCTGAAAACGACGCTTACGTCCACGCTACCCCGCTGATTCGTCGCCTGGCGCGCGAGTTCGGTGTGAACCTGGCGAAAGTGAAAGGGACCGGCCGTAAGGGTCGTATCCTGCGCGAAGACGTTCAGACCTACGTGAAAGACGCGGTGAAACGCGCCGAAGCTGCACCAGCTGCAGCCGCCGGTGGCGGTATCCCGGGCATGCTGCCATGGCCGAAAGTGGACTTCAGCAAGTTCGGCGAAATCGAAGAAGTGGAGCTGGGCCGCATCCAGAAAATCTCTGGTGCTAACCTGAGCCGTAACTGGGTGATGATCCCGCACGTTACGCACTTCGACAAAACCGATATCACCGATCTGGAAGCGTTCCGTAAACAGCAGAACGCTGAAGCTGAGAAGCGCAAACTGGACGTGAAATTCACCCCAGTGGTCTTCATCATGAAAGCCGTTGCCGCTGCCCTTGAGCAGATGCCACGCTTCAACAGCTCCCTGTCCGAAGACGGCCAGAAGCTGACGCTGAAGAAATACATCAACATCGGTGTTGCGGTTGATACGCCAAATGGTCTGGTTGTTCCGGTCTTCAAAGACGTGAACAAGAAGAGCATCACTGAGCTGTCCCGTGAACTGACCGTGATCTCCAAGAAAGCGCGTGATGGTAAGCTGACTGCCGGCGAAATGCAGGGCGGCTGCTTCACTATCTCCAGCATCGGCGGCCTGGGTACCACCCACTTCGCGCCGATCGTTAACGCGCCGGAAGTGGCTATCCTCGGTGTGTCCAAGTCCGCGATGGAGCCGGTGTGGAATGGCAAAGAGTTCGTGCCGCGTCTGATGATGCCAATCTCTCTGTCCTTCGACCACCGCGTGATCGACGGTGCTGATGGTGCGCGCTTCATCACCATCATCAACAACATGCTGAGCGACATTCGCCGCCTGGTGATGTAATCGAAAAGCCGGCCAGTCGGCCGGCTTTTTTCTGATAATCTCATGGTGTTTGTGAGGTTATTGGCGAAAGCGACAATTCGTGAGCCGTTTGTTGTTTCAAAATTGTTAACAATTTTGTAAACTGCGGGCGGATAGAACGACCCGGTGGACGACGGGTATAAATTAAGAGGTCATGATGAGCACAGAAATCAAAACTCAGGTCGTAGTACTTGGGGCAGGCCCGGCAGGTTACTCCGCAGCATTCCGTGCAGCGGATTTAGGTCTGGAAACCGTCATCGTAGAACGTTACAGCACCCTCGGCGGTGTTTGTCTGAACGTCGGCTGTATCCCTTCTAAAGCGCTGCTGCACGTAGCGAAAGTTATCGAAGAAGCCAAAGCGCTGGCTGAACACGGTATCGTCTTCGGCGAGCCGAAAACCGATATCGACAAAATTCGTACCTGGAAAGAGAAAGTTATCACTCAGCTGACCGGCGGTCTGGCGGGTATGGCCAAAGGCCGTAAAGTGAAAGTGGTAAACGGTCTGGGTAAATTCACCGGTGCGAACACCCTGGAAGTGGAAGGCGAAAACGGCAAAACCGTGATCAACTTCGACAACGCGATCATCGCGGCAGGCTCTCGCCCAATCGAACTGCCATTCATTCCGCATGAAGATCCACGCGTGTGGGATTCCACCGATGCGCTGGAGCTGAAAACCGTTCCTAAGCGTCTGCTGGTCATGGGCGGCGGTATCATCGGTCTGGAAATGGGTACCGTGTACCATGCGCTGGGTTCAGAGATCGACGTGGTTGAAATGTTCGACCAGGTTATCCCGGCTGCCGACAAAGACATCGTTAAAGTCTTCACCAAACGCATCAGCAAGAAATTCAACCTGATGCTGGAAACCAAAGTGACTGCCGTTGAAGCGAAAGAAGACGGTATTTACGTTTCCATGGAAGGCAAAAAAGCCCCATCCGAACCACAGCGTTACGACGCCGTGCTGGTGGCTATCGGCCGTGTGCCGAACGGTAAAAACCTCGACGCGGGCAAAGCTGGCGTGGAAGTGGACGACCGTGGCTTTATCCGCGTTGACAAGCAGCTGCGCACTAACGTGCCGCACATCTTTGCTATCGGCGATATCGTCGGTCAGCCAATGCTGGCGCACAAAGGTGTCCACGAAGGTCACGTTGCCGCTGAAGTTATCGCCGGCATGAAGCACTACTTCGATCCGAAAGTCATTCCATCTATCGCGTACACCGAGCCAGAAGTGGCATGGGTCGGTCTGACTGAGAAAGAAGCGAAAGAGAAAGGCATCAGCTACGAAACCGCCACCTTCCCGTGGGCTGCTTCTGGCCGTGCTATCGCTTCCGACTGCGCTGACGGTATGACCAAACTGATCTTCGACAAAGAGACTCACCGCGTCATCGGTGGTGCGATTGTCGGTACCAACGGCGGCGAGCTGCTGGGTGAAATCGGTCTGGCTATCGAAATGGGCTGTGACGCTGAAGACATCGCGCTGACCATCCACGCTCACCCGACTCTGCACGAGTCCGTGGGCCTGGCGGCAGAAGTGTTTGAAGGCAGCATCACCGACCTGCCAAACGCGAAAGCGAAGAAGAAATAAGTTTCTTCAGATGAAAAAAAGCGGCCAATGGCCGCTTTTTTTATGCGCTGCGTTCAGGGGGCCACAGGCTGCCAGGTTTTATCAGGGCTATAGGCGGCTAGCGCCCGGGCTTTCTGCTCTGAATCGCTGCCGAGATCGGACTGGTACACCTTGTCGTCCTGGTTTATCACAAAGCTCATGACGCCCGTCTGACCATAGCTGACCGGCCAGGCCACCATCGCGAAACCGTGATTGTCCGGCAGGATGCGGAAGCGATAGCCGTGATAGCCGGTACCTGGCTCTTTCGGGCTAAATGCCGGGCCGAGCGGGCTGGGCGATTCGCCGGGCGAGGCAGGCCAGTACAAACCGTCTTTTTTGCCTTTCGAGCTGACAATCTTCTGCGCGTATTTCTGGTTCATCGCAAAATAGCTTTGCTGCGCATCAACATAGGCATGTAAGGCTTCAATGGCGGCGAGCTCGTTACGCCCGATTTCGCGGGTCAGGATCTCTTCTGCCCCTTCTTTGATGTCGAACTGCCAGCCTGCAGAGGTTTTGATCACCGGGATGGGAAGCTGCCAGCCGCTGTCTCCGACGACCAGATGCGCCGTATTCCCTTCGACAACCGTGGTATGACGGACGTTCCAGTCGCGCAGGAAGCGATCGACAGCATCCGGATCAACGCCCTCAGGCGGGAGAAAATCGCGCCAGTTCTCTCCAAGCAGGTTAGTCATCGCGCTCTCATTTTGCTCACTGATGGCTTTGGTCAGCGCATCGGTTGCCCTATCGGGCGTGCTAAAGGACTGCTGCGCCATCACCGGGGCCGAAAGCATAAATAACACCATTCCGCTGAGTAGTTTACGTTTCATGTCGGTTCCCTTAGCGATGTCGAATTTCACGGCGTTCAGCACGTCCACCAGACGCCTGACGTGGCTGCTGCTGGCGCGCAGCGAGCTGTCTGCTTTGCGCACCGCGCTGCTGCTGCGCCTGCCAGTTCGCCGAGCGGCTGTCGTTACCGCTCAGCGCATTGGCCCGGGGCTGGCTGCTTCGCTGCTGGAGAGAGCGTTGCTGCGCGGGCTGCGAAACCCGCTTCTCTTGTCTCTGCGCGGTGGTCTGGCGGTTTTCTCGCTGCTGCGCGGTGCTCCGCTTCGCCGTCTGCGGTTTAGTGTCGTAGCCACGGTAGTTATTGCGCTGCGAAATCTGCTTCAGCTGTTCACCTGAGGCCTGACGCTGCACGTCTTTCGTTCCGGTGCGCGCCGTTTGGGGGAAGGTTTTGCCCGTGGATTTCTCCATCTGGCTTAGCGCGGCCTGACGCTGGCTATCGCGGTTAACCGGTTTTTGCTGCGTTGAGCTGAGCCCTGTCGCCGCGTTGGTGGAGTGGAAGCGAGTGTTGAGCTGGTTAGTCGGATAGGGCACGCCTTCCCGATAGGCCGGGTTGTGCTGCCAGGTGCGGTTGGCGTCCGTCAGGCGCTGTCCGCTGATTTTATTGAAGTTCTCAACGTTGATATTGATATTGTTATCGCCGTTGCGGTTATAGCCGCCGTGATTATCCCAGTCGCCATGGTGATGATCCCAGTCATCGTCATCATCCCAGTCGATGTTGCTGAAGATGGCATAGGTTGTGGCGACGCCCAGGCTGAAGCCTAAACCGTTTACGAAGCTGTTGCCAAACTGCTCCCCGGGTGCAGGCGGGAGATAGGTGGGCGGATAGGCGGTGTTTGGCCAGGTCCCGTAAACCGTATTGGGGTTATAGGTCGGGACGTAAACAACCTGCGGATCGGCAGATTCAATTTTGATTACCGTTGGGGCGGGCGCGGACGTCTTGGTTGTCGTTGCCTCGGCGGTGCTGGTTTTCGCTGGCGCCGGTTTAGTCACGGTGGTGACGGTCTGCTGGGGCGTGGATTGTAAAGCGCCGGTCTTCTGTGCCAGCGCGCGCAGGCGCTGAACGGAATCCATCACGTCCTTCGGCTGCGCGAGAAACGCATCACCCAGATTTTGTACCCACGGCGGGTTTTCACCCATCAGGGACATAAGCTGAGGAAACGCGACCAGCGATTTTACGCTGGGATCCCAGGGCTGGCTGGCAACGGCCTGAATCGCGGCGTCCCCTTCCATTTTAGGGTTGTCTTTGGACCACTGCGCCGCCTGGATCACGTTGGCCGGATAGGTCGACGCCATTAAAATTTGCGACAGCAGGGCATCCGGGTAGAGCGCGATGGGAGCAACCCATTGATCGATTTGCGCGGCAGTGTAGGCTGGCGCGACAACAGGTGCGGGCTGGGCTGCGGCAGGCGCAGGTGCAGCCGGTTGTTGTGCGACGGGGGCCGGCGCTGCGGGCTCCGTGGCGCGGCCTTTGACAAACATGACGCCCGAGGCGGCAAACAGCCCGGCACTGCACAGAAGGACGAGCAGATGTGGCTTAAAGGGCAACTTCATAAAATGACTCCAACGAGACAAGCGCTGTGCCGTGAGGCGTTACGGTTGGCGTGAGTATTATTCACCCGTCTTTTACTGTTTTGACTTTTATTGGGAAGCGTCCGGTACGTCCGGATAAAGAGTGTGAGTATTTATTACACAATTATATCTGATGAAGAAAAAACTGAAGCGTCACGGTGCAGAAGATACCGCAAAAAGATGCCCTGAATCCCCACTACACCATGCTTAACGATTCAGCAAATTTTTTAATGTTGCTTTTTTGTAAACGGATTAACACTGTGCAGAAATCCTGCTATGCTGCCCGACGCGGTATCGGGCATTTACCCTACAAACTGCTGTCTCACAGGAGCGTGAAGAGAACGCCCGCCGCATATGACAATGAGAGCGAGGAGAACCGTCGTGCTAGAAGAATACCGTAAGCACGTAGCAGAACGTGCCGCCGAGGGAATTGTACCCAAACCTTTAGATGCAACCCAAATGGCCGCGCTCGTCGAGCTGCTGAAGAACCCGCCTAAGGGCGAAGAAGAATTCCTGTTAGATCTGCTGATCAACCGCGTACCGCCTGGCGTAGATGAAGCTGCCTACGTAAAAGCCGGATTCCTTGCTGCTATCGCCAAAGGCGAAGCCACCTCCCCACTGGTTACTCCTGAAAAAGCCATTGAACTGCTCGGCACCATGCAGGGTGGTTACAACATTCATCCGCTGATTGACGCGCTGGATAACGACAAGCTGGCACCGATTGCCGCTAAAGCGCTCTCTTCCACGCTGCTGATGTTCGATAACTTCTACGATGTGGAAGAAAAAGCCAAAGCAGGGAACGTCTATGCGAAGCAGGTGATGCAGTCCTGGGCTGATGCCGAATGGTTCCTGAACCGCCCAGCGCTGGCTGAAAAAATCACCGTTACCGTCTTTAAAGTGACCGGTGAAACCAACACCGATGACCTCTCTCCGGCACCGGACGCGTGGTCTCGCCCGGATATCCCTCTGCACGCTCTGGCGATGCTGAAAAACGCCCGTGAAGGTATTGAGCCGGATCAGCCGGGCAGCGTCGGCCCGATCAAACAGATCGAAGCCCTGCAGAAAAAAGGGTTCCCGCTGGCCTATGTGGGTGACGTTGTGGGTACCGGTTCTTCCCGTAAGTCCGCAACCAACTCCGTGCTGTGGTTCATGGGCGACGACATTCCGCACGTGCCGAACAAGCGCGGCGGCGGCCTGTGCCTCGGCGGCAAAATTGCGCCAATCTTCTTCAACACCATGGAAGATGCGGGCGCCCTGCCAATCGAAGTGGACGTTTCTAACCTGAACATGGGCGACGTGATTGACGTTTACCCGTACAAAGGCGAAGTGCGCAACCACGAGACCAACGAGCTGCTGGCAAGCTTCGAGCTGAAAACCGACGTGCTGATCGACGAAGTGCGCGCCGGTGGCCGTATCCCGCTGATCATTGGTCGTGGTCTGACTACCAAAGCGCGTGAAGCGCTGGGTCTGCCGCACTCTGACGTTTTCCGTCAGGCGAAAGACGTTGCTGAAAGCAACCGCGGTTATTCTCTGGCACAGAAAATGGTGGGGCGCGCGTGCGGCGTAGCCGGTATTCGTCCTGGCGCGTACTGCGAGCCTAAGATGACCTCCGTGGGCTCTCAGGACACCACTGGCCCAATGACCCGTGACGAACTGAAAGACTTGGCGTGCCTGGGCTTCTCTTCTGATCTGGTGATGCAGTCCTTCTGCCACACGGCGGCCTATCCGAAGCCGGTTGACGTGACCACGCACCACACGCTGCCAGACTTCATCATGAACCGCGGCGGCGTTTCCCTGCGTCCGGGTGACGGCGTAATCCACTCCTGGCTGAACCGCATGCTGCTGCCGGATACCGTCGGTACCGGCGGTGACTCCCATACCCGTTTCCCAATCGGTATCTCCTTCCCGGCGGGCTCCGGTCTGGTGGCGTTTGCTGCTGCGACCGGCGTGATGCCGCTGGATATGCCGGAATCGGTGCTGGTGCGCTTCAAAGGTAAAATGCAGCCGGGTATCACCCTGCGCGACCTGGTTCACGCGATCCCGCTGTATGCGATTAAACAGGGCCTGCTGACCGTTGAGAAGAAAGGGAAGAAAAACATCTTCTCTGGCCGCATTCTGGAAATTGAAGGTCTGCCGGATCTGAAAGTGGAGCAGGCGTTCGAGCTGACCGATGCTTCCGCTGAGCGCTCTGCGGCGGGCTGTACCATCAAGCTGAACAAAGAGCCGATTATCGAGTATCTGACTTCCAACATCGTGCTGCTGAAGTGGATGATTGCAGAAGGCTACGGCGACCGTCGTACGCTGGAGCGTCGTATCCAGGGCATGGAAAAATGGCTGGCCGATCCGCAGCTGCTGGAAGCCGATGCTGACGCAGAGTACGCGGCGGTGATCGACATCGATCTGGCGGATATCAAAGAGCCAATCCTGTGTGCACCTAACGATCCTGACGACGCGCGTCCGCTGTCTGAGGTTCAGGGCGAGAAGATCGACGAAGTGTTCATCGGATCCTGTATGACCAACATCGGTCACTTCCGTGCTGCCGGTAAGCTGCTGGATACCCACAAAGGCCAGCTGCCAACCCGTCTGTGGGTGGCGCCGCCAACCCGTATGGACGCGGCTCAGCTGACCGAAGAGGGCTACTACAGCGTGTTTGGTAAGAGCGGGGCGCGTATCGAAATCCCTGGCTGTTCCCTGTGTATGGGCAACCAGGCGCGCGTAGCCGACGGTGCGACGGTGGTTTCCACCTCTACCCGTAACTTCCCGAACCGTTTAGGTACCGGTGCGAACGTCTTCCTGGCCTCTGCGGAGCTGGCGGCGGTTGCGGCGCTGATTGGCAAACTGCCAACGCCGGAAGAGTACCAGACCTTTGTGGCTCAGGTGGATAAGACCGCGGTGGATACCTATCGCTATCTGAACTTCGACCAGCTTTCTCAGTACACCGAGAAGGCCGACGGGGTTATCTTCCAGACGGCGGTATAAACAGCAAAACCGTCTCCATGAGACGGTTTTTAGTGTTTGCACCCTCTCCCACGGGAGAGGGGCGGGTTAGGGCATCAGGCCGCAGGGTCTTGCTCTCACCTTTTTATTTTCATTCCTCCCACCTCTCCCGCTTTTTTTCTTCCTCGCTGCTGCGATAATTACCTTAATGGCTTTGCAGAGGAAAACACTATGGATTACGAATTTCTGCGCGACATCACCGGAGTGGTGAAAGTGCGTATGTCGATGGGCCACGAAGCCGTTGGACACTGGTTTAACGAAGAGGTGAAAGAAAATCTCGCACTTCTTGATGAGGTTGAACAGGCGGCAAATACGGTGAAAGGCAGTGAACGATCCTGGCAGCGCGCCGGGCATGAATATACGCTGTGGATGGACGGTGAAGAGGTCATGGTGCGTGCCAACCAGCTCGAGTTTTCAGGTGACGAGATGGAAGAGGGGATGAGCTACTATGACGAAGAAAGCCTGTCGATGTGCGGCGTAGAGGATTTCCTTCAGGTGGTAAATGCCTACCGCGACTTTATGAAACAGAAATAACAGCCCGGAGCATCCCTGCTCCGGCTTGCTCTTACACGGCCGGAATATTGCGGCCGTAGTAAATCTCGCGCATCTCTTTCCAGAGCAGGTCAGTAATCGCCTTACGCTCTTCTTCGCTCAAATCTTCCGGCTTCGTGTGGAACATATAGTGCTTAAGGTCGAATTCCTTAAGTAACATCTTGGTATGGAAGATATTTTCCTGATACACGTTCACGTCCATCATGTCGTACAGCGATTTCATGTCCTCGGACATAAAGTTCTGGATGGAGTTAATCTCGTGGTCGATGAAATGCTTCATGCCGTTGATATCGCGGGTAAAACCACGCACGCGATAATCAATGGTGACGATGTCCGATTCCAGCTGGTGGATTAAATAGTTCAGCGCGTTCAGCGGTGAAATCACGCCGCAGGTCGACACTTCAATATCGGCGCGGAACGTGCACAGCCCGCCTTCCGGGTGACTCTCCGGGTAGGTGTGCACGCAGATATGGCTTTTATCCAGGTGGGCCACGACCACTTCCGGCAGCGGGCCCGGATGTTCAGTTTTGTCGATAAGCTTCGGATCGACCGGCTCTTCGCTGACCAGAATAGTCACGCTGGCGCCCTGAGGTTCATAATCCTGTCGGGCGATGTTCAGGATGTTTGCGCCAATAATGGAACAGGTTTCTGACAGGATCTCGGTCAGACGGTTGGCGTTGTAGAGTTCGTCGATATAGGCGATGTAACCATCGCGTTCTTCCGCTGTTTTGGCATAGCAGATATCGTAAATACAAAAACTCAGGCTTTTCGTCAGGTTGTTAAAGCCATGCAGTTTAAGCTTTTTCAATTAGCTCACCCCCTTAGTGGATAATGCGTCTTGCAGGTACTGCGGCAGAGCAAACGCTGCGGTATGGATAGCCGGATTGTAGTATCGGCACTGAAGACCGGCCTGATGGAAGCGGGCCTGAATAATTTCGGTGGAGAGATGGCGTAATACGTCGTTATCGGTCGCCCAGGCAAAGGTCATGATCCCGCCGTAGTACGTCGGAATAGCGGCCTGATAGAAGCTGACATCATCGAAATAGGTGCTCAGCTTACGATGGCTGTCGAGCGCTTCATCCTGCTGCAGGAAGCAGACGCCATTTTGTGCGACGAAGATCCCGCCCGGGTTCAGGCAGCGCTTGCAGCCTTCGTAGAAGGAGGAGGTAAACAGCGACGCGCCGGGGCCGATTGGGTCGGTGCAGTCGGAGATAATGACGTCAAAGGTCTGCGAGGTCTGGTTAACAAAGTTAACGCCGTCGTCAATCACCAGGCTAAAGCGCGGATCGTCATAGCTACCGGCATTGTGGTTGGGCAGATACTGGCGGCAGAAAGAGACGACGCCCGCATCGATTTCCACCATGGTGATGGTTTCAATGGAACGATGGCGGGACACTTCACGCAGCATTGCGCCGTCGCCGCCGCCGATAATCAGGACATGCTTCGCGTGACCGTGCGCCAGCAGCGGAACGTGGGTCATCATTTCGTGATAGATAAACTCGTCGCGCTCGGTGGTTTGCACGACGCCGTCCAGCGCCATCACGCGGCCAAAGGCGGCGTTTTCGAAGATGATGAGATCCTGGTGATCGGTTTTCTCATGATAGAGCACGTTATCAACGGCAAAGTACTGACCAAACTGGTCATGCAGTGTTTCATGCCACAACGTGTGGTCGGCCATACGCGGACTCCTCCTTTGTTAACATCCGTTACGCTCACAAAAAATGAGCGAAACATGATAGCTAACTATAACCGTGGTTGCACGGCTATAGGTTCAACAGGGGGGCGTCGGGAAGGTTATTTGACGTAGGCGAGCAGGCTGAGTGAGTCGCGAGCCAGCGCTTTACATTTTTTGGCAGTGGGAATACCAATACCGCTCAAGTCACGGTAGCTGTCTTCGCCGAGGGCCTTCATGTCGAAGCTGTCGTAGTTGCTGAGATCCCACTGGTTTTGCTGGGCAAAAAAGACCAGCGCGCGGCGAATCTGCCCGTTGGGTAAATTCTGGTAGCCACAATCATTTTTCAGGAATACAAAAACCGCCGTTAAATCGGCCATATCTTCCGCTTCATTTTCACTTAGCGCATAGCTGTTCGCACACATTGCCATCAGGCTTCCGAACAAAATTGTCCTGAAAAACGTCTTCATTGCTTCTACCACTTCTTCACGGAAAATTAACGTTAGCATACTTGATGCCGGTGCGACGATCTTTATTATTGCCGCTTTACTTGACCTTCCGGTAAGGGGAGGGTTTATGCTCAAAAGATCGCCTGCTGGAAATAAGGAAATGAACATGCAACGTCGTGATTTTTTAAAATATTCCGCTGTGCTGGGGGCTGCCAGCGCATTACCTCTCTGGAGCCGCGCGGTTTTAGCGACCGACAGGCCTGCCTTACCCATTCCTGACTTACTGACCGCTGACGCCCGCAGCCGTATCCAGCTTGTGGTTCAGGCCGGTAAAACGACGTTCGGCGAGCACAACGCCACGACGTGGGGCTATAACGGCAATTTGCTCGGTCCGGCGCTTCAGCTACGTAAAGGGAAAGCGGTGACGGTGGATATCCACAACACGCTCGTCGAAGAGACGACGCTGCACTGGCACGGGCTTGAAGTGCCGGGCGAAGTGGACGGCGGGCCGCAGGGCATCATCAAAGCGGGCGGTACGCGCAGCGTCACCTTTACGCCCGATCAGCGCGCGGCGACCTGCTGGTTCCATCCGCATCAACATGGCAAAACGGGCCATCAGGTGGCGATGGGGCTGGCGGGGCTGGTGCTGATTGAAGACGACGAAAGCCGCCTGCTGCGCCTGCCGAAACAGTGGGGCATTGACGATGTACCGGTGATTGTGCAGGACAAGAAATTCAACGCTGACGGGCAAATTGACTATCAGCTGGACGTGATGAGCGCGGCGGTAGGCTGGTTTGGCGACACGTTGCTGACCAACGGCGCCATTTACCCTCAGCATGCCGCGCCGAAAGGCTGGCTGCGCCTGCGCCTGCTCAACGGCTGTAACGCGCGCTCGCTGAATTTCGCCGCCAGCGATAAACGCCCGCTGTATGTGGTAGCCAGCGACGGCGGCCTGCTGCCGGAGCCGGTGAAGGTGAGCGAGCTGCCGATGCTCATGGGCGAACGCTTTGAGGTGCTGGTGGATATCAGCGACGGCAAGCCGTTTGACCTCGTAACCCTGCCGGTGAGCCAGATGGGGATGGCGGTCGCACCGTTTGATAAGCCGCATCCGGTGCTGCGTATTCAGCCATTGCTGGTGGCCGCATCCGGCACGCTGCCTGATACGTTAACCACCCTGCCAGCCCTCCCGTCGCTGGAGGGGCTTACGCAGCGCAAGCTGCAGCTCTCAATGAACCCGATGCTCGATATGATGGGCATGCAGGCGCTGATGGCGAAATATGGCGATAAGGCGATGGCGGGGATGCAGCACGGCCAGATGATGGGCCACATGAATATGGACCACGGCAAAATGGGCGGCATGGGGAATATGAATCACGGCGACCATGGCTTTGATTTCCACAACGCCAACATGATCAACGGCAAAGCGTTCGACATGAACACGCCGATGTTTGCTGCGACAAAGGGTCAGCTTGAGCGCTGGGTGATTTCAGGCGAAGGGGACATGATGCTGCACCCGTTCCATATCCACGGCACCCAGTTCCGTATTCTCACAGAGAACGGCAAAGCGCCGGATGCGCATCGCGCGGGCTGGAAAGATACGGTGAGAGTGGAGGGCGGCGTCAGCGAGGTGCTGGTGAAGTTTGACCACGAGGCGCCGAAGGAGTTTGCCTATATGGCGCACTGCCACCTGCTGGAGCATGAGGATACGGGGATGATGCTGGGGTTCACGGTATAAAAAAGCCGGGTGGTCGCAGGTGCGGCCTGATGCCCTCACCCTGACCCTCTCCCACGGGGAGAGGGAACAAACACAAAAACGGCAACCGAAGTTGCCGTTTTGCTTTTATTTGCCTTCGTCAGGCAATGCATACGCGACGATGTAGTCGCCCATCTTCGTGCCAAACGAACCGTGACCCCCTGCAGAGATGACAACGTACTGCTTGCCATTCACTTCATAGGTCATCGGCGTGGCCTGTCCACCCGCCGGCAGACGACCTTGCCACAGTTTTTCACCGTTGGTCATGTTGTACGCGCGCAGGTAGTTATCTGCGGTTGCCGCGATGAACAGCACGTTACCGGCGGTGGAAATTGGGCCACCCAGCATTGGCATACCCATATTGAACGGCACCGGAACCGGCATCGGGAACGGCATGCTGTCCTGTGGCGTACCAATACGTTTTTTCCATACGATCTGGTTGGTTTTCAGATCCAGACCGGAGATATAACCCCAGGCAGGCTGTTTACACGGCAGACCAAACGGCGACAGGAACGGGTTCAGCGTTACGCCAAACGGCACGCCGTACTGCGGCTGAATGCCGGCTTCGGTACCGCTGCCTTTCGCGTCTTTCGGCTGCTCCATTGGGTTGCCCGGACCGCGTGGGATCAGGCGGGAAACGAACGGCAGCGCCATCGGGTTGGCAATCGCCACCTGACGGTTAGGGTCAACGGAGATCCCGCCCCACTCGAACATCCCCAGGTTACCCGGGAAGACCAGCGTGCCCTGCTCAGAAGGCGGCGTGAAGATGCCTTCATAGCGCAGCTGGTGGAACATCACGCGGCACACCAGCTGGTCAAACATGGTGGCGCCCCACATGTCCGCACCGCTGAGGTCTTTCTTCGGACGGAAGCTCAGGTCAGAGAACGGCTGGGTTTTGCTGACGTAATCGCCTTTCGCCGCGCCCTGCGGAACCGGTTTTTCCGGTGCTGGCACAACCAGCTTACCGTTGCTGCGATCCAGCACGAAGATGTTGCCCGTCTTGGCCGGCGCGTAAATCACCGGAACGGTTTTGCCATCAACGGTAATGTCCGCCAGCGTCGGCTGGGACGGCATATCCATATCCCACAGATCGTGGTGAACGGTCTGGTAGCTCCATGCCAGCTTACCGGTGGTCGCATTCAGCGCCACGATAGCGCTCGCATAACGCTCCTGCTCCGGCGTGCGGTTACCGCCCCAGATATCTGGCGTGGTCACACCCATTGGCAGATAGACCAGGTCCAGCTTCGCGTCATACGCCGCTGGCGCCCAGGAGTTTGGCGAGTTAAAGGTAAAGGTGTGCTCGTCCGACGGGATCGCGTTTGGATCTTTCGCGCCCGGGTCGAAGGCCCACAGCAGTTTACCGGTGTTCACGTCGAAACCACGGATTACGCCGGAGGTTTCACGCGTGGAGAAGTTATCCGTTACCGAACCGGCAATCACGATAGTTTTATCGGTGATGATTGGCGGTGAGGTTGGCTCATACAGACCCGGCGTGGTGTCCGGCATGTTGGTCTGCAGGTTCAGGATCCCTTTGTTGGCAAAGGTTTCACACAGCTTGCCCGTTTCGGCATTGATGGCGAACAGACGGCCATCGTTCACCGGCAGCATGATGCGGCGAGGACAGTCAGCAATGACTTCCGGGCTCGCATTATCGGCGCGCGCTTCGTGGTAAGAGACGCCGCGGCAGGTGACGTGCTGGAAGGACGGGTTGGAATTCAGCTGCGGATCGAAGTGCCATTTCTCTTTACCGGTGGCCGCGTCGAGCGCGAACAGACGCTGGTGCGCCGTACACAGGTAGAGCATATTGCCGACTTTAATCGGCGTGACTTCGTTGGTCAGTTCACCCGGATCGTTCGGCATCTTCAGATCGCCGGTACGGAATACCCAGGCTTCCTTCAGGTTTTTAACGTTGTCCGCGTTGATCTGCTTCAGCGGGGAGTAACGTTGACCTTCCTGGTTACGACCATACGCTGGCCAGTCGCCGTCAGCGACCTGCGAGATAGCCGCAGCAGGCGTGGATTCTGCGTTCAGCGTACCGTTGATCTCCTGCGGGTCATTAAAGCCAGCCCAGGTCAGAATGCCGCCGGTAATCAGCAGGGCAACAACCAGGCCCGCCACAGCACCGCTGGAAGGCACAATCAGGCGACGCCAGACGAACGGCAGGATCAGCCAGATACCGAAGAAGACCAGGATGTCGCTGCGCGGCGTCAGTGCCCAGAAGTCGAACCCGACTTCCCAGACGCCCCAGATCATGGTGGCAAGAAGGAGGGCGGCATACAGCCACAGTGCAGATTGTTTTCTACGCAACAGCAGGACGGTTACGCCAACCATAACCAGACCCGCAATCGGGTAGTACCAGGAGCCGCCTAAAGCGACCAGCCAGACGCCACCGATTAACAGATACAGCGCGCAGAAGGCTGCGAATGCGGCTGTTAATGTCACCAGTAGACGCGGCTGTTTAGAGTTTGTTTCAGCCATAGAAAGTGTACTCGTCAGTTTTTGTTAATAATTTGCTAGCAACTAATTATAGGTATTAACAAGTGTGATCGGAATCACAATATTTGCTTTTTATAACTCATACGCCAGGCTTATCCATTTGCTGATATAATGGCTGGCTTGCGTATCAGTGCTGGATATTAACTCATCCGTATTGAGAGATTTTCACTAAAATCATTTGGTTAGTAATATGAAACATACTGTTGAAGTGATGATCCCGGAAGCCGAGATCAAAGCGCGTATCGCCGAACTGGGTCGTCAAATCACCGAACATTACAAGGACAGCGGCAGCGAAATGGTGCTGGTCGGTCTGTTGCGCGGCTCTTTCATGTTCATGGCAGACCTGTGCCGTGAGGTGCATGTGCCCCATGAGGTCGATTTTATGACCGCCTCCAGCTACGGCAGCGGCATGTCCACTACCCGTGATGTGAAAATCCTGAAAGATCTGGATGAAGATATTCGTGGCAAAGATGTGTTGATCGTTGAGGACATCATCGACTCCGGCAACACGCTGTCAAAAGTGCGCGAGATCCTGAGCCTGCGCGAGCCAAAATCTCTGGCGATTTGTACGCTGTTGGATAAACCCGACCGTCGTGAAGTGCAGGTGCCGGTAGAGTTCGTGGGCTTCTCGATTCCTGACGAATTCGTCGTCGGTTACGGCATTGACTACGCGCAGCGCTATCGTCATCTGCCGTATGTGGGGAAAGTGGTACTGCTGGACGAGTAATCGAGGGCTGATGCCTTCACCCCGGCCCTCTCCCACAGGGAGAGGGAGAAAATCCCCGGCTTTATTTATGATTTACATGCTTAAGCTGAAGGTTGGCAATCCCCGAACGGTAACGCTGCTCCAGCGTTTCGCGGTTGGTGGCGGTCACTTCCAGATTGCGCAGCAGGCCATCGTGAATCCCGTACGCCCAGCCGTGGATAGAGACCTTCTGCCCGCGTTTCCACGCTGATTGCATGATCGTTGAGTGGCCCAGGTTATACACCTGCTCCATCACGTTGAGTTCGCAAAGGGTATCCATGCGACGCTCCTGCGGCATTTCGCCCAGCAGTGAGCTATGTTTGAACCAGATATCGCGGATGTGCAGTAGCCAGTTATCAATGAGCCCCAGTTCCGTGTTTTCAACCGCCGCCTGCACGCCGCCGCAGCCATAATGGCCGCAAATGATGATGTGTTCGACTTGCAGAACGTCCACGGCATACTGAACAACAGAAAGACAGTTGAGATCGGTGTGAATCACGAGATTGGCGACATTGCGGTGAACAAACAGTTCGCCGGGTTCAAGGCCGGTCAGGCGCTCCGCCGGTACGCGGCTGTCGGAACATCCAATCCAGAGAAAGCGTGGGTTCTGAGCCTGCGCGAGTTTTCCAAAAAATCCGGGGTCTTCCTCCACCAGCATTTTTGACCATAGTGCATTGTTGCTGATGAGTGTATCTATGTTGTTCATGGAGGTTAGCGACCTGTAACCGAGTTATTGCGTTGCGCTACTATAGGGTAACCCGACTTTTAATGAAACCACACAACGTGTGTAAGAACTGAAGGTAAGTTAATTTCATGGCAATTGCACTGGAGCTTGAGCAGCTTAAAAAAACCTATCCGGGTGGCGTTCAGGCGCTACGCGGAATAGATCTGAAAGTAGAGGCCGGCGATTTTTACGCGCTTCTGGGGCCGAACGGGGCCGGGAAATCGACCACCATTGGGATTATCAGCTCGCTGGTCAATAAAACGTCCGGCCGGGTGAGCGTCTTTGGGTACGACCTGCAAAAAGACGTGGTGAACGCCAAGCGCCAGCTGGGGCTGGTTCCGCAGGAGTTCAACTTCAACCCGTTCGAGACGGTGCAGCAGATTGTGGTTAACCAGGCGGGCTATTACGGCGTTGAGCGTAAAGAGGCCCTGGAGCGTAGCGAAAAATACCTAAAGCAGCTCGATCTGTGGGAAAAGCGTAACGAACGCGCGCGCATGTTGTCCGGCGGGATGAAGCGCCGCCTGATGATTGCCCGTGCGCTGATGCACGAGCCAAAGCTGCTGATCCTCGATGAACCGACAGCGGGTGTTGATATCGAACTTCGTCGCTCCATGTGGGGCTTCCTGAAAGATCTCAACGACAAAGGCACCACCATTATTCTGACCACCCACTATCTGGAAGAGGCTGAAATGCTGTGCCGCAATATCGGCATCATTCAGAACGGCGAGCTGGTGGAGAACACCTCGATGAAGAATCTGCTCTCCAAGCTGAAATCCGAAACCTTCATTCTCGATCTGGCGGCGAAAAGCGCGCTGCCAAAACTTGAAGGTTACAACTATCGTCTGGTAGATACCTCGACGCTGGAAGTGGAAGTGCTGCGCGAGCAGGGGATTAACAGCGTGTTCTCACAGCTGAGCGCGCAGGGGATTCAGGTTTTGAGTATGCGTAACAAAGCGAACCGACTGGAAGAGCTGTTTGTCTCTCTGGTACATGACAAACAAGGAGACAAGGCATGACGCATCTTTACTGGGTCGCGCTGAAAAGTATCTGGGCGAAAGAGATCAACCGCTTTATGCGTATCTGGGTGCAAACCCTGGTGCCGCCGGTCATCACGATGACGCTCTATTTCATCATCTTCGGTAACCTGATTGGTTCCCGAATTGGTGAGATGCACGGCTTTACCTATATGCAGTTTATCGTGCCGGGCCTGATCATGATGGCGGTGATCACCAATGCCTACGCCAACGTGGCGTCGTCGTTCTTTAGCGCCAAGTTCCAGCGCAATATTGAAGAGCTGCTGGTCGCGCCGGTGCCGACGCACGTTATTATCGCGGGCTATGTCGGCGGCGGCGTGGCGCGCGGGCTGTGCGTGGGGATCCTGGTCACGGCGATTTCGCTGTTCTTCGTGCCGTTCCAGGTCCACTCGTGGCTGTTTGTCGCGCTGACGCTGCTCCTGACGGCGATCCTCTTCTCGCTGGCCGGTCTGCTGAACGCCGTGTTCGCCAAAACGTTTGACGACATCAGCCTGATCCCGACCTTCGTGCTGACGCCGCTGACCTATCTCGGCGGGGTGTTCTACTCCCTGACGCTGCTGCCACCGTTCTGGCAGGCGCTGTCGCACCTGAACCCGATTGTCTACATGATCAGCGGGTTCCGCTTTGGCTTCCTCGGCATCACCGATGTGCCGCTGTTTACCACGGTGGCGGTACTGGTGGTGTTCATCATCGCCTTCTACCTGCTCTGCTGGTCGCTGATCCAGCGCGGACGCGGGCTGCGCAGCTAATCTTTTGCCCGGCGACGCTCTGTTTGCCGGGCACTTTCTTTGACAGTTATCACCGTAAGCTAACCTTCACTCCGCTAAACTACTTGCCTGCTAAGGAGGGAGTTATGCTGGGATGGGTTATCACCTGCCACGATGAACAGGCGCAGGAAATGCTGGATAAGCTTGAAGCCAGATTTGGCCCGCTGGTGCAATGCCGGGCGGTAAACTACTGGCGCGGGTTGAGCACCAACATGCTGAGCCGCATGATGTGCGATGCCCTGCATGAAACGGACACCGGGGATGGCGTGATTTTTCTTACCGATAAATCGGGCGCGGCGCCTTATCGCGCAGCCGCGTTGCTGAGCCATAAGCATGCGTGCTGTGAAGTGATCTCGGGTATTAACTTCTCCCTGTTGGCGTTAATGTATCCGCAGCGTGGATCCTTAAGCAGCGCAGAGTTTCGCCAGGCCATCGTGGCGCAGGGCGTTCCGGGCGTCAGCAGCTTGTGGCATCAGCAGCAAAAAAATCCTCCCTTCGTCCTGCTCCACGATTTGTATAAGAATTAAACGTGGGTATTGATGTCTCATTTGTTACAATAGCGGCAGTTTTCCGCACCGATTAAGACACCATGCTACCGCGCATTCTTTTCTTGCTATTGATGCTCATTTCCGGCGTCAGCTCAGCCAGTTTACTCAGTCAGCACACGCTGCCTGCCCAGTACATGCAAACCACCGAAGACGCGGCGATCTGGGCGCAGGTGGGGAACAGCGTGATCAACGTCGGTAACGTGCGCGCCGGGCAGATCCTGGCCGTCGTGCCCGCGGCGGCGGACTACTACGAATTTCGCTTCGGTTTTGGCACGGGGTTTATCGACAAGGGGCACCTGGAGCCGGTTCAGGGGAAACAGCGCGTCGAGGACAGCCTTGGGGATCTCAATAAGCCCCTGAGCAATCAGAACCTCATTACCTGGAAAGACACGCCGGTGTATAACGCGCCGTCGAGCGGCAGCGCGCCGTTCGGCACGTTAAGCGCCAATCTGCGCTATCCCATACTGAATAAACTGAAAGACCGGCTGAATCAGACCTGGTTCCAGATCCGCATCGGCAATCGTCTGGCGTGGATCAGCAGCCTGGACGCGCAGGAAGATAACGGCCTTCCGGTTCTGACCTACCATCATATTTTGCGTGATGAAGAAAACACGCGCTTTCGACATACGTCCACAACGACCAGCGTACGTGCGTTCAACAACCAGATGGCCTGGCTACGCGATCAGGGCTATACCACCCTGACGATGTACCAGCTTGAAGGGTACGTGCGTAACAAAATGAACCTGCCTGCAAAATCGGTGGTGATTACCTTTGACGACGGCCTGAAATCCGTCAGCCGCTATGCCTATCCTGTGCTGAAAGAGTACGGCTTCAAGGCTACGGCGTTTATTATCTCGTCCCGCATAAAAGGCCATCCGCAGAAGTGGGATCCAAAATCGCTGCAGTTTATGAGCGTGCAGGAGATTAAGGGGATTCAGGATGTGTTCGATATTCAGTCCCACACCCACTTCCTGCACCGCGTGGATGGGTATAAGCACCCGATTTTACTGAGCCGCAGCTATCACGTGATTTTGTTTGATTTTGAACGCTCGCGTCGCGCGCTGGCGCAGTTTAATCCACGCGTGCTCTATCTTTCCTATCCGTTTGGCGGCTACGACAATAAAGCGATAAAGGCGGCGAATGATGCCGGTTTCCATCTGGCGGTGACGACGGTGAAAGGGAAGGTGAAGCCGGGGGATAATCCGTTCTTACTGAAACGCCTGTACATCTTAAGAACGGATTCGCTGGAGACCATGTCGCGGCTGATCAGCAATCAGCCGCAGGGATAGTGCTTAAGCAACCTGAACCGGAATCGCCTTCGCGGTACGTTTCATGTCGTTGTCGCCTTCAAAGTAGGCAACTTTCGGCTGCCAGCGGCGCGCTTCTTCATCAGACATCATCACGAAGCTGGCGATAATCACAATATCGCCCACGTCCGCGCAGTGCGCTGCCGCGCCGTTAACGGAGATGATTTTAGACCCGCGCTCGGCGGCGATGGCGTAGGTGGAGAAACGTTTGCCGTTGTTAACGTTCCAGATATCAATCGCTTCGTTTTCAAGGATGCCCGCAGCATCAAGGAAATCCTGGTCGATGGCGCAGGAGCCTTCATAGTGCAGGTCGGCCTGGGTGACTTTCACACGGTGAAGCTTACCTTGCAGCATTTTGCGAATCATTACGTTTACCTTTCATCTTCCGGGTAGAGAAACCTACGCCAGTTCAACCACTTTGTTGTCGATTAGGCGGGCCTGACCGAGCCATGCCGCCACCAGAATGACCGCACGTTTGCTGGTCTGTGTAAGCTCCAGAAGCGTGTCGGCATCGCGAATTTGAATATCATCAGCGCGGAAGCCTTTATCGTTCAGCGCCTGTTCAGCCAGAGCAATAATCTCTTCGGCCGTTAACTCTTTCGCCAGCAGCTGTTCTGCCATGGTGTTCATGACCTTGCTTAAGCCCGGCGCGATTTTACGCTGGTCCGCGGTCAGGTAGCCATTTCGCGAGCTGAGCGCCAGACCGTCTTTGGCGCGTACAATCGGTACGCCGACAATCTCGATATCGTAGCCCATATCCGCAACCATCTTGCGGATCAGCGCCAGCTGCTGGAAATCTTTCTCACCGAAGCAGGCAACGTCCGGCTGCACCAGGTTGAACAGCTTGCTGACGATGGTCGATACGCCGCGGAAATGACCCGGGCGGCTTGCGCCTTCCAGCATGGTGGAAATGCCCGGTACGTCAACGTAAGTGGCCTCATCGGTACCCTGAGGATAGACATCCGCCGGTGCCGGAGAGAAGACAATATCCGCATGGCGTTTTTTGAGCTTCTCGCAATCTTCCTGCAGGGTGCGCGGATAGCGTGCCAGATCGTCGGCGCGGTCAAACTGCATTGGGTTAACGAAGATACTGACCACCACGATATCTGCACGGGCTCTTGCTTCGTCAACCAGCTTCATATGGCCGTCATGCAGGTTGCCCATGGTCGGGACCAGTGCGATACGTTTACCTTCCTGACGCGCGCGGCGGATATGCTGGCGCAGCAGCGGCAGGGTTTCAATGATTAGCACAACGAGACTCCTTAATGGAAACTGTGTTCTTCACCCGGGTAAACACCGGATTCAACGTCGGCAATATACTGCCTGACCGCAGCGCGCATGTCGCCCGCTTCGGTGAGGAAATTTTTGGCAAACTTCGGAATATGCCCGCCGGTGATGCCAAAGGCGTCGTGCATCACCAGGATCTGGCCGTCGGTCACGTTGCCCGCGCCAATACCAATCACCGGAATCGACAGGGCTTCAGTAATACGCTTCGCCAGCTCAACCGGCACGCACTCCAGCACCAGCAGCTGGGCGCCTGCGGCTTCCAGCGCCAGGGCATCATCAAACAGCGTCTGGGCGGCGTCACCGCGGCCCTGCACTTTATATCCACCAAAGATGTTGACGGACTGCGGCGTCAAGCCCAAATGGCCGCACACCGGCACGGCTCGCTCGGTGAGCATCTTCACCGTATCCACCAGCCAGGCGCCGCCTTCAATTTTGACCATGTTAGCGCCAGCACGCATGACCGCTGCCGCGTTTTCGAATGCCTGCTCCGGCGTGGCATAGGCCATAAACGGCAGATCGGAAAGCAGCAGGCAGGCTGGAGCCCCGCGGCGCACCGCACGCGTGTGGTAAGCGATATCCTCAACCGTGACCGGCAGGGTGGAATCATGTCCTTGTACCGTCATCCCTAACGAATCTCCGACCAGCATGACGTTGATACCCTCTTCGGCAAAGAGTTTGGCGAAGCTGTAGTCATACGCGGTGATGGTGGCGAAGCGTTTTTTTTCCTGTTTGCATTTCTGCAGTAAGGAGATGGTGGTTGGTTTCATACTGTTTCCTGATAGCCCAAAAGCGAATCTTTGCGCATTCTAACAGTAACATTCGGGGGAACAATGATTTTAGGTAACCGATTAGCCACAATTATTTTGAGGTTAATCGGCAGGGGAACCGGATCACCAGCGGGCGGGTCTTTCCGCGCTGAGGTTGTCCAGAATGGTCCGGAGTGGGATGCCATCCGGGAAGATGAGATCGGGGACGACTTCAAACAGCGGCCAGAGCATAAACCCGCGGTTTTTCATGTCGTAATGCGGAACGGTGAGACGTTCAGTGTTAATGGTTTCGTGACCAAACAGCATAATGTCGAGGTCCAGCGTGCGCGGTCCCCAGCGCTCGGCTTTGCGTACGCGGCCCTGCTGCAGTTCGATGCGCTGGGTGTTATCCAGCAGCGTTTCGGCATCAAGGGCAGTTTCCAGCACCACGGCGGCATTGAGATAATCAGGCTGATCCTGCGGGCCCAGCGGCGGCGTGCGGTAGAAAGAGGAGACCGCCACGATCTTGCTTTGCGGGATCTCCCCCAGCGCCTGTACGGCAGCGTTCACCTGCTCCAGCGGAGAGGCTAAATTGCTGCCGATGGCGATATACGCGAGGGTCATGCTGTCCCTTCACGACGCGGCGCGCGTTTGCGCGGACGGCGATGGCGGCGACGCGGTTCCGGCTCTTCATCCAGCCCGGTGAGCATATCTTTTTGCTCCGGCGGGGCGGAAACCTGGAATTCGGCCCACCACTGCGCCAGGCGCTGCAGTTCCTGATTGCGTTCAATTTCAGCACGCAGCGACAGCAGATCGAAGGCGGCGCGGAATTTTGGATGCTCCATCAGCTTCCAGGCGCGTTTGCCCTGACGACGGGACATGCGCAGCTGAAGCTGCCAGATATCGCGCACCAGCGTGGTAATACGTTTTGGAATAGCGAGCGTACGGCACCCTTCGTCCAGCACGTCGTTTGCGGCCAGCGCGAAGGCGTCATAATAGGCAAGCCCGCTCTCCTGGGTAATTCGCTGGGCCGTTTCCAGCAGCGGATACCAGAACATCGCCGCAAACAGGAACGCCGGATTGACGCGCATGTCGTTGCGAATACGGGTATCGGTATTTTTCAGCACCTGCGCAATCATCCGCTCCATTGGGCTGTCACCGCTTTCGGTGAAGTAGCGGGTAATGGTCGGGAAGAGGGGCTGGAACAGGTTGTATTCGCGCAGCAGGTTGTAGGTTTCAAAGCCGTGGCCAGCCTGCAGCAGCTTCAGCGCCTCTTCAAACAGGCGGGCAGGCGGCACGTCGTTAATCAACGTCGCCAGACGCGGAATCGGCTCTGCCGTTTCCGGGCTGATGCGCATATTGAGCTTGGCGGCGAAACGCACGGCGCGCAGCATACGCACGGGATCTTCGCGATAGCGCGTTTCCGGCGTGCCGATCAGACGGATCAAACCTTCTTTAAGGTCCTGCATGCCGCCGACGTAATCACGCACGGTGAAATCCGCCACGCTGTAATAAAGGCTGTTGATGGTGAAGTCGCGACGCTGGGCATCTTCTTCGATAGAGCCGAAGATATTGTCGCGCAGCAGCATGCCGTTCTGGCCGCGCTGTGACGTGGTGCGATCGGATGCGCCCGCTTCGTGGTGGCCGCGGAAGGTCGCCACTTCGATAATTTCCGGCCCAAACATCACGTGAGCCAGACGGAAACGGCGGCCAACGAGACGGCAGTTGCGGAATAATTTGCGCACCTGCTCAGGCGTGGCGCTGGTCGTCACGTCGAAATCTTTTGGTTTTTTGCCCAGCAGTAAATCACGCACTCCACCGCCCACGAGATAGGCCTCGTAGCCCGCTTTATTCAGACGATAGAGCACCTTGAGGGCATTTTCACTGATATCTTTGCGGGAAATAGTGTGCTGCTCACGCGGAATAACCGACATGTGTGGCTGTGCAATAGCATCGTTCGCCATGCTCTCTTCGCGGCTTAGCACTTTACGGCAAAAATTAGCGACTCGGGTAAAAATGGTACACCTCGTAGTGTGTTTTGTTATGAAAAAAGCGGCTAATCATAGCTCAGCGCAACGCATTTGAGAATGCTGGATTTTTGGCACTGCCGCGAGCGTCCAGTTGGCAACGGCCATTTTCAGCAGTTCGTCAATACGCAGATCCTGCCATTCGTTGGTTACATTCTGGTTGAGAAATCGCAGCGCGTCGATCAAAACAGGACGCGGATCGCCGTCTGGCAGGGCCGGGGCGTGGTTCTGCTTTGACAATTTAAAGCCCTGCGCATTGACCGCCAGCGGCAGATGAATGTAGTCCGGTGCCGTCCAGCCAAACTGGTGATACAGCGATATTTGTCGCACGGTCGGTTCGACCAGATCCGCCCCGCGCACAATTTCCGTCACGCCCTGGAAACGATCGTCGACGACCACCGCCAGGTTATAGGCGAAAAGGCCGTCACGGCGGTGAATAATAAAATCCTCACGCGCCAGACGTTCATCGGCATGAATCTCACCGGAGAGGAGATCGTTAAAGTGCGTCACCGGGGAGCGCTGCTTTATACGTACGGCGGCATTTTCCGGGGGAAGATTAAGCGTGCGGCAGTGGCCGTCATAGACGCCACCCACGCTCTGGATACGCGCGCGGGTGCAGGTGCAGTTATAGGAAAGCCCCCGTTCGCGAAGCCAGGCCAGACGTTCCCGATAGGCATCGTGACGTTTTGACTGCCAGAGCACCTCGTCATCCCAGTGAAGACCGTAATGTTCCAGCTGACGCAGAATCGTCTCTGCAGCACCGGGAACTTCACGCGGAGGGTCAATATCTTCAATGCGTACGAGCCATTTTCCCAGGCGGGCGCGAGCCTGCAGGTAGCTGCCGAGCGCGGCAATCAATGAGCCGAAGTGTAATTCACCGGAAGGAGATGGCGCGAAGCGCCCAATATAGTGTGATTCAGACATATCAACAGTAACAAGGCGGGAGAGACTCCCGCCTTTGGAGTGTGTAAACAGCGCTGGTATTAACCGGCCATCTGTTTTTCGCGGATTTCGGCCAGCGTTTTACAGTCGATGCACAGATCGGCGGTTGGACGCGCTTCCAGGCGACGAATACCGATTTCAACACCGCAGGATTCGCAGTAGCCAAAATCTTCGTCTTCGACTTTTTTCAGCGTTTTCTCGATCTTTTTGATCAGTTTGCGTTCGCGGTCACGGTTACGCAGTTCGAGGCTGAACTCTTCTTCCTGAGCGGCACGGTCTACCGGATCCGGGAAGTTGGCAGCTTCATCCTGCATATGAGTAACGGTGCGATCGACTTCATCCCTGAGTTGATTACGCCATGCTTCAAGAATACGCTTGAAGTGCGACAGCTGGGCTTCGTTCATATACTCTTCGCCCGGCTTCTCTTGATACGGCTCCACCCCAGCGATGGCGAGAATACTCAGGGACGATGTTTTACGGTTTTGCCCTTCTTGCATGTTGCTTCTCCTTAACACGCACTATCGATCCCCGTGTTGGGGGAAAAATCAGGTCGCTATAAATAGCAGATGCTTTTCCGTAAGGCAATTATCTAAACGTAACACTTGACAAGCCTGTGAGGAAAAGCGTATTTGCGCACGCGGCCAGAACACTTATTCGACAATCGTCTAATCCCTTACAAGACAATGGGAAGAGAGGATCTCAGAGTCATATTATCGGCAGAAAGTTCCGCTTTATAAGCGAAAACCTCTACCCCCTGCTTTTGTGCCTCATGCAACAATTGCGCGTATTTAGGATCAATATGGCGGGCAGGGGAGAAACGTTCAATGGCTGAATGCAACACCGCAAACAGCAATACGGCGCGTTTGCCCGCCGCCGCAACACTCATTAGCTCTCGCAGATGCTTCTGGCCACGCAGCGTTACCGCATCCGGGAAGTAGCCATTTTCCTGTTCCGCTAACGTCACTGATTTTACTTCAATATAGCACTCGGGCCTGTCTTCCGCCTGTAACATGAAGTCAATTCTGCTGCCTTCATCGCCATATTTCACTTCACTTTTATGCGTGCCATATCCCACCAGTTCGGGAATGGCGCCAAGGGTCAGCGCTTCCTTAACCAGCTGATTTGCGCGCTGGGTATTAACGCAAATAAATGCCCCGTTTTGGGTTTCGGTCACTTCCCAGGTATGGGCATATTTGCGTTTACTATTTTCTGAAGTGGAATACCAGACCCTGTCACCCGGCGTCGCACACCCCGTCATGGCGCCGGTATTGGGGCAGTGCAGGGTGAGCTGAACCCCTTCGGGGGTGATCACGTCGGCGAGGAAGCGTTTGTATCGCTGGATAAGCGTAGCGTGCTGCAGGGGAGGACTAAACTTCATCAGAATTCCTTTCAGTGTTGCCCAGCGTCCAGCGCTGTAGCGGCGTATAGCGGGTGCGTCCCTGTGCAAAGACGGATTCGTAAAGCGCGAATGCGTTGACCGGAAAGGCCCAGTGAAAACCCGGCGGCGGGATGGCAACGGCCTGACCGGCATCGCGCAGCAGCGTGATATGTGGATGAAACGGCTGTGGGCTCTGATAACAGCCGCTGCGCGCCGCCTGGGCGCGCAGCATATTCGCCAGCTGCAATAATCCGCGCGGCGGCTGGCGCGTTCCCAGCCAGACCACGCGCGAACGCGGCCACTGACCCGCGTCGTCGAGATGCAGCGTAAATTCCGGCTGGGCAATACGCCCGGCCATTGCGGCTAACGCCCGCTGTTTTTCGGCACTAACGTCGCCCAAAAAGGCCAGCGTCATGTGCAGGTTGGCCGCCGCGACAGGGCGGCCCGCTTCCGGCGAAAAGCAATCGGCGCGCCAGCGAACAATTTGACGCTGTATGGTGGTGGGCAATTCAATGGCAAAAAACAGCCGTTTCGACTCAGGCATACGGAGGACTCGGTAATGATATGCGCCGATGCTACAATGTACGCCGACTAATGTTAACCCTCTGGAGCTGTTAGTGTCCTCATTGCCGGTCGCCGTCATTCTTCCTGAGCTTCTCGCTGCCTTACGCCATTCCCCACAGGTTTTGCTGAATGCCCCTACGGGCGCGGGCAAGTCCACCTGGCTGCCGCTGCAGATTCTGAAAGACGGAAATATCCGCGGGAAAATTATCCTGCTGGAGCCGCGCAGGCTGGCCGCGCGCAACGTGGCGCAGCGTCTGGCGGAACTGCTGAATGAAAAACCGGGCGAAACGGTAGGTTACAGGATGCGTGCCGAGGCCTGCGTTGGTCCGAACACGCGTCTTGAAGTGGTCACCGAGGGTATTCTCACCCGCATGCTGCAAAACGATCCGGAGCTGAACGGCGTTGGGCTGGTGATCCTCGATGAATTCCACGAGCGCAGCCTGCAGGCGGATCTGGCCCTCGCGCTGTTGCTGGACGTGCAGCAGGGGCTACGCGACGATCTCAGGCTGCTTATTATGTCGGCCACGCTGGATAACGAGCGGCTACGACAGGCATTACCCGGTGCGCCGGTCATCAGCTCAGAAGGGCGGGCGTTTCCGGTTGAACGCCGCTATCAGCCGCTTCCCTCCCACCAGCGTTTTGACGAGGCCGTCGCCATTGCCACCGCTGAGCTGCTGCGCCAGGAAGCCGGTTCCCTGCTGCTGTTTTTGCCGGGCGTCGGTGAAATTCAGCGCGTGCAGGAGCAGCTTTCTACCCGCGCAGGCGGCGACGTGCTGCTTTGCCCGCTCTACGGCGCGTTGTCGCTACAGGATCAGCGTAAAGCGATCCTTCCCGCGCCGGCGGGGCAGCGCAAGGTGGTGCTGGCAACCAACATTGCTGAAACCAGTTTGACCATTGAAGGTATTCGCCTGGTGGTGGATAGCGCGCAGGAGCGGGTGGCAAGCTTTGACCCTCGTACCGGGCTGACTAAACTCCTGACGCAGCGCATCAGCCAGGCGTCGATGGTGCAGCGCGCGGGCCGTGCGGGGCGTCTTGAGCCGGGCATCTGCCTGCATTTGACCAGCGCGGAGCAGGCTGAACGCGCCGCACAGCAAAGCACGCCGGAAATTTTACAAAGCGATTTGTCTGGTCTGGTGATGGATCTGCTCCAGTGGGGCTGCCCGAACCCTGAGCAGCTCACCTGGCTTAATCCTCCTCCTGTCGTAAACCTCACCGCTGCGCGCACGTTGCTGACGCAGCTTGGCGCGCTGGAAGGCGAGCGTCTGACGGCGCGCGGCCAGAAAATGGCGGCGCTGGGCAACGATCCGCGTCTGGCCGCGATGCTGGTGGCCGCGCAAGGGGAAGATGAAATTGCCACGGCGGCAAAACTGGCGGCTATTCTTGAGGAGCCGCCTCGCGGTGGCAGCAGCGATCTGGGTCAGGCGTTTTCGCGCAACCAGGGGAACTGGCAGCAGCGGGCGCAGCAGCTGGGCAAACGCCTGAATAGCCGGGGAGGTGCGCCTGACAGCGATAAGATTGCCTTCCTGCTGGCCCAGGCTTTCCCTGACAGGATTGCGCGTCGGCGCGGGCTGGACGGTCGCTACCAGCTGGCAAACGGCATGGGGGCGATGCTGGATAGCGATGATGCGCTGACGCGTCACGAATGGCTGATCGCCCCGCTGTTGCTGCAGGGCAGCCATTCTCCGGATGCGCGTATCCTGCTGGCGATTGCCGTAGAGATTGACGCCCTGACGCGTGCCTGTCCGCAGCTGCTTCAGCAATCTGATACCGTGGAATGGGATGACGCCCAGGGCACGCTGAAGGCCTTTCGTCGCAGCCAGATTGGCAAGTTGACGCTTGGGACGAAGCCGCTGGCGAAGCCGTCGGAAGACGAGCTTCATCAGGCGATGCTGAACGGAATTCGGGAAAAAGGGCTGAGCGCCCTGAACTGGACGCCGGAAGCGGAGCAGTACCGCATTCGTCTGCACTGCGCCGCGAAGTGGCTACCGGAATACGGTTGGCCTGCGGTGGATGACGAGACGCTGCTCGCTACGCTTGAGCGCTGGCTACTGCCGCAAATGAGCGGCGTACACTCTCTGCGAGCCCTTAAGGCGCTTGATGTTAAGACCGCGTTACAGAATTTACTGGACTGGTCATTACGTCAACGTCTGGATAGTGAACTGCCAGGGCATTACACTGTGCCGACCGGAAGCCGGATTGCCATCCGTTATCATGAGGATAATCCGCCGGCGCTGGCGGTTCGGATGCAGGAGATGTTTGGTGAAGCCACCACGCCGTCCATTGCGGAAGGGCGTGTGCCGTTAGTGCTTGAGCTGCTGTCGCCTGCGCATCGTCCATTACAAATCACCCGAGATTTGGGAGCGTTCTGGGCGGGAAGCTACCGTGAAGTGCAGAAAGAGATGAAGGGGCGATATCCCAAACATGTCTGGCCGGACGATCCGGCGAATACGGCGCCGACGCGGCGAACGAAGAAATATTCGTAGGTTAGGTGAAAGAGGGAGTGCGGCCTGATGCCCTCACCCCGGCCCTCTCCCACGGGGAGAGGGAGAAAACACTAAAGACTTTCCTGACAGGAAAGTCTTGCTGTTTATTTTGAGAGATTTCTTCTTTCACAGGCCTGTGAAAGAAAAGAAAATCTGGCCTTTGCGCCTGAAAGTTGCGGAGAAAAAGCATGGCGGGGAATGACCGCGAGCCAATAGGACGTAAGGGAAAACCAACGCGTCCGGCGAAAGAAAAGGTAAGCCGTCGTCGCCTCAGAGATGAGGACTATGACGATGACTATGAAGACGATTATGAGGATGAAGAACCGATGCCGCGTAATGGAAAAGGCAAAGGGCGTAAGCCTCGGGGCAAGCGCGGCTGGTTCTGGCTGCTGCTGAAGCTGTTTATTGTTTTTGTTGTCCTGATGGCGATTTACGGCGTGTATCTGGATCAGAAGATCCGTAGCCGTATCGACGGTAAAGTCTGGCAGCTCCCTGCGGCAGTGTATGGCCGTATGGTGAACCTTGAGCCAGATATGTCCATCACCAAGAACGAGATGGTTAAACTGCTGGAAGCCACCCAGTATCGTCAGGTATCAAAAATGACGCGGCCTGGCGAATTTACCGTGCAGTCCAACAGCATTGAGATGATTCGTCGTCCGTTTGATTTCCCGGACAGCAAAGAGGGGCAGGTGCGCGCGCGTCTGACCTTTGACGGCGATCGTCTGGACACCATCGAGAACATGGATAACAACCGTCAGTTCGGTTTCTTCCGTCTCGATCCGCGTCTGATCACCATGCTTTCGTCAGCAAACGGCGAGCAGCGCCTGTTCGTGGCGCGTAACGGCTTCCCGGATCTGCTGGTAGATACCCTGCTGGCAACCGAAGACCGTCACTTCTACGAGCACGATGGCATCAGCCTCTACTCGATTGGCCGTGCGGTACTGGCTAACCTGACTGCCGGTCGCACCGTGCAGGGAGCGAGTACGCTGACCCAGCAGCTGGTGAAAAACCTGTTCCTCTCCAGCGAACGCTCTTACTGGCGTAAAGCGAACGAAGCCTACATGGCCGTGCTGATGGATGCGCGCTACAGCAAGGATCGTATCCTTGAGCTGTACATGAACGAGGTGTACCTTGGTCAGAGCGGCGATAACGAAATCCGCGGCTTCCCGCTGGCGAGCCTGTACTACTTTGGCCGTCCGGTGGAAGAGCTGAGCCTGGACCAGCAGGCGCTGCTGGTGGGCATGGTGAAAGGGGCGTCCATTTATAACCCGTGGCGTAACCCGAAACTGGCGCTGGAGCGTCGTAACCTCGTTCTGCGTCTGCTGCAACAGCAGCAGGTGATTGACCAGGAGCTGTACGACATGCTGAGCGCGCGTCCACTCGGCGTTCAGCCGCGCGGCGGCGTGATTTCGCCTCAGCCTGCGTTTATGCAGCTGGTGCGTCAGGAGCTGCAAAGCAAGCTCGGCGATAAGGTCAAAGATCTCTCCGGCGTGAAGATCTTCACCACCTTTGACTCCGTGGCGCAGGATGCGGCCGAAAAAGCGGCTGTGGAAGGCATTCCGGCGCTGAAGAAACAGCGTAAGCTCTCCGATCTTGAAACCGCGATGGTGGTGGTTGACCGTAACACCGGCGAAGTGCGCGCGATGGTGGGCGGGGCCGAGCCGCAGTTTGCAGGCTACAACCGTGCGATGCAGGCGCGTCGCTCAATCGGCTCTCTGGCAAAACCGGCAACCTACCTCACAGCCCTGAGCCAGCCAAATCAGTATCGCCTGAATACCTGGATTGCGGATGCGCCGATCTCCCTGCGCCAGCCTAACGGCCAGGTCTGGTCACCGCAGAACGATGATAAACAGTTCAGCGGCCAGGTCATGCTGGTGGATGCGTTGACCCGTTCCATGAACGTGCCAACGGTGAACCTGGGCATGTCGCTGGGACTGCCGGCGATTGTCGATACCTGGCAAAAGCTGGGCGTGGCGAAAGATCAGCTGCACCCGGTGCCGGCGATGATCCTCGGTGCGCTTAACCTGACGCCGATCGAAGTGGCGCAGGCGTTCCAGACCATTGCCAGCGGGGGCAACCGCGCGCCGCTGTCTGCCCTGCGCTCAGTGATTGCCGAAGATGGTTCCGTGCTGTATCAGAGCTTCCCGCAGGCGGAGCGTGCCGTTCCTGCTCAGGCCGCCTATATGACGCTGTGGACGATGCAGCAGGTCGTGCAGCGCGGTACCGGCCGTCAGCTGGGCGCGAAGTATCCGGGTCTGCATCTGGCGGGTAAAACCGGGACCACCAACAACAACGTCGATACCTGGTTCGCCGGTATTGATGGCCGTGAAGTGGTGATCACCTGGGTAGGCCGCGACAACAACCAGCCGACCAAACTGTACGGGGCGAGCGGGGCGATGTCGATTTACCAGCGCTATCTGGCAAATCAGTCTCCTGTGCCGCTGAATCTGGTTGCGCCGGAAGATATCGTCGATATGGGCGTGGACAGCTCCGGTAACTTCGTCTGCGGCGGCGGGATGCGTACGCTGCCTGTCTGGACCGCAAACCCGGACTCGCTGTGCCAGCAAAGCCAGCCAGAACAGCCAACGGGTAACCCGTTCGACCAGTCTTCTCAGCCACAGCAGCCGCAGCAGCAACAGCCGCAGCAGCAGAATGAGAAGAAAGACAGCGACGGTGTCGCGGGCTGGATTAAAGACATGTTCGGCGGTAACTAACCTTTTAAAGCCCTCTTCCCTGGAAGGGGGCTTTTTTTACCCGTAAACCTCATTTCGTTAACCCTCGCTTTAACTCTGATTAACCCTTCGTTTTCTCTTGATGATTTCTTAAACCCTTAATTCTCATAGGGCCGCTTACTGCTTGCTATGCAACCAGCGTTTCGCATATTATTCTGGCGCTCATAATAATAATTCTCGTTTACGTTATCATTCACTTTCACATCAGAGATTCAACATGGCGCTTTCCAATACTGCTCAGCCAATGAACACGTCGCTGCGTAAGCTCGCGGTCGTCGTCGCCACAGCGGTTGCCGGCATGTCTGCTTATGCTCACGCGGCCGAAACCCCGAAAAAAGAAGAAACCATTACGGTTACCGCAGCACCTGCGGCACAGGAAAGTGCCTGGGGGCCTGCTGCGACCATCGCCGCACGGCAATCCGCGACCGGAACCAAAACGGATACCCCTATTCAAAAGGTTCCGCAGTCTATTTCTGTGGTCACGGCCGAAGAGATGGCGCTGCATCAGCCGCGCTCGGTGAAAGAAGCCCTGAGCTACACGCCGGGCGTTGCGGTAGGCACGCGCGGCGCGTCTAACACCTATGACTATTTGATCATTCGCGGCTTCGCGGCCGATGGCCAGACGCAGAATAACTACCTCGACGGCATGAAAATGCAGGGGAACTTCTATAACGACGCGGTGATTGATCCTTATATGCTGGAGCGCGCCGAAATCATGCGCGGTCCGGTTTCCGTTCTGTACGGCAAAAGCAGCCCGGGCGGTTTGCTGAACATGGTCAGTAAGCGCCCAACAACCGAGCCGCTGAAAGAGATCCAGTTCAAAGTCGGCACGGATAGCCTGTTCCAGACCGGGTTTGACTTTAGCGATGCGATCGACGACGACGGCGTTTACTCTTATCGATTAACGGGCGTTGCGCGTTCTAATAACGCTCAGCAGGAGCGTGCGGAAGAGCAGCGTTACGCCATCGCGCCATCGTTCTCATGGCGTCCGGATGATAAAACCACCTTCACGTTCCTCTCCTACTTCCAGAACGAGCCTGAAACGGGCTACTACGGCTGGTTGCCAAAAGAGGGAACGGTTGAGCCGCTGCCGAACGGCGATCGTCTGCCGACGAACTTCAACGAAGGCGCGAAGAACAATACCTATTCCCGTAACCAGAAAATGGTGGGATACAGCTTCGACCACGAGTTCAACGATACCTTTACCGTGCGTCAGAACCTGCGCTTTGCCGAGAACAAAACCTCGCAAAACAGCGTATACGGCTATGGCGTCTGTACCGATCCGGCAAACAGCGGCAACAAACAGTGCGCCGCGCTAGCGCCATCGGACAAAGGCCATTATCTGGCGCGTAAATACGTTGTCGATAATGAAAAGCTGCAGAACTTTACCGTTGATACCCAGCTGCAGAGCAAATTCTCAACCGGCGAGGTGGACCACGTCCTGCTGACCGGCGTTGACTTTATGCGCATGCGGAATGACATCAACTCCTGGTTCGGTTACGACGACTCTGTTCCGCTGCTGGATCTCTACAACCCGGTGAACAGCGATTTTGATTTCGGCTCAAAAGATCCCGCGACCTCCGGCCCATATCAGATCCTCAACCGTCAAAAACAGACGGGTCTGTACGTTCAGGATCAGGCGCAGTGGGATAAAGTGCTGGTAACCCTGGGCGGCCGTTATGACTGGGCCGATCAGGAATCCTACAACCGCGTGACGAACACCACCTCCAAACGTGATGATACCCAGTTCACCTGGCGCGGTGGCGTTAACTATCTGTTTGATAACGGCGTAACTCCGTACTTTAGCTACAGCGAATCGTTTGAACCGGCTTCGCAGACCGATGCCCAGGGCAAGCTGTTCTCGCCGTCTAAAGGCAAACAGTACGAAGCGGGCGTGAAATACGTGCCGAACGATCGTCCGATCGTCGTCACCGGTGCGTTGTACCAGCTGACCAAAACCAACAACCTGATGGCGGACCCGGCGGGCTCCTTCTTCTCGGTTCAGGGCGGTGAAATCCGCGCGCGTGGCGTAGAACTGGAAGCGAAAGCGGCCCTCTCTGCGAGCGTCAACCTGGTGGGTTCTTATACCTATACCGATGCGGAATACACCACGGACACCACCTACAAAGGCAACACGCCTGCTCAGGTGCCAAAACACATGGCATCGTTGTGGGGCGATTACACCCTGTTTGACGGTGCGCTGTCAGGTCTGACGCTGGGTACCGGCGTGCGTTACACGGGCTCAAGCTATGGCGATCCGGCGAACTCCTTCAAGGTGGGCAGCTACACCGTTGTCGATGCGCTGGTCAGATACGATCTGGCACGCGTTGGCATGGCGGGCTCAAACGTGGCGCTGCACGTGAACAACCTGTTCGATCGTGAGTACGTTGCCAGCTGCTTCAATACCTACGGCTGCTTCTGGGGTGCTGAACGTCAGGTTGTTGCCACCGCGACCTTCCGCTTCTAATCTCTCTTCGGGCACGGTTCGCCGTGCCCTTTTTATTTAAGTTGGCTGATATGCAGGATATTCAAACGCAACCCGACACCACCTTTACGCTCAACCATCTCTCCTTTCGCGTACCCGGGCGCACGCTGCTGCATCCGCTCTCTCTGACGTTCCCTGCCGGTAAAGTGACGGGCCTGATTGGTCACAACGGTTCCGGTAAATCCACGCTTCTCAAGATGCTGGGGCGCCATCAGCCGCCTTCAGAAGGCGATATTCTGCTGGATGACCAACCGCTGGAGAGCTGGAGCAGTAAAGCCTTTGCCCGCAAAGTGGCCTATCTGCCGCAGCAGCTGCCGCAGGCGGAAGGGATGACGGTGCGCGAGCTGGTGGCGATTGGGCGTTATCCGTGGCACGGTGCGCTTGGGCGCTTCGGCGTCGCCGACAGAGAGAAGGTGGAAGAGGCGATTGCGCTGGTCGGGCTAAAACCGCTGGCGCACCGTCTGGTGGATAGCCTGTCCGGCGGCGAACGTCAGCGCGCGTGGATCGCGATGCTGGTGGCGCAGGACAGCCGCTGTCTGCTGCTGGATGAACCGACCTCTGCGCTGGATATCGCCCATCAGGTCGACGTCCTGGCGCTGGTGCATCGCCTGAGCCAGCAGCGTGGCCTGACGGTCATCGCGGTTCTGCACGATATCAACATGGCCGCGCGCTATTGTGACTACCTCGTCGCGCTGCGCGGGGGCGAGATGATTGCCCAGGGGACACCGGCAGAGCTGATGCGCAGCGAAACGCTGGAACATATTTACGGTATTCCGATGGGTATTCTGCCTCACCCGGCCGGGGCTGCACCGGTGAGCTTTGTCTACTGATGCTGAATAACACACGCATTAGCCGCCGTCGCCTGCTGACGGCGATGGCGCTCTCGCCGCTGCTGTTAAAAATGAATACGGCGCGTGCCGCCGCCGTCGATCCGCACCGTATTGTGGCCCTGGAGTGGCTGCCGGTCGAACTGATGATGGCGCTCGGCGTCACGCCCTATGGCGTGGCGGACATTCCTAACTATAACCTCTGGGTGAACGAGCCAAAGCTGCCGGACTCGGTGATCGACGTCGGCCTGCGTACGGAGCCAAACCTCGAGCTGCTCACCCAGATGAAACCCTCGTTCCTGTTCTGGTCCGCGGGCTACGGCCCGTCAGAGGAGACCATGGCGCGCATTGCGCCGGGACGTGGATTTGCTTTCAGCGACGGTAAAAAACCGCTGGCCGTGGCGAAAAACTCGATTAACGAGATGGCGCATTTCCTCAACCGCGAAGCGGAGGCCAAAAAGCATCTCGACGAATTTGATGCCCTGATAGACTCCCTGAAGCCGCGCTTTGCTCACCGGGGCGATCGTCCGCTGCTCATGGTGACGCTGCTGGATGCCCGCCATATGCTGGTCTTCGGTAAAAACTGTCTGTTCCAGGAGGTGCTGGACAGCTTCGGCATTCGCAACGCCTGGGAAGGGGAGATGACCTTCTGGGGCAGTACCGCCGTGGGTATCGACCGCCTGGCGGCGTTTCGCGATGTGGACGTGCTCTGTTTCGACCACGGTAATGAACGCGACATGCAAACCCTGATGGCGACCCCGCTCTGGCAGGCGATGCCGTTTGTACGCGAGAAGCGCTTCCAGCGCGCCCCGGCAGTCTGGTTCTACGGCGCGACGCTGTCGGCCATGCATTTTGCCCGCGTGCTGGATAACGCCCTGGGAGGTAAAGCATGAGTACGCGTATCGCCCGCTTCCCGGCGCTGCTGTTATCCCTGCTTTTTCTGGTTGCGCTGGTATTAACCGGCTTCAATCTCTCCGCGGCCTTACCGCGCGCGCAGTGGGGGGCCGCTCTGGCCTCGCCGGGTATCGACAATATTCAGCAGATGCTGTTCCACTACAGCCTGCTGCCGCGTCTGGCGATCTCCCTTTTGGTCGGGGCCGGCTTAGGGCTGGTGGGCGTGCTGTTCCAGCAGGTTTTACGTAACCCGCTGGCAGAGCCAACCACGCTCGGCGTCGCGACCGGCGCGCAGCTTGGGATCACCATCACCACGCTGTGGGCGCTGCCGGGAGCGTTAACCTCGCAGTTTGCGGCACTCGCGGGGGCGTGCGTGGTGGGCGCGCTGGTCTTTGGCGTGGCCTGGGGCAAGCGCCTTTCTCCTGTGACGCTTATTCTGGCCGGGCTGGTGGTGAGCCTGTACTGCGGGGCGATTAACCAGCTGCTGGTGCTGTTCCATCACGATCGGCTGCAAAGCATGTTCCTGTGGAGTACCGGCACGCTCACCCAGACCGACTGGAGCGTTGTAGAGCACCTCTGGCCGCAGCTGGCTGGCGGCGTCGTGCTGACGCTGCTGCTCCTGCGCCCTCTGACGCTCATGGGGCTGGATGATGGCGTGGCGCGTAACCTGGGGCTGGCGCTGTCGCTGGCTCGTCTGGCGGCGCTGACGCTGGCGATTGTATTGAGTGCCCTGCTGGTCAACGCGGTCGGCATCATCGGATTTATCGGCCTGTTTGCGCCGCTGCTGGCGAAAATGCTCGGGGCGCGTCGCCTGCTGGCGCGTCTGATGCTGGCGCCGCTGATTGGGGCGCTGATCCTCTGGCTTTCCGATCAGCTTATTCTCTGGCTGGCGCAGGTCTGGAGGGAAGTGTCCACCGGCTCTGTGACCGCGCTTATCGGGGCGCCGCTGCTGCTGTGGCTGCTGCCGCGCCTGCGCAGCATGAGCGCACCGGCGATGGACGCCGGCGATAAAGTCTACGCTGAACGTCAGTCGGTGCTGTGGTTTAGCCTTGCCGGTCTGGCGGTGCTGATTATCGCCTCGTTCGCGGCGCTCTCATTCGGACGCGATGCCATGGGCTGGCACTGGGCAACGGGTGATTTACTCAATGAACTGGTGCAGTGGCGCTGGCCGCGTATCTTCTCCGCGCTGATCGCAGGGGTGATGCTGGCGGTGGCGGGGTGCATTATTCAGCGTCTGACCGGCAACCCGATGGCAAGCCCTGAAGTGCTCGGGATCAGCTCTGGCGCCGCCTTTGGCGTGGTGCTGATGCTGTTCTTTGTGCCGGGGAATGCGTTTGGCTGGCTGATGCCTGCTGGCAGTATCGGCGCGGCAGTCACGCTGATGATTATCCTGATTGCCGCCGGTCGCGGCGGATTTTCGCCGCACCGCATGCTGCTGGCCGGGATGGCGCTCAGCACCGCATTTACCATGCTGCTGATGATGCTGCAGGCCAGCGGCGATCCGCGTATGGCGAAGATCCTGACCTGGATTTCCGGCTCGACGTACAACGCCACCGGCAGCCAGGTGGTCTGGTCCGGGATCGTGATGCTCGTGCTGCTGGCGATGGTGCCGCTGTGCCGCCGCTGGATGACCATTCTGCCGCTTGGCGGCGAAACCGCGCGCGCGGTGGGAATGGCGCTGACGCCAGCGCGCGTGGCCCTGCTGCTGCTGGCGGCGTGCCTGACGGCTGTGGCAACCCTGACGATTGGACCGCTGAGTTTTGTCGGATTAATGGCGCCGCACATTGCCAGAATGATGGGATTCCGCCGGACGATGCCGCATATCGTCATGTCGGCCCTGACGGGCGGGGTGATGCTGGTGTTCGCGGACTGGTGCGGAAGAATGGTGCTGTTCCCGTATCAGATCCCGGCGGGTCTGCTGTCGACCTTTATCGGTGCGCCGTACTTTATTTATCTGTTGAGAAAGCAGAGTCGGTAGTCAGGTGCGGCCTGTTGCCCTCACCCCGACCCTCTCCCACGGGGAGAGGGAGAACATCGTAGGCCGGGTAAGCGTTAGCGCCACCCGGCAATGCCCTTACAGCTTCGCAAACACCTTGCGCGCCGCGTCGATGGTGTTGTTGATATCTTCTTCGCTGTGCGCAACGGACATAAAGCCCGCTTCGAACGCGGACGGCGCCAGGTACACGCCTTCGTCCAGCATCAGGTGGAAGAAGCGCTTGAAGCGTTCAACGTCGCACTTCACCACGTCCTGATAGCAGGTCACGGTTTTCGCATCGGTGAAGAAAATCCCGAACATCCCGCCCACGTGGTTAACCACCAGCGGAATACTCGCTTCTTCTGCCGCTTCCAGCAGACCGTTTGCCAGCTGCGAGGTCAGGTCGGTCAGGGTTTCGTGAATACCCGGCTGTGCCACTTCGGTCAGGCAGGCAAAGCCCGCCGCCATGGCGATAGGGTTACCGGAAAGCGTGCCCGCCTGGTAAACCGGGCCGGTTGGCGCCAGGGCTTCCATCACGTCCTTACGACCACCGAATGCGCCGACCGGCATGCCGCCGCCGATGATTTTGCCGAGGCAGGTCAGGTCCGGCACGACGTCGTAGTAAGACTGGGCACCCGCCAGCGCCACGCGGAAGCCGGTCATGACTTCATCGATGATCAGCAGCGCGCCGAACTCGTCGCACAGGGCACGCAGGCCCGGCAGGAAGTCAGGCTGCGGTGGGATACAGTTCATGTTGCCTGCAACCGGCTCAACGATGATGCAGGCGATCTCCTGCGGATACTGCTCGAACGCCGCGCGAACGGTAGCAAGATCGTTGTAGGTGCAGGTCAGGGTGTGCTTCGCGAAATCTGCCGGTACGCCAGGCGAGTTCGGCTGGCCGAGCGTCAGAGCGCCGGAACCGGCTTTCACCAGAAGACAGTCGGCGTGACCGTGGTAACAGCCTTCAAACTTGATGATTTTATCGCGACCGGTAAAACCGCGTGCCAGGCGGATGGCGCTCATGGTCGCTTCGGTACCGGAGTTCACCATACGCACCATGTCCATGGTCGGCACCAGCTCGGTCACCAGTTCCGCCATTTTCACTTCCATTTCGGTTGGCGCACCGAAGCTCAGGCCGCGCTGGGCGGCTTCAATTACCGCGTTACGAATGGCCGGGTGGTTGTGCCCCAGCACCATCGGCCCCCAGGAACCCACATAATCGATATAGGCTTTGCCATCGACATCATACAGATACGCGCCGTCAGCACGTTCGATAAACAGCGGCGTACCGCCCACGCCGGTGAAGGCGCGCACAGGTGAGTTCACGCCACCCGGAATAAGCTCGCGGGCTGCACTGTAGAGGTTTTCAGACTTGCTCATGGCGTCGTTCCTGGTTCGAATAAAATGGTTAAGCCCACTATTCTATGTGATTCGGGGAAGGTTATGAAATTTTTAGCCGGGCAATGCTTTAAGATTTGTTAAGTAATTTTCAGGAGACGGTGGGGCCGTCTCTGGTAAAATCCTCGCGGCTTTTTGTGTGACAAATAAGAACAGGACATGAAATCAGATTCTCCGTCTTTTGAAGAACAACAGTTTACGCGCGTCCAGCACCGAATCAGCATTCGGCGGCTGCTCAATCGCGATAAAACGCCGCTGGCGATCCTGCTGGCCGCTGCCGTGGTGGGTACTCTCGCGGGCCTGGTTGGCGTGGCGTTTGAAAAAGCGGTTAATGCCGTACTCAACTGGCGAGTGGGCACCGTGGCCGGTTTCGCCGACAGCGAATGGCTGGTCTGGGTGTGGGCATTCGGGCTGTCCGCGCTGTTTGCCATGGTGGGGTATTTTCTGGTGCGAAAATTCGCGCCGGAAGCGGGGGGATCGGGCATCCCGGAAATTGAAGGAGCGCTGGAGGAGCTGCGTCCGGTGCGCTGGTGGCGGGTGATTCCGGTTAAGTTTATCGGCGGCATGGGGACTCTGGGCGCGGGAATGGTGCTTGGACGGGAAGGACCCACGGTACAGCTGGGGGGGAACGTGGGCCGCATGGTGGGCGATCTGTTTCGGATGCGAAGCGCCGAGGCGCGCCATACGCTGCTGGCAACCGGCGCGGCGGCGGGACTTTCCGCCGCGTTTAACGCGCCGCTGGCGGGCATTTTGTTCATTATTGAAGAGATGCGCGCGCAGTTCCGCTACAACCTGATCTCAATTAAAGCGGTATTCACCGGCGTCATTATGTCGAGCATCGTGTTTCGCATCTTTAATGGCGAGGGCGCGGTCATTGAGGTGGGGAAACTGACCAACGCGCCGGTCAACACCCTGTGGCTTTACCTGATCCTCGGCATGATTTTTGGCGTGGTGGGGCCGCTGTTTAACACCTTTATCCTGCGCGCTCAGGATATGTTCCAGCGCATTCATGGCGGCAACACCACGAAATGGGTGCTGATGGGCGGCCTGCTGGGCGGAATGTGCGGCGTACTCGGGTTTATCGAGCCGAATGCCGCAGGCGGCGGGTTCGGGCTGATTCCCATTGCGGCGGCGGGGAATTTCAGCGTGGGTCTGCTGCTGTTTATGTTTATCTCCCGGGTTATCACGACGGTACTGTGCTTCTCTTCCGGCGCGCCCGGCGGGATTTTTGCCCCGATGCTGGCGCTGGGTACGCTGCTCGGGACCGCGTTTGGTATGGCGGCTGAAGTGGGCTTTCCCGCCTATCATCTTGAAGCCGGTACCTTTGCGGTGGCCGGAATGGGGGCGCTGCTGGCCGCGTCCCTGCGTGCGCCCTTGACCGGGATCGTGCTGGTGCTGGAAATGACGGACAATTACCAGCTCATTTTGCCAATGATCATCACCTGTCTCGGCGCGACACTATTAGCCCAGTTCCTGGGTGGAAAACCGCTATACTCCACCATCCTCGCGCGTACCCTGGCGAAACAAGAGGCTGAGCGGGCCGCCACGCAGAATACTTGAATGAATTACCAGGGTATTAGATAATGAGACAAAGAATTGGGTGAATTTTACCCAATAGCAGTATTCATGGGAGCATAAGATGAGTGATGACGTAGTAGCTGTACCGCTCGAATTTACCGAAGCAGCAGCCAACAAAGTGAAAGTCCTGATTGCCGACGAAGACAATCCGGATCTGAAACTGCGTGTTTATATTACCGGTGGCGGCTGCAGCGGCTTCCAGTATGGTTTTACCTTTGACGATCAGGTTAACGATGGCGATATGACCATCGAGAAACAGGGCGTCGCGCTGGTGGTTGACCCGATGAGCCTGCAATATCTGGTGGGTGGTTCGGTGGATTACACCGAGGGTCTGGAAGGTTCGCGCTTTGTGGTCACGAACCCGAATGCGACAAGCACCTGCGGGTGTGGATCTTCGTTCAGCATCTAAGAGAGTGCGGGCTGATGCCGTTACTCCGTCCCTCTCTCACAGGGAGAGGGAGAAAAGACTAAAAACGGTAACCTTGCGGTTACCGTTTTGCTTTTACCTGCCATTATCATCCAGCGCAAACGTCGGCAGCTTCAGGTGCCAGCGTATCGCCGCTAAGCGTATCACCAGCGTCACGACCATCCCCAGCATCGCGGCATTTTCCAGCGGGAGGGCGAAGGTATAGTACGCGGTAGCGTGAACAATTCCGCCCACAATGCAGGCCGTTGCGTAAATTTCAGTACGCAGGATCATCGGCACTTCACGCGCCAGAATGTCGCGAATGATCCCACCGCCCACGCCGGTTAATACGCCCATGCAGATTGCCACCATCGGACCGGTACCCGCATTAAACGCCTTATTAACGCCGATACCCACAAACACGGCCAGACCGACGGCATCCAGTACCGGCAATATCCACTTGGGTAAGCGGCGGGGCTGGCGAACCAGCACAATGGTTAACAGGCATGTGACCATCGCGACCACCAGATCGGTAGGATCTTTCACCCAAAACACCGGCCCATTTGCCAGCGCCATATCGCGGATAGTCCCCCCGCCGACGGCGGTCACGACGCCCAGCACCAGCACGCCAAATGGATCCATGCGTAGTTTTCCGGCGAGCAGAACGCCGGAGATAGCAAAAACGGCTGTGCCAAGAATATCCAGCCAATAAACGAGCATCGTTAAATCCTCGAAAAGGGTCTTATGTTAGTGACTCTCTGCCAGCGCGGCACAGAGCTGTTTTGCGGCGAGGATAATACGCGGGCTGGCGCGTTCAAACCAGTCGCTGTTGAGTGGGATCACCGGAATTTTTAGCTGCCTTTGCCAGAATTGTTCAATTTTAGGAATCTCGCTCGCATTTCCGACCACGACGATGGCCTGCGGCTGGCGTGCCAGCACCTGTTCGCGGCTCACCTGAGGCCACGGCACCCGGCTGGCAGCAAAGATATTTTCACCGCCGCAGACTTCCAGCACCTGGTTCTGAATCGACCCTTTTCCGGTGGTGAACAGCGGCTGGCTGCCAAACTGCAGGAAGATGCGCTTTTTAACAGGGGTATCGTATCGGGATTTCAGCGCGGCATAGTCGCTCAGCATCTGTTTCGCCGCAGACTCGGCTTTTTTGGGCGTCGGGCTGTAGGGTGCCAGGGCGCGTAGCGCCTGAGCGACCTGCTCAATACTGACGGCATCAATCCACATGACCTTTATGCCAAGCGAGGTGAGCTGGTTGACCTGCCGCTCGGCGTTGCCGCCGCGCCAGGCCAGCACGAGATCCGGTTTAAGCGCCACGATGCGCTCAATGTTCATCCCCTGCCAAGTTGCCACCTGTTCAATACCCGCGGCTTGCGGTGGGTAATCCGAATAACTACTCACGCCAACGGGCGTGATCCCGGCGGCAAACGCCAGTTCCGTATTTGCGGGAGAGAGGGTAATCACGCGCGGTAACGCATAGAGCCACAGCGGTGCGAGAAGAAGCAGGGCGGCCAGCGCCCTGACGGTATGTTTAGCCACGTACCAGATTCTGCACCAGGCGCTCCACCATCACGGTGGACTGTTTTGCCGCAACGGTCAGGAACTCGTCGAAGCTGATGTGGGACTGCTGGTCTGCCACGTCAGAGATGGCGCGAACCACCACGAAGGGTACGCTGAAGTTATGGCAAACGTGAGCGATCGCGGTCGCTTCCATCTCAACGGCAACCGCCTGAGGGAAGTTATGACGGATTTTCGCCAGCCCAACGGAGCCGTTGATAAAGGCATCACCGCTGACAATCAGACCGCGTACCGCGTTGAGGTTGAGTTCTGCGATGCAGGTCTCTGCCGCCGCAATCAGTTTGTCGTCAGCTTTAAAACCAGCAGGGCAGCCCGGGAGCTGGCCGTACTCGTAACCGAACGCGGTGACGTCGGCATCGTGGTAACGCGCTTCGTCGGAAACAACGATATCGCCCACTTTCAGCGTCGGCGCCAGGCCACCCGCAGAGCCGGTATTCACGATCACGTCCGGCTTGCAGCGCTCAAGCAGCAGGGTTGCACCCAGCGCAGCAGCCACTTTACCGATGCCTGATTTCAGCAGAGCCACGTCAACACCGTTCAGCTGGCCGGTATAGATCTCACAACCTCCCAGAGAGAGGGTCTGACGGTTCTCAATTTTGTCACGCAGCAGCGTAACTTCTTCTTCCATTGCACCAATAATGCCGATTTTCATAGATTTACTCGCGATGTGCCTTGTTAAGATGCATAGTCTATCATGCGGTTAAGGGGAAACGCATTCTCACGCGGGGGAGCACATGTCACCAATCGATTTTCGCACCAAAATAAACTGGCACCGACGTTTCCGTTCGCCGCAGGGCGACAAGAGCGAACATGAGATCCTGCGTATCTTCGAAAGCGATCGCGGGCGGATCGTTAACTCGCCTGCCATCCGCCGTCTGCAGCAAAAAACTCAGGTGTTCCCGCTGGAGCGTAACGCCGCGGTGCGCACGCGCTTAACCCACTCGATGGAAGTGCAGCAGGTCGGGCGCTACATTGCCAAAGAGATTTTGAGCCGTCTCAAAGAGCAGCGTTTACTGGAAACCTATGGTCTGGACGAGCTGACGGGGCCCTTCGAGAGCATCGTTGAGATGGCCTGCCTGATGCATGACATCGGCAACCCGCCTTTCGGCCACTTTGGTGAGGCGGCTATCAATGACTGGTTTAAGCAGCGGCTTTATCCTTCGGATGCGGTAAGCCAGCCCCTCAGCGATGATCGCTGCATCGTACGCGATTTACGCCTGCGTGAAGGTGAAGAGGGGCTGAACGATCTGCGCCGCAAAGTGCGCCAGGATTTGTGTCACTTCGAGGGCAACGCGCAGGGGATCCGGCTGGTTCATTCCCTGATGCGCATGAACCTGACCTGGGCACAGGTCGGCTGCATTCTGAAATATACGCGTCCCGCGTGGTGGATGGGGGATACGCCCGCGTCCCACAGCTATTTAATGAAAAAACCGGGCTATTACCTTTCCGAAGAGGTCTATATTGAACGGTTACGTAAAGAACTTTCATTGACGCCAAACGGCCGCTTTCCATTGACGTGGATTATGGAAGCCGCCGATGATATTTCCTATTGCGTGGCCGATCTGGAAGATGCCGTGGAGAAAAGAATCTTCAGCGTCGAGGAGCTTTATCAACATCTTTATGCGTCCTGGGGTACCCATGAAAAAGGTTCGCTGTTTGCGCAGGTTGTCGAAAATGCCTGGGAAAAATCGCGCTCAAATACATTAAGCCGCAGTACGGAAGACCAGTTCTTTATGTATTTGCGGGTCAATACATTAAATAAACTGGTGCCGTATGCGGCGTCGCGTTTTATTGATAATTTGCCGCTCATTTTCAGCGGGGAATTCAACCACGCGCTGCTGGAAGATGACAGTAGTTTCAGTCAACTCCTTGAGCTTTATAAACATGTGGCGATGCGGCATGTATTCAGCCATCCGGATGTCGAGCAGCTGGAATTGCAGGGCTATCGGGTAATCAGTGGGTTACTGGAAATTTATTCCCCGTTGCTCCAGCTGTCGGTCGACGAGTTCAGCGAACTGGTGGAACACGAGCGCGTGCGCAGAATACCCATCGAATCGCGGCTTTATCAGAAACTTTCTACCCGGCATCGTCTGGCGTATGTCGAAGCGATTGGCAAGCTGGAACGCCACTCTCCCCAATGGCCGGTGATGGAATATTATTATCGCTGCCGTCTTATCCAGGACTATATCAGCGGCATGACGGATTTGTATGCCTGGGATGAATACCGCAAGCTGATGGCGGTGGAATAATTCCGGAGTTTTGTAAAGACGGCCAATAAATTTTTACCTTTTCCATAAACTTATCGCCGGAACTAAGCGGTATAAAACGAATCTGAGTTACACAGCAATTTTGCGTTACCTGTAAATCGAGATTGAGAAACATGAAAAAAACCACATTAGCAATGAGTGCACTGGCTCTGAGTTTAGGTTTAGCGCTGTCTCCTCTGACTGCTACTGCAGCCGAGACCGCGTCGTCGGCAGCAACCGCGCAGCAGATGCCAAGCCTGGCACCGATGCTCGAAAAAGTGATGCCATCGGTGGTGAGTATTAACGTTGAGGGCAGCACGACCGTCAATACGCCGCGTATGCCGCGTAACTTCCAGCAGTTCTTCGGCGACAACTCGCCGTTCTGCCAGGACGGTTCGCCATTCCAGAGCTCTCCGTTCTGTCAGGGCGGCGGTGCCGGGGATGACAGCCAGGGCGGCGGCCAGCAGCAGAAATTCATGGCGCTTGGCTCGGGGGTAATTATTGATGCGGCGAAAGGCTACGTCGTCACTAACAACCACGTTGTCGATAACGCGAACAGCATTAAGGTTCAGCTGAGCGATGGCCGCAAGTTCGATGCCAAAGTGGTGGGTAAAGACCCGCGTTCCGACATCGCGCTGATCCAGATTCAGGATCCGAAAAACCTGACGGCGATTAAAATTGCCGACTCCGATGCGCTGCGCGTGGGCGACTATACCGTGGCGATCGGTAACCCGTTCGGTCTGGGTGAAACCGTGACCTCGGGTATCGTCTCTGCGCTGGGCCGTAGCGGCCTCAACGCTGAGAACTATGAAAACTTCATCCAGACGGATGCGGCGATCAACCGCGGTAACTCCGGCGGTGCGCTGGTGAACCTGAACGGTGAGCTGATCGGTATCAACACCGCTATACTGGCACCGGACGGCGGCAACATCGGCATCGGTTTTGCTATCCCGAGTAACATGGTGAAAAACCTGACCGCGCAGATGGTGCAGTATGGCCAGGTGAAACGCGGCGAGCTGGGTATCCTCGGTACGGAGCTGAACTCCGAACTGGCTAAGGCGATGAAAGTTGACGCTCAGCGCGGGGCATTCGTCAGCCAGGTGATGCCGAATTCTTCTGCGGCGAAAGCGGGCATTAAAGCGGGGGATGTGATCACCTCCCTGAACGGTAAACCGATCAGCAGCTTTGCCGCCCTGCGTGCCGAAGTGGGCTCGATGCCGATTGGCAGTAAAGTGACCCTCGGCCTGCTGCGCGACGGTAAGCCGGTTAACGTGAGCCTGGAGCTGCAGCAGAGCAGCCAGAATCAGGTGGATTCCAGCACCATCTTCAGCGGTATTGAAGGTGCCGAGATGAGCAATAAAGGCGCAGACAAAGGCGTGGTGGTGAACAACGTGAAAGCGAATTCACCGGCAGCCCGTATCGGCCTGAAAAAAGGCGATGTGATCATGGGCGCTAACCAGCAGCCGGTGAAAAATATCGCTGAACTGCGCAAAATTCTCGACAGCAAGCCTTCCGTGCTGGCGCTGAATATCCAGCGTGGTGATACCTCTCTTTATCTGCTGATGCAGTAATCCTCTGAAGCCCCTGTTCGCGGGGGCTTTCTCGTTTCTGTGATTCTTGCCACAACTCCATACTTCTTCCTCTCTCTTTGTGCATTCGCACAATGCAGTCGTCGCTGAACTTCCCTATGCTTGAGCTCTGCTCACGGGAGGGTTACATGGCTGGCTGGCATCTTGATACCAAAATGGCGCAGGATATCGTGGCGCGCACCATGCGCATCATTGATACCAATATCAACGTGATGGATGCCCGCGGGCGCATTATTGGCAGCGGCGATCGCGAGCGTATTGGGGAATTGCACGAAGGCGCGCTGCTGGTGCTTTCTCAGGGGCGGGTCGTGGATATCGACGATGCGGTAGCGAAACACCTGCACGGCGTACGTCAGGGCATCAATTTACCGCTGCGTCTTGAAGGCGAAATTGTGGGGGTAATCGGCCTCACCGGCGAGCCCGAGTCACTGCGAAAATACGGTGAGCTGGTCTGTATGACGGCAGAGATGATGCTGGAGCAGTCGCGCCTGATGCACCTGCTCGCTCAGGACAGCCGCCTGCGTGAAGAGCTGGTAATGAACCTTATTCAGGCGGAAGAGCATACGCCTGCGCTCAGCGAATGGGCGCAGCGTCTGGGGATCGATTTAAACCAGCCGCGCGTGGTGGCGGTCATTGAGGTCGATAGCGGCCAGCTTGGCGTGGACAGCGCGATGGCCGAGCTGCAGCAGCTGCAAAATGCGCTGGCGACGCCGGAGCGCGATAACCTGGTGGCGATCGTTTCTCTGACGGAAATGGTGGTCCTCAAACCGGCGCTCAATGCGTTCGGCCGCTGGGATGCCGACGATCATCGTCGTCGCGTGGAGCAGCTGATCTCCCGGATGGAGGAGAACGGCCAGCTGCGTTTTCGCGTTGCGCTGGGCAACTACTTTACCGGGCCGGGCAGTATCGCCCGCTCCTGGCGTACCGCGCGCACCACCATGATGGTGGGCAAGCAGCGGATGCCGGAGAGCCGCAGCTATTTCTATCAGGATCTGATGCTGCCGGTGCTGCTCGACAGCCTGCGCGGGGGCTGGCAGGCCAATGAGCTGGCGCGGCCATTAGCGCGTCTGAAAGCCATGGACAACAATGGCCTGCTGCGCCGGACGCTGCAGGCGTGGTTCCGCCATAACGTGCAGCCGCTGGCGACCTCGAAGGCGCTGTTTATTCACCGCAATACGCTTGAGTATCGGTTAAACCGGATTTCAGAGCTGACGGGTCTGGATCTGGGAAACTTTGACGACAGGCTGCTGCTGTATGTGGCGCTGCAGCTGGACGAACAGAGATGACTGAGTGCGGTCTGGTGCCCTCACCCCATCCCTCTCCCACTGGGAGAGGGCGCAAACACTAAAAACGGCAATCAAAGATTGCCGTTTTGCTTTTATTTCCGCGTTAATTTCTCAAGATCCGCTTCAATCTCGCTGATCTTATTTGTTACAACGCTTTCAAGGTGACGCAGATCGTCAAGGATCTTACGCTTGAGATCGACTTCGGTGCGGTCGCGCTGGCAGATCTGATCGAGTTCATCGATCACATAGCGCAGGTTAGGGCTGATTTCCTGTACTTCTTTGTAGCCCTGTCCTACACCGTCAGCCACAACGGTCTTACGCTGGCGTGGATATTTAAACTTCACGCTTTTGGCGAAAAACTCTCCTTTGTCCTTGTGAAAATAGATTTTCAGAATATCGTTATTGGCTTCCTGACGGAGGCTGTAACGATCAATTTCATCAGGATTGGTAATGCCCAGACTTTTCAGATTATCGTACATAGCGGTACCCTTGATCTCAACATAACCTTTGAATAATTAACGAAAAAATCTATTTTCGCCACCCTCAGATATAAAAAAAGCGGGGTTGCCCCCGCTTTTTGTTATACCCGATTAATCGATGGTGCGCAGCAATTCGTTGATGCCCACTTTACCGCGCGTTTTCGCATCCACTTTCTTCACGATAACCGCACAGTACAGGCTGTATTTGCCATCTTTTGACGGCAGGTTGCCGGAAACCACCACGGAGCCCGCCGGAACGCGACCGTAGTGAACTTCACCGGTTTCACGGTCGTAAATACGGGTGCTCTGACCGATGTAAACGCCCATGGAGATCACGGAGCCTTCTTCAACGATCACGCCTTCAACCACTTCAGAGCGCGCGCCGATGAAGCAGTTGTCTTCGATGATGGTCGGGTTAGCCTGCAGTGGCTCCAGAACACCACCGATGCCCACGCCGCCGGAAAGGTGAACGTTTTTACCAATCTGCGCGCAGGAACCGACGGTCGCCCAGGTATCAACCATGGTGCCTTCGTCAACGTAGGCACCGATGTTCACGTAGGATGGCATCAGCACGGTGTTGCGTGAGATAAACGCGCCCTGACGAACCGCCGCAGGCGGTACCACGCGGAAGCCTTCCTTCTGGAAACGCGCTTCGTCGTAGTCAGCGAATTTCATTGGCACTTTATCGAAGTAGCGGCTTTCTGCTCCGTCGATAACCTGGTTATCGTTGATACGGAAAGAGAGCAGCACGGCTTTCTTCAGCCATTGATGAGTGACCCACTGACCGTCGATTTTTTCTGCCACGCGCAACGCGCCGGAATCCAGAAGGGAAATTACCTGGTTTACCGCTTCACGGGTCACGGTATCCACATTTGCCGGGGTAATCTCGGCGCGACGCTCAAAAGCGGACTCAATAACGTTCTGTAACTGCTGCATTGTTTACTCTTTCCATTTCACTAAAAAACATATCACCCTTTATCGTTTGGATTGAGGGCTGCTGTCAACCGTTGTTGCACTTCAAGCTGCAGGTCATTATTAAGGGCACGCCGGTCCGCTGTCGCGATTATAAATAAATCTTCTACTCGCTCGCCAATCGTTGTAATTCGGGCCCCATGGAGCGAAATTCCCAGATCGGCAAAAACCTGGCCGACGCGGGCAAGCAGCCCTGGCTGGTCGAGCGCGATCAGCTCCAGGAACGATTTACGGTCGGTGTGGGTCGGCAGGAAATTGACCTCGGTATCGACGGTAAAGTGGCGCAATTTCGCCGGCTGGCGACGCGGCTGCGGGGGCTGCCAGCTGCGCTGGGTAATCGCCTGTTCCAGACCAAAACGTATCCCTTCATGCCTGTCCGACGAGAGCGGGCTGCCGTCCGGCTCAAGCACGATAAAGGTGTCCATCGCCATGCCGTCGCGGGTGGTGAAAATCTGCGCGTCGTGAACGCTCAGGTTACGCCTGTCCAGCTCGGCGCAGACCGCAGCAAACAGGTAAGGTCGGTCCGGGCTCCAGATGAAAATCTCCGTCCCGCCGCGGGTGGCCTGCGGGCTCAGCAGGATCATCGGCTGGGACAGATCGTGCTTGAGCAGATGCCGTGCGTGCCACGCAAGCTGGTTTGGGCTATGGCGGACAAAATAGTTGGCGCGGCAGCGGGCCCAAATCTGATGCAGTGCCTCTTCATCAATATTATCCATCCGCAGCAGCGCCAGCGCCTGCAGCTGGTGATGGCGCACGCGCTCGCGCATGTCCGGGGTGTTTTGCATCCCGCGACGCAGCTGTTTTTCGGTGGCGAAGTACAGCTCGCGCAGCAGGCTCTGCTTCCAGCTGTTCCACAGGGTCTCGTTGGTGGCGCAGATATCGGCCACCGTCAGGCAGACCAGATAGCGCAGACGATTTTCCGTCTGAACCTCTTCCGCGAACTGCTTGATCACTTCCGGATCCTGAATGTCACGACGCTGCGCGGTGACCGACATCAGCAGGTGATGGCGCACCAGCCAGGCCACCAGCTGCGTTTCACGCGAGTTCAGGCCGTGCAGTTCGGCAAATTTCAGCACGTCCTGCGCGCCCAGCACCGAATGGTCACCGCCGCGACCTTTGGCGATGTCGTGGAACAGGGCGGCAATCAGGATCAGCTCCGGATGGGTCAGGCGCGGCCACAGCTCCACGCACAGCGGGTGGCGGGAGCGCGTCTCTTCTTTCGCAAAGCTTTCCAGCTTGAGCATCACGCGGATCGTGTGTTCATCCACCGTGTAGGCGTGGAACAGATCGAACTGCATTTGCCCGACAATGTGCGACCACTGCGGCATATAGGCCCACAGCACGCTGTGGCGGTGCATCGGCAGCAGGCCGCGGCTGACGGCGCCCGGGTGGCGGAGCATGCTCAGGAACAGCGAACGCGCTTCCGGGATATAGCACAGCGGCTGCGTCAGATGACGGCGCGCATGGCGCAGATGGCGAAGGGTGGTGGAGTAGATCCCGGTGATGGTGCTGTTGCGCACCATGGTATAGAACATCCGCAGAATCGCTTCCGGCTCGCGGATGAACAGCGTTTCGTCGCGCAGGTCGATAAGCGTGCCGCGCAGCTGGAATTCGTCATCAATCGGGCGCGGTTTTTCGTCCGCCGTCAGGGCCAGAATGGCCTCGTCGAACAGCTGCAACAGCATCTGGTTCAGCTCGGTCACCCGGCGGGTGACGCGGAAGAAATCCTTCATCATGTGCTCAACCGGCTCGTTGCCTTCGCCCTGATAATTCAGACGCTGAGCCACGCTGAGCTGGCGGTCAAACAGCAGGCGGTTATCGTAGCGGGTGACTTCCAGATGCAGGGCAAACCGGATGCGCCACAGCAGGTGCAGGCACTCGTTCAGCTCGTTACGCTCGGCCTCGGTTAAAAAGCCGAAGCCGACCATCTCGTCCATTGAAGTGGCGCCAAAATGGCGGCGGGCGACCCACTGCAGGGTGTGGATGTCGCGCAGGCCGCCGGGGCTGCTTTTAATATCGGGTTCAAGATTATAGCTGGTGCCGTGGTAGCGCTGGTGGCGCTGATTTTGCTCCTCGACCTTCGCGGCGAAGAACTTTTCTGACGGCCAGAAGCCGTCGCTGAAGATGTGTTTTTGCAGCTCCAGGAACAGGGCGACGTCACCAATCAGCAGGCGGGTTTCAATCAGGTTGGTGGCGACGGTCAGGTCCGATAACCCTTCCAGCAGACACTCTTCCAGGGTACGCACGCTGTGGCCGACTTCCAGCTTTACGTCCCAGAGCAGCGTCAGCAGTTCGCCAATTTTTTGCGCCTGTTCGTCCGGCAGCTTTTTGCGGCTTAAGATCAGCAGATCGATATCGGAAAGCGGATGCAGCTCACCGCGGCCATAGCCCCCGACGGCAACCAGCGCAACATCACTGATTTGCCCAAACCCGTAATCGATCCACAGGCGCTGCAGCAGCTGGTCGATAAATTCGGTGCGCGCTTCAATGAGCTGCTCGGCCGACACGCCTGCGTCAAACGCGCTGCCCAGCCAGCGATGGAAAACATCCATATGGGCTTTAATATGCGCGCAGGTCAGCTCGTGCGACGGCCAGACGCCCGGGTTATCGGGCTGGTCGGGGAGGGTGGGAAGTGCTGTGTTAGCATACTGTTCGGGTAAAAGATTACTCATCGTGCGCCACCCATAAGAAAAAGCTATAGCCATTAAAAAAGCCGGCATTTGCCGGCTTTTTTATCATTCATCGTGCGTCAGTATCGCCGGGATGGTGTCATCCTTGCGCAACGTCATAATTTCGCAGCCGTTGTCTGTTACCACAATAGTATGCTCGTACTGCGCAGACAAGCTTCTGTCTTTGGTTTTCACCGTCCAGCCGTCTTTCATGGTGCGGATGCGGTAATCACCCGCGTTGACCATCGGCTCAATGGTAAAGGTCATGCCTTTTTGCAGCACCACGCCGCCGTCATCTGCATCATAGTGCAGGACCTGCGGTTCTTCATGGAAGACGCGACCAATGCCGTGTCCGCAGTACTCGCGCACCACGGAGAAACCTTCCGCTTCCACAAACTTCTGGATTGCCGCACCGAGGGTACGCAGGCGAATACCCGGTTTAACCATTTTCAGCGCCAGGTAGAGGCTCTCTTGCGTCACTTTGCACAGACGCTCGCCGAGAATCGTCGGCTTGCCAACGATGAACATTTTTGAGGTGTCACCGTGGTACTCGTCTTTAATGACGGTTACGTCGATGTTGACGATGTCGCCATCTTTCAGCAGTTTTTCATCGTCCGGGATGCCGTGACACACCACTTCATTAATGGAGATGCAGACGGATTTCGGGAAACCGTGGTAGCCGAGGCAGGCGGAAACCGCGTGCTGCTCGTTCACGATATAGTCGTTACAGATACGGTCCAGTTCACCGGTGCTGACGCCCGGCTTCACGAACGGCTCGATCATTTCCAGCACTTCCGCGGCCAGACGACCGGCGATGCGCATCTTTTCAATTTCTTCAGGTGTCTTAATAGAGATAGCCATGTAATCTGTCCATCGGTGTCGATTTTTTCGACAATACTAGTCTAAGTGTCGTCAATGGTATCAGTCAGGCACGCTCCGTGCCAAATTGAGAATCATTAACAGCACACTCCGCCAACAACTGTTGGTTTCTGGTCGTGTTTTGTGGTATAAAGCGCGCCGGACTTCCGATCCATCTCAGATACACAGGCTGGACGGAAGCGACAAATCTCACTTTGTGTAACAACACACACGTATCGGCACATATTCCGGGGTGCCCTTCGGGGTCGGTAATATGGGATACGTGGAGGCATAACCCCAACTTTCAATATAGAGGTTTTAAACATGGCAACTGTTTCCATGCGCGACATGCTCAAGGCTGGTGTTCACTTCGGTCACCAGACCCGTTACTGGAACCCGAAAATGAAGCCTTTCATCTTCGGCGCGCGTAACAAAGTTCACATCATCAACCTTGAGAAAACTGTACCAATGTTCAACGAAGCCCTGGCTGAGCTGAACAAGATCTCTTCCCGTAAAGGTAAGATTCTGTTCGTTGGTACTAAGCGCGCTGCAAGCGAAGCTGTGAAAGATGCTGCTAACAGCTGCGACCAGTTCTTCGTGAACCATCGCTGGTTGGGCGGCATGCTGACCAACTGGAAAACTGTTCGTCAGTCCATCAAACGCCTGAAAGATCTGGAAACCCAGTCTCAGGACGGTACTTTCGACAAGCTGACTAAGAAAGAAGCGCTGATGCGCACTCGTGAACTGGACAAGCTGGAAAACAGCCTGGGCGGTATCAAAGATATGGGCGGCCTGCCAGACGCGCTGTTCGTAATCGATGCAGACCACGAGCACATCGCAATCAAAGAAGCTAACAACCTGGGTATCCCGGTATTCGCTATCGTTGATACCAACTCCGATCCGGACGGTGTTGACTTCGTTATCCCGGGTAACGACGACGCAATCCGTGCTGTTAGCCTGTACCTGAGCGCTGTAGCTGCTACCGTTCGTGAAGGCCGTTCCCAGGATCTGGCTTCTCAGGCGGAAGAAAGCTTCGTAGAAGCTGAATAATAAGGTTTTACCCCTTATTAGTACCGTGTATGAATAGGGGCCCATTACCGGCCCCTTTTTTCAATTTACACTGTTTGGCCCCCGGCCGGGCAGTTCACATCTCCCGAGGATTTAAGAATGGCTGAAATTACCGCATCCCTGGTAAAAGAGCTGCGCGAGCGTACTGGCGCAGGCATGATGGATTGCAAAAAAGCGCTGACTGAAGCGAACGGCGACATCGAGCTGGCAATCGAAAACATGCGTAAATCCGGTGCGATCAAAGCAGCTAAAAAAGCAGGCAACGTTGCTGCTGACGGCGTGATCATCACTAAGATCGACGGCAACTACGGCATCATTCTGGAAGTTAACTGCCAGACTGACTTCGTTGCTAAAGATGGCGGTTTCCAGGCATTTGCTAACAAAGTTCTGGACGCAGCTGTTGCGGGTAAAATCACTGACGTTGAAGTTCTGAAAGCACAGTTCGAAGAAGAACGTGTTGCGCTGGTTGCTAAAATCGGTGAGAACATCAACATCCGTCGCGTATCTTCTCTGGAAGGCGACGTTCTGGGCTCTTACCAGCACGGTGCACGTATCGGTGTTCTGGTTGCGGCTAAAGGCGCTGACGAAGAGCTGGTTAAACAGCTGGCTATGCACATCGCTGCAAGCAAACCAGAATTCGTTAAGCCAGAAGACGTGTCTGCTGAAGTAGTAGAGAAAGAGTACCAGGTTCAGCTGGACATCGCGATGCAGTCTGGTAAGCCAAAAGAAATCGCAGAGAAAATGGTTGAAGGCCGCATGAAGAAATTCACCGGCGAAGTTTCTCTGACTGGCCAGCCATTCGTAATGGACCCAAGCAAGTCTGTTGCTCAGCTGCTGAAAGAGCACAACGCTGACGTAACTGGCTTCATCCGCTTCGAAGTGGGCGAAGGCATCGAGAAAGTTGAGACTGACTTCGCAGCAGAAGTTGCTGCAATGTCCAAGCAGTCTTAATGATTGAAAAGGAGCCGCCTGAGGGCGGCTTCTTTTTGTCACCCGTCACAGGAAATCAGACAGGCTCCAGTATCGCTGTGCTGATTTGCGGCATATCATGTCGCCAGAATTAACCCCCATCTTAATCGTTGACAGTCTCAGGAAAGAAACATGGCTACCAATGCAAAACCCGTGTACAAACGCATTCTGCTTAAGCTGAGTGGCGAAGCGCTGCAGGGATCAGAAGGCTTCGGTATTGACGCAAGCATCCTTGATCGCATGGCACAGGAAATCAAAGAACTGGTCGAACTGGGTATCCAGGTTGGCGTGGTCATTGGCGGTGGCAACCTTTTCCGTGGTGCTGGTCTGGCGAAAGCGGGGATGAACCGCGTTGTGGGCGACCACATGGGTATGCTGGCAACCGTCATGAATGGCCTGGCGATGCGTGATGCCCTGCACCGCGCCTATGTGAATGCCCGCCTGATGTCCGCGATTCCGCTGAATGGCGTTTGCGATAATTACAGCTGGGCAGAAGCCATCAGCCTGCTGCGCAATAACCGCGTGGTGATCCTCTCCGCCGGTACGGGTAACCCGTTCTTTACAACCGATTCCGCTGCCTGCCTGCGCGGTATCGAGATCGAAGCCGATGTGGTACTGAAAGCGACCAAAGTAGACGGCGTGTTTACTGCCGATCCGGCAAAAGATCCTTCTGCCACCATGTACGATCAGCTGAGCTACAGCGAAGTGCTGGATAAAGAGCTGAAAGTGATGGATCTTGCCGCCTTCACGCTGGCTCGCGACCACAAACTGCCGATCCGTGTCTTCAACATGAACAAACCTGGCGCACTGCGTCGCGTGGTCATGGGCGAAAAAGAAGGCACTTTGATCACGGAATAATTTCCGTTGACGATAAATACAGGTAAGATTCCGCTTTATTTTGTAGTGGTATCTTACCCGGGCGCGCCTTTGGCGTTGTCATGAATTAAACGCGACTATACTTAGCACACCTGTAGCGCTGTGCTGGCGGATAGTCTGCCTGAGACAAGTTTTCAAGGATTCGTAACGTGATTAACGACATCAGAAAAGATGCTGAAGTACGCATGGACAAATGCGTAGAAGCGTTCAAAAACCAAATCAGCAAAATCCGTACTGGCCGTGCTTCCCCAAGCCTGCTGGATGGCATCATCGTAGAATATTACGGTACGCCAACCCCTCTGCGCCAGCTGGCGAGCGTGACGGTTGAAGATACCCGTACGCTGAAAATCAACGTCTTCGACCGCTCTATGAGCCCGGCCGTTGAGAAAGCGATTATGGCCTCTGACCTCGGACTGAACCCAAGCTCTGCGGGCGCAGACATCCGCGTTCCACTGCCTCCGCTGACGGAAGAACGTCGTAAAGATCTTATCAAAGTGGTTCGTGGCGAAGCTGAGCAGGGTCGTGTATCCGTGCGTAACGTCCGTCGCGACGCGAACGATAAAGTGAAAGCACTGCTGAAAGAAAAAGAGATCAGCGAAGATGACGATCGTCGTTCTCAGGACGACATTCAGAAAATGACCGACGCGGCCATCAAGAAAATTGATGCGGCGCTGGCAGAAAAAGAAGCGGAACTGATGCAGTTCTGATTTCTGTCGTACACTGATAAACGCCGTTCAGAAGGACTTCGGGTCTTGCTGGCGGCGTTTTGCTTTTATCTGGTCTAACTTTTTTCGGGCATCTCATGAAGCATTTAACACTCCTCGGCTCAACCGGCTCTATCGGTTGCAGCACTCTCGACGTCGTTCGCCATAATCCTGAACTTTACACCGTGACAGCGCTGGTGGCCGGTAAGAATGTGCAGCGAATGGTCGAACAGTGCCTGGAGTTTGCGCCCCGCTATGCGGTGATGGATGACGAAGAGAGCGCGCGTCTGCTAAAAGCACAGCTGCGTGAAAAGGGCAGCCGAACCGAAGTGCTGAGCGGCCAGCAGGCGGCCTGCGAGATGGCGGCGCTGGATGAGGTGGATCAGGTCATGGCGGCCATTGTCGGCGCGGCAGGGCTGCTGCCCACGCTTGCTGCGATTGATGCCGGTAAGGATGTTTTGCTGGCCAATAAAGAGTCGCTGGTCACCTGTGGACGCCTGTTTATGGATGCGGTGAAGCAGCGCGGCGCGCGTCTTCTGCCGGTCGACAGCGAACACAACGCGATTTTTCAGAGTTTACCGCAACCTTTTCAACAGAACCTGGGGTACGCTGACCTGGAGCAGAATGGCGTGGTGTCTATTCTGCTTACCGGGTCTGGTGGCCCGTTCCGTGAAACGCCACTGTCTGAACTGCGTGCGATGACACCGGATCAGGCGTGCCGTCATCCGAACTGGTCGATGGGGCGTAAAATCTCCGTTGATTCTGCCACCATGATGAACAAAGGTCTGGAATACATTGAAGCGCGCTGGCTGTTTAATGCGTCAGCGAAACAGATGGAAGTACTGATTCACCCGCAATCGGTGATTCACTCGATGGTGCGTTATCAGGATGGCAGCGTGCTGGCACAGCTGGGCGAGCCGGACATGCGTACGCCGATTGCCCATTCAATGGCGTGGCCAAATCGAGTGAAATCCGGCGTGAAGCCGCTTGATTTCTGCAAGCTAAGTTCCCTGACGTTCAGTGAACCAGACTACGACCGCTATCCTTGTCTGAAGCTTGCGATGAATGCCTTTGATCAGGGGCAGGCGGCGACGACGGCACTTAATGCAGCTAATGAAATTACCGTTGAGGCATTTCTGAATCAGCAAATTCGTTTTACCGATATCGCGTCGCTTAATTTATCGGTACTTGAGATGATGGATTTGCGCGAACCACAAAGCGTGGAAGAGGTGCTGGCGGTGGATGCAGCTGCGCGTAATATTGCGCGCCAACAGGTGACACGTCTCGCAAGCTGGTGATAAAGCAAGCACTAGTCGTCGTGCTATTTGTTAGCGTTGGGCTTCAGTGATATAGTCTGCGCCACCTGATCGCAGGTATTTGACTTAATGTGGTCAGGTGAGCCGTGGTTTGACACGGCTTTTTTATGTATAGGCTTCAGTATTCCTGAGTACCGTTAAATCCTTTTCAGGGACAAAAAACGCGTTATGTTGTCTGCGAATCAACCAATAAGCGAAAATTTGCCAGCTCATGGCTGCCGTCATGTAGCAATCATTATGGATGGCAATGGCCGCTGGGCGAAAAGACAAGGGAAGATACGAGCCTTTGGGCATAAAGCGGGGGCGAAATCCGTTCGTCGCGCCGTTTCTTTTGCCGCCAACAACGGCATTGATGCGTTAACGCTCTATGCTTTTAGCAGTGAAAACTGGAATCGACCTCTGCAGGAAGTGACTGCGTTGATGGAATTGTTTGTGTGGGCGCTAGACAGCGAAGTAAAAAGCCTGCACCGCCACAACGTCCGCCTGCGTATCATTGGCGATACCAGTCGTTTTAACTCACGTTTGCAGGAACGGATTCGCAAAGCTGAAGCGCTGACGGAAAATAATACCGGTTTGACGCTGAATATTGCGGCGAATTACGGCGGACGCTGGGATATTATCCAGGGCGTTCGGCATCTGGCCGAACAGGTTCAGGAAGGGCTGTTGAGACCCGACCAAATTGATGAAGAGGCGCTGAGCAAGCAAATCTGCATGAATGAACAGGCACCTGTGGATTTGGTAATTAGGACAGGGGGGGAACATCGCATAAGTAACTTTTTGATATGGCAAATTGCCTATGCCGAACTTTACTTTACGGATGTTCTTTGGCCCGATTTTGATGAACAAGACTTTGAAGGTGCGCTGCATGCCTTTGCCAATCGAGAGCGTCGTTTCGGCGGCACCGAGCCTGGTGGCGACAAAGCCTGATGGGGGTAGCTTTTGCTGAAGTATCGCCTGATTTCCGCTTTTGTATTAATACCCATTGTCATTGCGGCGCTGTTTTTACTGCCCCCGGTGGGATTCGCTATTGTCACGCTGGTGGTGTGCATGCTCGCCGCGTGGGAATGGGGACAGTTTAGCGGCTTTACCTCGCGCACTCAGCGAGTATGGCTTGCGGTACTTTGTGGCTTTATCCTGGCCATAATGCTGTTTACGTTGCCTGAATATCACCATGATATTCATCAGCCCCTGGTTGCCGGTTCTTTATGGATATCGCTGGCCTGGTGGGTTGCCGCGCTGTTGCTGGTTCTTTTTTATCCGGGTTCCGCGGCATTGTGGCGTAATTCAAAAGTGCTGCGACTGATTTTTGGCTTGCTCACAATTATTCCTTTTTTCTGGGGTATGGTTGCGCTGCGAGCCTGGCACTACGACGAAAACCACTACAGCGGTGCGATCTGGCTGCTTTATGTGATGATTCTGGTCTGGGGGGCTGACTCCGGGGCCTATATGTTTGGTAAACTGTTTGGCAAACATAAGCTGGCACCGAAGGTTTCTCCGGGCAAAACCTGGCAAGGATTCATCGGCGGCCTGTTTACGGCAGCGATCATCTCCTGGGGCTACGGCGTCTGGGCGAATCTTGAAGTGGCACCGTCAATACTGCTGGTGTGCTCGATTTTTGCTGCGCTTGCCTCCGTGCTCGGTGATTTAACCGAAAGTATGTTTAAGCGTGAAGCAGGGATTAAGGACAGCGGACACCTGATTCCAGGGCATGGCGGTATACTGGATCGCATTGATAGCCTGACAGCGGCTGTTCCAGTGTTTGCGTGTTTGCTTTTACTGGTATTCGGGACGATTTAACGGAAGGTTTTATGCTGAGCATTCTCTGGAATCTGGCGGCGTTCATTGTTGCACTGGGTGTACTGATTACCGTGCATGAATTTGGCCATTTCTGGGTTGCTCGCCGCTGTGGCGTGCGCGTAGAGCGATTTTCCATCGGTTTTGGTAAATCACTCTGGATGCGCACCGACCGCCACGGCACGGAATTTGTCATCGCCCTTATCCCGCTGGGCGGCTACGTCAAAATGCTCGACGAACGCGTCGAGCCTGTCGCTCCTGAGCTGCGACACAGCGCATTCAACAATAAAACCGTTGGACAACGCGCCGCCATCATTGCTGCCGGACCGGTAGCCAACTTCATCTTTGCGATTTTCGCTTACTGGCTGGTGTTTATCATCGGCGTCCCTGGCGTACGTCCGGTGGTGGGTGAAATTGCCCCCAATTCCATCGCGGCGAGTGCGCAAATTACATCCGGGATGGAACTTAAAGCGATTGATGGCATCGAAACCCCTGATTGGGATGCCGTGCGACTGCAGCTGGTAGCCAAAATTGGCGATGCGCAGACCACCATCAGCGTATCGCCGTTTGGTTCAGATACGCGTCAGGACAAAGTACTCGATTTACGTCACTGGCGTTTCGAGCCAGACAAAGAGGATCCCGTCGCTGCGCTGGGCATTCGTCCACGCGGCGCGCAGATTGAGCCGGTATTAGCCGAAGTACAGGCAAATTCGGCGGCGAGCAAAGCGGGTTTGCAAGCGGGCGACAGGATCGTTAAAGTCGATGGTCAACCATTAACAGAGTGGATGACCTTTGTTACTCTGGTGCGCGATAATCCGGGAACGTCTCTCGCGCTGGAAGTTGAAAGGCAGGGCAGTCCGCTTTCGCTGACGCTGATCCCGGATACGAAGTCGGTCGGCAAAAAGGCAGAAGGGTTTGCAGGCGTTGTGCCAAAAGTGATCCCGCTGCCAGATGAGTACAAGACAATACGCCAGTATGGGCCGTTCAGCGCCATCCTTGAAGCCACGGATAAAACATGGCAACTGATGAAGCTGACGGTCAACATGTTGGGGAAATTGATAACCGGTGATGTGAAACTGAACAACCTCAGTGGGCCAATTTCGATTGCTCAGGGGGCTGGGATGTCAGCGGAATTCGGGGTGATTTACTATCTCATGTTCCTCGCGCTCATTAGCGTGAACCTTGGGATAATCAACCTGTTCCCGCTTCCCGTTTTAGACGGGGGTCATCTGCTGTTTTTGGCGATTGAAAAGCTAAAAGGCGGACCGGTATCCGAGCGAGTTCAAGACTTTAGTTATCGCATTGGCTCGATTTTGCTGGTGCTGTTAATGGGGCTTGCACTTTTCAATGATTTCTCTCGGTTGTAAGAGAGTGTTAGGAAGAACGCATAATAACGATGGCGATGAAAAAGTTGCTCATAGCGTCGCTGCTGTTTAGCAGCGCCACCGTATACGGTGCTGACGGGTTCGTAGTGAAAGACATTCATTTCGAAGGCCTCCAGCGTGTCGCCGTTGGTGCGGCCCTCCTCAGTATGCCTGTACGCCCCGGCGATACGGTTAATGATGATGATATCAGTAACACCATCCGTGCTCTGTTTGCCACCGGCAACTTTGAGGACGTCCGCGTCCTGCGCGATGGTGATACGCTGCTGGTACAGGTAAAAGAACGTCCGACGATCGCCAGTATCACTTTCTCCGGTAACAAGTCGGTGAAAGATGACATGCTCAAGCAGAACCTTGAAGCATCTGGTGTTCGTGTGGGTGAGTCCCTGGACCGCACAACCCTTTCAGACATTGAAAAAGGTCTGGAAGACTTCTACTACAGCGTCGGTAAATACAGCGCCAGCGTGAAAGCGGTTGTCACTCCGCTGCCACGTAACCGTGTTGACCTGAAGCTGGTCTTCCAGGAAGGTGTTTCTGCGAAGATCCAGCAGATCAACATTGTCGGCAACCACGCGTTCAGCACCGACGAACTGATCTCCACCTTCCAGCTGCGCGATGAAGTGCCATGGTGGAACGTGGTGGGCGATCGCAAATACCAGAAACAGAAACTGGCGGGCGACCTCGAAACCCTGCGCAGCTACTATCTCGATCGTGGCTATGCGCGTTTCAACATCGACTCGACTCAGGTCAGTCTGACTCCGGACAAGAAAGGTATCTACATTACGGTTAACATCACTGAAGGCGAGCAGTACAAGCTTTCTGGTGTTGAAGTGAGTGGTAACCTGGCGGGGCATTCTGCTGAAATCGAATCGCTGACCAAAATTCAGCCGGGCGATCTGTATAGCGGTTCCAAGGTAACCAAAATGGAAGACAGCATTAAGAAGCTGCTCGGCCGCTACGGTTATGCCTATCCGCGCGTACAGACTCAGCCGGAAATCAATGACGCGGATAAAACCGTTAAGCTGCACGTGAATGTTGATGCGGGCAACCGTTTCTACGTGCGTAAGATCCGCTTCGTCGGTAACGACACCTCCAAAGATTCCGTTCTGCGTCGCGAAATGCGTCAGATGGAAGGCGCATGGTTGGGAAGCGACCTCGTTGATCAGGGTAAAGAGCGTCTGAACCGTCTGGGCTATTTTGAAACGGTGGATACCGATACCCAGCGCGTACCGGGCAGCCCGGATCAGGTTGATGTCGTTTATAAAGTGAAAGAGCGCAACACCGGTAGCTTCAACTTCGGTGTGGGTTACGGTACTGAAAGCGGCGTCAGCTTCCAGGTCGGCGTACAGCAGGATAACTGGCTGGGTACGGGTTACTCTGTCGGTATTAACGGCACCAAAAACGACTACCAGACCTACTCTGAGTTCTCTGTGACTAACCCATACTTCACCGTAGACGGTGTGAGCCTGGGCGGTCGTATCTTCTATAACGACTTTAAAGCAGATGACGCGGACCTGTCTTCATACACCAACAAGAGTTACGGTGTAGACGGTACGCTTGGCTTCCCGGTTAACGAATACAACACCCTGCGTGCAGGCTTGGGTTACGTGCATAACGACCTGTCCAACATGCAACCGCAGGTGGCGATGTGGCGTTATCTGGACTCTATCGGCCAGTCAACCAGTAAAAATGGTAATGACAATGGCTTCGCGGCGGATGACTTCACCTTTAACTACGGCTGGACCTATAACCGTCTCGACCGTGGTTACTTCCCAACGGAAGGTTCTCGCGTCAACCTGAACGGTAAAGTTACCGTGCCGGGTTCCGATAACGAGTTCTATAAGGTCACGCTGGATACCGCGTCCTACTTCCCGATCGATGACGATCATAAGTGGGTGGTTCTGGGTCGTACCCGTTGGGGCTATGGCGATGGTCTGGGTAGCAAAGAACTGCCGTTCTATGAAAACTTCTATGCGGGTGGCTCCAGCACCGTTCGTGGTTTCCAGTCCAACAACATTGGTCCGAAAGCGGTTTACTACGGCGGAAACGACAAAGATAACTGTGATAAGTCTTCCTCGTCAGAAGTCTGTAGCTCCAATGACGCGGTGGGCGGTAACGCCATGGCCGTTGCCAGCCTGGAGTTCATCACGCCAACGCCGTTTATCAGTGATAAATATGCGAACTCGGTCCGTACGTCCTTCTTCTGGGATGCCGGTACCGTGTGGGATACCAACTGGCAGAATACTGCCCAGATGCGCGCAGAAGGCATTCCTGACTACAGCGATCCGAGCAATATTCGCATGTCTGCCGGTATCGCATTACAATGGATGTCACCGCTGGGGCCGTTGGTCTTCTCCTACGCCCAGCCGTTTAAGAAATATGATGGAGACAAAGCGGAGCAATTCCAGTTTAACATTGGTAAAACCTGGTAATAATCCGCTGCAAAGGAATGCGTTGGCAGTGTAGCGCTGACAACTGGCGATCGGTTACACGGTCGCCTTGCCACGCAAAGAACGGTACCTTCTGGTGCCAATGGGATGGTAAGGAGTTAATTGTGAAAAAGTGGTTATTAGCTGCAGGTCTCGGTTTAGCGATGGCAACTTCTGCTCAGGCAGCAGACAAAATTGCAATCGTCAACATGGGTAATTTGTTCCAGCAGGTTGCACAGAAAACGGGTGTTTCTGCGACTCTGGAAAACGAATTCAAAGGCCGTGCAAGCGAACTGCAGGGTATGGAAAACGATCTTCAGTCCAAAATGCAGCGTCTGCAGCGTGATGGTTCTACCATGAAAGCAAGCGACCGTAGCAAGCTGGAAAAAGACGTAATGGCTCAGCGCCAGACGTTCTCCCAGAAAGCGCAGGCTTTCGAGCAGGATCGTCAGCGTCGTTCTAACGAAGAACGCGGCAAGCTGGTAACTCGCATTCAGACTGCTGTTAAAGCAGTGGCTGCCGATCAGAGTATCGATCTGGTTGTAGATGCGAACGCCGTTGCTTATAACAGCAAAGATGTTAAAGACATCACTGCTGATGTTCTGAAACAGGTTAAATAAGTAATGCCTTCAATTCGACTGGCTGATTTAGCTCAGCAGTTGGATGCAGAATTACACGGTGATGGCGATATCGTCATCACCGCTGTTGCGTCCATGCAATCTGCTAAAGCTGGCACGATTACCTTCATGGTAAGCCCTAAGTACCGTGAGCAACTGGCTCAATGCCAGGCGTCAGCTGTTGTACTGACGCAGGACGATCTTCCATTTGCCACTGTAAGCGCGCTGGTAGTGAAAAACCCCTACCTGACGTATGCACGCATGGCTCAAATTCTTGATACCACGCCGCAGCCGGCCCAGAACATTGCGGCCAGTGCAGCGATTGATGCGACGGCCAGGCTTGGTAACAACGTCGCCGTTGGCGCGAATGCAGTTATCGAATCCGGCGTTGTGCTGGGCGATAACGTCGTCATTGGCCCGGGCTGCTTCGTTGGGAAAAATACGAAAATCGGCGCCGGGACCCGTTTATGGGCCAATGTGTCCGTTTATCATGATGTTGAAATTGGCGAAAATTGCCTCGTCCAGTCCAGCACCGTTATTGGTTCTGATGGCTTTGGTTACGCTAACGATCGTGGTAACTGGGTTAAGATCCCGCAGCTTGGTCGCGTTATTATTGGCGATCGCGTAGAGATCGGCGCCTGTACCACCATTGACCGTGGCGCGCTTGACGACACGATCATTGGCAATGGTGTTATCATCGATAACCAGTGCCAGATTGCGCATAACGTCGTGATTGGCGACAATACCGCGGTTGCGGGTGGCGTCATCATGGCAGGCAGCCTGAAAATTGGCCGTTATTGCATGATTGGCGGCGCGAGCGTTATTAATGGCCATATGGAAATATGCGACAAGGTGACTGTGACGGGAATGGGCATGGTAATGCGTCCTATCACTGAACCTGGCGTCTATTCCTCAGGTATTCCGCTACAACCCAACAAGGTATGGCGTAAAACAGCAGCTCTGGTGATGAACATTGATGATATGAGCAAGCGCCTCAAGTCTCTTGAGCGTAAGATCGATCAACAAGATTAAGCGTCATCCGTTGAACGCTATTTTTCCCGGCCTGTCGGCTTTCTAATAAACCGGCAGGCCGTGTTATTATTGTTATCAGTACATTTTGACAGGAAGAGTATTTTGACTACTGACACTCATACTCTGCATATTGAAGAGATTTTAGAACTTCTGCCGCACCGCTACCCGTTTCTGCTGGTAGACCGTGTGCTGGATTTTGAAGAAGGTCGTTTTCTGCGCGCAGTGAAAAATGTTTCCGTGAACGAGCCGTTTTTCCAGGGACACTTCCCTGGTAAGCCTATCTTCCCGGGTGTGTTGATTCTGGAAGCGATGGCTCAGGCTACCGGTATTCTGGCGTTTAAAAGCGTTGGCAAACTGGAGCCAGGTGAGCTGTATTACTTCGCGGGTATTGATGAAGCGCGCTTTAAGCGCCCTGTCGTGCCTGGTGATCAGATGATCATGGAAGTCACTTTTGAAAAAACGCGTCGTGGCCTGACTCGCTTCAAAGGCGTAGCGCTGGTTGACGGCAAAGTTGTTTGCGAAGCGACGATGATGTGTGCTCGTAGCCGGGAGTCCTGATACGTGATTGATAAATCCGCCTTTATTCATCCTACCGCTATTGTGGAAACCGGTGCCATCATTGGCGCTAACGTCCACATTGGCCCGTTTTGTATTGTTGGACCCCATGTCGAAATTGGTGAGGGTACAGTACTGAAATCTCACGTTGTCGTGAATGGTCACACGACCATTGGCTGCAATAACGAGATCTATCAGTTCGCTTCCATCGGCGAAGTTAACCAGGATCTGAAATATGCTGGTGAGTCGACCCGTCTGGAAATTGGCGATCGTAACCGTATTCGCGAAAGCGTCACTATTCATCGTGGAACAGTACAGGGTGGTGGGTTGACGAAGGTGGGCAGCGATAACCTGTTTATGGTTAATGCGCACATCGCGCACGACTGTACCGTGGGTGACCGCTGTATTCTTGCCAACAACGCAACGCTGGCAGGACACGTATCGGTTGATGACTTCGCAATTATTGGCGGCATGACCGCAGTCCATCAGTTCTGCATCATTGGTGCGCACGTGATGGTTGGCGGATGCTCCGGTGTGGCGCAGGACGTCCCACCCTATGTGATTGCGCAGGGCAACCATGCCACGCCGTTTGGCGTGAACATCGAAGGCCTCAAGCGTCGTGGTTTTAGTCGCGAAGCGATTACTGCCATCCGCAACGCGTACAAACTGCTGTACCGTAGCGGTAAAACGCTGGAAGAGGCGAAGCCGGAAATTGCCGAGCTGGCGAATAAGCACCCGGAAGTGAACGCGTTCATGGAATTCTTTGACCGTTCAACAAGGGGTCTGATTCGTTAATGGTCGACAGTCGTCCGCTTACGATAGCCCTGGTCGCCGGAGAAACCTCCGGCGATATTCTTGGTGCCGGTCTCATTCGCGCGCTTAAGGCGCGTGTACCCAATGCTCGCTTTGTCGGCGTTGCTGGCCCGCTGATGCAGGCCGAAGGCTGTGAAGCCTGGTATGAAATGGAAGAACTCGCCGTGATGGGCATCGTCGAGGTGCTGGGACGGCTACGCCGTTTGCTGCACATCCGCGCCGATCTCACCCGCCGTTTTACCGAACTCAAACCCGATGTGTTTGTCGGTATTGATGCACCTGATTTCAACATTACCCTCGAAGGGAATCTGAAAAAGCAGGGTATCAAAACAATTCACTACGTCAGTCCGTCCGTCTGGGCGTGGCGACAGAAACGCGTTTTCAAAATCGGACGGTCCACCAACCTGGTGCTGGCTTTCCTGCCTTTCGAAAAAGCGTTTTACGACAGATTTAATGTTCCGTGCCGTTTTATCGGTCATACCATGGCGGATGCGATGCCATTGGATCCGGATAAAAACGCGGCGCGCGACGCGCTGGGCATCCCGCACGATGTGCACTGTCTGGCACTGCTGCCGGGCAGCCGTGGCGCAGAAGTTGAGATGCTGAGCGCCGATTTCCTCAAAACTGCGCAAATTCTTCGCCAGACCTATCCGGATCTTGAAGTGGTTGTTCCGCTGGTAAATGCGAAACGCCGCGAGCAGTTTGAGCGCATCAAAGCGGAAGTCGCCCCGGATCTTCACGTCCGTCTTCTGGACGGGAAAGGGCGGGAAGCGATGTATGCGAGCGATGCCGCGCTGCTGGCCTCCGGCACGGCGGCGCTGGAATGCATGCTGGCGAAATGCCCGATGGTGGTCGGTTATCGCATGAAGCCGTTCACTTTCTGGCTGGCAAAACGTCTGGTTAAAACGGATTATGTCTCCCTGCCAAACCTGCTTGCCGGGCGCGAGCTGGTGAAAGAGCTGCTGCAGGATGAGTGCCAGCCGCAGGCGCTTGCCGATGCACTACTGCCGCTGCTCGCCAACGGCAAGACCAGCCACCAGATGCACGATACCTTCCGCGAACTGCATCAACTGATCCGCTGTAATGCTGATGAGCAAGCGGCTGATGCGGTGCTGGAGTTAGCAAAATGATGGAATTTGTTTATCCTCACACTCGCCTTGTGGCGGGCGTGGACGAAGTGGGTCGTGGCCCGTTGGTCGGGGCTGTGGTGACTGCCGCGGTGATCCTCGATCCGGCTCGCCCGATTATCGGGCTGAACGACTCAAAAAAATTGTCTGAAAAACGCCGTCTGGCGCTGTTCAGTGAGATTCAGGAGAAGGCGCTGGCCTGGAGCCTGGGGCGCGCTGAACCGCATGAAATAGACGAGCTGAATATTTTGCATGCCACGATGCTGGCGATGCAGCGTGCGGTAGCAGGTCTGAAAATTTCCCCGGAATATGTCCTGATTGACGGCAACCGCTGTCCGGCATTGCCCATGCCTTCAATGGCGGTCGTCAAAGGCGATAGTCGGGTCGCAGAAATTAGCGCAGCTTCTATCATTGCCAAAGTGACGCGCGACGCCGAAATGGCCGCGCTGGACCTCACTTATCCTCAGTATGGTTTCGCCCAGCATAAGGGGTATCCCACACCTTTCCATCTGGAAAGGCTGGCTGAACATGGCGCAACCGAACACCACCGGCGCAGTTTTGGCCCGGTGAAACGCGCGCTGGGACGGGTGTCCTGAATCAATACGCAAGCAATTAAGTAACGCGGAATCTGAAGATGGCTGAACCACGTTTCGTACACCTGCGGGTGCATAGCGACTACTCCATGATCGATGGGCTGGCGAAGACCGGGCCGCTGGTAAAAAAGGCTGCCTCCCTTGGCATGCCCGCGCTGGCGATCACCGATTTTACCAACCTGTGTGGCCTGGTGAAGTTCTACGGAACGGCGCACGGTGCGGGAATGAAGCCTATCGTCGGTGCAGATTTTCATGTCCAGAGCGATCTCGTCGGCGATGAAATGACGCAAATCTCCGTGCTGGCGATGAACAACACGGGCTATCAAAACCTCACTCTGCTTATCTCAAAAGCTTATCAGCGCGGATATGGTGCGCTGGGCCCGTGGATCGACAGGGACTGGCTGGCTGAGCTGAACGAAGGGCTGCTGCTGATCTCTGGCGGCCGTATGGGCGATGTCGGTAAATGTCTGCTGCGCGGCAATAGCGCGCTGGTGGATCAGTGCGTCTCGTTCTATGAGGAGTATTTCCCGGATCGTTATTATCTGGAGTTGATCCGCACCGGTCGCCAGGACGAAGAGAGCTATCTCCATGCGGCGGTCGCACTTGCGGAAGAACGCGGGCTGCCCGTCGTCGCGACAAACGATGTACGCTTCCTCGAGCCGGGAGATTTTGACGCTCACGAAATTCGCGTGGCGATCCACGATGGCTTCACGCTCGACGATCCGAAACGGCCGCGTAATTACTCCGCTCAACAGTACATGCGCAGCGAGGAGGAGATGTGTGAACTCTTCTCTGATATCCCCGAAGCGCTGGAAAACAGCGTAGAGATCGCCAGGCGCTGTAACGTTACCGTCCGCCTCGGTGAATACTTCCTGCCGCAGTTCCCGACGGGTGACATGACCACGGAAGATTTCCTGGTCGTGAAATCAAAGGAAGGTCTGGAAGAGCGTCTGGAATTCCTGTTCCCGGATGAGGCCGTTCGCAAAGAGAAGCGGCCGCCGTACGATGAACGCCTGGATATTGAACTCCAGGTAATCAACCAGATGGGCTTCCCGGGCTACTTCCTGATCGTAATGGAGTTTATCCAGTGGTCGAAGGATAACGGCGTTCCGGTCGGACCGGGGCGTGGCTCCGGTGCAGGATCGCTTGTGGCCTATGCGCTTAAAATTACCGACCTCGATCCGCTGGAATTCGACCTGCTGTTCGAACGTTTCCTTAACCCGGAACGTGTCTCCATGCCCGACTTTGACGTCGACTTTTGCATGGAGAAACGTGACCAGGTGATCGAGCACGTCGCCGATATGTACGGCCGTGACGCGGTTTCGCAGATTATTACGTTCGGTACGATGGCGGCGAAGGCGGTTATTCGTGACGTCGGCCGCGTGCTGGGCCACCCGTACGGGTTTGTCGATCGTATTTCGAAGCTGGTGCCGCCCGATCCGGGCATGACGCTGGCAAAAGCGTTTGAAGCCGAACCTCAGCTGCCGGAAATCTACGAAGCTGACGAAGAAGTGAAAGCACTGATCGACATGGCGCGTAAGCTGGAAGGCGTCACGCGTAACGCCGGCAAGCATGCGGGGGGCGTGGTTATCGCCCCGACCAAAATTACCGACTTCGCGCCGCTCTACTGCGATGAAGCGGGTGAGCATCCGGTTACTCAGTTTGATAAGAACGACGTAGAATACGCCGGGCTGGTGAAGTTTGACTTCCTCGGCCTGCGTACGCTGACGATCATCGACTGGGCGCTGAAGATGATCAACCCACGCCGGGAAAAGCAGGGCCTTGAGCCGATAGACATTGCCGCCATCCCGCTGGATGACAAGAAAAGTTTCGACATGCTGCAGCGCTCGGAGACGACGGCCGTCTTCCAGCTTGAATCCCGCGGCATGAAAGATCTGATTAAACGCCTGCAGCCCGACTGCTTCGAAGATATGATCGCACTGGTCGCCCTGTTCCGTCCGGGCCCACTGCAGTCAGGGATGGTAGATAACTTTATCGACCGTAAGCACGGTCGCGAAGAGATTTCTTACCCGGACGTTCAGTGGCAGCATGAAAGCCTGAAGCCGGTGCTGGAGCCAACCTACGGCATTATCCTGTATCAGGAACAGGTCATGCAGATTGCTCAGGTGCTTTCCGGCTATACGCTCGGCGGCGCGGACATGCTGCGTCGTGCGATGGGTAAGAAAAAGCCGGAAGAGATGGCCAAGCAGCGCTCCATCTTTGAAGACGGGGCGAAGAAAAACGGCGTTGACGGCGAGCTGGCGATGAAAATCTTCGACCTGGTGGAGAAATTCGCCGGGTACGGATTTAACAAATCCCACTCCGCCGCCTATGCTTTGGTGTCGTATCAAACGCTGTGGCTGAAAGCGCACTATCCTGCTGAATTTATGGCGGCGGTAATGACGGCCGATATGGATAACACCGAGAAGGTGGTTGGCCTGGTGGATGAGTGCTGGCGCATGGGGCTTAAGATCCTGCCGCCGGATATTAACTCAGGGCTCTACCACTTCCACGTTAACGACGACGGAGAGATCGTTTACGGGATCGGCGCGATCAAAGGCGTGGGCGAAGGTCCGATCGAGGCGATCATCGAAGCGCGTAACAACGGCGGGTATTTCCGCGAGCTGTTCGATCTTTGCGCCCGTACCGATACCAAAAAACTGAACCGTCGCGTGCTGGAAAAACTGATCATGTCCGGCGCGTTTGACAGGCTGGGGCCGCACCGCGCCGCGCTGATGAATTCCCTCGGCGACGCCCTGAAAGCGGCGGATCAGCACGCAAAAGCGGAAGCCATTGGTCAGGCGGATATGTTCGGCGTGCTGGCGGAAGAGCCAGAGCAGATCGAGCAATCTTATTCCAACTGCCAGCCGTGGCCAGAACAGGTGGTACTGGATGGGGAGCGTGAGACCTTAGGCTTGTACCTGACGGGGCACCCGATCAACCAGTACATCAAAGAAATTGAGCGCTATGTCGGCGGCCACAGGCTTAAAGACATGCATCCGACAGAACGTGGTAAAATCACCACGGCTGCGGGGCTCGTGATTGCCGCAAGGGTTATGGTCACCAAGCGCGGCAATCGTATCGGCATCTGTACGTTGGATGACCGTTCCGGGCGTCTGGAGGTGATGTTGTTCACCGACGCGCTGGATAAATACCAGCAATTGCTGGAAAAAGACCGCATACTTATCGTCAGCGGACAGGTCAGCTTTGATGACTTCAGTGGGGGGCTTAAAATGACCGCCCGCGAAGTGATGGACATTGACGAAGCCCGGGAAAAATATGCTCGCGGGCTTGCTATCTCGCTGACGGACAGGCAAATTGATGACCAGCTTTTAAACCGACTCCGTCAGTCTCTGGAACCCCACCGCTCGGGGACAATTCCAGTACATCTCTACTATCAGAGGGCGGATGCACGTGCGCGGTTGCGCTTTGGTGCAACGTGGCGTGTCTCTCCGAGCGATCGTTTACTGAACGATCTCCGTGGCCTCATTGGTTCGGAGCAGGTGGAACTGGAGTTTGACTAATACAGGAATACTATGAGTCTGAATTTCCTTGATTTCGAACAGCCGATTGCTGAGCTGGAAGCGAAAATCGATTCTCTTACAGCGGTAAGCCGTCAGGATGAAAAACTGGATATTAACATCGACGAAGAAGTGCATCGTCTGCGCGAGAAAAGCGTAGAGCTGACGCGCAAAATCTTTGCCGATCTCGGCGCATGGCAGGTGGCCCAGCTGGCTCGCCATCCACAGCGTCCGTACACCCTGGATTATGTCCGCCTGGCGTTTGACGAATTTGACGAACTGGCAGGCGATCGCGCATACGCTGACGATAAAGCTATCGTTGGTGGTATCGCGCGTCTGGACGGACGCCCGGTGATGATCATTGGTCATCAGAAAGGTCGTGAAACCAAAGAGAAAATCCGTCGTAACTTCGGTATGCCAGCACCAGAAGGCTACCGTAAAGCCCTGCGTCTGATGGAGATGGCTGAGCGTTTCAACATGCCAATCATCACCTTCATCGACACCCCAGGTGCATACCCTGGCGTGGGCGCGGAAGAGCGCGGTCAGTCTGAAGCTATCGCGCGCAACCTGCGCGAGATGTCTCGTCTGAAGGTGCCGGTCATCTGTACCGTCATCGGTGAGGGTGGTTCCGGCGGTGCGCTGGCGATTGGCGTGGGCGATAAAGTGAATATGCTGCAGTACAGCACCTATTCCGTTATCTCCCCGGAAGGCTGTGCGTCCATTCTGTGGAAAAGCGCCGACAAAGCGCCGCTGGCTGCAGAAGCAATGGGCATCATTGCGCCACGCCTGAAAGAGCTGAAGCTGATCGACTCCATCATTCCGGAACCGCTGGGTGGTGCGCATCGTAAGCCGGAAGTAATGGCGGCTTCTCTGAAAGCGCAGCTGCTGGCTGACCTGGCAGATCTGGACGTGCTGAGCAAAGACGATCTGCTCAACCGCCGCTACCAGCGTCTGATGACCTACGGTTACGCGTAAGCTTCACAATTATCTGAAAAGCCGCACAATGTTGCGGCTTTTTTTATACCTGCGGTTTAGCCGGACTATGCTTAGCTAATGTTTTTTAAGGAGGAAGCCCATGAATATCATTGCCATTATGGGGCCACACGGCGTCTTTTATAAAGATGAGCCGATTAAGGAGCTGGAGCAATCCCTGCAGTCACGCGGGTATCAGCTAATCTGGCCGCACAACAGCGCCGACCTGCTTAAGTTCATCGAGCATAACCCGCGTATCTGCGGCGTGATCTTCGACTGGGACGAATACGATCTCGAACTGTGCAGCGATATCAACAAGCTGAACGAATACCTTCCGCTGTACGCGTTTATTAATACTCACTCAACCATGGACGTCAGCGCCAATGATATGCGTATGGCGCTGTGGTTCTTTGAATATTCGCTCGGCGTGGCGGAAGATATTGCGACCCGCATTCAGCAATACACGAATGAATATCTCGATAACATCACACCCCCCTTTACCCGCGCGCTCTTCACCTACGTGAAGGAGGGCAAATATACCTTCTGTACGCCAGGTCATATGGCGGGAACGGCCTATCAAAAAAGCCCGGTGGGCTGCCTGTTCTATGATTTCTTCGGTGGCAACACGCTGAAAGCGGACGTGTCGATTTCAGTCACCGAACTAGGCTCTCTGCTGGATCACACCGGCCCGCATCTTGAAGCCGAAGAGTATATCGCCCGCACCTTTGGCGCCGAGCAGAGCTATATGGTGACCAACGGCACCTCGACCTCGAACAAAATTGTCGGGATGTACGCTGCGACTGCTGGCAGCACCTTGCTGATTGACCGTAACTGCCATAAATCGCTGGCACACCTGCTGATGATGAGCGACGTCGTACCGCTCTGGCTGTCGCCCACGCGTAACGCGCTCGGTATTCTTGGCGGCATTCCGCGCCGGGAGTTCACCCACGAAGCCATTGAAAGTAAGGTCGCGGCAATTCCTGGCGCAAGCTGGCCTGTCCATGCGGTGATCACCAATTCCACCTACGACGGTTTGCTGTACAACACGAACTGGATCAAACAGACGCTGGACGTGCCGTCGATCCACTTCGATTCCGCATGGGTGCCTTACACTAATTTCCATCCGATTTACGCAGGCAAAAGCGGCATGAGCGGTGAACGGGTGCCGGGGAAAGTGTTCTTCGAAACGCAGTCGACGCATAAAATGCTGGCGGCGTTTTCCCAGGCTTCGCTTATTCACATCAAAGGCGAGTACGACGAAGACACGTTCAACGAAGCCTTTATGATGCACACCACCACCTCGCCGAGCTACCCGCTGGTGGCCTCTATTGAAACGGCCGCGGCGATGCTGCGCGGCAATCCCGGTAAGCGTCTCATCAATCGTTCGGTGGAACGCGCGCTGCATTTCCGTAAAGAGGTGCAGCGGCTGAAAGACGAAGCCGACGGCTGGTTCTTTGATATCTGGCAGCCGGAAGAGATTGATGAAGCAGAATGCTGGCCCGTCTCGCCCGGCGAAGGCTGGCATGGCTTCCGGGATGCCGATAGCGACCATATGTTCCTCGACCCGGTAAAAGTGACGATCCTGACGCCGGGCATGGATGAGCAGGGCAAGATGAGCGATGAAGGTATTCCGGCCGCGCTGGTCGCGAAATTCCTTGATGAACGTGGCGTGGTGGTAGAGAAAACCGGCCCCTATAACCTGCTGTTCCTGTTCAGCATCGGGATCGACAAAACCCGCGCGATGGGGTTGTTGCGCGGCCTGATGGAGTTTAAGCGCGCCTACGATCTCAACCTGCGGGTGAAGAACATGCTGCCGGATCTCTACGCGGAGGATCCTGACTTCTATCGAAATATGCGCATTCAGGATCTGGCCCAGGGGATCCACAGGCTGATCCGTCAGCACGATCTGCCGCGTCTGATGCTTCAGGCGTTCGATGTCTTACCGGAGATGAAGTTTACCCCGCACAAGGCATGGCAGCGCCAGGTGAAAGGGGAGGTCGAAACCGTCGAGCTGGAAAACCTGGTCGGCCGCGTATCGGCTAACATGATCCTGCCTTATCCGCCGGGCGTTCCGCTCCTGATGCCGGGAGAGATGATTACCGAAGAGAGTCGGGCGGTGCTTGATTTCCTGCTGATGCTCTGTTCGGTAGGGCGGCACTATCCCGGTTTTGAGACGGATATCCACGGTGCGAAGCGCGACGAGAGCGGCGTTTACTGGGTGCGAGTCCTAAAATAAGGGTGACCGCTTGCCAGGCGCGGGTTTTCGGTTGTAACGTTCAGGCATCATAAAAAGGAGAAGCTATGCTGGGTTTAAAAGCTGTTCATCATATTGCGATCATTGCGACCGATTACGCGAAAAGTAAGGCCTTCTACTGCGACATCCTGGGCTTTACGCTCATGAGCGAGGCCTACCGCGAGGAGCGCGATTCATGGAAGGGCGATCTGGCGTTAAACGGGCAATATGTGATTGAGCTGTTCTCTTTTCCTTTTCCGCCTGCGCGTCCCTCCCGCCCGGAAGCCTGCGGCCTGCGTCATCTTGCCTTCAGCGTCGATGACCTGGATAGCGCAGTTAAGCATCTGGAAGCGCACGGCGTGACGTGCGAAGCGATACGCGTCGATCCGTTCACCGACAAGCGCTTTACCTTTTTCAACGATCCGGACGGCCTGCCGCTGGAGCTTTATCAGCAGTAATGGTTGTCCTGTGTGATAATGCCCGCTCAGTTCGGGCATTTTTTATGTGTAATCTCCTATGACCTCACCCGCTATCGCACAAGCCGTTTCACCGTACCGCCAGCTGCTGGTGGGGTTTAGCGGTGGCCTGGATTCTACCGTGTTGCTGCATCGCCTTAAGCTTTGGCGCGATCGGGAACCTGACGTCCAGCTTCGGGCTATGCATATTCACCACGGATTAAGTCCTCACGCAGAGGCGTGGGTGGTGCACTGTGAAGCCTTGTGTGCGGCCTGGGCGATCCCGCTCATCGTTGAGCGCGTCACGCTTGCGGAGGAGGGGCTGGGCATCGAAGCGCAGGCGCGGAAAGCCCGCTATGCCGCATTTGCCGGGGCGTTACGTCCTGGAGAAGCGCTGGTCACGGCCCAGCATCTGGACGATCAGTGTGAAACCTTTCTGCTGGCCCTTAAGCGGGGCAGCGGCCCGGCGGGACTTTCTGCCATGCCGACGCGTTCTGAATTTGCCGGCACAACGTTACTGCGTCCGCTGCTTGGCGAGACGCGTGCCTCACTGGAAGCCTGGGCGCGAGAACATCAGCTGAACTGGATCGAAGATGAGAGTAACCAGGATGACGGCTATGACCGTAACTTCCTGCGTCTGCGCGTCCTCCCGCTTTTAGGCGAGCGCTGGCCGCATTTCGCCGACGCGACGGCAAGAAGCGCCATGCTGTGCGCCGAACAGGAATCGTTGCTGGATGAACTGTTGAGCGACGAGCTGGCTGCACTCATTTCTGCCGACGGGGCGTTGGCGATCGCACCGATGAAAGCGATGAGCCCGGTACGTCGCGCCGCGCTGTTACGGCGCTGGCTGGCCTTTCATCGCGCCGCGATGCCGTCGAGGACAATGCTGAGCCGTCTCTGGGACGAAGTCGCACTGGCGCGGGATGATGCTTCTCCGTGCGTCCACCTGAACGGTTTTGAGGTGAGACGTTATAAAGGGGAGCTCTGGTGGATAAAATCCATGCCCTCGCTGACCGATGTGGTGCTCGACTGGCTTTCTCCTGACGCGCCCCTGATATTGCCCTGTGAGGCAGGACGCGTTTCTCTTCTGTCGTCTGGTCATGTGCGGCTGCCTAAGCCCGATGAACCTGTCACCGTGCGCTTTAAGGCTGGCGGCCTGCTGCATATCGTCGGGCGCAACGGGGGACGGAAGCTGAAGAAAATATGGCAGGAGTGTAACGTGCCGCCGTGGCTGCGCGACACCACGCCGCTACTGTTCTACGGTGAAACGCTTATCGCTGCGGCAGGGGTGTTCATCACGGAAGAGGGGTGGTCAGAAGAGGGCGTTCGTTTTGAGTGGCAGAAAGCGTAACGGGCAGCCAGGCTGCCCGTTAGTGTCATCAGGATTCGCTCACCACGACGGTGCCGATTTGCGGGTGGCTGAAGCTGGCTATTTTGTCCAGACGCAGCTCACGCGTCGCCCCGGCGTCTTCCACTATCAGGTATTCCACATTCTTTCGTGAAACCAGATCGCTGGCTTTCGCCTTCAACACTTCGCCATCTTTTAGCTCCAGCGTCAGTAATAAATGATGCTGGCAGGCGAGTTCGAGGTTGTCATAGTCATCACAATTGATGGGTTGATAAGTATCATTCATCGACATAATCGCTCACCAGTAAATTCGCCGCAGCATACGCTGCTTTTTCCCTGACCGACTCTGAAAGGCTCTCATCAGAGGCCACTTCATTAAGCACCTTCAATACACAGCCCAACGCGTCCGGGATATACCCCAGATCTCCGCTGGCGATTTCCGCATACCGTTTGCGAATTAACTCACAATAATTATTCACATCCCCTCCCGCCAGCGCACTGACTTACTGTGAGATATCATTAAGCCTACGAAGATAAACTCGGTTTAGCAAGGTGACTATACCATACTCATTTAAGCAATATCAGAGCCTTGATAGCGGTGTATTTAACACCCTGTAACAGCCTTTTGCCGCGGTTTTCGCTACAATGTGCGCCTGATTCGAATGGAGTTCTCTCATGGCGCTGAAAGCGACAATTTATAAAGCAGTGGTCAATGTGGCCGATCTGGATCGCAACCAGTTCCTCGATGCGTCGCTTACGCTGGCACGCCACCCCTCCGAAACCCAGGAGCGCATGATGCTGCGCCTGCTGGCGTGGATTAAGTATGCCGACGAGCGTCTGCAGTTTTCCCGTGGGTTAAGCGCAGAAGACGAGCCTGAAGCCTGGCTGCGCAACGATCATCTGGGTATCGATTTGTGGATCGAACTCGGCCTACCTGACGAGCGCAGAATTAAGAAGGCCTGCACCCAGTCCGCTGAAGTGGCCTTATTCGCGTATAATCAGCGCGCTGCGGAGATCTGGTGGCAGCAAAACAAGAGCAAGTGCGGACAGTTTAAAAATCTCACGGTCTGGTATCTGGATGATGAGCAGCTGGCGCAGTTGAGCGAATTTGCCAGCCGGACCATGGTTTTGCAGGCGACGATTCAGGATGGCGCCATCTGGCTCTCTGATTCTCAGAATAATCTGGAAATTCATTTAACGGCGTGGCAACCCGCGTCATGATCGTCTTGTCCCGAAACGTCAGCATCCCTGACAGCGAGCTGGAGATCACCGCCATCCGTGCGCAGGGAGCAGGCGGGCAGCACGTCAACAAGGCGTCGACGGCTATCCATTTGCGTTTTGACATTCGGGCCTCAAGCCTGCCAGAGTATTATAAAGAAAGCCTGCTTGCCGCCAGCCATCACCTGATCACCAGCGATGGCGTGATTGTGATCAAAGCCCAGGAGTACCGCAGCCAGGAGCTCAACCGGGAAGCGGCGGTAGCCAGGCTGGTGGCGGTCATCAAAGAGCTAACGGCAGTACAAAAAAGCCGCCGGGCAACGCGGCCAACCCGCGCATCGAAAGAGCGTCGGTTGTCCTCGAAGGCCCAAAAATCCACAGTGAAAGCACTACGCGGTAAAGTTCGTCGCCCGACAGAGTGACGAAAGGGAACACACTTTTCATAAGGAATTCATTGTGAAAAAAGCATTATGGTCAGCGCTGGCAGTGAGTACGCTGTTTGCGCTTTTTGGGTGTAACAACCGCTCCGAAACGCAGGTTTTACAACCCACGCAAACGGAAGAATTAAAACCGATGCAGCAAAGCTGGCGCGGCGTATTGCCTTGCGCGGACTGCGAAGGCATTGAAACGTCTCTGTTCCTGCAAAAAGATGGCACCTGGGTGATGAATCAGCGCTATCAGGGCGCTAAAGAGCCTTCTTCTTTTGCCACTTATGGAACCTGGGCGCGTACGGCGGAGAAGCTGGTCCTGACGGATACCTCCGGTGAGAAAACCTTTTTCCGCGCCAAAGGTGAGGGAATGGAGATGCTTGACCGCGAAGGCAACCCGATTGAATCCCAGTTCAACTACACGCTGGCGCCGGTAAAAGCGGCTCTGCCTGCCACGCCGATGGCAATGCGGGGGATGTACTTCTATATGGCGGATGCGGCGATCTTTACCGACTGCGCAACCGGCAGGAAGGTCAGCGTGGCAAACAATGCGCAGCTTGAACGTGATTACGCTGTGGCACGCGGCAATGACAGTAAGCCGGTACTGCTGACGGTTGACGGTCACTTTACGCTGGAGCCAAACCCGGATAGCGGGGAGATGGTGAAAACGCTGGTGGCAGATAAAGACGCGAAGTTTGTTGCGGGTAAAGACTGTAACAGTAAATAAGCCGACGCTGAGCCATTAAAAAACCCCGCCTGAGCGGGGTTTTTGTTTAGCCTTTGATGGCTTTCACCAGGTAATCAAGAATGTCGCCTGTCTTGATCATCTGTTTCTCGCCGTTGCGACGGTATTTGTATTCAATCTCATCGCTGTCGAGGTTACGGTCACCGATGACGACGGTGTGCGGGATACCGATCAGTTCCATATCGGCAAACATCACGCCCGGACGCTCTTTACGGTCATCCATCAGCACTTCGATACCCTGAGCGCGCAGCTCGGCATACAGCTTCTCGGCCAGCTCCTGCACGCGGTAAGACTTGTGCATGTTCATTGGCAGAATGGCCACCTGGAACGGCGCAATATTGTCCGGCCAGACGATGCCGCGTTCGTCGTAGTTCTGCTCAATCGCCGCAGCCACCACGCGCGTCACCCCGATACCGTAGCAACCCATGGTCAGGATCTGGTTACGGCCATCTTCACCCTGAACGGCCGCGTTCAGCGCGCGAGAGTATTTATCACCCAGCTGGAAGATATGACCCACTTCGATGCCGCGCTTAATCATCAGGGTACCCTGGCCGTCCGGGCTTGGATCGCCTGCAACCACGTTACGGATGTCAGCCACTTCCGGCGTCGCCACGTCGCGATCCCAGTTGATGCCGAAGTAATGTTTACCGTCGATGTTCGCACCTGCGGAGAAGTCGCTCATTGCCGCAACCGTGCGGTCAATGACAACAGGCACCGGTAGATTGACTGGACCCAGTGAACCTGGACCCGCATTCACCACGGCGCGGATTTCCGCTTCCGTTGCGAAGGTCAGCGGGCTGGCTACCTGCGGCAGCTTCTCGGCTTTCACTTCGTTCAGCTCATGATCGCCACGCACCAGCAGGGCAACCAGCGGATAAGCGCTACCTTCGGTAGATTTCACCAGCAGGGTTTTCACGGTTTTTTCGACTGGCAGATTGAACTGCTCAACCAGCTCGGCGATGGTTTTCGCGTTTGGCGTATCAACCAGCGTCATCTCTTGCGTTGCCGCGCCGCGTGGCTCTTTTGGCGCCAGCGCTTCTGCAAATTCGATGTTCGCCGCGTAGTCTGAAGAGTCAGAGAAGATCACATCGTCTTCACCGCTCTGCGCCAGTACCTGGAACTCATGGGATGCGCTACCGCCGATGGAGCCGGTATCTGCCTGCACAGCGCGGAAATCCAGACCCATGCGGGAGAAGATCTTGCTGTACGCCGCGTACATTGCGTCGTAAGTCTCTTGCAGTGATTCCTGAGAGGTATGGAAAGAGTAAGCATCTTTCATCAGGAATTCGCGAGAGCGCATGACGCCGAAACGTGGGCGAACTTCGTCACGGAACTTGGTCTGGATCTGGAAGAAGTTCAGCGGCAGCTGTTTGTAAGAGCTCAGCTCGTTACGAATCAGGTCGGTAATGACTTCTTCATGCGTTGGGCCGAGAACGAAAGGACGCTCGCCGCGATCGACAAAGCGCAGCAGTTCAGGACCATATTGCTCCCAACGGCCGCTCTCCTGCCACAGGTCAGCGGGCTGAACCACAGGCATGGACACCTCGATAGCACCGGCGTTGTTCATCTCTTCACGCACGATGTTTTCGACTTTTTTCAGGACGCGCACGCCGGTCGGCAGCCAGGTGTATAACCCGGAGGCCAGCTTGCGGATCATCCCGGCGCGCAGCATCAGCTGATGGCTGATCACTTCGGCGTCGGCAGGCGTCTCCTTCAGAGTGGAGAGCAGATATTGGCTAGTACGCATGTTGTTACGGTTCCATTTCGACGATTGGAACAGGCTGAAACACCAGCCTGACACAAAAAAAGTGGTTTAGTTTACCAGTGTGGCAAAGATGCCAAAAGAGAGGAGAACAAAATTACCTGGGTTCAAGGGCAAACACTTCAAAACCTGCCCCGGTGACGCGCCAGCGAACGTTGAAATCGAGCAGCCAGACGGCGTACGTTTTTCCTTCTTCCTCTTCTTTACGGTAGGCCGGACGCGGGTCCTGTGCCAGAACTTCAGTGATGAAATCCCGTAAGCGAGGATAGCGTTTCTCCAGCTGACCGAGCTGAGCGGTTATCTCTGGCGTAAAATAAACAGGCATGTCCGCCTGCGGCGCGTCCTGAGCATAACTTGCACGCGCGTCCGGGAGCGCTTCGGCGAAGGGCAAATAGGGTTTGATGTCGATTACCGGCGTGCCGTCCACCAGGTCCAGGCTACCTAACTCCAGTATCACCCGATCTTTCTGGCAGCGTATGCCTTTCAGTTCAACCAGCGACATTCCAACCGGGTTTGGGCGGAAGGTCGAGCGAGTTGCAAACACGCCCATTCTCGCATTTCCGCCAAGACGAGGAGGGCGCACGGTAGGACGCCAGCCGCCTTCCATCGTCTGGTGAAACACGAACACCACCCATAAATGGCTGAAAGCCTCGAGCCCGCGTACCGCATCGGCCTGATTGTAAGGCGCAATCAGGTGAAGCTCACCGCTTCCGCTGGTCACAAGACCGGGCTGGCGGGGGACGGCGAACTTCTCTTTATAAGGAGAGTGGATAACGCCTATCTGCTCGAACTGAAATGCACTCATTTCGCCGTGATGTTCAGCGCAGAACCGATGCAAACCGCCTGACGATAGCAGCCCGGCGTGCCGCTGGTGACTTCGCAGCTGTGCAGCAGAACCGCGTTGGCTTTCATTTTTGCGGCATTAATCTGCATACGTTTACGCGCTGTCGGAATATTTGGTGGTGAGTCCTGATTGGTCGCCTGACAGGATTCGCCGCTCACTTCGCCCAGTTCACGGAACGGTTTACCGACGAGTTCGTCTGCTTTCGTGATAATGCGAACCGGCGCAGGGCGAACCACTTTCGGTTTTGCAGGCTCGGTTTTTGGCGGGGTTGCCGTGCTTTGAACAGGTTCAACGGGAGATCTGCTTAGCATAGAACAGCCGCTCAGCATGAGTGCTAAAAGACAGATCGGTAAAGCACGCATAATAGTTCCTCAATGGATAATCAAAACGTCAGATATTGAATCAGTTGACTGCACAAATGACAAGACGGGCATAAGCCCGTCCTGATGATATTACACTGAGGTGAGATTACCAGCCTTTAACAGCGCCGCCGTTAAACACTTTGTTGGCTTCCTGGTAAACTTCATCAGACTGATAAGCCTGAACGAATTTCTTCACGTTTTCCGCGTCCTTGTTGTCTTCGCGAGTCACGATCAGGTTAACGTACGGGGAGTCTTTATCTTCAACGAAGATACCGTCTTTAGCTGGCGTCAGGCCAATCTGGCTGGCATAGGTGGTGTTGATCACGGCCAGGGCAATCTGCGCATCGTCCAAAGAACGTGGCAGCTGCGGTGCTTCCAGTTCAACAATTTTCAGATTTTTCGGGTTCTCGGTGACATCCAGAACGGTTGGCAGCAGGCCAACACCGTCTTTCAGTTTGATCAGGCCCACTTTCTGCAGCAGCAGCAGGGAACGGCCAAGGTTGGTTGGGTCGTTAGGCACGGCAACCTGAGAACCCGGCTGCAGCTCGTCCAGCGATTTAATTTTCTTAGAGTAACCGGCAATTGGATAAACGAAGGTGTTACCAACACCCACCAGTTTATAGCCACGATCTTTGATCTGCTGATCCAGGTATGGCTTATGCTGGAAGGCGTTAGCGTCGATATCGCCTTTGCTCAGCGCTTCGTTCGGCAGAACGTAATCGTTGAAGGTCACCAGCTCAACGTCCAGGCCATACTTCTCTTTCGCCACTTTCTGAGCAACTTCAGCAACCTGTTGTTCTGCACCCACGATAACGCCCACTTTGATGTGGTTTGGATCTTTTTCGTCCTGACCGCAACCCACCAGTGCCAGAGAGCCGATCAGCGCGCCTACTGCTGCAAAGGTCTTTAATTTAAACGCCATGTTTTATCCTTAACTCGTAGAGTTTGTGTTGTGTGTAACGTTATTTGTGAGTAACGGTCCGGACGATGCGATCGCCGGAGAACTGGATTAAATAAACCAGAACAACCAGCAATACCAGAACGGTATTCATCACGGTAGCGTTATATCCAATATAGCCGTACTGGTAACCAATCTGGCCTAAACCGCCAGCGCCAACTGCGCCACCCATTGCGGAATAACCGACCAGCGTGATGAGCGTGATGGTTGCCGCGTTCACCAAGCCTGGCAGTGCTTCCGGGAGCAGGACTTTGCGGACGATCTGCATCGGCGTTGCGCCCATCGCGCGTGAGGCTTCGATCAAACCGGTTGGGATCTCCAGCAGGGCGTTTTCCACCATACGGGCGATAAACGGCGCAGCCCCCACGGTCAGCGGAACAATGGCCGCCTGCAGACCGATAGACGTTCCGACGATCACGCGGGTAAATGGAATCATCCACACCAGCAGAATAATGAAGGGAATAGAACGGAAGATGTTCACCAGCGCTGAGAGCGTACGGTACAGTTTCGCGTTCTCAATGATTTGACCCGGACGCGTCACGTACAGCAGTACGCCGACCGGCAGGCCAATCACAAAACCAAAGAAGCCAGAGACAAAGGTCATTGCCAGCGTTTCCCAAACGCCGCGAACCAGCAGCCACATCATCGGCTCAGACATAACCCAGTACCTCTACTTTTACGTGGTGTTCTTGCAGCCAGGCAATCGCGGCCTGGGTTTCTTCTTGTGTGCCGTGCATTTCTGTCAGCATGATGCCGAACTTCACGCCACCGGCGTAATCCATCTGCGCGCTGATAATGTTGTTGTTCACGTTAAAGCGACGCGCGGTTTCGGAAAGCAGGGGAGCGTCAACGGACTGACCGGTGAACTCCATGCGCAGCATCGGGACGCTGTCTGCTGCGGGTTCGGTTTTCAAACGCTCCAGATAATCTTCCGGAATATCCAGATGCAGCGTGGACTGGATGAACTGCTGTGCCAGCGGCGTCTTCGGATGCGAGAACACTTCACTTACCGTGTCCTGCTCGATCAGTTCACCGTTGCTGATGACCGCCACGCAGTCGCAGATGCGTTTCACCACGTCCATCTCATGTGTAATAAGGAGGATCGTCAGGCCCAGGCGACGGTTAATGTCTTTCAGCAGTTCCAGAATCGAACGCGTGGTTGCCGGATCCAGTGCGCTGGTGGCTTCATCACACAGCAGTACCTTAGGATTGCTTGCCAGCGCGCGGGCAATGGCCACACGCTGCTTTTGCCCACCGGACAGATTTGCCGGGTAGCTATCATGCTTGTCGCCCAGACCCACGAGATCGAGCAGTTCGGTGACGCGACGCTTCACTTCTTCTTTTGGCGTGTTATCCAGCTCAAGCGGCAGGGCAACGTTGCCGAATACGGTGCGGGAAGCCAGCAGGTTAAAGTGCTGGAAGATCATGCCAATCTGACGACGCGCTTTGGTGAGTTCTTTCTCTGAGAGGGCGGTAAGTTCCTGGCCGCCAACTTCTACGCTGCCCTGGGTTGGGCGCTCAAGCAGGTTAACACAACGAATCAGCGTGCTTTTACCTGCACCCGATGCGCCAATGACGCCATAAATTTGACCAGCAGGAACATGCAGGCTGACGTTGTTCAGCGCCTGAATGGTTCGGTTCCCCTGCTGGAACACTTTGGTGATATTGGAAAGTTTAATCATTAGATTATTTTTATCGTATGTAAGTTAGCCGTGGCATTTTCTTCTGCCAGATACGGGTGATGACCGTAAACAAAACGGATGTTAAGGCATCCAGACGTCTAAATCAATCCAACTCTGTACGATGAGCACTTTATTGCGCTGCGATTCATGAGATACTAGTCGAACATGCCTTTTTCAGGAGCAAACCGGTGGCAAAATCAGTACCCGCAATTTTTCTCGATCGTGACGGCACTATTAATGTGGATCACGGTTATGTTCATGAGATTGATGAGTTCGAGTTTATCGAGGGCGTAATAGATGCCATGCGCCAGCTGAAAGAGATGGGTTATGCGCTGGTGGTTGTGACGAACCAGTCCGGTATTGCACGCGGTAAATTCACCGAGGCGCAGTTCGAGACGCTGACGGAATGGATGGACTGGTCGCTAGCCGACCGCGGTGTGGATCTCGACGGCATCTACTATTGTCCGCACCACCCGCAGGGAACCGTTGAAGCGTATCGTCAGACCTGTGACTGCCGTAAGCCGCATCCCGGGATGTTCATCTCTGCACAGGAGTTCCTGCACATTGATATGTCTGCTTCTTATATGGTGGGCGATAAACTGGAAGATATGCAGGCAGCCGCCGCAGCGGGTGTAGGAACCAAAATATTAGTTCGCACCGGTAAGCCAGTGACGCCAGAAGCAGAAAATGCAGCGGATTGGGTGATTAATAGTCTGGCCGATCTGCCAAAAGAGATTAAAAAGCACCAAAAATAGCCTTTTTGGTGAAAAGATGAGCGGTTGAAATAAAAATGCATTTTTCCGCTTGTCATTCCTCGGCGGCCCCCTATAATGCGCCTCCATCGACACGGCGGATGTGAATCACTTCACACAACAGCCGGTTCGGTTGAAGAAAAAAACCCTGAAATAACGGGTTGACTCTGAAAGAGGAAAGCGTAATATACGCCACCTCGCAACGGTGAGCGAAAGCCGTGTTGCACTGCTCTTTAACAATTTATCAGACAATCTGTGTGGGCACTCAAAGTGACATGGATTCTTAACGTCGCAAGACGAAAAATGAATACCAAGTCTCTGAGTGAACATACGTAATTCATTACGAAGTTTAATTCACGAGCATCAAACTTAAATTGAAGAGTTTGATCATGGCTCAGATTGAACGCTGGCG
>NZ_JAWNDF010000003.1:0-361719 GCF_034106865.1 Enterobacter sp. 237C8 | reverse complement strand
GGCGGCTTTAGCGCGGTGGTCCCACCTGACCCCATGCCGAACTCAGAAGTGAAACGCCGTAGCGCCGATGGTAGTGTGGGGTCTCCCCATGTGAGAGTAGGGAACTGCCAGACATCAAATAAGTGAGAAGGCCATCCGAAAGGATGGCCTTTTTGCGTTTATGCGCCGAAAAAACGGTAGGCCGGGTAAGGCGAAGCCTCCACCCGGCAGAGCAAACAACTAATGAATCACCTGCGACAGAAATGCTCGCGTACGTTCTGACTTCGGATGCGCAAAGAACTCATCCGGCGGCGCCTGTTCGACAATCTCACCGCGGTCCATAAAGATCACCCGGTCGGCCACGGTTCGCGCAAACCCCATCTCATGCGTCACACACAGCATGGTCATGCCGGATTGTGCCAGCCCAATCATGGTGTCCAGAACCTCTTTTACCATTTCCGGATCGAGGGCAGATGTCGGTTCATCAAACAGCATAATTTTCGGTTTCATACACAGCGATCGCGCGATCGCCACACGTTGCTGTTGGCCACCCGATATCTGGCCAGGGAACTTATTGGCATGCTCTGCGATACGTACGCGTTCAAGGTAGTGCATTGCCAACGCCTCCGCTTCCTTTTTCGGCATCTTTCGTACCCAAATCGGCGCAAGCGTACAGTTCTGCAGAACGGTCAGGTGCGGAAACAGATTAAAGTGCTGAAATACCATTCCTACTTCCTGACGTACGCGTTCGATATTGCGGATATCTTCATTCAGCTCGATACCATCAACCACAATGCGTCCTTGCTGATGTTCTTCAAGATGATTAATACAGCGAATGGTTGTGGATTTTCCGGAGCCCGAAGGGCCGCAAAGGACGATGCGTTCTCCCTGCTTTACCTTAAGATTAATGTCCCTCAGGACATGAAATTGTCCGTACCATTTATTCACATTTTCCAGCGTAATCATCGCGTCGGCGGGTGTCATAGTTATTTGGCTCATAATTTCCTCAGTGCGGTGTACGCCCGGTGTTAAAGCGCTTTTCCAGATGCTGGCTGTAGCGCGACATGCTAAAACAAAAGATCCAGTAGATCAGGGCAGCAAAGACATATCCTTCGGTGGACATACCCAGCCAGACAGGGTCAACGGTTGCCTGTTGCACGCTGCTAAAGAGATCGAACAATCCGATGATGATCACCAGGCTGGTATCCTTGAAGAGGGCAATGATCGTGTTGACCAGACCCGGAATGACCAGCTTGAGTGCTTGTGGAAGAATGACCAGTCCCTGCGTTTTCCAGTAACCGAGAGCCAGTGATTCAGCCGCTTCGTACTGACCTTTAGGTAACGCTTGCAGACCACCACGTACAACTTCAGCGACATAGGCGGACTGGAAGAGAATCACCCCCACCAGGGCTCGGATCAGCTTGTCGATGGTTGTTCCCTCTGCCATAAACAGCGGCAGCATGACCGATGACATAAACAGAACGGTGATAAGCGGTACGCCGCGCCAGAACTCAATGAAGATAACGGAGAGCACGCGGACGATCGGCATTTTTGAACGCCGTCCCAGGGCCAGTAAAATCCCCCACGGTAAAGCACCGGCTATCCCCACTGAAGCGATAATCAGCGTCAGCGTCAGCCCGCCCCACTGGCGTGTTTCAACGCGTTCCAGTCCCAGGAAACCGCCATACAACAGTACCCAGACAATAATCGGATAAACTACGGCCCAGGCCGCAATATAGCGTCCACGATGTGGCAGCTTTTTCCAGAACATAGCCGCGACAGAGAGCAGGCCGATAACCAGCGCCAGATTTATCCGCCAGCGCTGTTCATGGGGATACAATCCATACATGAACTGACCGAAACGTTCATGAATAAACACCCAGCAGGCGCCGGCTTTTGTGCAGTCAGCTCGGGTTGAACCGACCCAGTTGGCCTGTAAAAACGCCCAGTTCAGCAGGGGAGGAATCAATTCCCACATGAGCCACAGGCAGACAATCGTCAGCAGGCTGTTACTCCAGCTGGAGAACAGATTCTTACGCGCCCACAGAATGAAACGTCCACCTGTCGAGTTGGCAGGGCGCGAGGCGTGCGACAGTATCGCTTTTGTCATCATAGATCCTTAGCGCTCGACCAGTGCTATACGGCGGTTATAAAGGTTCATCAGTAGTGAAATCACCAGGCTGATGATCAGATAGACAGACATCGTGATGGCGATGGTTTCAATGGCTTGTCCGGTCTGGTTAAGCACGGTTCCGGCGAAGAGTGACACCATATCCGGATAACCAATCGCAGCGGCCAGCGACGAGTTTTTGACAATATTGAGATACTGGCTGGTCAGGGGAGGAATGATGACCCGTAAAGCCTGCGGAATGATGACCTGGCGAAGCGTCACGGTATGGGGTAATCCCAGCGAGCGTGCCGCCTCGTGCTGCCCATAAGGAACGGCCTGGATCCCTGCACGGATAATCTCTGCGATAAACGCGGACGTATAAATCGACAGCGCCAGCGTCAGGGCTGCCAGCTCGGGAATTAATACCATCCCGCCCTGAAAGTTAAAGCCCCGCAGATGTGGAATATCCCAGTGCAAAGCGGCCCCGAACAGCCAGTGTGCAATTAGCGGCAGGCTAACGATCAGAACAACTGCCGTGGGCCAGGTTCTACGAAGCTGACCGGTTTTGATCTGATGCTTGCGGTTAAAACGGAATACCCCCGCAGAGAGCGCAAGCGCTATCACAATCGCGCCGATAAAAGCGTACAGTCCTTCACCCGGTTGAGGAGAAGGAATGGACAACCCACGGTTACTGAGGAAAAACAGCTCAAACGCGTCGACGGCCTGGCGGGGACCGGGAAGGTTACGCAGTACGGCGAAATACCAGAAGAAGATCTGCAGGAGCGGGGGGATATTGCGGAACGTCTCGATGTAAACAGTCGACAGTTTCCGCAGAAGCCAGTTTTCAGAAAGACGCGCCAGGCCAATAAAGAAGCCCAGTATCGACGCGAAGACGATACAAAACGCCGATACCAACAGCGTATTCAGTAAACCGACCACGAACACGCGTCCGTACGTGTCACCTTCCTGGTAATCAATAAGGTGCTGAACAATACCGAACCCCGCGCTGCGATCTAAAAACGCGAAACCGGAAGTAATGCCGCGGTTATTCAGGTTGGTGATGGTGTTATGGATGAGATACACGGCGATGAGAACAACCGCAACAATAGCAATAATCTGGAATAGCCAGGCGCGGACCGCGGGATGAGAAAAGGATAGCGATCCTTTTACGGCTGAGCGGCGATGGGACATAAAGAAACCTCAGTAACCATGACTCTGGAGTGGGCACTGCCGGAGCAGTGCCCGTTACAGCTATGACTTAACGAACTGGTGGTGCGTACTGAATACCGCCGTTGTTCCAGAGATTGTTCTGGCCGCGTTTGATCTTCAGCGGGCTTTCCGATCCCACGTTGCGTTCAAAGATCTCAGAGTAGTTGCCCACCTGTTTGATGATGTTGTAAGCCCACTTGTTATCCAGCTTCAGATCCTTGCCGAAATCACCTTCTTTACCGAGCAGGTGTGCCATATCCGGGTTGGATGGCTTAGCGGCTTTCTCATCAACGTTTTTAGAGTTGATGCCCATCTCTTCTGCGTTCAGCATGGCAAACAGCGTCCAGCGAACGATGGAGAACCAGTCTTCATCGCCACGACGAACGACGGGGCCGAGAGGCTCTTTGGAGATGACTTCAGGCAGGACAATCCACTCTGCCGGGTTGCTCAGCTTAATGCGTAAGGCATACAGCTGTGACTGGTCAGAGGCCAGCGTGTCGCAACGGCCGGATTCCAGCGCTTTGGCCGATTCATCCGAGCGGTCGAATGTCACCGGGGTGTATTTCATGTTGTTCGCTTTGAAATAATCCGCGACGTTCAGCTCGGTATCGGTGCCCGCCTGGATACAAACGGTGGCGCCATCCAGTTCCTTGGCGCTTTTCAGGCCCGCTTTATTGTGGGTCAGGAAGCCGATGCCGTCATAATAGGTCACGCCCGTAAATGACATCCCCATGCCGGCATCACGGGAGGAAGTCCAGGTGGTATTACGGGAGAGCATGTCGACCTCGCCGGACTGCAGCGCAGTAAAGCGTTCTTTCGCCGTCAGCGGGGTATATTTTACTTTGCTGTCATCGCCAAAAACGGCGGCTGCAACGCCACGGCAGACATCCACATCAATACCGGTAAATTTGCCGTTCGCATCGGCATAAGAGAAGCCAGGCAAACCGTCACTGATACCACATTGAACAAAACCTTTCTTTTTAACGGCATCCAGTGTCGTTCCCGCATGGGCTTGACCGGCTACGGCAAACAACATGCCTGCAGCGGCCAGGCTGGCTATCATCGTCTTTTTCATAATGCATCCTGTGTGGCGAAATTTATCGTTATAGAGGCGTTTTTAAACGCTTTACCTGTCTGTGGCTTTGGCCAACGTTTATAAAGCAAACGTAATGCCAGTTTTGCGTTCGACAAAATAAGAGACGAGTGAACGCTTAATGCTGAGTGTAGACAGGCTTAAATAAAACGAGCGCCCCGAAACGGTGCGAAATTACAACCTGTGCCACAAATCGGAGCAAAAGTTGCGAGTCGGGTCAGGAAAAAGAAGAGATAGTTTTCAGCGTGAATATTGGCAGGGTATTCAATAATCTTAATGTGTGAAAATCATCACGATAGAATAAGTAATTTGAATGAATATGCGAAAAAGTTGTGACTGACTTCAGGCTTAGATTAATTTAGTGAATATTTACAGGGCTATTTTTTTACTTATTTGAAAATATTGCACTCATTAGAAGCAAAAGCGCGGCCAGAGCCGCGCTTTCTCAATAGATGTTACTTCGTGAGGGCAACAATACCCAGTGTTAAACCCGCTACTGCGGCAGCACCGCCGGCGATAGCACCCGCAGTCTCCCAGTTATCCTGGGTGGTGCCTTTCATACAGGTATTGGTATGAACCAGTCGGCCCTGATCGTCGTAAACCGGTACACATGGAGAATCGTGCGCGCAACCAGCAAGCAGCGCAGCGAGAAGTGCAACGGAAATGAATCTTTTCATGATGTTACCTCAGTATTATTTCTCATCCGCTATAAAGCCAGGAGGGCTATTAACGAACTGGAGGTTATTTTACCACCGGGGTAAGTCCTCGTTACACGAGGAATAATCTCAAATTATGTAGTTTGTAAAAATCGTGGAGAAAAGTCGGTTTCAGGAGGAATTAATGGAGACATTATGGAGTTGCAAGAGACTGTTTTTACTTAATGCAAATCATCATATTCTTAATGCTTCCTTTATGTAAAACCTAATTGGTTGTTTAAGTTAAAAATAAAAAGGCACCAGAGGTGCCTTTTCAGGGAAACATTAACCTTTATGGTGAGTAAACCGTCGCCGAACAACCACAAAGAAAACGGGCACGAAGAAAATCGCCAGAAGCGTTGCGGAAAGCATTCCCCCCATAACGCCCGTACCGACGGCGTTTTGCGCGCCGCTCCCGGCCCCGGTGCTGATCACCAGCGGCATGACGCCAAGAATAAAGGCCAGGGACGTCATCAGGATCGGTCGAAGGCGCATCCTGGAAGCTTCCAGCGTGGCTTCAATAATGCCTTTGCCTTCTTTATCCATCAGGTCTTTAGCAAATTCGACGATCAGGATGGCGTTTTTCGCCGATAAACCAATCGTCGTCAGCAGGCCGACCTGGAAATAGACGTCATTGTTTAACCCGCGCAGCGACGCTGCGAGAAGAGCCCCAATGACCCCAAGCGGCACAACCAGCATAACGGAGAACGGAATGGACCAGCTTTCATACAGCGCAGCCAGGCACAGGAACACCACGATCAGTGAAATGGCGTACAGGGCAGGCGCCTGGTTACCCGAGAGCCGCTCCTGATAAGACATCCCCGTCCAGTCATAGCCGATGCCGGAAGGCAGTTTTGCCGCGAGACTTTCCATCATAGCCATGGCCTCACCGGTGCTTTTACCCGGGGCTGATTCACCCAGGATCTCCATAGAGGGCATCCCGTTATAGCGCTCCAGACGAGGTGAACCGTACACCCAGCGAGCGTTGCTGAAGGCGGAGAACGGGACCATTTCCCCATTCGCGCTGCGCACGTAAAGGTTATTAATATCTCCCGGCAACATACGGAATTTTGCGTCGGCCTGTACGTAGACCTTTTTCACGCGCCCATGATCGATAAAGTCGTTCACATAGGTGCCACCTAAGGCCGTCGAAATCGTCTGGTTGACGTCAGAAAGGCTGACGCCCAGCGCCTGCGCTTTCTCCTGATCGACATCCAGCTTGAACTGAGGCGTATCTTCAAGACCGTTAGGGCGCACGCGAACCAGCAGGTCAGGGTGCTCATGCACCATGCTGAGCAGTTGGTTACGCGCCTGCGTCAGCTGGGTATGCCCCAGGTTGGCCTGATCGATCAATTCAAAATCGAAGCCCGTGGCGGTACCCAGTTCGATAATTGCAGGCAGGTTAAACGGGAACACGAGGCCATCTGTAATTTGACTGAAGGCTTTTGTCGCGCGACCCACAATGGCTTCAACGCCGTTTTCCGCCCCCGGGCGCTCCTCCCAGGGCTTCAGGCTGACGAAGGCGATACCGGCGTTCTGACCCTGGCCGCTAAAGCTAAAGCCGTTTACGGTAAAGACGGATTCCACGTTCGCCTTTTCGTTGTTCAGATAGTAATCCTGAACCTGATCGAGGACCTGCTGAGTACGCGTCTGGGTTGCACCCGCCGGGAGTTGAACCATCGTCATAAACACCCCCTGATCCTCTTCGGGCAGGAAGGAGGTAGGCAAGCGCAGGAAGAGCACCGCCATCCCACCGACGATAATGACGTACACCGCCAGATAGCGCCCTGTCTTACGCAAAATACCGCTCACGCTGTTGCTGTAGTGCTCCACGCTTTTATCAAAGAGCGCATTAAACCAGCCGAAGAAGCCACCTTTCTTCTCATGATGGTCGCCGGATACGGGCTTAAGCAACGTTGCGCAGAGTGCGGGCGTCAGGATTAGCGCAACCAGTACGGACAACGCCATAGCGGAAACGATAGTCAGCGAGAACTGACGATAGATCGCCCCCGTCGAGCCGCCAAAAAAGGCCATCGGAATAAAGACCGCCGAGAGCACCATGGCGATCCCCACCAGTGCACCCTGGATCTGCACCATCGACTTCTGCGTGGCCTCTTTCGGCGGCAGTTTGTCTTCGACCATGACGCGTTCAACGTTCTCAACGACCACGATAGCATCATCGACCAGCAGACCTATCGCCAGCACCATACCGAACATCGTCAGGGTGTTGATGGAGAAACCGAATGCCGCCAGAACCGCAAAGGTAGCCAGCAGAACGACCGGCACCGCGATAGTCGGGATGAGCGTCGCCCGCAGGTTTTGCAGGAACAGGTACATGACCAGGAAGACGAGAATGATTGCTTCAAACAGGGTCTTCACCACTTCGTGAATGGAGATTTTCACAAAAGGGGTGGTGTCATAGGGATAGACAACTTTCAGCCCCTGCGGGAAGAACTGCTGCAGTTGCGCCAGCTTGCTCTTAATGGCTGCCGCGGTGTCCAGCGCATTTGCCCCGGTTGCCAGCTTAATCCCCAGGCCGGTTGCCGCCTGCCCGTTGATTTTAGTGACCATGTTGTAGTTTTCGCCACCCAGCTCAATACGAGCCACGTCCTTCAGATGAACCATCGAGCCGTCCTGATTCACCTTGAGCGTCACGCGGCCAAACTCTTCCGGTGATTTCAGGCGGGTTTGCGCGATGATTGAGGCATTCAGCTGTTGCCCGGGAATGGACGGCGTTCCGCCCAGCTGGCCTGCCGCTATCTGGTCGTTCTGCGTTTTCAGCTGGTTGATAATATCCTGCGGCGTCAGCTGGTATTTGTTCATCGCGTTGCTGTCGAGCCAGATGCGCATCGCATACTGAGCGCCAAACAGCTGAACGTCACCGACGCCAGACGTTCGGCTGATGGCATCTTTAACGTTCGAAGCGACATAGTCAGAGATGTCATTCTGCGTGAGATTTTTGTTGTCTGAAACAAAGCCGGCGACCAGCAGGAAGCTGCTGCTGGATTTCTCCACGCCAATCCCTTGCTGCTGAACCTCTTGCGGCAGCAGCGGCATGGCGAGCTGCAGCTTGTTCTGCACCTGTACCTGGGCGATGTCCGGATCGGTTCCTGACTCGAAGGTCAGGGTGATGGTGACGTTACCCGCCGAATCGCTGGTGGAGGACATATACATCAGCTTATCGATACCGTTCATGTTCTGTTCGATAACCTGGGTCACGGTATCCTGCACCGTTTGAGCGTCCGCTCCCGGGTAAGTCGCGGATATCGCCACGGCGGGAGGAGCAATGGTCGGATACTGTGCGACGGGAAGTTTGAGAATGGCCAGCCCGCCTGCAATCATCAAAATGATGGCAAGTACCCAGGCGAAAACCGGTCTCTGAATAAAGAAATTAGCCATGTCGTCGTCCCTTAACCGGCTGGCGTCGTGGTGATATCAGGCGTGGCGACGACGGTTACCCCGGGTCTGACTTTCTGTAGCCCGCTGACTATCACGCGGTCACCGTTTTTCAGCCCTTCCGTCACCAGCCAGCGATCGCCAATTGCCTGAGGGGCCACGACGGTTCGCGGCTCAACCTGGTTTTTATCGTTCACCACCAGCACGGTTGCATCGCCTCGCGGTGTACGGGTCACGCCTTGCTGTGGTACCAGAATCGCATCCGGCTGGGTGCCTTCATCAATGCGGGCGCGAACAAACATGCCGGGTAACAACAGATGCTGAGGGTTCCGGAAAATGGCGCGCAGGGTGATCGAGCCGGTACTTTCATCGACCGTGACGTCAGAGAACTGCAATGTGCCTTTTAGCGGGTAGGGCTGCCCGTTCTCCATCAGCAGCTCAACGTTGCTGGCGATATCACCTTTTTGCAGGCTCGTTTGTTTCAGGCGCATAAAATCATTACTGGACTGGGTGACATCAACATAAATCGGATCGAGCAGCTGGACCGTTGCCAGCGCTGCGGCTTGCCCGTTCGTCACCAGCGCCCCTTCGGTCACGCTGGATTTCCCGATACGACCATCAACCGGAGAGGTCACTTTGGTGTAGGCAAGGTTGATACGTGCGCTCTCAACACCCGCTTTTGCGGCAACCACGCTGGCATCTGCCTGCTGAGCCGTCGCCACGGCCTGGTCATACTCCTGCTTACTGACATACTGGGTGCCTACCAGCGGGAGATAACGTTTCACCGTCAGGTGCGCAATATTGGCCGCCGCCTGAGCCTTCGCCAGTTCGCCTTTCGCGCTGTCATAGGCTGCCTGATAGGGCGCAGGATCAATCTGGTAAAGTGACTCGCCCGCTTTTACATCGCTACCCTCCGCGAAGTTACGGCGCAGGATAATGCCGCTAACCTGAGGACGAACCTCCGCAACGCGAAATGCATCTGTTCTGCCCGGGAGTTCAGTGGTGACCGCCAGAGGCGCGCTTTTCACAATATGCACGCTGACCTGAGGCGCCTGCTGGTGTTGCTGTTGATTTTCCTGACCATCGCATCCAGTGAGCAGTACCGCGCAGACAATGAAACCGGATAAGGGCAAACGTCTGAAATGATTCGTCATTACTGTTCCTTTAAATACCCATTCACCGATATATGCCGCGAATCGGTAGCAGGGGCAGAGGGATAAAAATAAAATGTAGCTGCGTATAATAATGAGGGTATTTAATGTTTTTTAATTTATAAGTGCGAATGACCATGCTTATAGAAGAAAATCAGAATCAGACCGGCTTCATTCTGGGATATAGTTCAGGCATGTTAATCAGGTAAATGAGTTTAATATTTTATAATTATTCATTTCGTCAATTTAATTGATTGGATGTATTTGTATTAATTATAAATCAAGAGGGGTGACTTTTTTTGTGCAAAATTAAAACGGATTTTAGTGAATACTTACATTTGCATGAACGCAATATGACCTTTAAACCTTGTGAGTAACGAGTAGTTGCCTATGGCGCGTAAAAAGAAAGAAGAGGCTCAACAAACCCGGCAGCAGCTGATTGAGGCGGCTATCGGACAGTTTGCCACGCGTGGCGTAGCCAGCACGACGCTGACGGATATCGCTGATGCCGCTAAGGTGACGCGCGGCGCGATCTACTGGCACTTCACCAGTAAATCTGAAATATTTAATGCCATCTGGGAACACCAATTACCGCTTCGCGACATTATTCACGACAGGCTTTCCCTTTCCGATAGTGACGATCCATTGTTAAAACTTCGTGAGCAATTTATTACCGCGCTGCAATATATTGCCCATGAACCCCGGCAATGTGCGCTTTTACAAATTCTGTATCATAAGTGTGAATTTAGCAGTGATATGATTTCTGAGCGCGAAATCAGAAAGCGTATCGGATTCAACGATGACACGCTACGCGCCGCGCTGGAGACCTGTATTTCGCGAAACATCATTTCGCCACAGGTGAATGTTGAACTCACCTTGATTGTATTCCACGGTTTTTTTAGCGGAATAATTAAAAACTGGTTAATGAATAACGACAGTTTTAATCTTTATCAGCAGGCTCCCGCTCTGGTCGATAGCATACTGGCGACACTCCCGGTTATTCGCGTGTCGCCGGATGATGCTTACTGCTCAGCGCCGGGTAACATTTCCCCTCGGGCACAAAGTGCCTCTATGGTCTGCGCGCTGACGGGTTTACCTAACAGATAACCTTGAAGGGTGTTACAGCCAAGCTCGGTTAAAAAGGCTTGCTGCGCTTCGGTTTCCACACCTTCAGCCACAACTTTCAGGTTAAGTGTTTTAGCGAGAGCCACAATTGCTGAGACAATAGTGGCATCCTCGCTCTCGCCGCTGAGCTCTTTCACAAACGCCCTGTCGATTTTCAATTCGCAGGCCGGTAAGCGCTTGAGGTACAGCAGGCTCGAATATCCGGTGCCAAAATCATCAATGGAGGCCTTCACGCCTGCATCCGTCAGCTCTGTCAGCACGCGTACGCTCTCATCCGGGTTGCTCATCGCCGTGGTTTCCGTCACTTCGAGGATCAACATTTCCGGTGGCACCTGGTGAAGTGCCAGGCAGTCGAGAACCGTTTTAACCAGCGAAGGTTGTTCAAACTGCAGTGTCGACAGGTTTACCGCCATTGACCAGCTTTGATGCCCCTGGAGATGCCATTTCCGCAGCTGACGACAGGCTTCATGAATCACCCAGTTGCCAATGGGGACGATTAGCCCCGTTTTTTCCGCCAGCGGCAGAAAAAGGTCCGGCGTCAGTAGCCCCTGCTTAGGATGCTGCCAGCGCAATAACGCCTCGAATCCGAGGACCGGGCCCGCCGGGGCGTGAAATTTTGGCTGATACAGCAGGCGCAGCTCATTGCGATCGATTGCCATCCACAGATCGTTCATTAACTGGAGATGGGTTTGCGCCAGGGTGTTCATGGAGGGCTGGAAAAAGTGGTAACCGTTACGGCCCATATGCTTCGTGTGATACATCGCCGCGTCGGCGTTAAACATCAGCTCACGCTCGGTTTTGCCGTCGTGAGGGTACAGCGCGATACCAATGCTGAGGGTCACCACCAGTTCATAGGGGCTGAGATTGAAGGGGCTATCGATCGCGCGCACCAGCGAATTCGCCAGCGATGCCGCGTCGTCCGGACCTTCTCCCTCTGCCAGCAGAACAAATTCATCACCGCCGATGCGTGCAAGGGTGAACTGGCCCTTCAGGAGAAGCAGCAGGCGCTGCGTAACGGCGACCAGCAGCCTGTCACCGACATCATGGCCGTAGGCATCATTGATGGCTTTAAAGCCGTCAAGATCCATGAACATCAGGGCAAAGTGATTCCCTTCACGATCGGCTTTGCTGATGGCCTGATCGAGTCTGTCTTCCAGCAGGATACGGTTGGGCAGACGCGTCAGGGTATCGTGTAGCGCCAGCTGAGCGAGTTCCCGGTTAGCTTCTGCCAGCGACGAGGCCAGCAGGGCGGTGCGTGCCTGAAGGCGGGCATCCAGCATCGACACCAGCAGGGTGATCCCAAGAATTGAGAGCGCGACCACGCTGACCAGAACCGCCAGCCAGCTCCCGTTGATACCCTCATGGTGAACCATTGTGGACATCGGAAACTGCGCCGCTTTCATCCCGGCATAGTGCATGCCGGCAATGGCAATGCCCATCGTGATGGCGGCACCCATGCGCATCAGCACGACCTGCGCGGCTTCGCGACGCAGGCGGAAGGTCAGCCATAATGCCGCGAGCGAAGCGGCAAGCGCAATCACGATCGAAATGGCCACCCAGACCTTGTCCCAGATTATCCCGGGCATCACCTCCAGCGCCGCCATGCCGGTGTAATGCATGGCCACAATACCGCTCCCCATCACCAGCGCGCCGGGCAGCAGTCGGCGCAGGCGTAGTTGCTCGCAGCTCACAAGCCATAGCGCAAACAGCGACGAACCCACGGCGATGACCATAGATAATACCGTCAGGGTGGCGTTGTAGCTCATGCTCATGGAGAGGTCCATCGCCAGCATGCCGATAAAATGCATGGCCCACACGCCAATCCCCATAGCAATACCGCCGCCAGCCAGCCAGACGCGGGCAGCGACACCTTCACTCCCGGCGACGCGTGCAGCCATGTTCAGCGCGGTATACGCAGCAAGAATGGCAACAACAAAGGAGAGGACGACAAGGATAGGGTTGTATTGGCTGACCAGCATGGACGGTTCTACTCGAGTGTGGGGTTACGCTAGAGCGGTTGAGAAGGGCGAGACATTATCACCGTCAGGTAATGGCTCAAAGGGATTTAAATCCCCGTTTTTAGTGGGTAATAACGGGGTGATTTGCGCAATCGGGCGGTTAGTCGAGCTCTGAGCAGTTCACGAGTTTCAGCGGATTGACGGAGTTCATATTGCGACACTTATCGGTTTCGGTGCTCATCAGTTCAATCCACTGCATAAGGAGTGTATCGAAAATGAGAACGGAGATTGCAAAGACAACCAGCCACCAGTATTTACGAATCATTGTGTCATTCCGCGAGAAAATCGCCAGTAAGGTGGGGGAAATATACACGAAAAACTGGGGTTGAAAAGCAGGAGAGGCGAAGGTTTACAATGCGTTGACGGAGAAGCGCAGGTAATAAAAAAGGCGCTTCCCCATGCCGAAGAGCGCCTTTTTAAACAAGCATTTAACTGATTAGTATCAGTTCATGCCGTATTTTTTCAGTTTCTTACGCAGAGTACCACGGTTGATACCCATCATCAGCGCAGCGCGGGTTTGGTTACCGCGGGTGTATTGCATCACCATGTCCAACAGTGGCTGTTCAACTTCAGCCAGTACCAGCTCATACAGGTCATTAACATCCTGACCGTTCAGTTGAGCAAAATAGTTCTTCAGTGCCTGTTTAACCGAGTCACGCAGGGGCTTTTGAGTTACCTGGTCCTGAGAGTTAACGGTAGAAACGGTCAGTACGTCAGAATTTACGCGTTGTTCGAACATAGTTCTGTCAGCTCTTTATTTCATTACGCAAGATTTTCGAAGTATGCCTCCAACGCCTCCAGCTGTACGCTGGCATCCTCTATGGCGTTGAATGTGCGCCGAAACTGGTCATCTGGAGCGTGCTCCTGGAGATACCAGGAGACGTGTTTACGCGCAATTCGGTACCCTTTTGCCTGACCGTAGTGGTCATGCAGTTCCCGAACATGCGAACAAAGCAAGCGCTTAACCTCTGCCAGAGGCAGCGGGGCAAGCAGCTCCCCAGTGTCCAGATAATGCTGGATTTCCCGGAAGATCCAGGGTCTTCCCTGAGCTGCACGTCCTATCATCAGAGCATCAGCTCCCGTATAGTCGAGTACAGCCCTGGCTTTAAGCGGGTCAGTTATGTCGCCATTCGCGATAATCGGAATGGAAACTTTCTGCTTAACTGCCCGAATGCTGTCGTATTCAGCTTCACCGTTGAACAAACAGGCGCGAGTGCGTCCATGGATGGTCAGGGCCTGAATGCCACAGTCTTCGGCCAGTTGGGCAATCTCTACACAGTTACGGTGTTCCGGCGACCAACCCGTGCGAATCTTCAACGTAACAGGAACGTCCACCGCGCTGACAACCGCCGTCAGGATAGCTTTCACCTGGTCGGGGTATTGCAGAAGGGCTGAACCTGCAAGCTTGCGATTCACCTTTTTGGCCGGGCACCCCATATTGATATCAATAATCTGGGCACCACTTTCCACGTTAATCCGCGCGGCATCTGCCATCTCTTCAGGCACGCTTCCGGCAATTTGCACGGTGCGAATACCTGGTTCATCGACGTGCACCATCCGAAGGCGGGATTTATCGCTTTCCCAAACCTGCGGGTTAGACGACATCATCTCGGATACGGTTAAACCGGCTCCCATCTCATAGCACAGCGTCCTGAACGGCCGGTCTGTAATACCTGCCATTGGGGCTGCGATCAGGCGATTTCTAAGCTGGTGGTGTCCGATGCGCATGAGTTAAGAAATGACCATACTGTGACTGCAAGGCGGCGTATATTACGCATTTTTTGCACGAGATGAAAGGCCAAACTTTGAACAATCCACTGTTGTAGATCAAGGAATCGCCGCCCAATCTTTCCGTTCAAAATTATTCATTATTTAAATCATTAAGTTATATGATAATGGTTATTTTATGGGCGCTTACAATTTCCCGTAACTTCTCATCATTTCTGAATAAATGCGTCGTTGAAGCGGGATAATCTGCTGTTTTTAACAGCAGATTTCCCTTCTTCTTTGCGATCTGAGTCGCATTTTAGAACATGATCGTCATGCGAAAAATGCGTGTTATTCGACCACGACGCGCCCATGCAGCGACTGTACCGGACGGTTATTATCGTGATGCATTGTCTGGGTGAATCTGGCAAGTTGTTCTGCAGAAACCGTCAGGGGCTGTTTAAGTACAATCCAGGTAACGCCTTCTGAACACGGTGGAGTGGTCAGTGAACCGCTAAAGCGCCAGTACGTTTTATTTTTTGGCAGCAGTTTGTTCAGGTTGAGATCCTGTTTGATGGAGACGTTCTGCTCGGCCTGCTGAGGCATAACGCGCCACAGTTTTTCAAGCTCCGGGTTTGCGGCCCCTTTATCAAACATGACCGCCACCACTGTCAGTTCCCCACTGGCATTTTTATGAACCAGATGCATTTCCATCGCGTATCTCTTGCCATGTACGGTGTTTTCGCTCGGCGCGTGGAAATGGAACTGCTGTAAGGTCCAGGTTTGCTTATCGAGAGTAAGAGTATCGCGGGTGTTCGCCTGTTCACCTGCCTGAATGGTATGGCCATTGTTCGTCAGTGTAACAGGACCATCAACGTAGTGGGTTTGTAGCGGGGAGAGATGGGCGTTAGTGGTCGAATCAATATTAACAGGAGACTGGTTCATACCGTTTTGACAGGTCTTGTATGCCTCGTCCATCTCGCCCCAGTGTTGCGGTGAACCTTCCCCTTCATAGCTCCAGTGTGATGCAAATGCTGAAGCCGAAATCATGCTCAGCGCCAGCAGCGCTGCCTTGCCTGTAACGTGTGTCATCATATTCTTCCGGTGAATTTTTGTAATACAAATCAACATGATTTGTAGGGTTATTTTACCGAAGAATGAACGGGGGAGAGAGGATTATCAGAGGGTGAGAGGCGTGGTCAGATGACCACGCCAGATTCTTATTTTTTACGGCCAGTGATGCGGCACCACTCTTCTTTTTCCACCACCGGGTCGAGAGCAAAGAGATCGGCGTAAGCTTCACACACGCTGTCGGCCTGGCTTGCCAGGATACCGGAAAGCCCCAGCAGACCACCCTCAACGGGCAGCACGCTGATTAACGGAGCCAGTTCGCGCAGTGGGCCCGCCAGAATGTTTGCGACCACCACATCGGCTTTCATGGCTTCTGGCTGAGCATCCGGCAGATACAGCTCCAGACGATCGGAGACGCCGTTACGCTCGGCATTATCGCGGCTGGCCTGAATCGCCTGCGGATCGATATCGATCCCGATGGCTTTTGCCGCGCCCAGCTTCAGGGCTGCAATCGCGAGGATCCCGGATCCGCAGCCGAAGTCGATCACTGTCTTACCGTCCAGATCCAGACCATCCAGCCACTGCAGGCACAGAGATGTGGTTGGGTGAGTACCGGTACCAAACGCCAGGCCCGGGTCGAGCATCACGTTCACTGCGCTTTCATCAGGGACATCGCGCCAGCTCGGACAGATCCACAGACGTTTGCCGAACTGCATCGGGTGGAAGTTATCCATCCACTCGCGTTCCCAGTCTTTATCTTCCAGCTGTTCGATTTTATGCACGAAACCTGCGCCCAGCAGAGGATGATTCTCCAGAATCGCGACAACCTCTTTCATATCGGTTTCGGCATCAAACAGGCCAATAACGTCGGTATCGCCCCACAGGCGGGTTTCGCCCGGCAGCGGCTCAAAGACCGGCGTGTCATGCGTGTCCTGGAAGGTGATAGAGACCGAACCGGCCTCCATCAGCGCATCGCTCAGTTCCTCGGCATTCGCGCCGGTTGTGTTCAGTTTTAGTTGGATCCACGGCATGGCAAAACTCTTTATTTATCAGTAGAAATCATAGCGGGTTGTGGGACGGGCTGACCGAAACGGTTCCCCACCACAAACGCCAGTAAACTTAGCAGTAACGAAGGCACAATCGGATGGAAGCCCAGGTACTGAATCTTAAACGTTGCGAGGACGGCGTAAAGCACGCCGCCGACAATCATCGCGCTCAGCGCACCGGCGGCATTCGCGCGCTCCCAGTAGAGCCCTAACACCAGCGGCCACAGGAATACCGCTTCAAGCCCACCAAATGCCAGCAGGTTCAGCCAGATGATCATCTCCGGCGGGCGCCACGCGGCTAACAGCAGCAATGCCCCTAACGCCAGAGTAATAACGGCCGACATGCGCTTCAGGCGCCGTTCATTCTCTGCCTGCTCAGGACGCAGGTTCAGATAGAGATCTTTTATGATCGTAGCGGAACTTTGCAGCAGCTGAGCGTTGATGGTCGACATAATGGCGGCCATCGGTGCGGCGAGGAAGATCCCGGCGGCAAATGGCGGCAGCACTTTAACCATCAGGGTTGGGATAACCAGATCGGGTACGGTAAGGTCAGGAATAACTGCCCGACCTAACGCGCCTGCCAGGTGCATACCAAACATCAGGATTGCGACAACGATAGTGCCGATAATGATACCTCTGTGCACGGCTTTGCTGTCTTTGTAAGAGATACAGCGCACGGCGGTATGCGGCAGGCCAATCACCCCAAAGCACACCAACACCCAGAACGAGGTCATAAAGGTTGGCGAAAGGATGTTATCCGCGCCCTGCGGCGAAACCAGTTTTGGATCGATCGCCTCGAGCGTTTCAACCGCATGGCTCAGGCCGCCCGCGGCGTGGACGATGCCGACCAGCAGGACAATAGTGCCGATAAGCATAACCATGCCCTGCATCGTATCGTTCAGCACGCTGGCGCGGAATCCGCCAAACGCGGTATACAGCGCAATGCTGACTCCGAAGATGATCAAGCCTGTCTCGTAGGGAATACCTGCCGCCGTTTCCAGCAGGCGTGCCCCGCCGATAAACTGCACCGTCATTGCGCCAATAAAGGCCACCAGCAGGCTTAAGCTGGCCAGCCACACCAGTAAACGGCTCTGATAGCGGGCAAACAGCATATCGTTGAGCGTCACGGCATTATAACGGCGCGCCAGAATGGCAAATTTTTTACCCAGTATGCCCAGCGAGAGCCAGACGGCAGGAAGCTGGATCATCGCCAGCAGCACCCAGCCTAACCCGTATTTATAGGCCGCACCGGGTCCGCCGATAAACGAACTGGCGCTGATATAGGTCGCGGTCAGCGTCATGGCCAGCACGACGCCGCCCATCGAGCGGCTGCCCAGAAAATACTCGTTCAGGAAGGTGCCCGTCGTTCTTTTACGCATGGCGTAAACGGATAAACCAAACACCACTAACAAGTAAGCGATAAGCGGCAGAATGACTTCAAGCTGCATCATCGTCCTCCAGCGGAATATCGCGATAGATGAATTTCACCATTGCCCAGCACAGCAGGATGAAAACCAGCGGTACCAGCAGACACGCCATTTCGAACCAGTGCGGCAGGCCGGTGATGCCAATAGCGGAGTCAGGTAAGTAAGCAGTTACTAACCATGCTGCGAGATAGAGAAGGGTCAGCCACAGCGCCCAGCGCGCTTCTTTATGGGCCTGAACAAAACGTTTGTCCATTTTTTGTCCCTTGTGGATGAAGAAAGCGGGGATTGTACATGATGGGGCCTGGCGATCCCCAGAAATAAAAAAGGCCGGATAATCCGGCCTTTTAGCAACACAGGTCTCTTACTTCTCGTTCAGACCGAGTTTTTTCTCCAGATAGTGGATGTTGGTTCCACCATTCTGGAAGTGCTCGTCGCTCATGATACGCATCTGCAGATCAACGTTGGTTTTGATACCGTCGATGATCAGCTCCTGCAGGGCGTTTTTCATGCGGGCAATCGCCACGTCACGGTTTTCGCCGTAGCAGATAAGCTTGCCGATCATTGAGTCATAGTACGGCGGTACGGTGTAACCGGCGTAGATATGAGACTCCCAGCGCACACCAAAGCCACCCGGCGCGTGGAAACGCGTGATTTTACCCGGGCTTGGCAGGAAGGTGTTCGGGTCTTCGGCGTTGATACGGCACTCTACCGCATGGCCTTTCACCACAACTTCTTCCTGCTTGATGGACAGCGGCTGGCCTGCAGCGATACGCAGCTGTTCTTTGATCAGGTCAACGCCGGTGATCATTTCGGTAACCGGGTGTTCAACCTGAATACGGGTGTTCATTTCGATGAAATAGAACTCGCCGTTTTCGAACAGGAACTCAAAGGTACCTGCACCGCGATAGCCGATATCGACACACGCTTTGGAGCAACGCTCGCCGATGTAGCGACGCAGTTCCGGGGTAATGCCCGGTGCTGGTGCTTCTTCGACCACTTTCTGGTGACGACGCTGCATAGAGCAGTCACGTTCTGCCAGATAGATCGCGTTACCCTGACCGTCAGCCAGCACCTGAATTTCGATGTGGCGTGGGTTTTCCAGGTATTTTTCCATGTACACCATGTCATTGCTGAAAGCGGCTTTCGCTTCTGCTTTGGTCATGGAGATGGACTGCGCCAGTTCAGCATCGCTACGCACAACGCGCATACCGCGACCGCCGCCGCCGCCGGACGCCTTGATGATAACCGGATAGCCAATGCGTTTAGCATGAGCACGGTTAGCATCCATGTCGTCGGTCAGAGGGCCGTCAGAGCCTGGTACGGTTGGAACACCGGCTTTTTTCATCGCGGTGATTGCAGACACTTTGTCGCCCATCAGGCGGATGGTGTCGGCTTTCGGGCCGATGAAGATGAAGCCAGAGCGTTCAACCTGCTCAGCAAAGTTGGCGTTCTCAGAGAGGAAGCCGTAACCCGGATGAATTGCCACCGCGCCGGTGATTTCAGCGGCGCTGATGATAGCCGGGATGTTCAGATAGCTTTTTACGGACGGAGCCGGGCCAATACAGACCGTCTCATCCGCCAGCAATACGTGTTTTAAATCGCGATCCGCGCTTGAGTGCACAGCGACGGTCTTGATGCCCAGTTCTTTACAGGCACGAAGAATACGCAGTGCGATCTCGCCGCGGTTGGCGATAACAATTTTATCCAGCATGTACGCCTCGTTACTCGATGACGACCAGCGGCTCGTCAAATTCAACCGGCTGACCACTTTCGACCAGAATCGCTTTCACAGTACCTGATTTGTCTGCTTCGATCTGGTTCATCATTTTCATCGCTTCAACGATGCACAGGGTATCGCCTACGTTGACTTTCTGACCCACTTCGATGAACGCCTTCGCGTCCGGGCTCGGGGTGCGGTAGAAAGTACCAACCATTGGGGAACGTACGATGTGACCACTGATTTCTGCTGCAGCGGCAGGTGCGGCTTCAGCTGCTGGCGCAACGGCTGCGGAGAGCGCAGGCTGCTGCACTGGCGCAGCATAAGCTTGCTGCATTACCGGGAAGCTAGCGGCTGGGGCTGCACGGCTGATGCGTACAGACTCTTCGCCTTCAGAAATTTCCAGTTCGGAGATGCCTGATTCTTCAACCAGCTCGATCAGTTTTTTAATCTTACGAATATCCATGAGTGGGTTCCGTACTCTTGTTTAGTGTGATTGTGACAAGCGTTTTACCGCTGTCTGTAAAGCGTATGAATAGCCGTCTGCGCCCAGTCCACAGATAACGCCAGCAGCGATATCTGACAGATACGAATGGTGACGGAACGGCTCTCGGGCGTGCACATTACTCAGGTGGATCTCGATAAACGGGATACTCACCGCGAGCAGTGCGTCGCGGATAGCAACACTGGTGTGCGTAAACGCGGCCGGATTGATCAGGATATAGTCCACATTGTCTTTAGCCTGATGAATACGGTCGATGAGTGCGTACTCCGCATTCGACTGAAAATGATCCAAATCCACATTCAGTGACGCTGCTTCCGTTCCCAGACGGTTAACAATTTCACTCAATGTTAGCGTGCCGTACTTCTCTGGCTCACGGGTGCCGAGCATGTTCAGGTTCGGTCCGTTCAAAACTAAGATATGGAATTTATCAGTCATTATGCCGCTATCTCCTGCGATTTTCGGGTAAAAAACAAAATATACCTTCGAAACGCAAATGTCACCTTTTCAGAGGCTTAAAACCGCTGTCAGGTGAACCAAGGTCGCACATTATAACGATTTCGTAGCATTTAGCAGCTAAATACTGGTCTTATCAGGGAAGATTATCAACCGCTATCCGAAAAAGATTTGCGGTTGACGGGTAATCTGCGGGAAAACGCACAGTTTCGCGAACTATCGCAACCACTGGCGGAACTTCTTGTAACGCCATGCCAAAAGCGCCACGGCCGCCAGTGCATAAAGGATTGGCTGCGGCGAGAGGATCTTCACCGACCACAGGTAATGAATGGGAGCGAGGATCGCGACAAGATAGACGAAGTTATGCAGAAGCTGCCAGCGCCTGCCCAGTTTTCGCTGCGCATATTGCGTGGATGTCAGCGCTAACGCCAGTAAAACCACCCAGCTCACGATACCCAGCGTCAGATAAGGACGTGTCACCAGTTCGCGGCCAAGCAGCGCCAGATTGTTAATTCCCAGTTCCAGCAGGGCGTAGCTGGTGAGGTGCAGCGTCGCCCAGGCAAAACACCATAGCCCTAATAGCCGACGGGTGCGAATCAATAAGGGCTGTTTAGCGTAGCGCGCCAGCGGCGAGACGAGCAAGGTGGCCAGCAAAAATTTCAGAGCCATCCGACCGGTAAAATGCTGGATATCCTTTGCAGGATCTGCGCTAAAGAGCCCCTGGCTGGCGGCCCAGAACAGCCATATAAAAGGAAGCAGCCCGGCCAGGTGCAGCAGCACTTTCAGCCAGGTAATCTGTTTTGCCGTTAAACGCACTCAGAAGTTCTCCCGTAAGTTGAGGCCACGGTAAAGCGAGGCCACTTCATCCGCATAGCCGTTAAATAGCAGCGTCGGCTGGCGCTTTACGTCCAGCGCACCGCCGGAACCGATAAACCGCTCGGTTGCCTGCGACCAGCGCGGATGATCCACGTGCGGGTTCACGTTGGCGAAGAAACCGTATTCGTCCGGAGCCGCCAGATTCCAGGTGGTTGGCGGACGTTCGCGGGTAAGCTTAATGCTGACGATAGACTTAATCCCTTTGAAGCCATATTTCCACGGTACGGTTAAACGGATGGGGGCACCGTTCTGCGGCGGAAGCGCTTTGCCATAAACGCCAACGGTCAGCAGGGTGAGGGGGTGCATAGCTTCGTCGAGACGTAGCCCTTCCACATACGGATACTCAAGCCCGCCGCCAATGAACCGATCTTTCTGCCCGGGCATCTCGTCCGGCGCATAGCGCGTCTGGAAAGCGACATATTTTGCGTTGCTGGTGGGCTCAACCATTGCCAGCAGTTTATGCAGCGGGAAGCCAATCCAGGGCACCACCATCGACCACGCCTCCACGCAGCGCATGCGATAGATACGCTCTTCGAGCGGGAAACGGGTAGTAAGATCGTGGTGATCCAGCGTCAGGGGTTTCGCCACTTCGCCATCAATTTTCAGCGTCCACGGATCGGTTTTGAGGCTCCCCGCGTTGGCGGCAGGATCGGCCTTATCGAGACCAAATTCGTAGAAGTTGTTGTAGCCGGTAACTTTATCTTCCGGCGTGAGCGTCAGCTTGTTTTGCCATTCGGCCGGTTTCGTAAAGGTGAGCGGGGCGCCGGATGGGGCCTTTGGCCGATCGTTGCCTTTAAACCAGTCGAGCAGGTCGGCGTGTGCCGCGGGAGAGAGCGTCAGGGCTGTGGCGCTGATGCCAAGCATTTTCAGGATCTGGCGGCGCTGTAACATAAAGACAGACTCAGACGTTACGTCGGCTTCCGTCAGTTTTCGGTTTTTCATGGCATCCTCCGTCATGCGTTTTTCTAAGCATGACGGAGGAGAGGGATTCGCGCGAATATGTCACGAAAATTTGAAGATTAGGCGATTTTCACCAGCGCGCGGCCGTGGAACTGGTTGTCCATGATCTTACTGGCGTATTCCGGCGCCTGGCTGAGGGTTATCTCCGTTGCGCTCTGGGTATAGAAAGATTCCGGCAGATCGCGCACCAGCCGTTCCCAGGCTTCATGACGACGGGCCGGCGGGGTCATCACGGAATCCACGCCCTGCAGGCGTACGTTACGCAGAATAAATGGCATCACGGTGGTTGGCAGGGCAAATCCGCCCGCCAAACCGCAGGCTGCCACGCAGCCGCCGTAGTTCATCTGCGCCAGGACTTTTGCCAGCACCTTATCACCGACGGTATCCACCGCCCCAGCCCAAACCTGTTTTTCCAGCGGACGGGTTTCGGCAAATTCGTCGCGGCTGAGAATGCGGCTGGCGCCGAGCTGGCGCAGATAGTCATGGGTGCTTTCTCGGCCGGAAACCGCAGCGACCTGATAGCCCAGCTTGTGGAGCAGCGTGACTGCCGTGCTGCCCACGCCTCCGCTGGCGCCGGTGACGACAATTTCCCCTGACTCAGGGCGGATACCTGCATCTTCCAGCGCCATCACGCACAGCATCGCGGTAAAGCCTGCCGTGCCGACGATCATCGCCTTGCGGCCATCCATGCCTTTCGGCACAGGCACCAGCCAGTCGCCCTTCACGCGCGCCTGCGTTGCCAGCCCGCCCCAGTGATTTTCACCCACGCCCCAGCCGGTGAGCAGCACATGCTGGCCCGGATGGAAGCGCGGATCCTCGCTGGTATGAACCCGCCCAGCGAAATCGATCCCCGGCACCATAGGGAAATTTCGGATGATTTTACCCTTACCGGTAATAGCCAGCGCATCTTTATAATTTAAACTGGACCAGTCGATGTCGACGGTTACGTCGCCTTCCGGCAGGCGACTCTCTTCAACCGCCTGCACTGAGGCAAGCGTTTTGCCGTCCTGCTGTTCTAAGATCAAAGCCTGCATACGGGGTCCTCACGACTCAGATGATTGGAAAATAATTTCTGAAGACTATACTCGCTCAGGGAAACGCAGTGCCGATTTAACGCAATAAATTGCCAGATACGCCCGATTTGGTAGTATGCCGCATTTGAAATGCAAGTTAGCGCTTACTCGCTACCCCATAAACCCACGGAGTAATCTCAAGGATGCGATTAACGACGAAGTTCTCAGCTTTTATCACCTTGCTGACGGGGCTTACCATTTTTGTCACGCTTCTGGGCTGTTCCCTGAGTTTTTACACCGCCATTCAGGACAAGCTGGTCAACCGGGTACAGTCTGTTGCCTCGGTGATTGATACGCGTCTGCTGACGACGCCCCTACCGGCGCTCTCCCGTGAGCTTGATGAGTTGATGGTACCTGTTGATATCGTTCAGATCGACATTCTGCAGGGAAAGCATCGTGTTTTAAGCCATGAACGACCGGGAAGCTATCGCCCCGCGGGCGTGGTAAGCCAGTATCGGGAAGTGACGGTGCATTCCCTTAAAAATCCGGGGATGACCATACACATGGTCTACCTCGATCCGATGGCCAGCTATTTCCGTTCCATGATGACCACCGCGCCGCTCACCGTCGCCGTTGCGTTTATCGTCCTGCTGATCTTTCTCGCGGTCCGCTGGCTGCGCCGCCAGCTCTCTGGTCAGGAGCTGCTGGAGATGCGATCCGTACGTATCCTGAACGGTGAACGCGGCCCGCAGGTGCGTGGCTCTGTCCACGAGTGGCCGTCACGGGCCAGCAGCGCGCTCGATACCCTGCTCTCCGAAATCCAGTTTGCCAGCGACCAGCGCAGCCGTATGGATACGCTGATCCGCTCTTATGCGGCGCAGGATAATAAAACTGGCCTTAACAACCGTCTTTTCTTTGATAATCAGCTCGCCACGCTGCTCGACGATTCAGAAAAAGTGGGGACTCACGGGGTGGTGATGATGATTCGTCTGCCCGATTTCGATCTCCTGCGCGACACCTGGGGACAGCGTGCCGCGGAAGAAAACCTCTTTACGCTGATCAACCTGCTCTCCACCTTTATTATGCGCTACCCGGGCGCGCTGCTGGCCCGCTATCACCGCAGCGACTTTGCCGTGCTGTTGCCTCACCGTACGCTGAAGGAATCCGAAAGCATCGCCAGCCAGCTGCTGAAGGCGGTAGATGCGCTGCCGCAGAGCAAAATGCTCGACAGGGACGATATGGTCCACATGGGGATCTGCGCCTGGCGTGGCGGACAATCGACTGAACAGGTGATGGAGCACGCGGAAGCCGCTACCCGCAACGCCGTGTTGCAGGGGGCCAACGGATGGGCGGTTTATGATGACTCGCTGCCGGAAAAAGGGCGCGGCAACGTGCGCTGGCGCACGCTGATTGAGCAAATGCTCAGCCGCGGCGGGCCACGTATTTATCAAAAACCCGCGGTCATGAAAAACGGCAACGTTCATCACCGTGAACTGATGTGTCGTATTTTTGACGGTACCGAAGAGGTCATCTCTGCGGAATATCTGCCGATGGTGCTGCAATTTGGCCTGTCCGAAGAGTATGACCGCCAGCAAATTACCCGGCTGATTCCGTTTTTATCCTTCTGGCCTGAAGAAAACCTGGCGTTACAGGTCACCGTGGAGTCGTTAATACGCCCACGTTTTCAGCGCTGGCTACGTGATACGCTAATGCAATGCGAAAAATCGCAACGTAAACACATTATTTTTGAACTTGCTGAGGCCGATGTAGGTCAACACATCAGCCGGTTACGTCCGGTGGTACGTTTGATCAATGCGCTCGGTGCACGTATCGCTGTGACGCAGGCAGGTTTAACGCTGGTCAGCACCAACTGGATCAAGGAACTGGATGTGGAGTTATTAAAGCTACATCCGGGGCTGGTAAGGAATATTGAGAAGCGTACGGAAAACCAGCTGCTGGTACAGAGTCTGGTAGAAGCGTGCAAGGGTACGCGAACACAAGTATTCGCCACGGGCGTGCGCTCCAGAAGCGAATGGCAGATGTTAACAGCGCGCGGCGTGATGGGCGGTCAGGGGGATTTTTTTGCTGCCTCTCAACCGCTTGACACCAACGTGAAAAAATATTTGCAAAGATACTCTGTTTGACCTGCCGTTTACGCTGTTTTCACGTAGAATATCGCGCCTGTAGCTTTGAGTATGTCGAGCAAAAAGCCAGTGAACGACCTGTAACGGGTTACAAACGTCAGTGGGGAACGCTACTGTTTACTCAGCCCTGAGGGAATCAGGGGATGATTTTGTAACATCAGGAAACGTACTGCACAAATTTTCACCGTTGCAGATGATTTTTGCGCCTTGTCGCTGCTGCGTGTGGTTGGTAAAGTAAGCGGATTTTGTTTTCCGCCCCAGCTTTCAGGATTATCCCTTAGTATGTTGAAAAAATTTCGTGGCATGTTTTCCAATGACCTGTCCATTGACCTGGGTACCGCGAATACCCTTATTTATGTAAAAGGACAAGGCATCGTATTGAATGAGCCTTCCGTTGTGGCCATTCGTCAGGATCGTGCAGGCTCGCCGAAAAGCGTGGCTGCAGTGGGTCATGACGCGAAGCAGATGCTGGGTCGTACCCCTGGCAACATCGCCGCCATTCGCCCAATGAAAGACGGCGTTATCGCCGACTTCTTCGTGACTGAAAAAATGCTTCAGCACTTCATCAAGCAGGTTCATAGCAACAGCTTCATGCGTCCAAGCCCGCGTGTTCTGGTGTGTGTGCCGGTTGGTGCAACCCAGGTAGAGCGTCGCGCAATCCGTGAATCTGCCCAGGGTGCAGGTGCACGTGAAGTGTTCCTGATTGAAGAGCCGATGGCTGCGGCCATCGGTGCTGGCCTGCCTGTTTCCGAAGCTACCGGTTCTATGGTTGTGGATATCGGTGGTGGTACCACTGAAGTGGCAGTTATCTCTCTGAACGGCGTGGTGTACTCCTCTTCCGTACGTATCGGTGGTGACCGCTTCGATGAAGCCATCATTAATTATGTGCGCCGTAACTACGGCTCTCTGATCGGTGAAGCCACCGCAGAGCGTATCAAACACGAAATCGGCTCTGCGTATCCGGGCGATGAAGTGCGTGAGATCGAAGTACGTGGCCGTAACCTGGCTGAAGGTGTTCCACGCGGTTTCACCCTGAACTCCAACGAAATTCTGGAAGCTCTGCAGGAACCACTGACGGGCATCGTGAGCGCGGTAATGGTTGCGCTGGAACAGTGCCCACCAGAGCTGGCGTCCGATATCTCCGAGCGCGGTATGGTTCTGACCGGTGGTGGTGCGCTGCTGCGTAACCTCGACCGCCTGTTAATGGAAGAGACAGGTATTCCTGTCGTAGTTGCAGAAGATCCACTGACTTGCGTCGCCCGTGGTGGTGGCAAGGCGCTGGAAATGATCGACATGCACGGCGGCGATTTGTTCAGCGAAGAGTAGTCGAGTTTGATAGGGTAGCAATTTGCTACCCTTTCTCTCTGACGCGAGAATACGCATAGCCTATGAAGCCAATTTTTAGCCGTGGCCCATCGCTACAGTTTCGCCTTATTCTGGCGGTTCTGGTTGCGCTTGGGGTCATTATTGCCGATAGCCGCCTCGGTACGTTCAGCCAGATCAGAACGTACATGGATACCGCCGTCAGTCCTTTCTACTTTGTTTCAAATGGTCCCCGTGAACTGCTCGACTCCGTTTCTCAAACGCTGTCTTCGCGTGACCAACTCGAACTCGAAAACCGGGCATTACGTCAGGAACTGCTGCTGAAAAACAGCGAACTGCTGATGCTGGGGCAATACAAGCAGGAAAACGCGCGTCTGCGTGAACTGCTCGGCTCGCCGCTGCGTCAGGATGAGCAGAAAATGGTCACGCAGGTGATCTCCACCGTGAACGACCCCTACAGCGATCAGGTTGTGATCGACAAAGGGAGCGTGAACGGGGTGTATGAAGGTCAGCCTGTTATCAGCGATAAAGGCGTTGTGGGCCAGGTTGTTGCCGTGGCTAAACTGACCAGCCGCGTGCTGCTGATTTGCGATGCCACGCATGCGCTGCCGATCCAGGTCCTGCGCAACGACATCCGCGTGATTGCGGCCGGTAACGGCTGTACGGACGACCTGCAGCTGGAACACCTGCCGGCTAACACGGATATCCGCGTGGGCGACGTGCTGGTGACGTCCGGTCTGGGTGGACGCTTCCCTGAAGGTTATCCGGTTGCGGTGGTCTCTTCGGTCAAGCTGGATACTCAACGTGCCTATACCGTGATTCAGGCCCGTCCAACCGCCGGTTTGCAGCGTCTGCGCTATCTGCTGCTGCTGTGGGGCGCCGATCGTAACGGTTCTAATCCGATGACGCCTGAAGAGGTGCATCGCGTGGCGAACGAGCGCCTGATGCAGATGATGCCGCAGGTTCTCCCGCCTGCGGATTCCATGGGGCCGCCTGCGCCAGTACCGGCGCCGGCAACCGGGTTAACGCAGCCGCTGCCGGATGCGCCGCCACCGCCTAAACTCTCTTCGGGAGGGCAGTAGTGGCAAGCTATCGTAGCCAGGGACGCTGGGTCATCTGGCTCTCGTTTCTCATTGCACTGTTACTGCAAGTGATGCCCTGGCCGGATGACATTCTCGTTTTCCGGCCAAACTGGGTATTGCTCATTTTACTCTACTGGATCCTTGCCCTGCCGCATCGCGTAAATGTCGGCACAGGTTTTGTGATGGGTGCCATACTGGATCTCATTAGCGGCTCTACGCTTGGCGTGCGCGCCTTGTCCATGAGCATTATTGCGTACCTCGTCGCACTCAAATTCCAGCTCTTTCGTAACCTTGCGCTCTGGCAACAGGCCCTGGTAGTGATGCTATTGTCGCTCGCTGCGGATATCGTTGTTTTCTGGGCAGAGTTTTTAGTGATCAACGTCTCTTTCCGACCGGAAGTGTTCTGGAGTAGTGTAGTAAACGGTGTGCTCTGGCCTTGGTTATTCCTGCTGATGCGTAAGGTTCGCCAGCAGTTTGCTGTGCAATAAAAGGTTTCTATGACGTCTTTGTATCTCGCTTCCGGCTCCCCGCGCCGTCAGGAACTCCTGACGCAGCTAGGCGTCTCTTTTGAACGCATCGTTACCGGCATTGAAGAAAAACGTGCTGAGGGCGAAAGCGCTCAACAGTACGTGTCTCGCCTGGCGCGCGAGAAAGCGCAGGCGGGCGTGGCCAGTGTGCCACGCGATCTTCCCGTGCTGGGAGCAGATACCATCGTTATTCTGAACGGTGAAGTGCTTGAGAAACCGCGCGACGCCGATCATGCGGCGCGCATGCTGCACAAAATGTCCGGACAAACGCATCAGGTGATGACGGCCGTCGCCCTGGCTGACCGCCAGCACGTGCTGGATTGCCTGGTGGTGACCGAAGTGACGTTCAGAGTACTTACCGACGACGACATCGCCGCTTATATTGCCAGCGGTGAACCAATGGATAAAGCAGGTGCATACGGTATTCAGGGGCAGGGTGGCTGTTTTGTCAGGAAGATTAATGGCAGCTATCACGCCGTAGTCGGCTTACCGCTGGTGGAAACGTATGAGTTGCTGAGCAATTTTAACTCACTGCGTGAGGGAAGGGATAATTATGACGGCTGAATTGTTGGTAAACGTAACGCCATCGGAAACCCGTGTGGCCTATATTGATGGTGGCATTCTTCAGGAAATTCATATTGAGCGTGAAGCGCGGCGCGGAATAGTAGGCAATATCTACAAAGGTCGTGTCAGTCGTGTACTACCGGGTATGCAGGCGGCTTTTGTAGATATTGGACTGGATAAGGCGGCGTTTTTACATGCCTCCGATATCATGCCGCACACCGAGTGCGTCGCGGGTGAAGAGCAAAAGCAGTTTGCTGTGCGCGATATTTCTGAACTGGTACGTCAGGGACAGGATCTGATGGTGCAGGTGGTGAAAGACCCCCTCGGTACCAAAGGCGCCCGTCTGACCACCGACATCACCTTACCTTCCCGCTATCTGGTCTTTATGCCCGGCGCGTCGCACGTGGGCGTTTCGCAGCGTATTGAGAGCGAAACCGAGCGCGAGCGTCTGAAGAAAGTGGTCAGCGCCTACTGCGATGAACAGGGCGGGTTTATCATCCGTACCGCTGCGGAAGGGATCAGCGAAGAAGACCTGGCGTCGGATGCGGCTTACCTGAAGCGCGTCTGGACCAAGGTGATGGAGCGTAAAAAACGCAACCAGACCCGCTACCAGCTCTACGGTGAGCTGGCCCTTGCTCAGCGCGTTCTGCGCGACTTTGCCGATGCCCAGCTCGACCGCATTCGCGTGGACTCACGCCTGACCTATGAAGCCCTGCTGGAATTTACCGCTGAGTACATCCCGGAGATGCCTGGCCTGCTGGAACATTATTCAGGGCGTCAGCCGATTTTCGATCTCTATGATGTCGAAAACGAGATCCAGCGCGCGCTGGAGCGTAAGGTCGAGCTGAAGTCCGGCGGCTATCTGATCATCGATCAGACCGAAGCGATGACCACCGTCGATATCAACACCGGCGCGTTTGTCGGCCATCGCAACCTCGATGACACCATCTTCAACACCAACATCGAAGCCACGCAGGCGATTGCGCGCCAGCTTCGTCTGCGCAATCTGGGCGGCATTATCATCATCGACTTTATCGATATGAGTAATGAAGACCATCGTCGCCGCGTGCTGCACTCGCTTGAGCAGGCGCTGAGCAAAGACCGCGTGAAAACCAGCATCAACGGCTTCTCGCAGCTGGGGCTGGTGGAAATGACGCGTAAGCGTACCCGCGAGAGCGTTGAGCATGTGCTGTGTAATGAATGCCCAACCTGCCATGGGCGCGGAACGGTAAAGACGGTTGAGACCGTCTGCTACGAAATTATGCGTGAAATCGTTCGTGTCCATCATGCCTACGACTCCGATCGTTTTCTGGTCTATGCTTCCCCTGCGGTGGCTGAAGCGCTGAAAGGTGAAGAGTCGCACGCGCTGGCGGAAGTGGAAATCTTTGTCGGCAAACAGGTAAAAGTACAAATTGAACCGCTCTATAACCAGGAGCAGTTTGACGTCGTGATGATGTAAGACGCAGTACGCTGCGTGACGAAAGCTGACAAGGAGAGATGCGTGAGGCGATTGCCGGGGATTTTATTGCTTACAGGGGCAACGCTGGTCGTGATTGTCGCGTTGCTCGTGAGCGGGCTACGCCTCGTATTACCGCATCTGGACAGCTGGCGTCCGCAGCTGCTGGCTAAAATCGAATCCACCACCGGCGTGCCGGTGAACGTAAGCCAGATTAGCGCTAACTGGCAGAATTTTGGCCCGACGCTCGATGTCCGGGATATCAACGCCAGCCTCAAAGATGGCGGCCACCTGAAAATCAAACGCGTGACCCTGGCGCTGGACGTCTGGCAAAGCCTGCTGCATCTGCGCTGGCAGTTTCGCGATCTCACCTTTTATCAACTCCAGTTCCTGACCAATACGCCTCTGTCCGGCGGCGATAGCGGTCAGGGTCTGGAAGCCAACCGCTTCAGCGATCTTTTCCTTCGTCAGTTCGATCACTTCGATCTGCGCGACAGCGAAGTGAGCTTCATTACCCTTTCCGGCCAGCGCGCCGAACTGGCGATCCCCCAGCTGACCTGGCTCAACGGTAAAGAACGTCACCGCGCCGAGGGGCAGGTCAATCTCTCAAGCTTGAACGGCCAGCACGGCGTGATGCAGGTGCGCATGGATCTGCGGGACGATGACGGCCTGTTAAACAACGGCAAAGTCTGGCTGCAGGCCGACGATGTTGACGTGAAGCCGTGGCTGGGCGACTGGCTCCAGCAAAATATGCAGCTGGAGACTGCCCGCTTCAGCCTTGAAGGCTGGCTGACCCTGACCAAAGGCGAATTTGCCAGCGGCGATATCTGGCTCAAGCAGGGGGGCGCCAGCTGGAAAGGCGAAAAACAGCAGCATCAGCTTTCCGTCGATAACCTCACCGCGCACGTGACGCAGGAGAAAGAGGGCTGGCAGTTTGCCATTCCGGATACGCGCATCACCATGGACGGCAAGCCGTGGCCGCGCGGTGCGCTGACGCTGGCCTGGATGCCGGAGCAGGACGTCGGCGGCACGGCCAGTAAACGCAGCGACGAGCTGCGCATCCGCGCCAGCAACCTCGATTTGGCGGCCATTGAGGGCCTGCGCTCGATGGCGGCAAAGCTCTCTCCGGACCTGGGCGAGATCTGGCTGGCAACCCAGCCGAGCGGGACGATCGATGCGCTGGGGCTGGACATCCCGCTCCAGGCGACGGAAAAAACCCGCTTCCAGGCAACGTGGAAAGATCTTGCCTGGAAGCAGTGGAAGCTGCTGCCGGGGGCGGAGCACTTTAGCGGCAAGCTGGAAGGCAGCGTGGAAAACGGCAGGCTAACGGTTGATATGCACGATGCCAAAATGCCTTACGAGACGGTCTTCCGCGCGCCGCTGGAAATCGAACAGGGCAGCGCGGTGCTTAACTGGCTCCGTAACGACAAGGGCTTCCAGCTTGATGGCCGCCATATCGACGTGAAAGCCAAAGCGGTGCACGCGCGCGGCGATTTCCGCTATCTGCAGCCTGTAGGTGACGAGCCGTGGCTGGGTATTCTGGCCGGGATCAGCACCGATGACGGCTCTCAGGCCTGGCGCTACTTCCCGGAAAACCTGATGGGTAAAGCCCTGGTGGACTATCTCAGCGGCGCGATTCAGGGCGGTCAGGCGGACAATGCCACGCTGGTGTACGGCGGTAATCCGCATCTTTTCCCGTACAAACACAATGAAGGCCAGTTCCAGGTGCTGGTGCCGCTGCATAACGCGACCTTTGCGTTCCAGCCCGGCTGGCCCGCGCTGAAAGATCTGGATATCGAGCTCAACTTCCTCAATGACGGACTATGGATGAAGTCCGACAGCGTGGCGCTGGGCGGCGTGACGGCCAGCAACCTGACGGCCAACATCCCGGATTACTCCAAAGAGAAGTTGCTGATTGATGCCGACATCAATGGCCCGGGCAAAGCGGTGGGGCCGTACTTTGAGGAGACGCCGCTGAAAGAGTCGCTGGCGGCGACGCTCCAGCAGCTACAGCTCGATGGCGATGTGAATGCTCGCTTACATCTTGATATCCCGCTGGACGGCGAGATGACCACCGCCAAAGGCGACGTCCGCCTTAAGAACAACAGCCTGTTCATCAAACCCCTTGAGAGCACGCTGAAAAATCTCAGCGGGCAGTTCAGCTTTGACAACGGAAACCTGAAGAGCGAGCCGCTTACGGCCAGCTGGTTTAATCAGCCCGTTAATATCGACTTCACGACCACCGAGGGTGAAAAGGCTTATCAGGTAGCCGTCAATCTGGACGGTAACTGGCAGCCAGCGCGCATGGAGGTCCTGCCGAAACCCATTGAGGCGTCAGTGCAGGGCGCAGTCGCCTGGCAGGGTAAAGTGGCAATCGACCTGCCTTATCACGCGGGTGCTCAGTATAAGGTCGACATCACGGGCGATCTGAAAAACCTTCAGAGCCAGCTGCCTGCGCCGCTGGATAAACAGGCCGGACAGCCGCTGCCGGTAAAGCTGAACGTCGATGGCAACCTGAACAGCTTCGCGTTGACCGGAAGCGCGGGCGGGACAAACCACTTCAACAGCCGCTGGCTGCTTAACCGCAAGCTCACCCTCGACAAAGCCATCTGGACAACGGATAGCCGCTCCACGCCGCCTCTGCCGGAGCAGTCGGGCATTGAGCTGAATCTCCCGCCGATGGACGGTGCAGAGTGGCTGGCGCTGTTCCAGAAAGGCGTAGGGCAGAACGTTGATGAAACCGCCCAGTTCCCGCAAACCATTACCGTACGTACGCCGTCGCTGATGCTGGGCGGACAGCAGTGGAACAATCTGAGCCTGGTTTCACAGCCTGGCGCTAACGGCACGAAGGTGGAGGCCCAGGGAAGGGAGATCAACGGCACGCTGACCATGCGCAATCACGCGCCGTGGCAGGCGGCGATCCGCTACCTCTACTACAACCCGGCAAGCGCCGCGAGCGGGAAAGATAAACCGGCAGAAGCGTCGCCGCTGAGTAATGTCTCCAGCGTCGATTTTAGCGGCTGGCCCGATCTCCAGCTGCGCTGCGCGGAGTGCTGGCTGTGGGGGCAGAAATATGGCCGTATTGACGGTGATTTCACTATTCAGGCCAACACGCTTACGCTCTCCGGCGGCCTGGTTGATACCGGTTTTGGCCGCATGACGGCCGCAGGGGAATGGGTGAATAACCCGGGCGAGCAGCGAACGTCCCTCAAGGGCGACATTAAAGGCAACAAGCTGGATGCGGCAGCCAATTTCTTTGGTATCAGCACGCCGCTGCGCGGCTCCTCTTTTGACGTCGATTACGATCTTCACTGGCGTGACGCCCCGTGGAAGCCGGATGAAGCCTCGCTGAACGGCATTCTGAAAACCCGCTTCGGCAAAGGTGAAATTGCCGACGTGAGCACGGGGCGCGCCGGGCAGATCCTGCGCCTGCTGAGTTTTGATGCGCTACTGCGCAAGCTGCGCTTCGATTTCAGCGATACCTTCAGCGAAGGTTTCTACTACGATTCGATCCGCAGCACGGCGTGGATCAAGGACGGCGTTCTGCATACGGACGACACGCTGGTGGATGGCCTGGAAGCGGATATCGCCATGAAAGGCTCCGTTAACCTCGTGCGTCGCGAGCTGGATATGGAAGCCGTGGTGGCGCCGGAAATTTCCGCCAGCGTGGGCGTGGCGGCGGCCTTTGTGGTGAACCCGATTGTCGGTGCGGCGGTGTTTGCCGCCAGCAAAGTGCTGGGTCCGCTGTGGAGCAAGGTCTCCATTCTGCGCTACCGCATTACCGGTCCGGTCGATAAACCGCAGATTAACGAGGTGCTGCGCCAGCCGCGCAAAGATGCACAGCAATGATTTGACGTGGGCAGGTAATTGCCTCACTCTCAATAAATACGATCTTTATACCGCCACGGGCGGCAACGAACGAGTAGCAATACGATGAGTCTGAACCTGGTAAGTGAACATTTGCTCGCAGCGAACGGCCTGAACCATCAGGACCTGTTCTCCATTCTTGGTCAACTGACCGAACGCCGTCTCGACTACGGCGACCTTTATTTCCAGTCGAGCTATCACGAATCCTGGGTTTTAGAAGACAGCATCATCAAAGATGGCTCCTACAACATTGACCAGGGCGTCGGCGTCCGTGCCGTCAGCGGCGAGAAAACCGGTTTTGCCTATGCCGATCAGATTAGCCTCACCGCACTCGAGCAGAGCGCGCAGGCCGCACGTACCATTGTGCGTGATACCGGTGATGGTCGCGTGAAAACCCTGGGAGAAGTGCAGCACTCTGCGCTCTATACCAGCATCGATCCGCTGCAGAGCATGAGCCGTGAAGAGAAGCTGGATATCCTGCGTCGCGTGGACAAAGTCGCCCGCGCGGCGGACAAACGCGTGCAGGAAGTTTCAGCCAGCCTGAGCGGCGTGTATGAGTTGATTCTGGTTGCGGCAACGGATGGTACCCTTGCGGCAGACGTTCGCCCGCTGGTGCGCCTCTCTATCAGCGTGCAGGTCGATGACGACGGTAAACGCGAGCGCGGCTCAAGCGGCGGCGGCGGTCGTTTCGGCTATGACTGGTTCCTGGGCGACGTTGACGGTGAAGCACGCGCTGACGCCTGGGCGAAAGAAGCCGTGCGCATGGCGCTGGTGAATCTGAATGCCGTCGCGGCGCCGGCGGGCTCATTCCCGGTGGTGCTGGGCGCCGGCTGGCCGGGCGTGCTGTTACACGAAGCCGTAGGCCACGGCCTGGAAGGCGACTTTAACCGTCGCGGGACGTCCGTGTTCAGCGGTCAAATCGGGCAGCTTGTCTCCTCTGAGCTGTGCACCGTGGTGGATGACGGCACCATGCGCGATCGTCGCGGCTCGGTGGCTATCGACGATGAAGGTACGCCAGGGCAGTACAATGTGCTGATCGAAAACGGCGTGCTGAAAGGCTACATGCAGGACAAACTCAACGCGCGCCTGATGGGCGTCGCGCCGACGGGCAACGGACGCCGTGAATCTTACGCGCATCTGCCGATGCCGCGCATGACCAACACGTACATGCTGCCGGGCAAATCGACGCCGCAGGAGATTATCGAATCCGTCGATTACGGTATCTTTGCGCCAAACTTTGGCGGCGGCCAGGTGGACATCACCTCCGGTAAGTTTGTTTTCTCCACGTCAGAAGCGTATCTGATCGAGAAAGGTAAAGTGACCAAAGCGGTGAAGGGGGCGACGCTGATTGGCTCCGGTATTGAAGCCATGCAGCAGATTTCCATGGTCGGTAACGATCTGAAGCTGGATAACGGCGTGGGCGTCTGCGGTAAAGAGGGCCAGAGCCTGCCGGTTGGCGTGGGCCAGCCAACGCTGAAGGTGGACAACCTAACGGTGGGCGGCACGGCGTAATTTCCTGACCCTCTCCCCAAAGGGGAGAGGGGACTGCTCCACGCTGTCTTTTCTCCCGCGTCCTTATGGAAAAAGGCCTACTCTTTCCTTCTCCCCCGCATCCCCTGAAACAGCTCCGCCACGTCCACAAAATACTCGGTCAGATAGTTAATACACACCTGGACCTTGAGCGGGAGTTTGTCTTTTTCGGTATACAGGGCGTACACCGGACGCGGATCGGACTGGTAGCGCGGGAAGAGGATCTCCAGCACGCCGCTATTGATCTCGTTGATCACCCACATTAACGGCACGTAGGCGATCCCGGCGCCGGCCACCAGCCAGCGTGAAATCGTCATCGGATCGTTGGTGACAAACCGTCCTTCCGGCAGCAGCCTGGTGGAGATCCCTTCCGGAGCGATCAGCTCAAATTCATTATCGGGCCGCACGCTGTACTCCAGCCACGAGTGGTTGGTGAGATCGGCGGGCTTCTCCGGAACGCCGTACTGCGCCAGATAGCTTTTCGAGGCGCAGACCACCATCGGCATGCTGCCCAGCCGTCGCGAGAACAGGCTGGAATCCTGCAACGCGCCGACGCGGATCACCACGTCCAGCCCGTCGGCAATCAGATCCGGCGCCGGGATACCCGTCACCAGATTGACCGTAAGACCGGGGTACTCTTTCAGCATATCCGCCGTCATGGCAGCGAGAACATTTTGTGCCATAGTTGAAGAACACCCGATGCGCAGCGTGCCGATGGGGGTGTTGTTGAAGGCATAGAGCTGTTCGTGAACATCCTGCACTTCAAGCAGCATACGGCGACAGCCCTGATAGTAAATTTTACCCGCTTCGGTCAGCCCAATGCTGCGGGTACTGCGGTTGAGCAGCTTGACCTGAAGCTCATCTTCCAGTTTGGACACCGTCTGGCTGATGGATGAGACGCTCATCTGAAGCTGGCGTGCAGCGGCGGTAAAAGAGCCCAGCTCAACCACTTTGGCGAAGACCGACATGCGTTTTAAACGTTCCATTGTTCACTCTGGCTTAAAAGTGATTTAGATCACATATTATAGATAACAGCATAACAGTTACGTTAATATATTATTAATTACATAACGGCTGCGCCATTCTCGCCCGGCGTTTCTTGCTCTCCTGCGGTGGCGTGCGCTAAAAAATTCTGAAGCCTGCACTCTCTCTTATCAAGGTCAACATGAGTCTGTTTCCCGTTATCGTGGTGTTCGGTCTGTCGTTCCCACCGATATTTTTCGAGCTTCTTTTATCACTGGCGATCTTCTGGCTGGTGCGCAAGGTGCTGGTCCCTACCGGGATCTACGATTTCGTCTGGCACCCTGCATTGTTCAATACCGCGCTGTATTGCTGCCTGTTTTATCTGATATCGCGCATGTTTGTCTGAGGTTGATGTGAAAACGCTAACAAGAAAAATCTCCCGCACTGCCATCACAATGGCGCTGGTTATCCTCGCCTTCATCGCTATTTTCCGCGCCTGGGTTTATTACACCGAATCACCGTGGACGCGTGATGCACGCTTCAGCGCCGATGTGGTGGCAATAGCCCCTGACGTGGCCGGCCTTATCACTGCGGTCAACGTCCACGATAATCAGCTGGTGAAGAAAGATCAGGTCCTGTTCACCATCGACCAGCCTCGTTACCAGAAAGCGCTGGAAGAGGCGGAAGCGGACGTGGCCTATTATCAGGCGCTCGCTGCGGAGAAACGCCGCGAGGCAGGGCGGCGTAACCAGCTGGGCGTTCAGGCAATGTCCCGTGAAGAGATTGACCAGTCCAACAACGTGCTGCAAACCGTGCTGCACCAGCTGGCGAAAGCGCAGGCAACGCGCGATCTGGCGAAGCTCGATCTCGAGCGCACCGTGATCCGCGCGCCATCCGATGGCTGGGTCACCAACCTTAACGTCTATGCCGGGGAATTCATTACCCGTGGCTCAACCGCCGTGGCGCTGGTTAAACAGAACTCCTTCTACGTGCTCGCCTATATGGAAGAGACCAAGCTGGAAGGCGTGCGTCCGGGTTATCGGGCGGAAATCACGCCGCTCGGCAGCAACCGCGTCTTTAAAGGCACCGTCGACAGCGTTGCCGCAGGGGTGACTAACTCCAGCAGTTCTAACGATGCCAAAGGGATGGCGACGGTCGATTCCAACCTGGAGTGGGTGCGTTTGGCACAGCGCGTGCCGGTACGTATTCATCTGGATGAACAGCAGGGAAATCTGTGGCCTGCGGGTACCACGGCGACGGTGGTGATCACCGGTGAAAAGGACCGGGATGCCAGCCAGGACTCGTTCTTCCGTAAAATTGCCCACCGCCTGCGCGAGTTTGGTTAATCGCCATGGGTATCTTTTCCATCGCCAGCCAGCACATTCGCTTCGCCGTGAAGCTGGCGTGCGCCATCGTGCTGGCGCTGTTTGTTGGCTTTCACTTCCAGCTTGAAACCCCTCGCTGGGCAGTGCTGACGGCTGCGATTGTCGCGGCGGGCCCTGCCTTTGCCGCGGGCGGGGAGCCCTATTCTGGCGCGATCCGCTATCGCGGGATGCTGCGTATCATCGGGACGTTTATCGGCTGTTTCGCGGCGCTGACCATTATTATTTTGATGATCCGCACCCCGCTGCTGATGCTGATGGTGTGCTGTATCTGGGCGGGTTTCTGCACCTGGATCTCGTCTCTGGTGAAAGTGGAGAACTCCTACGCCTGGGGACTGGCGGGCTATACCGCGCTGATTATTGTCATCACTATCCAAAGCGAACCGCTGCTCGCCCCGCAGTTTGCGGTTGAGCGCTGCAGCGAGATTGTGATTGGCATTGTCAGCGCGATCGTCGCTGACCTGCTTTTCTCTCCGCGCTCCATCAAGCAGGAAGTCGACCGTGAGCTCGACGCGCTGATTGTTGCCCAGTATCAGCTGATGCAGCTGTGCATTAAGCATGGCGACAGCGAAGAGGTGGATAAAGCCTGGAGCGGGCTGGTACGTCGTACGCAGGCGCTGGAAGGAATGCGCAGCAACCTTAATATGGAGTCGTCGCGCTGGGCCCGCGCGAATCGACGCCTGAAAGCCCTCAACACCGTCTCTCTGACGCTGATTACCCAGGCCTGTGAAACCTATCTGATTCAGAACACCCGGCCGGAAGCGGTCACCGATACGTTCCGCGAACTGTTTGCCGAGCCGGTGGAAACCGTACAGGACGTGCATAAGCAGCTTAAGCGCATGCGCCGGGTGATTGCCTGGACCGGGGAGCGCGACACGCCGGTAACCATCTACACCTGGGTCGGCGCCGCGACGCGCTATCTGCTTCTGAAGCGCGGCGTGATCGGTAACACCAAAATCAGCGCGGCGGAAGAAGAGGTGCTGCAGGGGGAAGTGGTGATCAAGGCGGAATCCGCCGAGCGTCATCACGCCATGGTCAATTTCTGGCGTACGACGCTTGCCTGCATGCTCGGCACGCTGTTCTGGCTGTGGACGGGCTGGACGTCCGGCAGCGGCGCGATGGTGATGATTGCCGTTGTGACCGCACTGGCGATGCGTCTGCCTAATCCGCGTATGGTCGCCATTGATTTCCTTTACGGCACGATTGCCGCGTTGCCGATAGGCGCGCTCTATTTCCTGGTCATCATCCCGTCGACGCAACAGAGCATGCTGCTGCTCTGCATTAGCCTGGCGGTAATGGCGTTCTTTATCGGCATTGAAGTGCAAAAGCGGCGTCTTGGATCGCTGGGGGCGCTGGCGAGTACGATTAACATCATCGTTCTCGATAACCCGATGACCTTCCATTTCAGCCAGTTCCTCGACAGCGCGTTAGGCCAGCTGGTGGGCTGCTTCCTGGCCATGATGGTGATACTGCTGGTGCGGGATAACTCGCAGGCAAGAACGGGCCGCGTGCTGCTGAACCAGTTCGTGTCGGCTGCCGTGTCATCTTTGACAACCAATACCGCGCGCCGTAAAGAGAACCACCTGCCCGCGCTCTACCAGCAGCTGTTTTTGCTGCTGAACAAGTTCCCGGGCGATATCGCGAAGTTCCGCCTGGCGTTAACCATGATCATTGCGCACCAGCGTTTGCGTAACGCGCCCGTGCCGATCAACGACGATTTGTCGGCATACCACCGCCAGCTGCGTCGTACCGCCGATCACGTGCTTTCTGCCAGCAGCGATGACAAACGGCGTCGCTACTTTACGCAGCTGCTTGAAGAGCTCGATACCTATCAGGAAAAGCTCAAGCACTGGGAGGCGCCGCCTCAGGTGACCGAGCCGGTAGGACGGCTGGTGTTTATGCTGCATCGCTACCAGAATGCCCTCACGGATAACTGACTGAAGTAAAAAAACCGACGCCAAAAGCGTCGGTTTTTTTGTGGCTATACTTATTCCAGCACGTTCTTACATTTCAGAAAGGGAGAACACATGACGACCCAGGCGCTTCAGGACCACATCCTTTTTCAGACCGGTTATCTGGTCAACGGAATCTGGAAAACGCTGGATACAACCTTTGATGTGCTGAATCCCGCGACCGGCGAGGTCATTGCTAAAGTCGCAAAAGCGGGTAAAGCGCAAACCGAAGACGCTATTGCAGCGGCTACCCAGGCCTTCCCGGCATGGCGTGCCAAAACCGCGAAAGAACGCTCGGCGATTCTCTACCGCTGGTACGAACTGATTATTGAGAATAAAAGCTGGCTCGGGCGGTTGATGACCACCGAACAGGGCAAACCCCTGAAAGAAGCGGAGGGAGAAGTCGAGTACGCCGCCAGCTTTATCCAGTGGTTTGCCGAAGAGGCCAAACGCGCGAACGGTGAAATTATTCCGCCGATAAAACCCGGCTCACGCATTCTGGCGACCCGTGAACCTATTGGTGTGGTCGCGGCGATTACGCCGTGGAACTTCCCGATGGCCATGCTCACCCGCAAGTTAGGCCCGGCGCTGGCAGCAGGATGCACCGGGGTCATTAAACCGGCCAATAACACGCCGCTCAGCGCATTTGCGCTGCTTACGCTGGCGAAACAGGCCGGTGTGCCCGACGGTGTTCTCAACGCCGTCGCCGGGAATACGCATGAAATCAGCGATGCGATCATGGCAAGCCGCGACGTGCGTAAAATCTCCTTTACCGGCTCAACCTCCGTCGGCAAAACGCTGGTGCGTAACGCCGCAGAAACCATGAAAAAAGTCTCGATGGAGCTGGGGGGAAATGCCCCGTATATCGTTTTTGAGGATGCGGATATCGACGCAGCGGTTAAGGGCGCGATCGCCAACAAGTTCCGCAATGCCGGGCAGGTCTGCGTAAGCGTGAACCGTTTTTATATTCAGGAAACCGTCTACGACAAATTTGTGAATAAACTCGCCGATGCGGTGAAGGCGCTGAAGGTGGGTAATGGTCTCGAAGAGGGGGTGGTCGTCGGGCCGCTGATTGAACCTTCGGCGGTCAACAAGGTGCGTGAGCATGTCGACGACGCCGTTGCCCGGGGCGCAACCGTACTGGCAGGAGGTAAGCTTCATCCGCTTGGCGGAAATTTCTGGATGCCAACCGTGCTGGGCGACTGCCATGAAGGCATGAAGCTGGCAGAAGAAGAGACGTTTGGCCCGGTGGCGGCGTGCTTCCGTTTCACCTCGGAAGATGAAGTCATCCAGCGCGCCAACAACACGCCCTGTGGGCTGGCGGCTTACTTCTATACCCAGAATCTTTCCCGGGTCTTCCGCGTTTCACAGGCCATCGAGAGCGGGATGATCGGCATCAACGAGTGCGCCGTCTCCACGGAGCTTGGGCCCTTTGGCGGCGTAAAAGAGTCAGGCCTTGGACGAGAGGGCTCCGTGCTGGGGCTGGAAGAGTATCTGGAAGTTAAAACCCTGCATATTGGGGGATTATAATAGACAGGGCGGCATCTGCCGCTCGCCTGGACTGGGTGGCTGGCAATGAAAACCTATACGTTTGATTTTGACGAGATCGACAGTCAGGAAGACTTCTACCGTGAATTTATCCGGGCGTTTGATCTTGAACGGGAAAGCGTGACGAATCTGGATACGCTGTGGGACGTGGTCACCGGCAGTCAGTTGCCGCTACCGCTGGAAATTGAGTTCATCCATTTGCCCGATAAGCTGCGAAGACGTTTTGGCGCGCTGATATTGCTGTTCGATGAAGCGGAAGAAGAGCTTGAAGGTCAGCTGCGCTTTAACGCGCGGCATTGAATGAAAAAAGCCCCTGACCATAAGGCCAGGGGCAAGTCGTATGATGAGATACGACGAGGGTTTATTTATACAGCTCTGCCGTTGCATGCCAGTGGTCACCCTGATTCAGTTCGGTGACGCGATAGCTGCTGGCGCCTGCTTTTTCAGCTTTGGCGGCAAGTTCGTGACGAATATCCATCGGTGAACCGGTGACAGACGTTACGGAGACGCTGCCCATACGCTGTAGATTTTGTGCCTGGTCGGCATTCACCTGCTGTACGGCTGCGCTCGCGCCGAAAGAGAGAACGGATGCCAGACCGAGGGTTGCGATGATCAATTTGGTTTTCATAGTCTTTACTCCTGAATAGGGTTTTTACTCAACGGCGAGAAGGGTTGAACCGCTATTTTTATGCCTGGTGCCGTTGAGTGGAGATTTACGTCTTCAGTTATTACTAAAACTTATTTGTACAGCTCAGCGGTGGCGTGCCAGTGGTCACCGGAACGCGCTTCGATGATGCGATAGGATGACGCACCCTGTTCTTCCGCTTTTTTGTTCAGCATCTCATGCATGTCCATTGGCGATGTGCCGACCGCGCCGACAGAAACCGTACCGATGGCCTGACGGGATTGCGCCTGGTCAGCATTGATAGAGTCAGCTGCGAAAGCACCGAATGACAGGACGGACAGGACGCTGAGCGCCGCTACAGTTGATTTGATTTTCATGATTTTTACCTCGTCGAATTTTTTAGTGGGGTCTTGTTTCGTGACCCTCATCACAAAATCAAGTATACACTAATAACGGTAAAAATTAATACCAGGCTAATGGTTTCTATTGTTATTACGTGTTAACCAGTCTGTTTTTTATAACCAAATCGCATAATATTGGGCGTTTTTTGTTCATTTTGGTTGTTTATATCTAATAAAATCATATGGATATCAGCTTTTGATTTTTTGTGCGATTTTTTGATTTAGCATTCACCAGATGAATGTTAATAGGTGGTAAAAAGCACTATTTGTCAAAGTGAAGGGCAGTAGAAAAGAGGGGAGAACGCAGCGGAAGCAGAACGATCCCCGCAGCGGCGCTACGGGGAGAGGGGATTAGAGTTCCTGTTCGAACAGTACCAGAATGGCTTCGTGGAGATCTTTCACGGAGAAACCGCTAGCCGGTGTGGTAAAGATGGTGTCATCACCGGCGATAGTCCCGAGGATACCTTCCGTTTTACCCAGCGAGTCCAGCATGCGGGCAATCAGCTGCGCGGCACCCGGGCTTGTGTGGATCACCACGACGGCGTCGTTATGATCGATATCCAGAACCAGGTTTTTGAGCGGGCTGGAGGTGGTCGGCACGCCAAGTTCTGCCGGCAGGCAATAGACCATCTCCATCTTGGCGTTACGCGTACGCACCGCGCCAAATTTCGTTAACATGCGGGAGACTTTCGACTGGTTGATGTTATCGAAGCCTTGTTCCTGCAGCGCCTGAACAATTTCTCCCTGAGAACTGAATTTCTCTTCTTTGAGTAGCGCCTTAAACGCCTTTACTAATTCTTCTTGCTTAGACGAGCTTCGCATAAGTCACCCGGAATATGACGATAGAAACAACATTATTATGCATGTGGATGAATTTTTATGCAAATTATCTACTCAGCGCCAGGCTGAAATAATGTTATGAAAGGGAGTGATTTTATCAGATTTCGTTATCAGAAAACATGCCTGGGTCACGCCGCGCAAATAAGCTTAAAAGTAAATTAAATGTTATCAAAATGATGTTGTTTTGGTGGCGGGGCAGGGTGTATTGTAACCACCTCTTAATGCGTTGCCCTCTGTCGTCAGATAGTCTTCTGGTGAGAGATAAAGTCGCGTGACCTCAAATTCTTTAGCTACGAAAATTGTAATTATTTACTTGCTGAATTATGGTCGCCGCAACGGATTTACAGATACTTAAGTTAACCATAATAAGGAGTTTAGGATGAAAGTCGCAGTCCTCGGCGCTGCTGGTGGTATCGGCCAGGCGCTTGCCCTACTACTGAAAACCCAACTGCCTTCAGGCTCAGAACTCTCCCTGTACGATATTGCTCCGGTAACCCCAGGTGTGGCGGTTGACCTGAGCCACATCCCGACTGCTGTAAAAATCAAAGGCTTCTCCGGTGAAGATGCACGTCCTGCGCTGCAGGGTGCCGACGTGGTGCTGATTTCTGCAGGCGTGGCGCGTAAGCCAGGCATGGATCGTTCAGACCTGTTCAACGTCAACGCGGGCATCGTGAAAAACCTGGTGCAGCAGATTGCAGAAATCTGCCCGAAAGCATGCATCGGGATCATCACTAACCCGGTGAACACCACCGTGGCTATCGCGGCAGAAGTGCTGAAGAAAGCGGGTGTTTACGACAAAAACAAACTGTTCGGCGTAACCACGCTGGATATTATCCGTTCCAACACCTTTGTTGCTGAGCTGAAAGGCAAGCAGCCAACAGAAGTGGAAGTACCGGTAATCGGCGGTCACTCTGGCGTCACTATCCTGCCTCTGCTGTCGCAGATCCCAGGCGTGAGCTTCACCGAGCAGGAAGTGGCTGACCTGACTAAACGCATCCAGAACGCGGGCACCGAAGTGGTGGAAGCGAAGGCGGGTGGCGGTTCTGCAACCCTGTCTATGGGCCAGGCGGCTGCGCGTTTTGGTCTGTCACTGGTTCGCGCTCTGCAGGGCGAGAAAGGCGTTGTTGAATGCGCTTACGTTGAAGGCGATGGCGAACACGCTCGCTTCTTCTCTCAGCCGCTGCTGCTGGGTAAAAACGGTATCGAAGAGCGTAAATCCATTGGTACGCTGAGCGCGTTTGAACAACACGCGATGGAAGGCATGCTGGATACGCTGAAGAAAGATATCACCCTGGGCGAAGAGTTCGTTAACAAGTAATACGAACCGTCTCCCGGTAAAAAAAACGGAGCTTATCGCTCCGTTTTTTTATGCCTGTCAGTTAGTGGCCGGGTATTCCTGAATCGTCACGTGCAGCGTCAGTTTCTTATCGTTGCGCATGACCTCAACAGGGATGATAGAACCCGGGCGAATTTCTGCCACCTGATCCATCGTCTCCAGCGCAGAGACCGCTGGCGTGCCGTTGACCGACACAATGACATCGTTTACCTGAATCCCTGCGTTAGCCGCCGGACCACCCGGTGCCACCTCGTTAACCACAATACCCTGAATCTGATCGATACCGCCGCCCTGGGTATGCATCGGTGCAATTTCGCGCCCGCCGATACCGATATAGCCGCGGATCACGCGTCCGTCGCGGATCAGTTTATCCATGATTTTGGTCGCCAGCTGGAACGGAATGGCGAAGCCGATCCCTTCCGGCGTCTCACCGTCGTTACTCTTATCGAACGAGAGGGTGTTGATGCCCATCAGCTCGCCCAGCGAGTTGACCAGCGCCCCGCCGGAGTTACCGTGGTTGATGGAGGCATCGGTTTGCAGGAAGTTCTGCCGCCCGGAGGGGTTCAAACCGATACGACCGGTCGCGCTGATAATCCCCTGGGTGATGGTCTGGCCCAGGTTGTAAGGGTTACCGATAGCCAGTACGACGTCACCAATATGCGGGGTACGTTTACGGTTGATCGGGATGACCGGCAAACCGCCCGTGGCGTTAATTTTCAGAACAGCCAGGTCGGTCAGGCTGTCAGACCCAACGAGTAACGCCTCAAACACGCGGCCATCCTGCAGGGCGACGATGATCTGGTCGGCATCGTTAATCACGTGCTTGTTGGTAATAATGTAGCCGCGCTCGTCCATGATTACGCCGGAGCCGAGGGTACGGATCTCCAGCTGGTTATGGGCTGAGGTATTCAGACCACGGTTATAGACGTTAACCACGGCAGGTGCGGCACGGCGGACGGCCTGGTTATAGGTGGCCGGCGTTTCATCCGTGCTATCGAACTGGGGAGCCGACAGTTTATTGAACTGACGTAAAGACGGCAGCGCCAGCAGCAGCAGGCCAGCGACAATCAAACCGATGACAGTAGAACGTAAGAGCTTTAAAAGCATGATGCGCGTGTCGTTAAAAAAGGAACGATTTGCAGCATAACATGAGTTATCCGGACATCACACGCAGCGGTGATGTCCGGGTCGCAAATGCTTAGCGCAACAGAATATAGATAGACTCATTGCCACGCATGACCTGCAGGGCAATAACCGCTGGTTTGCTTTCCAGCACCTTGCGCAGTTCGGCAATAGACTGCACGCGGTTGCGGTTTACACCGATAATCACGTCATCCTGATGCAATCCTGCCTGTGCGGCAGGGCTGCTCTTCTCGACGGTGTCGATGCTAATGCCTTTCGTACCGTCCTTCAGCTGCCCGTCGCTCAACGTAGCCCCCTGTAGCGCCGGGGCGATAAGCTCCGCACTGGCCGAGGATGAAGTGCTCTTATCCAGCGTCACTTCAACGTCAAGCGGCTTACCGTCACGTATCAGGCCCAGCTTCACTTTGGCGCCAGGTTCCGTCGTGGCAATCCGTGAGCGCAGTTCTGCAAAGCTGTTCAGCGGTTTGTCGTTCAGGCTGACGATCACATCCCCCGATTTCACGCCCGCTTTTGCCGAGCCGGAGTTTGGCAGCACTTCACTGACAAACGCCCCGCGCTGTACGTTGATATTGAACGCTTTTGCGATATCCGCGCTCATCTCCATACCTTTAATACCCAGCAGCCCGCGTTTGATTTCACCGAACTGGATCAATTGCTGCGCCAGGGTTTTGGCCATATTGCTGGGGATAGCAAAACCGATCCCGATGCTGCCGCCGCCCGGGGCCAGAATCGCCGTGTTAATCCCAATCAGCTCGCCGTTAAGGTTGAGCAACGCTCCGCCGGAGTTACCCCGGTTGATTGAGGCATCGGTCTGGATAAAGTTTTCCAGCCCTTCCAGATTGAGGCCGCTGCGCCCGAGCGCCGAGACGATCCCGGAGGTGGCGGTCTGCCCTAAGCCAAAGGGGTTGCCTACGGCGACGGCAAAATCGCCGACGCGCAGTTTGTCGGAATCCGCGATGGCAATCTGGGTCAGGTTGCTCGGATTTTGCACCTGCAGCAGCGCGATGTCGCTCTGGTCATCGCCGCCGATCAGTTTGGCATCAAATTCACGGCCATCGTTCAGCTGGACGCTGATCTTATCGGCCTGGCTGATGACGTGGTTGTTGGTCAGGATATAGCCTTTTGCCGCATCAATAATGACGCCAGAACCCAGGCCTTCAAAAGGCTGAGCCTGCTGGTCGGGAGACTCATCGCCAAAATATTTTTTCAGTTCTTCAGGGACGCGTTGGCTTTGTACTGCGGTGCCCTCAACCTGAACGCTGACGACCGCCGGCAACACTTTTTCCAGCATAGGCGCGAGGCTTGGAATGGCCGCCTGGCCAGGCACCTGGGAGGGAATGGCGGCAAATACAGGGACGGACGCCGAGAGAGATAACCCGACACTTAACGCGATAGCGCTCAACAGCTGGTTTTTTTTCTTCATCGATGTTGACTCTCGTAACCTGGAATAAAGGAAAAACGGCCCTAAAAACACGTTGATGTTATTGAATTTTAAACCGCTGAACAATGAGGTGTTTAACTAAATGATAGCTGGGGTCATCAGGAAAGGACGGGCGCAATCGCTGCGCCCGTAAAATATATTCAGGTTGTGCGATTAATCGCGTTTTACACCGCCGCGCAGCAGGCCGGACGCGCCATCGGAATAGTCGCGAGGCATCTGAACGGGCGCCTGATCGTTACCGGCTTCAGAGTCAGCCAGACGGTTGCGGAACGGGTTGGTTTCCGCGGTCATTTCCGGCAGCAGGCTGCTGGAGCTTTTTGCCATATGTTGATAAAGCTGACGATAGTCGGTTGCCATGTTGTCCAGCAGCTCGGCGCTACGGGCAAAGTGGCTGACCAGCTCTTCACGATACTCTTCCAGCTCGGCTTTGTTCTTTTCCAGTTCGTACTGCAGTGACTGCTGCTGACGCAATTTGCGATTACCGAAACGCATGGCCACAGCACCGATGACGATGCCGACGACTAAACCGATTAGCGCATATTCCCAGGTCATGAACTTCTCCCGTTGTCTTGTTGTTCCGTAGGGTGTTGGCTCGGCTCCTGCCTGTGCCTGATAATGCCACTATAACCGCTATTTCTGCAGAAGTGGAATCCTGACGTATCATCGCGTAGTGTAGAACGGCCTTTTTTTCATCAGTCACGTCTGCTGGTGAGCGTTAATTGAAGGAATAACAATAAGATTATGCAAAACCTGTCCCCTGCATCGCGATATCAACTGGCCCTTAACGAGGGCACTCATCAGCCTGATGACGTTCAACGTGAGGCGGTAAACCGTCTGGAGATGATTTACCAGGATCTCACGGCAAAACCCGCTGAAGTCGAACAGAACGGTGGGCTAAAGGCGGCGTTTGGGCGGTTGCTCGGTAAAAAAGCGCCACAGGCTCACGCGCCGGTGCGCGGTCTATATATGTGGGGCGGGGTCGGTCGCGGAAAAACCTGGCTGATGGACATGTTCTATCTGAGCCTGCCTGGCGCACGTAAACAGCGTCTGCACTTCCATCGTTTTATGCTGCGGGTGCATGAAGAGCTGACCGTACTGCAGGGCAAAAGCGATCCGCTGGAGATTGTGGCCGACAGGTTCAAGGCGGAAACGGACGTGCTCTGCTTCGATGAATTTTTTGTGTCTGACATCACCGATGCCATGCTGCTAGGCGGCCTGATGAAGGCGCTATTTGCCCGCGGGATCACGCTGGTGGCTACGTCGAATATCCCGCCGGATGAACTCTATCGTAACGGCCTGCAGCGCGCACGCTTCCTGCCCGCCATCGATGCCATCAAGCAGCACTGCGATATCATGAACGTCGATGCCGGTGTCGATTATCGTCTGCGCACGCTGACCCAGGCGCATCTGTGGCTTTCGCCGTTAAATGCCGATACCACCCGCGAGATGGATACACTCTGGCTGGCGCTGGCGGGAGCAAAACGCGAGCACGCCCCAGAACTCGAGATTAACCATCGCCCGCTGCCCACACTCGGCGTCGAAAACCAAACGCTGGCGGTCTCCTTTACGACGCTCTGCGTGGATGCCCGCAGCCAGCACGACTACATTGCGCTTTCGCGTCTGTTCCACACCGTGATGGTGCTGGGCGTGCCGGTGATGACGCGGCTGATGGAGAGCGAAGCACGGCGCTTCATTGCGCTGGTGGACGAGTTTTATGAGCGCCACGTCAAGCTGGTGGTCAGCGCCGAGGTACCTTTATATGAGATTTACCAGGGCGAGCGGCTGAAGTTCGAGTTCCAGCGCTGCCTGTCGCGCCTGCAGGAGATGCAGAGCGAGGAATACCTGAAGCTGGAGCATATGCCGTAACAAATGCCCCCCTCTCCCGTGGGAGAGGGGCTGGGGGTGAGGGCACCAGACCGCACAATACCCACCCCCGAAAAACCCATTCCAAAACGCATTTAAGGGTCGATCTTTGACCTCAACTTCTCTATAATCTTGCGACCCCACGTTACGAGAAGGTTTTTTTCCCAAAACTTTCTATGTGTCGGCATGTGCTATTCGAAGGGGTAGGTTTGCCGGACTTTGTCGTGTGAGCCTCAACTGACTAAACGTTTGGGTGTTCACCAACGTGTAACTTATTTATTTGGGTAAGCTTTTAATGAAAACTTTTACAGCTAAACCAGAAACCGTACAGCGCGACTGGTATGTTGTTGACGCGACCGGTAAAACTCTGGGCCGTCTGGCTACTGAACTGGCTCGTCGCCTGCGCGGTAAGCATAAAGCGGAATACACTCCGCACGTTGATACCGGTGATTACATCATCGTTCTGAACGCTGATAAAGTTGCTGTAACCGGCAACAAGCGTACTGACAAAGTGTACTATCACCACACCGGCCACATCGGTGGTATCAAAGAAGCGACCTTTGAAGAGATGATTGCCCGCCGTCCTGAGCGTGTGATTGAAATCGCGGTTAAAGGCATGCTGCCAAAAGGCCCGCTGGGTCGTGCTATGTTCCGTAAACTGAAAGTTTACGCAGGCAACGAGCACAACCACGCGGCACAGCAACCGCAAGTTCTTGACATCTAATCGGGATTATAGGCAATGGCTGAAAATCAATACTACGGCACTGGTCGCCGCAAAAGTTCCGCAGCTCGCGTTTTCATCAAACCGGGCAGTGGTAAAATCGTAATCAACCAGCGTTCTCTGGAACAATACTTCGGTCGCGAAACTGCCCGCATGGTAGTTCGCCAGCCGCTGGAACTGGTTGATATGGTAGAAAAACTGGATCTGTACATCACCGTTAAAGGTGGTGGTATCTCCGGTCAGGCAGGTGCGATCCGTCACGGTATCACCCGCGCTCTGATGGAGTACGACGAATCCCTGCGTTCTGAACTGCGTAAAGCTGGCTTCGTTACTCGTGACGCGCGTCAGGTTGAACGTAAGAAAGTGGGTCTGCGTAAAGCACGTCGTCGTCCACAGTTCTCCAAACGTTAATCCATTCTGCTTACGCAGAACGATTGGCGAAAAACCCGCTTCGGCGGGTTTTTTTATGGATAATGCGCAGGTTATCCACAATCTCCATGCATATATCTTCTCTTTTTCCACATTTCCAGAATCCCCTCACCACAAAGCCATCAAAATCTGGTAAACTATCATCCAATTTTCTGCCCAAATATCGGTGAATACTCGATTTTTGTTCGTTTCTTGAACAATGTGTTTTCTCTGGGATGGGCGATACAACATCTGGCTGGCCCCTGTTGGGCTGGTAGCAGTAAAAATTCTGAATATACCTGGAGGTTTTCATGGCTGTCGCTGCCAACAAACGTTCGGTAATGACGCTGTTTTCTGGTCCTACTGACATTTATAGCCATCAGGTTCGTATCGTGCTGGCCGAGAAGGGTGTCAGTTTTGAGATCGAGCATGTGGAAAAGGATAACCCGCCTCAGGATCTGATCGATCTCAACCCGAGCCAAAGCGTACCGACGCTGGTGGATCGCGAGCTGACCCTGTGGGAATCCCGTATCATTATGGAATATCTGGATGAGCGTTTCCCGCATCCGCCGCTGATGCCTGTTTACCCTGTCGCGCGTGGTGAAAGCCGCCTGTACATGCAGCGTATCGAAAAAGACTGGTACTCGCTGATGAACGTGATTACCAGCGGTTCCGCTTCTGAAGCTGACGCTGCGCGTAAGCAGCTGCGTGAAGAGCTGCTGGCAATCGCGCCGGTGTTTGGTCAGAAACCGTTCTTCCTGAGCGATGAGTTCAGCCTGGTGGATTGCTACCTGGCACCGCTGCTGTGGCGTCTGCCAACCCTGGGCGTAGAGTTCAGCGGTCCTGGCGCGAAAGAGCTGAAGGGCTATATGACTCGCGTATTTGAACGCGACTCTTTCCTGGCATCTTTAACTGAACCGGAACGTGAAATGCGTCTCGGCCGAGGCTAATGACTGTGGAAATGTCACAACTTACCCCACGCCGTCCGTATCTGCTGCGCGCCTTCTATGAATGGCTGCTGGATAACCAGCTCACGCCGCACCTGGTTGTGGATGTGACGTTGCCGGGCGTGCTGGTTCCAATGGAATACGCGCGTGACGGACAAATCGTACTGAACATTGCGCCGCGTGCGGTGGGTAACCTGGAGTTGGCAAACGATGAAGTGCGCTTCAACGCGCGTTTCGGCGGCGTGCCGCGTCAGGTTTCTGTGCCGCTGGCAGCCGTGCTGGCTATCTACGCGCGTGAAAACGGTGCGGGTACCATGTTCGAGCCGGAAGCGGCGTATGATGAAGATGTTGCCAGCCTGAATGATGACAACGCATCCGACGAGCGCGAAAGCGACACGGTGATGTCACTTATCGATGGCGATAAACCCGATCATCATGACGACAATGATCCTGATGACGATCCGCCTCCGCGCGGTGGTCGTCCGGCTCTTCGCGTCGTGAAATAAAAACAGGCCCAATCGGGCCTGTTTTTTTTACACTTCCAGGTAGTTCAGGATCCCGTCAGCCGCTTTACGGCCTTCGGCAATCGCCGTTACCACCAGGTCAGAACCGCGAACGATATCGCCACCGGCGAAGATTTTCGGGTTGCTGGTCTGGAATGCGTTGTCGCTGCCTTCTGGCGCAATCACGCGGCCCTGCGAATCCAGCTCAACACTGTGCTTCGCCAGCCATTCCATGCTGTGAGGACGGAAGCCGAACGCCATCACCACGGCATCGGCCGGGATCACGTGCTCAGAACCGGCGACGATCTCGGCGCGACGACGGCCTTTCGCATCCGGTGCGCCCATCTCAGTGCGCGCCATCTTCACACCGCTCACTTTACCGTTGGCATTCACTTCAATACCCAGAGGCTGGATGTTGAACTGGAACTCCACGCCCTCTTCACGCGCGTTTTTCACTTCGCGTTTAGAGCCCGGCATGTTCTCTTCGTCACGACGGTAGGCGCAGATCACGTGTGCCGCATTCTGACGAATGGAGGTACGCACGCAGTCCATCGCGGTATCACCGCCGCCCAGCACAACCACGCGTTTGCCTTCCATGCTGACGAACGGCTCATCGGCGGTTTCACCGTAGCCCATGATCTGCTTGGTGTTGGCAATCAGGAACGGCAGCGCGTCGTACACGCCCGGCGCGTCTTCGTTCTCCAGACCGCCGCGCATGGACTGATAGGTGCCCACGCCAAGGAACACGGCGTCGTAATCCTTCAGCAGGTCGTCGAGCTGCACGTCGCGGCCCACTTCCACGTTCAGTTTGAACTCAATGCCCATGCCGGTGAAGATTTCACGGCGACGGGTCATGACCTCTTTTTCCAGCTTGAAGGCAGGGATACCGAAGGTCAGCAGACCGCCGATTTCCGGATGGCGGTCAAAGACCACCGCCTTCACGCCGTTGCGGGTCAGCACGTCCGCACAGGCCAGGCCCGCCGGGCCCGCGCCGATGATTGCCACGCGCTTGTCGGTTTGCTTCACGCCGGTCATATCCGGACGCCAGCCCATCTCGAACGCTTTATCGTTGATATAGCGCTCGATGTTGCCGATGGTCACCGCGCCGAACTCGTCGTTCAGCGTACAGGAACCTTCGCACAGACGGTCCTGAGGGCACACGCGGCCGCACACTTCCGGCAGGGTGTTGGTCTGGTGAGACAGCTCGGCGGCTTCAAATATACGCCCTTCGTTGGCCAGCTTCAGCCAGTTCGGGATGTAGTTATGTACCGGGCATTTCCATTCGCAGTAAGGATTACCGCAGGACAGGCAGCGGTCTGCCTGTGCTTTGGCCTGGCCTTCTGAAAACGGCTCGTAGATTTCAACAAATTCAATTTTGCGGATCTTCAGCGGTTTCTTTGGCGGATCAACACGCTGCAGGTCGATAAACTGGTATACGTTCTGGCTCATCTGAATTCCTTACTGCGCCTGCACGCGCAGCTCTGCTGCGCTACGACTACGGTGACCCAACAGGGCTTTAACATCGCTGGACTTCGGCTTAACCAGCGCGAATTTCGCAGAGAACGCCGGCCAGTTCGCCAGGATCTCTTCGCCGCGCGAAGAACCGGTATGCTGCACGTGTTCGGTAATCAAACCGCGCAGGTGTTCTTCATGGATAGCCAGCGTATCAACGTCCAGCACTTCCACCAGCTCCGGGTTCACGCGTTTGCGGAACTCACCGTCTTCATCCAGGACATACGCAAAACCGCCCGTCATGCCCGCGCCGAAGTTCACGCCGGTTTTACCCAGAACGCAAACAATCCCGCCCGTCATGTATTCACAACCGTTATCGCCAATACCTTCCACCACGGTGATAGCACCGGAGTTACGCACCGCAAAACGCTCGCCCGCACGGCCTGCTGCAAACAGACGACCGCCGGTCGCGCCGTACAGGCAGGTGTTACCGATGATGCTGGCTTCATGGCTACGGAAGGCTGAGCCAACCGGAGGACGCACCGCCAGCAGACCGCCCGCCATGCCTTTACCGACGTAGTCGTTGGCATCGCCGGTCAGGTACAGCTCAACGCCGCCTGCGTTCCATACGCCGAAGCTCTGACCCGCGGTACCGCTGAAGTGTGCGGTAATCGGATCCGCTGCAAGCCCCTGGTCACCGTGCGTTTGCGCGATGTAGCCGGAAAGGGAGGCGCCCACGGAGCGGTCGGTGTTGCGGATATCAAACCAGAACGTTTTGCTCTGCTTGTCGTCCACGTACGGTTTCGCCTGCTGCAGCAGCTGCGCGTTCAGCACGCCGTTATCGAACGGCGGGTTGTTCTCGGTGCAGTAGACCGCTTTGCCAGGGTGAGGCTGCGCGGTTTCCAGCAGCTTAGACAGCTCAAGCTTCTGCTGCTTCGCCGTGAATCCTTCCAGCTCTTTCAGCAGGTCAGTGCGGCCAATCAGGTCCACCAGGCGCTTCACGCCCAGCTGCGCCATCAGTTCGCGGGTTTCGCGGGCGATGAACTCAAAGTAGTTGGTCACTTTGAACGGCAGACCGTGATAGTGGTTCTTACGCAGCTTCTCGTCCTGGGTAGCCACGCCGGTTGCGCAGTTGTTCAGGTGGCAAATACGCAGGTATTTACAGCCGAGCGCAACCATTGGGCCGGTACCGAAGCCGAAGCTTTCCGCGCCGAGGATCGCCGCTTTGATGATGTCGAGGCCGGTTTTCAGGCCACCGTCCACCTGCAGACGGATCTTGTGACGCAGACCGTTAGCCACCAGCGCCTGCTGGGTTTCCACCAGGCCAAGCTCCCACGGGCAGCCCGCATATTTCACGGAGGAGAGCGGGCTTGCGCCGGTGCCGCCGTCGTAGCCGGCGATGGTGATGAGATCCGCATAGGCTTTCGCCACGCCGGTAGCGATGGTGCCGACGCCCGGTTCGGAAACCAGCTTCACGGAGATCATCGCCTTCGGGTTGACCTGCTTCAGGTCGAAAATCAGCTGCGCCAGGTCCTCGATAGAGTAGATATCGTGGTGCGGCGGCGGGGAGATCAGCGTCACGCCCGGCACGGAATAGCGCAGTTTGGCGATGTACGGAGTAACTTTATCACCCGGCAGCTGGCCGCCTTCGCCCGGTTTAGCACCCTGAGCGACTTTAATCTGGATCACGTCGGCGTTGACCAGGTACGCAGGCGTCACGCCAAAGCGACCGGATGCCACCTGCTTGATACGGGACACTTTGTTGGTGCCGTAACGCGCCGGATCTTCACCGCCTTCGCCGGAGTTGGAGTTACCGCCGATGCTGTTCATGGCTTCCGCCAGCGCTTCGTGGGCTTCCGGGCTCAGCGCGCCGATGGACATCGCTGCGGTATCGAAGCGTTTGAACAGTTCCGATGCAGGCTCAACGTCGTCAATGCTGACCGCTTCATCGCCCGGATTGAGGGCAATGAGGTCGCGCAGCGTTGCCGCCGGACGGTTGTTTACCAGCTCAGCGTACTGCTGGTAATCGCTGTATTCACCGCTCTGAACCGCCTGCTGCAGCGTGCGCACCACGTCCGGGTTATAGGCATGATACTCGCCGCCATGAACGTATTTCAGCAGACCGCCCTGATCCAGCGGCTTACGTGCCAGCCAGGCGCGTTTGGACAGGTTCACCAGATCCTGCTGGAAGTCAGCAAAACCGGCACCGCCGATGCGGCTGACCACGCCCTGGAAGCAGAGGTTGGCGACCTCGTCATGCAGGCCGACCGCTTCAAACAGCTTCGAACAGCGGTAGGAGGCAATGGTCGAGATGCCCATTTTGGACATGATCTTGTACAGGCCTTTGTTGATGCCGTTACGGTAGTTCAGCATCACCGCGCGGTAATCTTTGTCGATCGCGCGGGTATCCACCAGGCGTGCCAGCGTTTCGTAGGCCAGATACGGGTAGATCGCCGTCGCGCCGAAGCCTAACAGCACGGCAAAGTGGTGCGGGTCGCGGGCGCTGGCGGTTTCAACAATGATGTTGGCGTCGCAGCGCAGGCTCTTGTCGACCAGACGCGTCTGGATAGCGCCAACCGCCATCGGGGCAGGCACCGGCAGACGGTTTTTCGCAATATTGCGGTCGGACAGCACCAGCAGAACGGTACCGTTACGCACCATCTGTTCGGCTTTGTCACACAGCGCATTCACCGTCTCTTCGAGGCTCGCTTCGGTCACGTCGAAGGTAATATCGAGCGTGTCGGCGCGGTAGTGCTCCTCTTTCATGGTGGTGAGCTGTTTGAAATCGGAGTACAGCAGGATCGGTGATTTAAAGGTCAGACGGTGCGCCTGGCCTTCGGCCTCGCAGAAGACATTCATCTCGCGACCGATGCTGGTGGCCAGCGACATCACATGCGCTTCGCGCAGCGGGTCGATCGGCGGGTTGGTCACCTGCGCGAACTGCTGACGGAAGTAATCGTAAATGATGCGCGGCTGGCTGGAGAGCACGGCAAACGGGGTATCGTCCCCCATAGAGCCGACCGCTTCCTGGCCGTTTTCACCCAGTACACGAATAACAGAGTCCAGCTCTTCCGCGCTGTAGTTAAACTGTTTCTGGAAGCTTGCAAGCGTATCGTCGTCCAGTTCGCGGCGACCCACTTCTTCATCCGATAAATCTTCGAACGGCACGAGGCGACGGACGTTTTTCTCCATCCACTCTTTGTACGGATGGCGGCTTTTCAGGTCGTGATCGGTTTCGGCAGAGTGCAGAATGCGCCCGCCGCGGGTGTCGATCACCATCAGCTCGCCCGGGCCGACGCGGCCTTTCTCGACCACTTCGTCAGGCTGGTAATCCCAGATACCGACTTCAGAGGCGCAGGTGATGAGCTTGTCTTTGGTGATAACGTAGCGCGCCGGACGCAGACCGTTACGGTCCAGGTTACAGGCGGCGAAGCGGCCGTCGGACATGACGATGCCCGCCGGGCCGTCCCACGGCTCCATGTGCATGGAGTTAAAGTCGAAGAACGCGCGCAGCTCAGGGTCCATATCCGGGTTGTTCTGCCAGGCCGGTGGCACGAGCAGACGCATGGCGCGCACGATGTCCATCCCGCCCGCCAGCAACAGTTCCAGCATGTTATCCATGGAGCTGGAGTCAGAGCCGGTTTCGTTCACGAACGGCGCGGCATCGTGCAGATCGGGGATCAGCGGCGTCTGGAACTTATAGGTACGGGCGCGGGCCCACTGGCGGTTACCGGTGATAGTGTTGATCTCGCCGTTGTGCGCCAGGTAGCGGAACGGCTGAGCCAGCGGCCAGCGTGGAACGGTGTTGGTGGAGAAGCGCTGGTGGAACAGGCAAATGGCCGATTCCAGACGCAGGTCCGCCAGGTCCAGGTAGAAGCGCGGCAGGTCAGCCGGCATACACAGACCCTTATAGATGTTCACCAGGTTAGAGAGGCTACAAACGTAGAACTCTTTATCGTCCTGGAGACGTTTTTCAATGCGGCGGCGGGCGATAAACAGACGGCGTTCCATATCACGCGGACGCCAGCCCGCAGGCGCGTTGACGAAAATTTGTTCAATACGAGGCAGCGAGGAGAGGGCGATTTCACCGAGCACCCCTTCGTTGGTTGGCACATTGCGCCAGCCGACAATCGACAGGGTTTCACGCTGAAGTTCTTCTTCGACGATGCGGCGTGAGGCGGCAGCCTTTTCAGGATCCTGATTCAGGAACAGCATGCCGACAGCGTAGTTTTTGGCTAAACGCCAGCCGCACTCTTCCGCCACGATGCGGAAGAAACGATCCGGTTTTTGCAGCAGCAGGCCGCAACCGTCGCCGGTTTTACCATCGGCAAGAATAGCGCCACGGTGCTGCATTCGGGCCAGTGCGTGAATAGCAGTACGCACTACCTTGTGGCTAGGTTCGCCTTCTATGTGGGCGATCAGGCCGAAACCACAGTTATCCTTCTCAAGGGATTTATCGTACAACATATCAGTGAACCTCCCCAGGCTCGTCGGGCTTCCCATTGAACTTTACCGTGGCGCACAGGCACAGAAAGAGCATGGCGACGGGGTTTGCGTTTCATACGCGGACCTCGCATTCGCCCTCTTTTTCATCCTTTCGCGCAGGTAAACAAGTTTGAGGACTTGCTTCAGAGGGAATCTCAATTACTGCATAAATATGATGAGCAGGCCGCTCATCCAGAAAGCTTCCAGCGGATTTCCAACTTATCGGGAATTGGTACACAGGTCAAATGGCAATCTTATTTATACAAAAATGTGCTAAAGAGCGTTTATGTCTTTGAAAGTAAATATTATTTAACTATTTTTACATTGAATGTATGCCCTGGCAGGACGCAGCGGAGTGTGATCTGACTCACTATATGAAAGCGGTATTATCAATGTAGCGTGCTGAATAGCAGTTTTATAGCAGAATAATAATCTGGTATCGGCTGCAAACCCGCATAAACCCACTGTTTTTCAGTGGTGGCGCTATAAATGAAAAAAACAATCAGAACATAAGGAAAAGTAATCACGAATGGCGTGAATGAAATTGCAGTAATCCTGAGTATTTATTCATATAGATAAAGGCCGTCCGGGACGATTGATCCAGGTCATCGCCGACAGAGGCTAAAAGTGGCAGGCTTGTCCCCTTTCTCCGGGACGGTCTATCAGATTATGCAGTTACAGAAATTAGTCAATATGTTTGGTGGGGATCTTTTGCAGCGGTACGGGCAAAAGGTTCATAAGCTGACGCTGCACGGCGGGTTTAGCTGCCCGAATCGCGATGGCACCATCGGGCGCGGCGGCTGCACCTTCTGTAACGTTGCGTCCTTTGCTGACGAAGCCCAGCAGCATAAATCTATCGCTGAACAGCTTGCCCATCAGGCGAGCCTGGTGAACCGCGCGAAGCAGTATCTGGCCTATTTTCAGGCCTACACCAGCACGTGGGCGGAGGTGCAGGTGCTGCGCTCTATGTATCAGCAGGCCGTCAGCCAGGCTAACATCGTTGGGCTGTGCGTGGGCACGCGCCCGGACTGCGTACCGGACGCGGTGCTGGACCTGCTCAGCGAGTACAAAGAACAAGGCTACGAGATCTGGCTGGAGCTGGGCTTGCAGACCGCGCATGACAAAACCCTGCACCGTATTAACCGTGGCCATGATTTCGCCTGCTACCAGCGCACCACGCGCCTGGCCCGCGAGCGCGGGCTGAAGGTCTGCTCGCATCTGATTGTCGGCTTGCCGGGTGAAGGGCAGCAGCACGGCCTGGCGACGCTGGAAAAGGTGGTTGAGACCGGCGTGGACGGCATTAAGCTGCACCCGCTGCATATCGTTACGGGCAGCATTATGGCGAAAGCCTGGGAAGCCGGGCGGTTAAGCGGAATTGAGCTTGAGGACTATACGGTAACGGCAGGGGAGATGATTCGCCACACGCCGCCGGAAATCGTCTACCACCGTATTTCGGCCAGCGCCCGCCGTCCAACGCTTCTGGCACCGCTATGGTGTGAGAACCGCTGGACGGGGATGGTGGAAATCGACCGCTATCTGCAGGAGAACGGTGTTCAGGGCTCAGCGCTTGGTCGTCCGTGGGTTCCCCGTCTACCGGCGACGGCCGCCTAACAGACTTCCCAGCATGCCGCGCACTATCTGATTGGTGACCTGCCGCGCCGCGCTTTTCGCCATGGTCTGTACCACGCCGTCGCGCTTGCCGCCGCGCGGCCCGGTGCTGCCGAACAGGATGTCTTTGAGCCCCCCGAGAATACCGTCATCCACGGCGACGGACTGTCCTTTAGCGGCAGGTGCATCCTGCGACTCCGTTGTCGCCTGCACCCCTTTTTGCAGCATCTCGAACGCGGACTCGCGATCCACCTCGTCTTCGTATTTCCCGTAAACCGGAGAGTGGTTAATCAGGCCGTTACGTTCATCGTCGGTAACGGGCCCCATGCGCGAGCAGGGCGCGATCACCATGGCGCGTTCCACCACGGACGGGCTGCCCTTCGCATCAAGGAAGGAGATCAGCGCTTCACCGGTGCCTAACGCTTGAATCGCCGCTTCGGTATCAAAGGCAGGATTGGCGCGCATGGTTTGCGCGGCGGCTTTCACCGCTTTCTGATCCTTCGGCGTAAAGGCGCGCAGGGCGTGCTGCACGCGGTTACCGAGCTGGCCGAGAACGTTATCCGGAATGTCCGACGGGTTTTGCGAGACAAACCAGACGCCAACGCCTTTGGAGCGGATCAGGCGAATGACCTGTTCAATCTTATCCAGCAAGACCTGCGGCGCGTCGTTAAACAGAAGGTGCGCTTCGTCGAAGAAGAAGACCAGCTTCGGTTTTTCCAGATCGCCCGCTTCGGGTAACTGTTCGTACAGTTCGGAGAGCATCCACAGCAGGCTGGCGGCGTAGAGCTTTGGCATCTGGTAGAGCTTCTCGGAGCTCAGAATGTTGATGATGCCTTTGCCGCTGCTGTCGGTGCGCATCCAGTCTTTGATATCCAGCATCGGCTCGCCGAAGAAGTGCTCGGCGCCCTGTTGCTCCAGCGTCAGTAACCCGCGCTGAATGGCACCCACCGAGGCGCTGCTGATATTGCCGTACTGGTTCTGGAAGGATTTGGCGTTATCGCCGATGTACTGGGTAATGGCGCGCAGATCTTTGAAATCAAGCAGCAGCAGCCCCTGATCGTCGGCAATGCGGAAGATAATATTCAGCACGCCGGACTGCACGTCGTTGAGGTTAAGCAGACGGGCCAGCAGCAGCGGGCCGAGATCGGAGACGGTAGCGCGCACCGGGTGGCCTTTCTCACCAAAGATATCCCACACTACCACCGGATTGTTATGCGGCGTCCAGTCCGTGATGCCAATATTCTTCAGCCGTTCGAGCAGTTTCTCAGAGGCCGTACCTTCCTGAGCCACACCGGTTAAATCGCCTTTCACGTCAGCCATAAAGACCGGTACGCCAATCTCCGAAAGCGACTCCGCCAGCTTTTGCAGGGTGACGGTTTTCCCCGTCCCGGTCGCTCCGGTGATGAGACCGTGGCGGTTCGCCATCGAGGGCAGTAAATACAGCTCTTTTTCCAGCGTCCTGGCAATTAACAATGGTGTACTCATGATGCGCTTCCTCTCTTTGTCCTGGGGGGAGTATAGGCAATCTGGCCGCAATTTGGTTGAGTAAATTCCTGACTTTGCGGCGCATTATCCAGCGCGGACTATGCTTTTGCATACGGTTCACAAAAATAGTGGGAAACGATGTCCAGATTCTTCTTTAACGATCGCAAACAGCTGGTCAACGATGCCATTGAAGGCATACTGCTTTCTGCGCCACACGCAAATCTCGTCAAACTTGATATCGATCCGGCCATCAGGATCGTCGCCCGCGGCGACTGGGACAAAAGCCGCGTGGCGGTGATCTCCGGCGGCGGCTCAGGCCACGAACCCGCGCACGCCGGGTTTGTTGGCAAAGGGATGCTGACGGCGGCAGTGTGTGGCGATCTGTTTGCCTCGCCGAGCGTGGATGCGGTGCTGAACGCCATTGTGGCGGTCACGGGCGATCGCGGCTGTCTGCTGATCGTCAAAAACTACACCGGCGATCGCCTGAACTTTGGTCTGGCGGCAGAAAAGGCCAAACGCTACGGCCTGAAGGTGGAGATGGCGATCGTGGCGGACGATATCGCGCTGCCGGATAACAAACAGCCGCGCGGTATTGCCGGTACGGCACTGGTGCACAAGATTGCGGGCTATGCGGCGGAGCACGGTAAATCGCTAAGCGAGGTGCGGGATATTGCGCAACAGGCCTGCGATAACCTCTGGAGCCTGGGCGTTGCGATGCAAACGTGCAACCTGCCGGGCAGCGACGAGGAAGAGGGGCGCATTAAGCAGGGCCATGTCGAGCTGGGGCTGGGCATTCACGGCGAGCCCGGTGCTTCCGTCGTGGATACGCAGAACAGTAAAGCCATTATCGACACGCTGGTGACGCCGTTACGCGCGCAGGCGGGAGAAGGGCGGTTTGCGGTATTGATTAACAATCTCGGCGGCGTATCGGCGCTGGAGATGGCGCTGCTGACCAAAGAGCTGGCGCATTCGGCGCTGAAAGAGGAGATCGCGTACCTGATAGGCCCCGCGCCGCTGGTGAGCGCGCTGGACATGAAGGGCTTTTCGCTCACGCTGCTGAAGCTCAATGACTTCTTTGAAAAGGCGATTCACGCCGAGGTCGAAACGCTGGGCTGGCAGAAGCCCGTGGCGTTTGCGCCACTGCGCACCGTGGCGCATACCGCCATTCACGATCGCGTGGAATACACTCCGTCGGACAATCTGCGGGTGGGCGAGTATGTCTCCTCGGTGACGAAAACGCTGCTCCAGCTGGAAAACCGACTGAACGCGCTGGATGCCAAAGTGGGCGACGGCGATACCGGCTCCACTTTTGCGCAAGGGGCGCGGGATATTGCGCAGCGTCTGGAGGATCGCAAGCTCCCGCTTGATAACGTATCGACGCTGCTGTTGCTGGTGGGCGAGCGGCTGGCGACGGTGATGGGCGGATCGAGCGGGGTGCTGATGTCGATCTTCTTCACCGCGGCCGGGCAAAAGCTTCACGATGGTCAGCCGCTGCCCGAGGCATTGCTCAGCGGGCTGGCGCAGATGAAGCAGTACGGTGGGGCAGATCTCGGCGATCGTACCCTGATCGACGCGCTGCAGCCGGCGCTGGAGGCGTTGCTGAAAGGCGATATCGAGGCGGCGGCGAAGGCAGCACAGCACGGTGCCGAAGCAACGGCGAAAATGGCGAAAGCCGGTGCGGGGCGCTCATCGTATGTGAATAAAGAGAATCTGGATGGGGTAATGGATCCCGGTGCGGTCGCGGTGGCGGAGGTGTTTAAGGCCATGGAAGATGCAAAACGGTAACGGCCGTTACCGCTTTTAGTGTGTGCGCCCTCTCCCTGTGGGAGAGGGTTGGGGTGAGGGCATCAGGCCGCACATTCCCCGCATATGTCACATCAAAAATCCGCTTTCAACACCACGCGGTAGCGGGCTTTGCCGTCACGCACGTGCTGGATCGCTTCGTTGATTTTCGACATCGGATACAGTTCGGTGGTCGGCGCCACTTTGGTGCGTCCGGCAAACTTCATCAGCTTGCGCAACTCAAACGGCGTACCGGTCGCGGAGCCTGACACGCTGCGATCCCCGCCGATCAGGGTAAACGCCGGAACCGGCAGCGGCTTCATCACGGCACCTACGGTGTGGAAGTTACCGCCGTAGGCCAGCGCCTCAAAGTACGGCTGCCAGTTGAGATCGACGTTAACGGTGTTGATGATCAGGTCAAACTGCCCAGCCAGCGCGTTCAGCGCGTCAGGATCGCGGCTGTTAACGACTTTATCCGCACCCATCGCCAGCACTTCTTTCTCTTTCGCCGGGTTCGAGCTAAACGCCGTGACTTCACAGCCCATCGCGTGCAGCAGCTTGATGGCGATATGGCCCAGACCGCCAATACCGATGACGCCCACGCGGCTGGTGGCGGTGATATGGTGCATCAGCAGGGGTTTGAAGACGGTGATACCGCCGCACAGCAGCGGACCTGCGGATTCGATATCAATGCTGTCCGGCAGCGGGATCACCCATTGCCAGTCGGCGCGCAGTTTGTCGGCAAAACCGCCTTTGTTCAGAATGGTGGGAACGGCGCCTTCGAGGCAGTTGATCTGATTCCCGCTGATACAGGCGTCACAGTGACCACAGCTGCGTGCCGTCCAGCCAATACCCACGCGTTGGCCTACCTTCAGCCCTTTGTCCTGTGCGGCGCTACCGAGCGCCACGACGCGGCCAATGACTTCGTGCCCGGCAACCAGCGGATAGCTCGAGAAGCCCCATTCGTTATCGATCATCGAGAGATCCGAGTGGCAGATCCCGCAGTAATCAACCTGTACTTCGACGTCTTCTGCTTTTAGTTCGCCCGCATCGTACTCGTACAGCTCAAGTTCTGCACCCGCCTGCGGTGCGGCGTAGCTTTTTATCTTCGACATCGTGTTTCCCCCGTTGTGGTGTGAACTGAGAGTGTAGAGCATTCAGTTTACAGCCGCTTAACAGAACAGGGCAGGAACGAAACTTACAGACTTTTCAGCATTCTGACTTCGCAATCAACGTGGCCGGTACAGCCCAGCGGCGCATCGATATGCTCAAAGCCCAGATGTTCATACAGGCCGATGGCCTCTTTGAGGAAAGCGGTGGTTTCCAGGTAGCAGCGGGTAAAACCCTGCTTGCGCGCGTGGTCCAGCGCCATCAGCGCCAGCTTTTTCGCCAGCCCTTGCCCGCGCGCCGTTGGCAGAAAATACATTTTCTGCAGCTCACAGATATCCGGCTCGCTGCAGCTGAGGGGCGCCACGCCGCCGCCGCCCACAACCTGACCGTTCAGCTCGATTACCCAGTAGGCATGCCCTGGCTGGCTGTAGAGCTGGTAAAGCTCGTCCAGGTTCGGGTCGGCAACCGTGTAGCCTTTGTCAGCCGTCAGGCCATATTCGGCAGAAACGGTGCGGATAACGGCGGCGATTGCCGGGTTATCCTGCTCAGCGATCCGGCGCATCGTCGTCGCGACGGGGGTAATCACGCTCATAGCATTACTCATTACAAAAATTGACACATAACTGCTGTTAATAGCACCGCAGAAAGGGGAGTGCAAGCGAGGAGTTTTCAGGAAGGATACCCCTTACGCCCTGAAGCGTAAGGGGTAAAAGCATTACAGGCCTGCGATAACCGCCTGCTGCTCGATCAGCTTGGTCTTCGCATCGGCGAAGGCAACCAGACGCTCGCGCTCTTTCGCGATGACCGCTTCCGGCGCGCGGGCGACAAAGCCTTCGTTCGCCAGCTTGCTTTCGATTTTGCCAATTTCCACGTCGACTTTCGCCACTTCTTTCGCCAGACGAGCCAGCTCGGCGTCTTTGTCGATCAGGCCCGCCATCGGGATCAGCAGCTCGGCGCCGTCGATGATTTTGGTCACGGAAACCGGACCTTTGTCATCCGCAGGCAGCACGGTGATGCTTTCCAGACGCGCCATGGTTTTCAGGAAGGTGTTATTCTCGGTGACGCGACGAACGGCAGCCTCGCTGCAGCCACGCAGCAGCAGCTCCAGCGGTTTGCCTGGGGCGATGTTCATTTCAGCACGGATGTTACGTACCGCAACGATCGCCTGTTTCAGCCACTCGGTATCCGCGGACGCCGCTTCATCAACCTTGGCCGCATCGAATTCCGGGAACGGCTGCAGCATGATGGTATCGGCGTTGATGCCTGCAATCACCTTCACGCGCTGCCAGATGGTTTCGGTGATGAATGGAATGACCGGATGCGCCAGGCGCAGCAGACCTTCCAGAACGGTAATCAGCGTGTTGCGCGTGCCGCGCAGTTCCGCCTCAGTGCCGCCGTTCATCACCGGCTTCGCCAGCTCCAGATACCAGTCGCAGAACTGGTTCCAGGTGAATTCATACAGGATGCCCGCCGCGATATCGAAGCGGTAGCTGTCCAGCGCCTCGCGGAACGCTTTCACCGTCTGGTTGAATTCCGCCAGGATCCAGCGGTCTGCCAGAGACAGCGTCTTCTCGCCGCCGTTGAAGCCGCAATCCTGATCTTCGGTATTCATCAGCACGAAGCGGCTGGCGTTCCACAGTTTGTTACAGAAGTTACGGTAACCTTCCAGACGCTTCATGTCCCAGTTGATGTCACGACCGGTTGAGGCCAGTGCCGCCAGGGTGAAGCGCAGGGCGTCGGTACCGTGAGACTCGATCCCGTTCGGGAACTGCTTCTCGGTACGCTTGCGGATTTTCTCAGCCAGCTGCGGCTGCATCATGTTGCCGGTACGTTTTTCCAGCAGATCTTCCAGAGAGATACCGTCAACCATGTCCAGCGGGTCAATAACGTTACCCTTGGACTTGGACATCTTCTGGCCTTCATCGTCGCGGATCAGACCGGTCATGTAGACGGTATGGAACGGAACCTGCGGCTTGCCGTCTTCGTCTTTGATGAAGTGCATGGTCATCATGATCATGCGGGCAATCCAGAAGAAGATAATGTCGAAGCCGGACACCATCACGCTGGTTGGGTGGAACTGACGCAGCGCGTCGGTGTTTTCTGGCCAGCCGAGGGTGGAGAAGGTCCACAGCGCGGAGGAGAACCAGGTGTCCAGCACGTCTTCGTCCTGACGCAGCGCAACGTCCGCGCTCAGGTTGTTTTCCTGACGCACTTCGTCTTCGCTACGGCCAACGTAAACGTTGCCTTCGTTGTCGTACCACGCCGGAATACGGTGACCCCACCACAGCTGACGAGAGATACACCAGTCCTGAATGTCGCGCATCCAGGAGAAGTACATGTTTTCGTACTGCTTCGGCACGAACTGAATGCTGCCGTTTTCAACCGCTTCCACAGCCGGTTTCGCCAGCACGTCGGCACGCACGTACCACTGGTCGGTCAGCATTGGCTCGATAACCACGCCGCCACGGTCGCCGTACGGCACGGTCAGATCGTGAGGTTTGATCTCTTCCAGCAGGCCGAGCGCGTCAACGGCTGCCACGATGGCTTTACGCGCGGCAAAACGCTCCAGCTTCTGGAACTCAGCCGGGATGTCGCTGGAGTAAACGTCGGATTCGTTGCCTTTGGTGTCGTACACTTCTGCGCTTTCGCGGATATCACCGTCGAAGGTCAGAATGTTGATCATCGGCAGGGCGTGACGACGGCCGACTTCATAGTCGTTGAAGTCGTGCGCCGGGGTGATTTTTACGCAGCCGGTGCCTTTTTCCATGTCGGCGTGTTCGTCGCCCACAATCGGAATACGGCGGTTTACCAGCGGCAGCACCACGAATTTGCCGATCAGATCTTTATAACGCGGATCTTCCGGGTTAACGGCCACGCCGGTATCGCCCAGCAGGGTTTCCGGACGGGTCGTTGCGACCACCAGGTAATCTTTGCCGTCGGCGGTTTTTGCGCCATCGGCCAGCGGATAGCGGATGTGCCACATGGAGCCTTTAGACTCGCGGTTTTCCACTTCCAGGTCAGAGATGGCGGTGCGCAGTTTTGGATCCCAGTTTACCAGGCGTTTGCCGCGGTAAATCAGGTCTTCTTTGTACAGGCGGACGAAGACTTCTTTAACGGCGTTGGACAGGCCTTCGTCCATGGTGAAGCGCTCGCGCTCCCAGTCCACGGAGTTGCCGAGACGGCGCATCTGACGGGTAATGGTGCCGCCGGATTCCGCCTTCCACTGCCAGATTTTGTCGATGAACGCGTCGCGACCGTAGTCGTGGCGGGTTTTTCCTTCTTCAGCGGCAATTTTACGCTCAACCACCATCTGGGTCGCGATACCCGCGTGGTCAGTCCCCGCCTGCCACAGGGTGTTTTTACCCTGCATACGCTGATAGCGGATCATGGTGTCCATGATGGTCTGCTGGAAAGCATGACCCATATGCAAACTGCCGGTGACGTTCGGCGGCGGGATCATGATGCAGAAGGACTCTTTGCTTTCGTCGCCGTTAGGCTTGAAATAGCCCTGCTGTTCCCAGTGCTCGTAAAGCGGCTGTTCGATATCGCGTGGGTTATATGTCTTTTCCATTATTTCCAGGTTGCCGTATTCAGGTTAAAACCAGCCAGGCGGTACGCTTTATAGCGTTCGCGCGCCAGTTGTTTCAAAGATTCTTCGTAAGGGACAAAGTCTACCACTTCTGTGAAAGCGGTGGCAAAATCTGCAAAATCTATCCGCAGGCTAATCAGAATATCGCGCGCGCTGCTGTTGCGCTTTTGCGGCCAGGCAATTTCAACCGGTGCACCGCCGCGCGGGCCTTCGCCCGACAGGTTATGCGGCACAAAACTCTCCGGGGGGCGCGCCCACAGCGCTTCATCCAGGCGAATCGCCTGCTGTTCATCTTCACAGGCAATCAGAACGCGTTTACCTGCGCGCCAACGTTCTGCGGCAATTTCACACACCAGCTGTTCTACGGCGCTGAGGCCATCCTGATGGGTGTCGTTGTCCAGAAGGTAGAACGTTGCATTCTTCATATATGGGGCTTCTTGTGCTCACTTTAAATGCTTAAGCCGGGTGGCGGCTTCGCCTTACCCGGCCTACGGTTTACTGCCGTTTTGACTTACTCGTCGCCGTTAAAACCTGCGCGGTTCAGCAGGAACTGCGACAGCAGCGCCACTGGACGGCCGGTTGCGCCTTTGGCTTTACCGGAGCGCCATGCGGTGCCCGCGATATCCAGGTGTGCCCAGTTGTACTTGCGGGTGAAGCGTGCCAGGAAGCAGCCCGCGGTGATCGCCCCGCCAGGACGTCCGCCAATGTTCGCCATATCCGCAAAGTTAGACTCAAGCTGATCCTGATACTCGTCACCCAGCGGCAGACGCCATGCGCGGTCCCCGGCCTGCTCTGAGGCACCAATAAGCTCGTGCGCCAGAGGATTGTGGTTCGACATCAGGCCGGTGATATGGTGACCCAGCGCAATCACACAGGCTCCGGTGAGGGTAGCGACGTCAATCACCGCTTCCGGCTCGAAGCGCTCAACATAGGTCAGCACGTCACACAGCACCAGACGGCCTTCGGCGTCGGTGTTCAGCACTTCAACGGTCTGGCCGGACATGGTGGTCAGAACGTCACCCGGACGATAGGCGCGCCCGCCAGGCATGTTTTCGCAGCCCGCCAGTACGCCGATCACGTTGATAGGCAACTGCAGTTCCGCGACCATGCGCATCACGCCGTAAACCGCCGCCGCACCGCACATGTCGTATTTCATCTCATCCATGCCTTCGGCAGGCTTGATGGAGATACCGCCGGAATCGAAGGTCAGGCCTTTACCGACGAGCACAATCGGGCGCGCGTCTTCGGACGGATTGCCTTTGTACTCGATGACGGACATCAGGGATTCGTTCTGCGAGCCGTTACCGACCGCAAGGTAAGAGTGCATCCCCAGCTCTTTCATCTGCTGTTCGCCGATGACGCGGGTAATGACGTTTTTGCTGTAGGCGTCGGCCAGCTGACGTGCCTGAGAGGCCAGGTACGCCGCGTTACAGATATTAGGCGGCATGTTGCCGAGATCTTTGGCCGCTTTAATGCCGGCCGCGATCGCCAGACCGTGCTGGATCGCGCGTTCGCCGCTGGTCAGCTCGCGACGGGTTGGCACGTTAAAGACCATTTTACGCAGCGGACGACGCGGCTCGCTTTTATTGGTCTTCAGCTGATCGAAGCTGTACAGGCTCTCTTTTGCCGTTTCAACCGCCTGACGCACTTTCCAGTAGGTGTTACGCCCTTTAACGTGCAGCTCCGTCAGGAAGCAGACGGCTTCCATTGAGCCAGTATCATTCAGCGTATTGATTGTTTTCTGAATTACCTGCTTATACTGACGTTCATCCAGCTCGCGTTCTTTGCCGCAGCCAATCAGCAGAATACGTTCTGACAGTACGTTCGGAACATGGTGCAGTAACAGCGTCTGCCCAGGTTTGCCTTCCAGTTCGCCACGGCGCAGCAGGGCGCTAATATAGCCGTCACTGATTTTATCGAGTTGCTCGGCGATCGGGGAGAGCCGGCGTGGTTCAAAGACGCCCACAACGATGCAGGCACTCCGCTGTTTCTCCGGGCTACCGCTTTTTACACTGAACTCCATGCACTACGCTCCTGAATCTTAAAGACAACGGCGGCAGCTACGGATAGAATTGAAACCTTTCGTAACTCATGTCCGCTGTTGTGGTGACTTCGTGTTAATCTTACGTTACTACGGTTTCGACACGTCAGAAAAAGTCCTGAAGCGTGAATCCGCCGGATGTTTTAATCTTAGCGATGATTTCGACGACTCAAGAGAATAAATGACGTTTAAGCCATGAAACAAGCGATTTTCCAGCAAAGAGACGGGTTTTTACGGGCGTATTTAAAGTGATAATCATAAGATATCTGGTGCGGGAGACGCTCAAAAGCCAACTGGCGATCCTCTTCATCCTGCTGCTGATTTTTTTCTGTCAGAAGCTGGTTAAGATCCTCGGTGCGGCCGTTGACGGCGAAATTCCAACAAATCTGGTGCTTTCCCTGCTTGGCTTAGGGATCCCGGAAATGGCGCAGCTCATCCTGCCGCTAAGTCTTTTCCTTGGCCTGCTCATGACGCTTGGGAAACTCTACACCGAGAGTGAAATCACGGTGATGCATGCCTGTGGCCTGAGCAAAGCAGTACTGGTGAAAGCGGCCATGATACTGGCGCTGTTCACGGGTATTGTCGCGGCGGTGAATGTGATGTGGGCGGGTCCCATGTCTTCCCGTCATCAGGACGAAGTGCTGGCCGAAGCGAAAGCCAACCCCGGCATGGCAGCCTTAGCCCAGGGTCAATTCCAGCAGGCGACCGACGGCAACTCCGTGCTGTTCATTGAGAGCGTTGACGGCAGTAAATTCAACGACGTATTCCTGGCGCAGTTACGTCCCAAAGGTAACGCGCGTCCTTCCGTGGTGGTTGCAGACTCCGGTCAGCTTGCTCAGCGCAAAGATGGTTCTCAGATCGTGACGCTGAACAAAGGCACCCGTTTCGAAGGCACAGCCATGCTGCGCGACTTCCGTATTACGGATTTCCAGAACTATCAGGCCATTATCGGCCATCAGGCGGTGGCGCTCGATCCAACGGATACCGAGCAAATGGACATGCGTACCCTGTGGAATACCAATACCGACAGAGCGCGTGCTGAGTTCCACTGGCGTATTACGCTTGTATTCACCGTGTTTATGATGGCGCTGATTGTCGTTCCGCTGAGCGTGGTGAACCCGCGCCAGGGCCGCGTGCTCTCTATGCTGCCGGCGATGCTGCTTTACCTGATCTATTTCCTGCTGCAAACCTCGATTCGTTCTAACGGCGCGAAGGGTAAGCTGGACCCTATGGTCTGGACATGGTTCGTCAACAGCCTGTACATCTTACTGGCGCTGGGATTAAACCTGTGGGATACGGTGCCTGTGCGCCGCATACGTGCCCGATTCTCGCGTAAAGGAGCCATCTAATGCAGGCGTTTGGCGTTCTTGATCGCTATATCGGTAAAACCATTTTTACCACCATCATGATGACGTTGTTCATGCTGGTGTCGCTCTCCGGCATTATCAAATTTGTCGATCAGCTGAAAAAAGCCGGCCAGGGGAGCTATGACGCGATGGGCGCGGGGATGTATACCCTGCTCAGCGTGCCGAAAGATGTACAGATCTTCTTCCCGATGGCGGCCCTGCTGGGCGCGCTGCTGGGGCTGGGGATGCTGGCGCAGCGCAGTGAGCTGGTCGTTATGCAGGCCTCGGGCTTTACCCGCATGCAGGTTGCGCTGTCGGTAATGAAAACCGCGATCCCACTGGTGCTGTTGACCATGGCGATTGGCGAGTGGGTCGCGCCGCAGGGTGAACAGATGGCGCGTAACTACCGTGCGCAGGCCATGTACGGCGGCTCGCTGCTCTCGACCCAACAAGGTTTATGGGCGAAAGACGGTAAAAACTTCGTCTACATCGAACGGGTGAAGGGGAATGATGAGCTGGGTGGGGTGAGCATCTATGCTTTCGATGACCAGCGCCGTCTGGAGTCAGTCCGCCACGCCTCTTCGGCGAAATTTGACGCCGAACATAAACAGTGGCGTTTGTCCCAGGTTGATGAGTCTAACCTGACCGATCCGAAACAGATTACGGGTTCTCAGACGGTAACCGGTACGTGGAAAACCAACCTGACGCCCGATAAGCTCGGTGTTGTGGCGCTGGATCCTGACGCGCTCTCCATCAGCGGTTTGCACAACTATGTGAAATACCTGAAGTCGAGCGGGCAGGACGCCGGACGTTACCAGCTCAACATGTGGAGCAAGATCTTCCAGCCGATGTCCGTGGCGGTGATGATGCTGATGGCGCTGTCGTTTATCTTCGGCCCGTTACGCAGCGTGCCGATGGGCGTGCGCGTCGTGACCGGTATCAGTTTCGGCTTTGTGTTCTACGTGCTCGATCAGATCTTCGGTCCGCTAACGCTGGTTTATGGCATTCCGCCGATAATTGGTGCGCTGCTGCCAAGCGCCAGTTTCCTCCTGATCAGCCTCTGGCTGCTGTTGAAACGCTCCTGATTGACCTCTCCTCGCTTCCGGTTAACCGGGAGCGAGGCTAATCTCCTGTTTCACCCCGCACTTTTTCTCACAACCTTCAACGCCTCGCCCTGAATTTGAGTATTATTGAGCGATAAAGTCGTGAAGGGATCCTCTATGAAGCAAATTCGAATGCTTGCCCAGTATTACGTCGACCTGATGATGAAGCTTGGGCTGGTGCGTTTCTCCATGCTGCTTGCGCTGGCGCTGGTCGTTCTGGCCATTGTCGTACAAATGGCCGTCACCATGGTTCTGCATGGTCAGGTCGAGAGTATCGACGTCATCCGCTCCATCTTCTTTGGCTTGCTCATTACGCCCTGGGCGGTCTATTTCCTTTCCGTGGTGGTTGAACAGCTGGAAGAGTCCCGTCAGCGTCTGTCAAAACTGGTCGATAAACTGGAAGAGATGCGCGAGCGCGACCTGAAGCTCAACGTCCAGCTTAAAGACAACATTGCGCAGCTGAATCAGGAGATCTCCGATCGTGAGAAGGCGGAAGCCGAGCGTCAGGCCACGCTGGAGCAGCTGAAAATCGAAATGAAAGAGCGCGAGGTCACGCAGATCCAGCTTGAGCAGCAATCCTCTTTCCTGCGGTCGTTCCTCGATGCTTCGCCGGATCTGGTGTTTTACCGTAATGAAGATAAAGAATTTTCCGGCTGTAACCGGGCGATGGAGCTGCTCACCGGGAAAAGCGAGAAGCAGCTGATTAACCTGAAGCCGCAGGACGTTTACTCTGAAGAGGCGGCGGCCAAGGTTATGGAGACGGACGAAAAAGTATTCCGCCATAACGTCTCGCTGACCTATGAACAGTGGCTGGATTACCCGGACGGACGCAAGGCCTGCTTTGAGATCCGTAAGGTGCCCTACTATGACCGCGTGGGGAAACGCCACGGCCTGATGGGCTTTGGCCGCGATATCACCGAGCGTAAGCGCTACCAGGATGCCCTGGAGCGCGCCAGCCGCGATAAGACTACCTTTATCTCCACCATCAGCCACGAGCTGCGTACGCCGCTTAATGGCATTGTCGGGCTGAGCCGTATTCTGCTGGATACCGACCTGACCGCAGAGCAGGAAAAATACCTCAAGACTATCCATGTATCCGCGGTCACGCTGGGTAATATCTTCAACGATATTATTGATATGGATAAGATGGAGCGCCGTAAAGTTCAGCTTGATAATCAGCCGGTTGATTTCACCAGCTTCCTTGCCGACCTCGAAAATCTCTCCGGCCTGCAGGCGCAGCAGAAGGGACTGAGCTTTGTCATGGATCCCACCCTGCCGCTGCCGCATAAAGTGGTGACCGACGGCACGCGTCTGCGTCAGATCCTGTGGAATCTCATCAGCAACGCGGTGAAATTTACCCAGAAGGGGCAGGTGGCGGTGCGCATCCGCTTTGACGAAGGCGATATGCTGCACTTCGAGGTGGAAGACTCCGGGATGGGTATTCCGCAGGAGGAGCAGGACAAAATTTTCGCGATGTACTACCAGGTGAAGGACAGCAACGGCGGGAAACCGGCGACAGGAACGGGCATTGGCCTGGCGGTCTCTAAGCGGCTGGCGAAGAGCATGGGGGGCGATATCACCGTTGTCAGCCAGCCGGGCAAAGGATCAACCTTCACGCTGACGGTCCATGCGCCGGCGGTGGCGGAGGAAGTTGAGGATACCTTTGAAAACGACGACATGCCGCTGCCCGCGCTGCACGTCCTGCTGGTAGAAGACATTGAGTTGAACGTGATTGTGGCGCGCTCGGTGCTGGAAAAACTGGGCAATAGCGTGGATGTCGCGATGACCGGTAAGGCCGCGCTGGATATGTTTAAACCGGGCGAATACGATCTTGTTCTGCTCGATATTCAGCTGCCGGATATGACCGGGCTGGATATCTCTCGTGAGCTGACGCGTCAGTACGCGGACGACGAGCTGCCGCCGCTGGTGGCGCTGACGGCGAACGTGCTGAAAGACAAAAAAGAGTATCTCGATGCCGGTATGGACGATGTACTCAGCAAGCCGCTAGCGGTGCCTGCTCTGACCGCCATGATTAAAAAGTTCTGGGATACCCGTGATGAAGAGGAGAGCACCATGACGTCTGTTGATAGCGCAAAAGCCCAAACGATACTCGATACCGCGATGCTGGAGCAGTACATCGAACTGGTGGGTCCGAAACTGATTACCGATGGTCTGGCGGTGTTCGAAAAAATGATGCCGGGCTATCTGAGCGTGCTGGAATCAAACCTGACCGCCCGGGACCAGAAGGGCATCGTCGAAGAAGGACATAAAATCAAAGGCGCCGCCGGTTCGGTCGGTTTACGCCATCTGCAGCAGCTGGGTCAACAGATTCAGTCGCCTGATTTACCTGCATGGGAAGATAACGTGGGTGATTGGGTTGAAGAGATGAAACAAGAGTGGCAAAACGATGTGGCGGTGCTTAAAGCCTGGGTCGACGCCAGAAAAAAATGACCCCGGATTAACCGGGGTGCGCGAATACTGCGCCAACACCAGGGAAATCGTGGCTGCGCCTGTTTTATAAAGTTATTTTCGAAAGGGCGCTGCCTGAAAAATTTAGGCCGCACGCAGATAAGATAGCAAATCTTAAATGGTTTGTTACATGAATCAGTGAAATGTGTGAAGCATAGCGTTTTAATCAAAATTATTAATGTGCTTCAGCAAGTTGCAGAAAAGGATTGTCATGATGAAAAAGATTGGTGTCGTGCTGAGCGGATGCGGTGTTTACGATGGTTCTGAAATACATGAAGCCGTAATCACGCTGCTGGCCCTGGCTAAGCAGGGAGCAGAGGTTATTTGTTTTGCGCCGGACAAAAATCAGGCGGATGTGATTAATCATCTGACCGGCGAGCCGATGGCGGAAACCCGTAATGTACTGATTGAAGCCGCGCGTATTGTGCGAGGTGATATCCATCCTCTTATTCAGGCAGACCCTACAGAGCTTGATGCGCTTATTGTGCCGGGTGGGTTTGGCGCGGCCAAAAATCTCAGTACCTTTGCTGCGCAGGGAGCGGAGTGTCAGGTCGATCCTCATTTAAAGGCGCTGTCGCAGGCCATGCACGCGGCAGGAAAACCGCAGGGCTTTATCTGCATCGCGCCGGCAATGCTGCCCAGGATTTTTGATTTCCCGCTGCGCCTGACTATCGGGACGGATATTGATACCGCAGAGATCGTCGAGGAAATGGGGGGCGAACACGTTCCGTGCCCGGTTGATGACATTGTGGTTGATGAAGATAACAAAATTGTCACCACGCCGGCTTATATGCTGGCGAATAATATCGCTGAGGCGGCCTCAGGTATTGAAAAGCTGGTGGCTCGCGTGCTGGTGCTGACTGAATGAGGCGTAAATTTGCCGCAGGCGCAGGGGTGAAACGTTTTCTCTTGCGCATCGTACTTGTGCTGGCGGTATTCTGGGGAGGCGGGCTGGCTTTATTCAGCATTATGCCGGTTCCGTTCTCTGCCGTTATGGTTGAGCGCCAGCTCGGCGCGTGGTTCAGCGGCGATTTCAGCTATGTTGCCCACTCTGACTGGGTGAGCATGGACGAGATCTCCCCGTTCATGGGGCTGGCGGTCATCGCGGCGGAGGACCAGAAATTCCCGGAGCACTGGGGGTTCGACGTGGCGGCCATTGAGAAGGCGCTAGCCCATAACGAACGCCATGAAAACCGCGTGCGCGGGGCATCAACCTTGTCGCAGCAGACGGCCAAAAACCTGTTTCTGTGGGATGGTCGAAGCTGGGTGCGAAAAGGGCTGGAAGCGGGGTTGACCCTGGGGATGGAAACGGTCTGGAGCAAAAAACGAATTCTGACCGTCTATCTCAACGTCGCTGAGTTTGGCGATGGTATTTTTGGCGTGGAAGCTGCCGCACAGCGGTATTTCAATAAGCCAGCCAGCCGTCTGAGCATGTCAGAAGCAGCGCTATTGGCCGCTGTGTTACCGAACCCTATCCGCTTTAAGGCCAGTGCCCCATCAGGTTATGTGCGAAGCCGTCAGGCGTGGATTATGCGCCAGATGAATCAGCTGGGTGGAGAGGGGTTTATGCAGCGTAATAATCTTATGTAGGGCGGGTAAGCGCAGCGCTACCCGCCTGAATAGCAGACCTTAATCTTCGTCGAATCCTGCGTTAAACAGGGCAATCACCGCCGCCAGCGCTTCCTCTTCCTGAGGGCCGGTGGCTTCTACTTCAATCTGGCGCCCTTTGGCGGAATCCAGCATCAGCAGCGCAATCACGCTGTTCGCCTCCGCTTCGGTGCCTTCGTCATTCCGCAGCAGAACCTCTGCATCGAAACCCTGCATCAGCTCAAACAACTTCATCGCCGGGCGTGCATGCATACCCAGCTTGTTGGTGATCTCAACGGTTTGTTTTACGGTCATGTTTTACGTTTTTCCAGCGTGCGATGACGGGACTGAACGTTCTTCCCGCGCGAGCGGAAATAGTCGGCCAGCTGTTCGGCGATGTAAACCGAACGATGTTTACCGCCGGTACAGCCAATCGCCACCGTCAGGTAGCTACGATTGTTTGTCTCCAGCATAGGTAACCATAGCTCAAGGTAGCTTCGCGTCTGGTAGATAAAATTGTGTACTTCTGTGTGCCGGTCGAGGAACGCCGCCACCGGCTTATCCAGACCGGTCATTGGACGCAGTTTTGGATCCCAGTGCGGGTTCGGCAGGAAGCGCACGTCGAAAACATAATCCGCATCAATCGGAATACCGTGCTTAAAGCCGAAGGATTCGAACACCATCGTCAGTTCGCGCTCGCGTTTACCCAACAGCCGGGTACGCAGCATTTCCGCCAGCTCGTGAACGGACATCTCAGAGGTGTCGACAATCAGGTCGGCACGAGAACGCAGCGGCTCCAGCAGGTCGCTCTCTTCATCGATAGCGCTCTCCAGAGAGAGGTTCTTGCTGGATAGCGGGTGCAAACGACGGGTATCGCTGTAGCGGCGGATCAGCGTATTGCGGTCTGCATCGAGGAACAGCAGCTGAGGCGAGAACGCGTCAGGCAGGTTGCTCATGGCCTGTTCGAAGATCTCTGGCGATTCAGGCATGTTACGAACGTCGATACTGACGGCGGCAGAGGTTTGTCTCTCCGCCAGCGTGCGGGCCAGATCGGGTAACAACACGACCGGCAGGTTATCGACGCAGTAAAAACCCATGTCTTCCAGGGCGCGCAGAGCAACGGATTTCCCCGACCCTGAACGGCCACTGACAATCATCAGCACCATGTTCCGTTTCTCCTCAGGACAACAGATGTGAAGGCCATCTCCTGGTTATGCATCATCCTGATTGCCTTCTGCTTCAGTGATAATTTGATAGAGCTCTTCATCACTTTGGGCCGAGCGCAGTCGACGGCAAATGGTTTTATCGGCCAGACGTTTTGCGACCAGCGACAGCGTATGCAGATGGGTTTTCGTCTGGTCGGCAGGTACCAGCAGCGCGAAGAGGAGATCGACGGGCTGGTTATCAATGGCATCGAAGGCGATGGGTGTTTCAAGCTGCACAAACACACCAACGGCACGCAGGGTATCCTCTTCCAGTTTGCCGTGCGGGATCGCGATGCCGTTGCCGATACCGGTACTGCCCATTTTTTCACGGGTCAGAATCGCTTCGAACACCACCTGCGGCGGCAGGCCCAGCTGTTTGGCAGCCAGTTCACTGATGATCTCCAGCGCACGTTTTTTGCTCTGGCAGTGAACCGCACTGCGGGTACATTCCTGGTTAAGGACATTGCTCAGTTGAAGAGCGGAATCGTTGTTCATCATAATTTCACCTAAGCGCTAACTGTACAAATGGCCTGTTGTGTTTCACAACAGGCCGTCCTGCACCCGTTAACTGCCCGGACAATTAGTGTTGTTTCAGTTTATCTTTATGTTTATTGAGCTGTCGTGCAAGCTTATCAATCAAGCCGTCGATAGCAGCGTACATGTCTTGCCCTTCCGCACTGGCATGCAGTTCACCCCCGTTAACATGCAGGGTGGCATCCGAGATATGAGTCACTTTCTCCACTTTCAACACAATATAGACCTGATTGATCCTTTCGAAATACTGCTCGAGTTTTGCAAACTTCGCGTTCACAAAGTCGCGTAAAGCCTCAGTAATTTCGACGTTTTGTCCAGTGATGTTGAGCTGCATAGTGTCTTCCTTATCGGTTGTGTCAGACCAGCTGTTTACGCTGGTTGGACGGCGGAATGGATAAAGACTCTCGATACTTCGCAACAGTACGACGTGCCACCATAATACCCTGATCGGACAGCATGGTGGTTAACTTACTGTCGCTTAGTGGCTTCGCGGGGTTCTCCGCGGCGATCAACTTCTTCACCAGGGCACGAATGGCCGTTGACGACGCTTCGCCGCCGCCCTCGGTATTCACATGGCTGGAGAAGAAATACTTAAGCTCAAATATACCGCGTGGACTGTGCAGATACTTCTGCGTGGTGACACGGGAAATGGTTGATTCATGCATTTCGACGGCCTGGGCGATATCCGCCAGTACCATCGGTTTCATATACTCTTCGCCCTGCTCAAAGAACGCCTGCTGCTGTTCGACAATACAGCGGCTGACGCGCAGCAGCGTATCATTTCGGCTCTCCAGACTTTTGATCAACCATCGCGCTTCCTGAAGATTGCTACGAATATATTGATTGTCGGAGTCGTTACGCGCGCTGGTGCACATGGAGGCATACTGCTGGTTGATTTGCAGGCGAGGGATGCTGTCTGAATTCAGTTCAACGACCCAGCGGTCATTGTGTTTTCTCACCAGCACGTCCGGGATGACGTACTCGGGCTCGCTGGTCTGGATCGACTGTCCCGGGCGCGGATCGAGCGACTGGATCAGATTTACCGCTTCTTTCAGCACCTCTTCCTTCAGGCGCGTGACGCGCATCAGGCTGCGGAAATCGTGGTTGGCCAACAGATCCAGATGATCGCTGATGATTAAACGCGCCTCGTCGAGCCATGGCGTCTCTTTGCTGAACTGAGAAAGCTGGATCAGCAGGCAGTCGCGCAGATCTTTTGCGGCCACGCCTACCGGATCGAAACGCTGGATGCGCTTCAGAACGGCTTCGATCTCCTCAAGTTCAATCTCTTCGTCGCCCATGCTTTCCAGGATATCGTCCAGCGTGACGGTCAAATAGCCGGTGTCGTCAACGGCATCGACAATTGAGGTGGCAATCGCGCGGTCGGTATCGGAGAAGGGGGTAAGTTCCACCTGCCACATCAGGTAATCCTGCAGCGACTGGGTGGTTTCTCCCTGATAGACTGGTAGCTCATCATCCTGGTAGTCTGCACGCGTACCGGAAGGGGTTCCGGCGGTGTAGATTTCATCCCAGCTGGCATCCAGCGGTAGCTCGTCGGGCATCTCTTTTTGTTCGAGTGCATCCGCGGTGTCGAGCGCTTCTGTATCCTGTGACTGCTGAGTATCTACCTCGTCATGAAGATCGGTTTGTTCCAGCAGGGGGTTGCTGTCCAGCGCCTGCTGGAGCTCCTGCTGAAGTTCTAACGTGGACAGTTGCAACAGGCGAATTGCCTGCTGTAGCTGCGGCGTCATTGCCAGTTGTTGGCTGAGCCTTAATTGCAAACCTTGCTTCATGTTCAGAGCATTTTTCTCCGGTTCGGCGTTACGTTACCTCTACCCTATCAGAGTCTGAAGTCTTCCCCAAGATAGACGCGCTTAACATGATCGTCTTCGAGGATCTGCTGCGGCGTACCGTGGGCGATCAGATTGCCCTGGCTGACAATATACGCGCGTTCACACACGGCCAGCGTTTCACGGACGTTGTGGTCGGTGATCAGTACGCCAAGCCCGCTGTCACGCAGGTGTTCAATGATGCGTTTAATGTCGATAACCGAGATCGGGTCAACGCCGGCAAACGGTTCATCCAGAAGGATAAATTTCGGGTTTGCGGCCAGCGCACGTGCAATCTCAACACGACGGCGTTCACCCCCGGAGAGTGCCTGACCGAGGCTGTCGCGCAGATGCTCAATGTGGAACTCTTCCATCAACTCGTTGGCACGATCCTGACGCTGTTCGCTGGTCAGATCGTTACGAATTTCCAGGACCGCCATCAGGTTATCGTAAACGCTAAGACGACGGAAAATGGAGGCTTCCTGCGGCAGGTAGCCGATCCCGCGACGCGCGCGCGCGTGTAGCGGCAGAAGGCTGATGTCTTCATCGTCAATGATAATATTGCCGGCATCGCGCGGCACAATGCCAACGACCATGTAGAAGGTGGTGGTTTTACCCGCACCGTTAGGGCCAAGCAGCCCTACAATTTCGCCGGAGTTGACGGTCAGACTGACATCTTCTACGACACGGCGGCCCTTGTAGGCCTTCGCGAGATTTTTTGCAGTTAATGTTGCCATAACGAATTAGTTACTCTTCTTCTGTGCCGGGGCCTGGCCTTTGCCTTTGTCCTGCAGCTGCGACGGAACCAGGACGGTCGTGACGCGTTTGCCTTTCTCGCTGGAGGCCTGCATTTTTTGCTCTTTCACCAGATAGGTGATCTGGTCGCCGGTAATGTTGCTGTCCAGCTGTTCCAGATACGCGTTTCCGGTCAGGATGACCAGGTCCTTCGCCAGCTCATAGTGCATATGCGAAGCGCGGCCTTTCACCGGCTTGCCGTTATCCTGCATCTGGTAGAAGGTGGCCGGGTTGCCGTAACCATCAATGATCTCTTTGCCCTGCTCGCCACCCGGACGGGTCACGACCACTTTGTCGGCGTTAATTTTGATGGTGCCCTGAGTCATGACGACGTTACCCGTGAAGGTGACGACGTTGCCCTGCATATCGAGAGACTGGGTATCAGACTCGATATGGATCGGTTGGTCGGTATCGCCCGTTACAGCAAGCGCGGGGAGACTGGTCGCCAGCATCGCGCTGGCGATCATTACTTTAAGGCTGAGTTTGTTTGTTTTGAATTTCATAGGAGGTTCTAACCTTTTCAATCAGCTCGGCGTTCTTGCTGCGTAAGTTCCCGCGCATTCTCAAACCGCTGGAATTAAATGTTGTGCCATACAGTGTGACCAGATCCTGCGAGGTCACGTCCTGGGTTACCAGGTTAATTTGGGCATTATCCGTCGTAATTTTTCGCAGTTGCGAGTCAGCGGTCAGGGCGTTGACTTCAACGTGGCCATACAGATAAAGCATACGGTCATTTGTCAGTTTTGCCCGATCTGACTTAATTGACCACGTCGGCACTTTGTCCTTATCAAATGTGGTCATGACAGGTTGGGTAAACCACGAAATACCGTCATCTGAAAAATATTCAACATGCTGGGCAATCAGGCGATAGTTCAGCGCGCCTTCCGGGCTGTAGACCACGGTGTCGCTGTGATCGCTTTTATAGGTTGGATCGTTATTGTTGACCACTTCCGTTTGCGGATCGTCGCGATCGGCAAGGTTCACGCCAATCAATACCAGTGCGACAAGCGAAAGCAAAATGATAATCCAGCGTCTGGTTTTACTCATATCGATTGCCCTTTGGCCTCATCAAGCTTGCCCTGCGCCAGCAAAAGCAGATCGCAGACTTCACGTACGGCACCACGGCCCCCGTTGATGTGGGTAACGTAGTCAGCGCGCGGGATCAGCAGCGGATGCGCATCGGCAACGGCGATGCTCAGCCCGACTTCAGCCATCACGGGCCAGTCAATCAGATCGTCCCCGACGTAGGCTACGTTTTCCGGTGCGATAGCCAGTTTACCCAGTAAATCCTTAAACGCCGCCATCTTATCGGATTGACCCTGATACAGATGGGTAATTCCTAAGGTTTCACAGCGGTCTTCTACCAGTTTAGCTTTTCGCCCGGTGATGATAGCCACCTCAATACCCGAGGTGAGCGCGCAGCGGATACCGTAGCCGTCGCGAACGTTAAACGCTTTCAGCTCTTCACCATTATTGCCCATGTAAATCAGGCCATCGGAAAGTACGCCATCCACGTCCAGGATGAGCAGACGAATGTTTTCCGCCTTTGCCATCATCTGGGTACTGACCGGTCCATAACAGGTTGCAAGGGATGCACCCGCATTACTCATTGTTTTATCCTTCATTACACTACGCCTGCGCGCAGCAGATCATGCATATGTACCACACCCAGCAACTGGTCGCCATCGGCAACCATCACTGAGGTAATGTGGCGGGACTGCATCAGGTTCAGCACATCCACGGCCAGCGTACCCGGACGGACGCGGATACCGCCCGGCGTCATCACATCGGCAATGCCAAGCGTGCGGACATCTACACCCATGTCGAACACGCGGCGCAGGTCGCCATCGGTGAAGATCCCCTGAATTTTCATCAGATCGTCGCACACGACCGTCATACCCAGATTCTTACGGGTGATTTCCAGCAGCGCATCGCGCAGGGAGGCTTCTTTACTGACGTGAGGGATCTCATCCCCGGTGTGCATAATATCGTTTACCCGAAGCAGAAGCTTGCGCCCCAGCGCGCCGCCCGGGTGGGAAAGCGCGAAATCTTCCGGCGTAAAACCGCGGGCTTCGAGCAGCGCGACGGCAAGCGCATCACCCATGACCAGCGCGGCGGTAGTGCTGGACGTCGGCGCCAGGCCGAGCGGACAGGCCTCCTTGGGCACTTTCACGCACAGGTGAATATCGGCCGCCCGCGCCATGCTGCTTTCCGGACGGCTGGTCATGCAAATAAGCGGCACCTGCAGTCGCTTCAGTACCGGGATCAGCGCCAGAATTTCATTGGACTCCCCGGAGTTGGACAGCGCGATGACGATATCCTGCGGCGTGACCATACCCAGGTCACCGTGCGCGGCTTCCCCCGGATGTACAAAGAAGGAAGAGGTTCCGGTGCTGGCAAACGTTGCCGCCATTTTGCGTCCAATGTGGCCGGACTTACCCATCCCCATCACCACGACTTTGCCGGCACAGTAGAACATCTTCTCACATGCCAGACTAAAATCCTGATTAATGTACCGATCTAACTGCGCCAGACCTTCACGTTCAATCTCCAGAACCTCTTTGCCTGCTTTCTGAAAGTCAAAACCCGGCTGCAATTCTATTTGCGACATAATGCGTTTCCGTTTACCCAGAGAGAAGAGGCGAGAGCCAGTACAGCATCGCCATCCATACGATAAATCCACCCGTCAGCAGCGCGCCTGCGCCTTTGCCGATCTGTCGTTGCCGCCGCCAGCAGAGCAGGGCAAATATCACGCTGACCAATAACATCACGCCGTAGTCGCGTGAGAACGCCAGGGGGTTAAAAGGCCCTGGCGTTATCAGGGCCGGCAGGCCCATCACAATGGCGATATTAAATATGTTGGAACCGATGATATTACCAATGGCAATGTCATCCTCACCTTTACGTGCCCCCGCAATGGCCGTGGCCAGCTCCGGCAGGCTGGTGCCGATGGCAATCACCGTCAGGCCAATGGTCAGTTCACTGATGGCGAAATAGTTCGCCAGCACGGTCGCGTTATCCACGACCATGCGCGTTGCCATCGGCATGATGATCAGCGCAATGCCAAGCCAGAGGAGGGCAACAGGCAGCGTACCTTCTCGCGGCAGTTCGGCGACCTGCTCCCGCGTGAGGCTATCCTGACCCTGCTTCTCAGCCAGACGGGCGATTTTAACACTATACAGCAGCCAGATGACGGCCAGCGCCAGCAGGAAAATGCCGTCGCTGTAGCTCAGAACACCATCGTAAAATACGCAGCCTGCCAGCAGGCTTACGATTAACATTAGCGGCAATTCACGGCGCAGAACATCAGAATGCACGCGAAATGGATGGAGCAGTGCGGCCAGGCCCAAAATCAAGAGTATATTGACGATGTTGGAGCCAATCGCGGTACCTACTGCCAGGTCTAACTGACCATGCAGCGATGCCGAGACAGAGACGATGATTTCAGGAAGTGACGTTCCAACACTCACCACGGTCATCCCGATGACGACAGGCGGTACGCCCGTCAGGCGACACAGGATCGATGCGGCAAACACTAAACGGTCAGCACTGTAGACCACCAAAAGTAAACCAATTATTAACAGTGCTGTTGCTAAAAGCATCAAAAGTCCTTTCTTCAGGTATACTCGTCGGTCCATCGCACGGGAATGGCTGGACTGCATACAGTCTGAGGCGTAACGAATTCCTAATTTTGACTTTATGCGCCGGAAAAGTAAAACAAATGCCAGCTTTCGCTAACCTCAACGGCTATTATTCTGTAAAAATGCGGAGTTGAGGGCTGATTCAGGCGGCATGCCTTAACGTGAGCAGGGTAATAAAGGAACCATAAATGAGCCAAACGATGGCGAATTTAGTCGATGTTCGCGGCGTGAGTTTTTCTCGCGCCAACAGATTGATATTTGATGATATTTCGTTGACCGTACCGCGTGGCAAAATCACTGCCATCATGGGGCCGTCCGGGATCGGTAAAACGACCCTGCTGCGCCTTATTGGTGGGCAGATCCCACCTGATAGCGGTGAAATCCTCTTTGATGGCGAAAACATCCCGGAGATGTCACGCTCGCGTCTGTATACTGTCCGCAAACGCATGAGCATGCTCTTTCAGTCGGGAGCCTTGTTCACCGACATGAATGTCTTTGATAACGTGGCCTATCCGCTGCGTGAGCATACCAGCCTGCCGCCTGAACTGCTGAAAAGCACGGTGATGATGAAGCTTGAGGCCGTCGGTTTGCGGGGCGCCGCAAAGCTGATGCCTTCGGAGCTGTCCGGCGGGATGGCGCGCCGCGCCGCGCTGGCACGCGCCATTGCATTAGAACCTGATTTAATCATGTTCGACGAACCGTTTGTTGGACAGGATCCCATCACGATGGGCGTGCTGGTGAAGCTCATCTCTGAACTGAACAGCGCGCTTGGCGTCACCTGCATTGTGGTATCTCACGATGTACCGGAAGTATTGAGCATTGCCGATTACGCCTATATTGTGGCGGACAAAAAGATCGTCGCACACGGTAGCGCTCAGGCGCTGCAGGAAAATTGCGATCCGCGCGTGCGGCAGTTCCTTGACGGTATTGCCGATGGCCCTGTGCCGTTCCGCTACCCGGCGGGCGACTATCGTGACGATTTACTGGGAATAGGGAGTTAAGCCACTCATGCTGTTAAATGCGTTGGCCGCTCTCGGACACCGTGGCATAAAAACCATCAGGACGTTCGGGCGTGCCGGATTGATGTTATTCAACGCGCTGGTCGGCAAGCCGGAATTCCGTAAGCACGCACCGCTGCTGGTGCGGCAGCTTTATAATGTCGGCGTGCTGTCGATGCTCATCATCATTGTCTCCGGTCTGTTTATCGGTATGGTGCTTGGGCTGCAGGGCTATCTGGTTCTGACAACCTACAGTGCGGAAACCAGCCTCGGGATGCTGGTGGCGCTCTCGCTGCTGCGCGAGCTGGGGCCGGTTGTGGCGGCGCTGTTGTTCGCCGGGCGCGCGGGGTCGGCATTAACGGCTGAAATTGGCCTGATGCGTGCGACCGAGCAGCTCTCCAGCATGGAGATGATGGCGGTCGATCCGCTGCGTCGCGTGATCTCGCCGCGTTTCTGGGCTGGGGTGATCTCTTTACCGTTACTGACTATTCTGTTTGTCGCCGTGGGTATCTGGGGCGGTTCGCTGGTTGGTGTGCACTGGAAAGGCATTGATGCCGGTTTCTTCTGGTCCGCGATGCAGGACGCCATCGACCTGCGAATGGATCTGGTTAACTGCCTGATTAAAAGCGTGGTATTTGCCATTACGGTCACCTGGATTGCATTGTTCAATGGTTACGATGCCATCCCGACGTCGGCGGGCATTAGCCGCGCAACTACACGTACAGTCGTACATTCGTCGCTGGCCGTACTGGGTCTGGATTTTGTGCTCACCGCACTGATGTTTGGGAATTGAGTTCATGCAAACGAGAAAAAATGAAATTTGGGTCGGTGTATTCCTGCTGCTGGCGCTGCTGGCCGCGCTGTTTATCTGCCTGAGAGCGGCGGATATCACGTCTGTACGCACCGAGCCGACGTATCGCATCTATGCCACCTTCGATAACATCGGCGGGCTGAAGGCGCGTTCACCGGTCCGCATCGGCGGCGTGGTGATCGGACGCGTATCTGACATTACGCTGGATGAGAAAACCTATCTGCCCCGCGTCGCGATGGATATCGAAGAGCGTTACAACCATATCCCGGACACCAGTTCCCTTTCTATCCGTACTTCCGGCCTGCTGGGCGAACAATATCTGGCGCTTAACGTTGGCTTTGAAGATCCCGAGCTGGGAACGACTATCCTTAAAGACGGTAGCGTCATTCAGGATACGAAATCCGCGATGGTTCTGGAGGATATGATTGGTCAGTTCCTTTACAACAGTAAAGGGGATGAGAAAAAATCCGACGCTGCCCCTGCGCAGAGCGAAGATCATACCGACGTCGCACCGACGCCAGGTGCTGCGAATTAATATCAGGAGAAGTCATTCATGTTTAAACGACTGTTAATGGTTGCCATGCTGGTCATCGCCCCTCTAACCGCCGCCCACGCTGCGGATCAGAGTAACCCGTACAAACTGATGGACGAAGCGGCGAAGAAGACCTTCGACCGTCTTAAAAACGAACAGCCTAAAATTCGTGCTAATCCTGATTATCTGCGTGACGTTGTTGACCAGGAACTGCTGCCGTACGTGCAGATTAAATATGCGGGTGCGCTGGTGCTGGGACGTTATTACAAAGACGCGACCCCTGCGCAGCGTGATGCCTACTTTGCCGCGTTTCGTGAATACCTGAAACAGGCTTATGGCCAGGCGCTGGCGATGTATCACGGCCAGACCTATCAGATTGCGCCTGAGCAGCCGCTGGGCGATGCGACCATCGTCCCTATCCGTGTGACGATCATCGATCCTAACGGTCGTCCGCCGGTTCGTCTGGATTTCCAGTGGCGTAAAAACAGCCAGACCGGTCACTGGCAGGCGTATGACATGATTGCCGAAGGGGTAAGCATGATCACCACCAAACAGAACGAATGGAGCGACCTACTGCGCACCAAAGGCATTGATGGCCTGACCGCTCAGCTGCAGTCTATCTCTCGCCAGAAAATTACTCTGGATGAGAAGAAGTAATGTCACAGCAACTCAGCTGGTCGCGTGAAGGCGAGACATTAAAGTTGTCCGGTGAACTGGATCAGGATCTGCTGAACCCACTGTGGGACAAACGCCACGAAGCGATGCAGGGCGTGACGCTTATCGATTTGACAGACGTCACGCGGGTAGATACGGCAGGCGTTGCGCTGCTTGCCCATCTGATTGCCGTGGGGAAAAAGCAGGGGACAAGCGTCAAACTTCACGGCGCGAGCGATAATGTCGTGACTCTTGCGCAGCTCTACAATCTCCCTCAGGACGTACTGCCTCGTTAATATTTTCAGTGCGTTACTTCCGAAAGCCCTGACTGTTTCATCGTCGGGGCTTTTTGCTTGTTTAAGACAACGCCACTTTGCTCTAAGATGTTGGGCTTGTTTTCACTATCAGATGATTAAGAGCCCATGGAAAATCATGAAATCCAGACAGTGCTGATGAATGCACTCTCCCTTCAGGAAGCCCACGTCACTGGCGATGGCAGTCACTTCCAGGTTATTGCTGTGGGTGAGATGTTCGACGGTATGAGCCGCGTGAAGAAACAGCAGGCTGTGTACGCGCCGCTGATGGAATATATTGCGGATAACCGCATCCACGCCCTGTCGATTAAAGCGTTCACCCCGCAAGAGTGGGCACGCGATCGCAAACTAAACGGTTTTTGAGCTGAGGGCGACAGGCCCGCAGCACGGTTGAATTTATAAGAGAGCACACAATGGATAAATTTCGTGTACAGGGGCCAACGCGCCTCCAGGGCGAAGTCACAATTTCTGGCGCAAAAAACGCCGCGCTGCCAATCCTCTTTGCTGCGCTGCTGGCCGAAGAGCCGGTAGAAATTCAGAACGTACCGAAGCTGAAAGATATCGACACCACCATGAAGCTGCTCACCCAGTTGGGCACGAAAGTTGAGCGTAACGGTTCCGTCTGGATTGACGCCAGCAAGGTGAACAACTTCTCAGCCCCTTACGATCTGGTGAAAACCATGCGTGCATCCATCTGGGCGCTTGGCCCGCTGGTGGCGCGTTTTGGTCAGGGTCAGGTCTCTCTGCCGGGCGGTTGCGCCATCGGTGCGCGTCCGGTTGACCTGCACATCTTTGGTCTGGAGAAGCTGGGCGCCGAGATCAAGCTGGAAGAAGGTTACGTTAAAGCGTCCGTTAATGGTCGTCTGAAAGGCGCGCACATCGTCATGGACAAAGTGAGCGTGGGCGCAACGGTCACCATTATGTCTGCGGCGACGCTGGCAGAAGGTACCACCATCATCGAAAATGCCGCGCGCGAACCGGAGATTGTGGATACCGCCAACTTCCTCGTGGCGCTGGGGGCAAAGATTTCCGGTCAGGGTACCGATCGTATCACCATCGAGGGCGTTGAGCGTCTGGGCGGCGGTGTCTATCGCGTTCTGCCGGACCGTATCGAAACCGGCACCTTCCTGGTCGCTGCGGCGATTTCTGGCGGTAAGATTGTTTGTCGCAACGCGCAGCCAGATACCCTGGATGCGGTGCTGGCGAAACTGCGCGATGCGGGTGCGGATATCGAAATCGGTGAAGACTGGATCAGCCTCGATATGCACGGCCAGCGTCCAAAAGCGGTCAATGTGCGTACGGCACCGCATCCGGCGTTCCCTACGGACATGCAGGCGCAGTTCACCCTGTTGAACCTGGTTGCCGAAGGCACTGGCTTCATCACAGAAACCATTTTCGAGAACCGCTTTATGCACGTACCGGAGCTGATCCGTATGGGCGCGCATGCTGAGATCGAAAGTAATACCGTGATTTGCCACGGCGTTGAGAAACTGTCAGGTGCTCAGGTGATGGCAACCGATCTGCGTGCGTCTGCAAGCCTGGTGCTGGCGGGTTGTATCGCGGAAGGTACAACGATCGTGGATCGTATCTATCACATCGATCGTGGTTATGAACGTATCGAAGATAAACTGCGCGCGCTGGGTGCCAACATCGAGCGTGTGAAGGGCGAGTAATCGTTCCGGCAGCCCCCTGCCAGCAATGACCGGGGGGTTGCTGTTCCTGTCAAAAATGCGTTATTCCTGCGGTTCTCTTTTTACCTTTCTCTGGCGAATCATGCGCGATCTGTCGATAAATTCATGGGTGATGGGATCGTGATAGCGTGAAGGCCAAATTACCCACGGATGCGTATCCAGCGCCGTCGCGATAATTAATTCTCCCTTGGGCCAGGGGCGGGTGAGGGCGTTTGCCAGAGTGGAAGAACTCAGTCCATGGCGGCGGGACTCTGCTGCCAGTGAAGTGCCTCTTTTGCGCAGCGCGGCAATAATATCAGCCGTGTGCCAGTCGATAAATTTCGTATCCATAACGCCGTCCTTAAGTTCGGATTCACCTACGCCGTTTCTTCTGAAACGACGCGGTTACTATACCCATTTCAACTTCTTGTTCTAAAAAGTTCGCGTTACTTGAAGGGATATTCAGAATAAGACACGGCTTTATTCATGCGGTCTCTAAACCGATGAATTTACATGAACACGGAATTTACAGGTGTGTACTGGAATCTCCCCGCTATCGCTGCGGGGAGAAACAAGGGGATTAACGGTCGCGCTGAACGGCGATGTGGGCAAGACCAATCAGTGCCTCGCGCCACGGGCTGTCTGGAATGACCTGAAGCGCTTCGATGGCTTTGTCGGCTTCTTCTTCCGCGCGCTGACGCGTCCATTCCAGCGATCCGCAGATAGCCATAGTTTCCAGTACAGGTTCCAGAAGATGGCGGCCATTTCCCTGCTCAATCGCTTCACGGATCATTTTCGCCTGGTCGGCTGTTCCGTTGCGCATAGCATGAAGCAGCGGCAGGGTGGGTTTACCTTCGTTCAGGTCATCGCCCACGTTTTTACCGAGCGTCTCGCCGTCCGCACTGTAGTCCAGCAAATCATCAATCAGCTGGAAGGCCGTACCCAGATAGCGGCCATAGTCCTGCAGGCCTTTTTCCTGGGCTTCAGTACAGTCGGCCAGAATGCCGGAACACTGGGCAGCCGCTTCAAACAGGCGCGCCGTTTTGCTGTAGATGACGCGCATGTAGTTTTCTTCGGTGATATCAGGGTCGTTGACGTTCATCAGCTGCAGCACTTCGCCTTCAGCAATGACGTTTACGGCTTCGGACATCACTTCCAGCACTTTCAGGGAGCCCAGGCTGGTCATCATCTGGAAGGCGCGGGTATAGATAAAATCCCCCACCAGGACGCTGGCTGCGTTTCCGAAAGCGGCGTTTGCCGTGGCTTTGCCACGACGCATATCCGATTCATCCACAACATCGTCATGCAGAAGCGTCGCCGTGTGAATAAATTCGATGAGCGCTGCGATAGTGATGTGAGCATTTCCCTGATAGCCAACGGCTCTGGCAGCCAGAATGGCAATCATCGGACGAATGCGTTTACCGCCGCCGCTGACGATGTAATAGCCCAACTGATTGATCAGCTGAACGTCAGAGTTGAGTTGCTCCAGGATTGCTGCATTCACACCCGCCATATCTTGCGCGGTTAACTCGTTGATTTTTTCTAAATTCATCGCAAAAGCCGGGCTTTTTATCCTGTTGATCCCATCTTCAATGGGGTAACGAAGGGTTTCGGTTTATCAATAGTAGTGCTGATTGTACTGAAAAAACGGCACAGATAAACGTTACCGTACGTGTTGTGTTTTTTTTCTTCATGTATTGACGGTAGCACTTGTCAAAGGCTCGCGTTTTGCGTAATATTCGCGCCCTATTGTGAATATTTATAGCGCACTCTGATTCATACGAGGACGTGCGCGGAAGCGGAGTTTATATGTACGCGGTTTTCCAAAGTGGTGGTAAACAACACCGAGTAAGCGAAGGTCAGACCGTTCGCCTGGAAAAGCTGGACATCGCAACTGGCGAATCTGTTGAGTTCGCAGAAGTTCTGATGATCGCAAACGGTGAAGAAGTCAAAATCGGCGTTCCTTTCGTTGATGGCGGCGTTATCAAAGCTGAAGTTGTTGCACACGGTCGTGGCGAGAAAGTTAAAATCGTTAAGTTTCGTCGTCGTAAGCACTACCGTAAGCAGCAGGGCCACCGTCAGTGGTTCACTGATGTGAAAATTACTGGCATCAGCGCCTAAGACCTGAGGAGAGATTTAAATGGCACATAAAAAGGCTGGCGGCTCCACACGTAACGGTCGCGATTCAGAAGCTAAACGCCTTGGCGTTAAGCGTTTCGGTGGCGAATCCGTTCTGGCGGGTAGCATCATCGTTCGTCAACGTGGTACCAAATTCCACGCTGGCAACAACGTAGGTTGCGGTCGTGACCACACTCTGTTTGCTAAAGCAGACGGTAAAGTGAAATTTGAAGTTAAAGGCCCGAACAACCGTAAATACATCAGCATCGTTGCTGAGTAAGGTTTTCTCGGTCCGGTAACGGATTAAAGCCCCGCAACCTGTTGCGGGGCTTTTTACATTGGAAACCCGGTAATTTTTTCTGTAGGGAAAACGGGCATGAAGCAGCAGGCCGGCATTGGTATTCTTTTGGCGCTCACTACCGCAATGTGCTGGGGTGCGCTGCCAATTGCAATGAAGCAGGTACTGGAAGTGATGGAGCCGCCTACGGTGGTCTTTTATCGCTTTCTGATGGCAAGCATCGGCCTCGGGGCCATTCTGGCTATCAAAGGTAAGCTTCCACCCTTGCGGCTCTTCCGCAAACCGCGCTGGCTGGTATTGCTGGCTATCGCGACGGGCGGTCTGTTCGGTAACTTCATCCTGTTCAGCTCTTCCCTGCAATATCTCAGCCCCACGGCGTCGCAGGTGATAGGTCAGCTTTCACCGGTGGGCATGATGGTCGCCAGCGTCTTTATCCTCAAGGAGAAAATGCGCGGTACGCAGATTATCGGGGCGAGCATGCTGCTGTGCGGTCTGGTGATGTTTTTCAACACCAGTCTGATTGAGATTTTCACCCGCCTGACGGATTACACATGGGGTGTAATTTTCGGCGTGGGGGCGGCAACGGTCTGGGTGAGCTATGGCGTCGCGCAAAAGGTGTTATTGCGTCGTCTTGCCTCACAGCAGATCCTCTTTTTGCTGTACACTTTGTGTACAATAGCATTGCTGCCATTAGCAAAGCCGGGTGTGATTTCCCAGCTTAGCGACTGGCAACTGGCGTGCCTCATTTTTTGTGGGCTGAACACGCTGGTCGGTTATGGCGCGCTGGCCGAAGCGATGGCGCGCTGGCAGGCGGCACAGGTGAGCGCGTTAATTACGCTTACTCCGCTGTTTACGCTGTTATTTTCAGATTTGTTATCAATGGCCTGGCCCGATGTCTTCGTCAGACCGATGCTCAACCTGTTGGGTTATCTCGGTGCGTTTGTCGTGGTTGCGGGCGCGATGTATTCCGCCATTGGTCATCGTCTTTGGGGACGTTGGCGCAAAAATGAAGCGGTTGTAGTAGTCCCCCGCTCAGGCGAATGAGTTACGGAGAGTAAAATGAAGTTTGTTGATGAAGCGACGATCCTGGTCGTGGCTGGTGATGGCGGCAATGGTTGCGTGAGCTTCCGCCGTGAAAAGTATATCCCACGTGGCGGTCCTGACGGCGGCGACGGCGGGGATGGTGGTGACGTGTGGCTGGAGGCGGATGAGAACCTCAACACGCTGATCGACTACCGTTTCGAAAAATCCTTCCGCGCTGAACGTGGCCAGAACGGCCAGAGCCGTGACTGTACCGGGAAACGCGGTAAAGACGTCACCATTAAGGTTCCGGTCGGTACGCGTGTGATTGACCAGGGGACCGGTGAAACCATGGGTGACATGACCAAACACGGTCAGCGCCTGATGGTGGCGAAAGGCGGCTGGCACGGTCTGGGTAACAGCCGTTTCAAATCCTCCGTTAACCGTACTCCGCGTCAGAAAACGATGGGTACGCCGGGCGATAAGCGCGATCTGCAGCTGGAGCTGATGCTTCTGGCAGACGTGGGCATGCTGGGTATGCCAAACGCCGGTAAATCGACGTTCATTCGCGCCGTTTCTGCGGCGAAACCAAAAGTGGCGGACTATCCGTTTACCACGCTGGTACCAAGCCTGGGCGTTGTCCGTATGGATAACGAGAAGAGCTTTGTGGTTGCCGATATTCCGGGTCTGATTGAAGGCGCTGCGGAAGGCGCGGGTCTGGGTATTCGCTTCCTGAAACACCTTGAGCGTTGCCGCGTGCTGCTGCACCTTATCGATATCGATCCTATCGACGGTTCCGATCCGGTTGAAAACGCCCGCATCATCATCGGTGAGCTGGAAAAATACAGCGAAAAACTGGCGAATAAACCACGCTGGCTGGTCTTCAACAAGATCGACCTGATGGACAAGGCCGAAGCGGAAGCGAAAGCTAAAGCGATTGCTGAAGCGATGGGCTGGGAAGATAAATACTACCTGATCTCTGCGGCAAGCCAGGTTGGCGTGAAAGATCTGTGCTGGGATGTGATGACCTTCATCATTGAGAACCCAATTGTTCAGGCGGAAGAAGTGAAACAGCCTGAAAAAGTCGAATTCATGTGGGATGACTACCACCGCCAGCAGCTTGAAGAGCTGGAAGCGGAAGAGGATGATGAAGACTGGGACGATGACTGGGATGAAGATGACGAAGAAGGCGTCGAGTTCATCTACAAGCACTAATATCTGTCCAAAGCCCCCATTATGGGGGCTTTTTTTATTCCAGCGTTGCGGGCAGCCAGCAGCTGGCGATCAAACCACCTTCAGCGCCGTTCTCAAGCGTCAGCCTGCCGTGGTGGAGCTGTACAATGCGCTGCACGATACTCAGCCCCAGACCGCTGCCACCGTAGCGCTGGTCAAGACGGCGGAATGGCTCGGTAATTGACTGTCGGTGCGCGTCATCAATACCGGGCCCCTGATCGATCACGCTGATCTGCGTCCCCCCGTCGACCCCGGTTAATGTCACTGTAATCGTTGTCCCTGCCGGGCTGTAGCGCCCGGCATTCTCCAGCAGGTTGCGCAGCATCAGACGCAGGAGCACGGCGTCTCCCTGAACCGTGAGCGCGCTTTTAGCGGGCCAAATCACCGTATGCTCTTTGGCTTCATGGCCCAGGCCGAGAGGTTCAATGATATTTTCCGTCCAGCTCACGGTTTCGTAGTGTCCGCTGGCCATTGCCTGTCCGGCACGGGCCAGCATCAGCAGTTGCTCAACGGTATGCATGAGCTGATCGATACGGCTAATTAACGTCGCGGCCTGTGGTGCGCCTGACTGCGCCATAAGCTCCAGATGGAGCCGGATACCGGCAAGGGGCGTTCGAAGCTCGTGTGCGGCGTCAGCGGTGAAGAGACGCTCCTGCTGAATGGTATTGTCCAGCCGGGCGAGCAGCTGATTCAGGGAGGTTGTCACCGCGCCGATTTCTTCCATGTCGGAATACATAGGAAGCGGAGTTAAGTTATCTGCCGAACGGTTAGCCAGGCTGTCACGCAGTTTATTCAGCGGTCGGGTTATCCAGGTGACTGCCCAGAAAGAGAAAAACAGCGTAAAGCCTACCATCACCAGAGAAGGGACGAGAAGGGAAGCAATCGCTTCGCGGATCTCTTTTTCGACATGGTTATTACGGGCTTTTGCCGACAGCGTTTCATTCACCAGAAAACCGATCTGCTCGCGGCTTTCATGCCACAGCCAGATGACGCTTATCAGCTGGAAAAATAAGAGAATGACCGCCAGCAGCACCATCAAACGCCGACGCATGCTGTTCATTTCTGGCTCTCAAGGCGATAGCCAACGCCACGGACGGTTTTGATTCTGTCCTTGCCGAGCTTGCGACGCAGGTTATGGATGTGAACTTCAAGGGTATTTGACCCCGGATCGTCCTGCCAGGAGTAGATATCCTGCTGGAGCGTTTCTCTGTGCACCGTTTGCCCGCTGCGCATGATCAGACGCGTAAGCAGGGCGAACTCTTTTGGCGTCACCTCTACCGCCTGGTCCCGGCGCAGTACCTGCTGGGTTTGCAGATTCAGCGTAATATCGCCGTCGGTGAGTAAGTTATCGCTATGGCCCTGATAGCGGCGAATCAACGCCCGCACTCGCGCCTGAAGCTCAGCAAGCGCAAAAGGCTTCACCAGGTAATCATCTGCGCCTGCATCGAGGCCGGTGATGCGATCTTCAATGGCATCGCGTGCCGTCAGGATCAACACCGGGTTGGCGATACCGCGGCGTCGCCACTGGCTGAGCAGCGTGGCGCCATCTTTATCAGGCAAGCCCAAATCGAGGATCACCAGACTGTATTCGCCGCTCTGGATCAGGGCGTCCGCGTCCGCTGCGGTGCCAGCACAGTCGAGGGCATACCCTTCATTGGCCAGCCCCAGCGCCAGCCCTTCCTGCAATAACAGATCGTCTTCAACTATGAGTAGTTTCATCGCTAGTTATTCTGGTAGATGTCCTTATAAAGCCTGCTTTCGAAGCGAACAAGCGGAATACGGCGATTGCGCTGGTCGGTCGGTTCGACGGCATAGCCGGAAAGATACTGCACGAATGCCATGCGTTGTCCGCTGGCGGTAGTGATGAAGCCTGCAAGGTTGTAAACCCCCTGCAGCGAGCCTGTCTTAGCGGATACTTTACCATCCACGCCGGCAGCGTGAAGCCCGGCGCGATACTGCAGCGAACCGTCATGCCCGGCCAGCGGCAGCATTGAAATAAAGTTTAGCTCAGTGTCATGCTGTGCAATGTACTGAAGCACCTGCATCATCGTGGCCGGAGAGATCAAATTATGACGCGATAATCCGGAGCCATCGACGGCGATGGTATTACCCAGTTCGATCCCGGCCTGCTGGCGCAGGATCTGACGAACGGCGTCTGAACCCGCGCGCCAGGTTCCCGGCACGCCGAAACGCGCGTGGCCAATCATGCGGAACACGGTGTCGGCAATCATGTTGTCCGACTTTTTCAGCATGATTCGCAGTAAATCGTGCAGCGGAGGAGACTGTTTGCTGGCGATGACCGTGCCGGGCTGATTGACCTGCGTCTGGCGAAGCAGCGTGCCGGTGTAGGTTATGCCCGCTTGTTTCAGCTCATCTTTCAGAATGGCACCCGCGTAGCTTGCTCCATCCTGTATCGCAAAGGCCAGCGGCAGCGGATCGGCGCGCTGCGTCAGGCAGCCGGTAAGCGTGAAGCGGTTAAGATCGCCCGGCACGACGTCCAGCTCACAATATTGCGCATCCGGGGAGCCTTTCGCCAGCGTGCGGACCTGGCTAAACATTGTGACCGGGTAGTAGGACGCTATGCGGATAAACGCTAAATCGTCTGCCTTTGGCGCGCTGTAAAGCGAAACCGAGAAGCAGTTACGGTCAACAATCGCGGCGGCGGGCGGGGCGCTGAAACATTGGGTCATGTCGTTCCACGGCCAGCCTGGGGCTTTATCGTGGCTGGCAAAGATGGACGTGTCGATCAGTACATTGCCATCAATTTTCTGCACGCCAGATTTTTTCAGTACCGCAACCATATTGCGGATATCCTGGCGCTTAAAGGTCGGATCGCCGCCAAAACGGGCGATAAGATCGCCTTTCAGTGCGCCACCCTCGACGTTACCTTTGGTCTCGAGTGTGGTCGTAAAACGGAAGTCAGGCCCGAGCTGGAGCAGGGCGGCGAGGGCAGTGATCACCTTTTGGGTACTGGCAGGCAGCGCCATCTGTTGACTGTGATAGTCAATCTCGGGAGCCTGTGCGCCAACCTTCTGCACCATCAGGGCAAGGTTCGCGCCTGCGGGGAGCTGATTAATGTACTCATCAACATTCGCGGCCTGGGCGGTGAACGTTATACTGGTAGTCAATCCGATGATAAATCTGGAAAATCGCATAATCTCGCGCTAACAACCCGAAAACAAACCGTCATACTACGGTGCATGGCACTGCAAAGTAAACGATGACCCATAGTGAACTTCGCGGTAAAATGCATATCAAATTGAAAAATTGCTGCTGACCTGGGGCATTGCTCCCGGGTCGGTTTTCTTTTTGCTTCTTGCCCGCTTAGGGGGGCAGGAGCAGGGAACACTGCTCCCAACAGGAATGTTTAAGAGGTATAACAAATGCAAGCTATTCCGATGACCTTACGTGGTGCCGAAAAACTGCGCGAAGAGCTGGATTTCCTGAAATCCGTGCGTCGTCCTGAAATCATCGCCGCTATCGCGGATGCGCGCGAGCATGGCGACCTGAAAGAGAATGCTGAATACCACGCCGCGCGTGAGCAACAGGGCTTCTGTGAAGGGCGTATTAAAGATATCGAAGCAAAACTGTCCAATGCACAGGTTATCGATATCACCAAAATGCCTAACAACGGGCGTGTGATCTTTGGTTCTACCGTGACCGTGCTGAACCTGGACAACGACGAAGAGCAGACCTATCGCATCGTGGGTGATGATGAAGCAGACTTCAAACAGAACCTGATTTCAGTGAACTCCCCGATTGCTCGCGGCCTGATTGGCAAAGAGCAGGACGATGTTGTCACCATTCGCACCCCTGGCGGTGAAGTGGAATATGAAATTATTAAGGTTGAATACCTGTAATTCGCTTCTCTACTAAGATGTTGATACATTGTAAAGAAAAGAAAAAGGCCGCATAGCGGCCTTTTATCAACTCAAGGAGCATGGCATTTTGCTCGCCTGCTGACAGAAATCCCTCGTTTCACACAGAAAATGTGTTTGATTCAGGATATCCTTAGCGTGGCAGCGAGATTTTACGCTCTTTAGATGGGCGGTAGAGCACCAGCGTTTTACCGATGACCTGTACATTACAGGCGCCGGTTTCGCGCACGATGGCTTCCACGATCAGGTTTTTAGTGTCTCTGTCTTCAGAGGCGATTTTCACCTTGATCAGCTCGTGGTGTTCCAGCGCTTGTTCAATCTCGGCAAGCACCCCTTCGGTCAAACCATTGTTGCCAAGCATGACTACAGGCTTGAGCGGATGTGCCAGACCTTTAAGGTGCTGTTTTTGTTTAGTACTCAGATTCATCGTATATTTTTGCTTACGTTGGGATTGAAAACGGTTCATTCTACCGCCATCTCCCTTATATCGCCAAATAGCTGCGTAGAAATTTACGTCACAGGCAGGTAACGATGAACCAGGACGGAAATGTTAAATGACAGGTAAAAAGCGTTCTGCCAGCTCCAGCCGTTGGCTTCAGGAACACTTTAGCGATAAATATGTTCAACAGGCACAGAAAAAGGGGTTGCGTTCCCGTGCCTGGTTTAAACTTGATGAAATACAGCAAAGTGACAAACTTTTTAAGCCGGGGATGACGGTTGTTGACCTCGGTGCTGCACCTGGCGGATGGTCCCAGTATGCGGTAACGCAGATCGGCGGAACGGGCCGAATCATCGCGTGCGATCTTTTACCAATGGATCCCATCGTCGGTGTCGACTTCCTTCAGGGCGACTTTCGTGATGAATTAGTGCTGAAAGCGTTACTTGATCGTGTAGGTGACAGTAAGGTCCAGGTTGTCATGTCAGATATGGCACCAAATATGTGCGGAACACCGGCGGTGGATATCCCCCGCGCCATGTATCTGGTGGAGCTAGCGTTAGAAATGTGTCGTGATGTACTAGCGCCTGGTGGTAGTTTTGTTGTGAAGGTGTTTCAGGGCGAAGGTTTCGAGGAGTATCTTAAGGAAATTCGCTCCCTGTTTGCGAAGGTTAAAGTTCGTAAGCCGGACTCTTCCCGGGCCCGTTCCCGAGAAGTGTATATTGTAGCGACCGGGCGAAAATGATAACCGGTAGATTTCAGGCGAAAGTTTGAATGAAACTGGATATAGAGTATCCTGACGCTGTTTTTAACACAGTTGTAATATGAGGTTAATCCCTTGAGTGACATGGCGAAAAACCTAATACTCTGGCTGGTCATTGCCGTTGTGCTGATGTCAGTATTCCAGAGCTTTGGGCCCAGCGAGTCGAATGGCCGCAAGGTGGATTATTCTACCTTCCTGCAGGAGGTCAATCAGGACCAGGTTCGCGAAGCGCGTATCAACGGACGTGAGATCAACGTTACCAAGAAAGATAGTAACCGTTACACGACTTACATCCCGGTGAACGATCCTAAGCTGCTTGATAACCTTCTGACCAAAAACGTCAAGGTGGTAGGTGAGCCGCCAGAAGAACCAAGCCTGCTGGCTTCTATCTTCATTTCCTGGTTCCCGATGCTGCTTCTTATCGGCGTCTGGATCTTCTTTATGCGCCAGATGCAGGGCGGCGGTGGCAAAGGTGCCATGTCGTTCGGTAAGAGCAAGGCGCGTATGCTGACGGAAGACCAGATCAAGACCACGTTTGCTGATGTCGCCGGTTGTGACGAAGCGAAAGAAGAGGTGGGTGAACTGGTTGAGTACCTGCGTGAACCGAGCCGTTTCCAGAAGCTGGGCGGTAAGATCCCGAAAGGCGTGCTGATGGTTGGCCCTCCGGGTACCGGTAAAACCCTGCTGGCGAAAGCCATCGCAGGTGAAGCGAAGGTGCCGTTCTTTACTATTTCAGGTTCTGACTTCGTCGAAATGTTCGTGGGTGTCGGCGCATCTCGTGTGCGTGACATGTTCGAGCAGGCCAAGAAGGCAGCACCGTGCATTATCTTCATCGATGAAATCGACGCCGTAGGCCGCCAGCGTGGCGCGGGCCTGGGCGGTGGTCATGATGAACGTGAACAGACGCTGAACCAGATGCTGGTTGAGATGGACGGCTTCGAAGGTAACGAAGGTATCATCGTTATCGCGGCGACTAACCGTCCGGACGTACTTGACCCCGCGCTACTGCGTCCAGGCCGTTTCGACCGTCAGGTTGTTGTGGGTCTGCCGGACGTTCGCGGTCGTGAACAGATTCTGAAAGTTCACATGCGTCGCGTACCGCTTGCGCCAGATATCGACGCGGCAATCATTGCGCGCGGCACCCCGGGCTTCTCCGGTGCTGACCTGGCGAACCTGGTCAACGAAGCTGCTCTGTTTGCCGCTCGCGGTAACAAGCGCGTCGTGTCGATGGTGGAGTTTGAGAAAGCGAAAGACAAAATCATGATGGGTGCGGAACGTCGCTCCATGGTGATGACGGAAGCGCAGAAAGAGTCCACGGCATACCACGAAGCGGGTCACGCGATTATCGGTCGCCTCGTGCCGGAACACGATCCGGTGCATAAAGTGACGATTATTCCGCGCGGTCGTGCGCTGGGTGTGACTTTCTTCCTGCCTGAAGGCGACGCGATCAGCGCCAGCCGTCAGAAGCTGGAAAGCCAGATTTCGACCCTGTACGGCGGTCGACTGGCAGAAGAGATTATCTACGGTGTGGAACATGTTTCTACCGGTGCGTCCAACGACATTAAAGTTGCGACAAACCTGGCGCGTAACATGGTGACGCAGTGGGGCTTCTCCGACAAACTCGGTCCGCTGCTGTATGCAGAGGAAGAGGGTGAAGTATTCCTCGGCCGTTCTGTGGCTAAAGCGAAACATATGTCCGATGAGACGGCTCGTATCATCGACCAGGAAGTAAAATCTCTGGTAGAGCGTAACTACGCACGTGCACGCCAGATCCTGACCGACAATATGGACATCCTGCATTCGATGAAAGATGCGCTCATGAAATATGAGACCATCGATGCACCGCAGATTGACGACCTGATGGCGCGCCGTGAAGTGCGTCCGCCAGCGGGCTGGGAAGACCCAGGCGCTTCCAATAATTCTGACAACAATGGCACCCCGCGTGCGCCGCGTCCGGTTGATGAACCGCGTACGCCAAACCCGGGCAACACCATGTCAGAACAGTTGGGCGATAAGTAAGTCACTGCTGTTGAAGCGTTTGTCCGTACCTCAAACCCTGGAGCTTGCTCCGGGGTTTTTCATTTCTGTTTAACGATATAGATACCAGGGATTTCGCCATGAAATTATTCGCTCAGGACTCGCATCTCGATCTTTCACATCCCCATGTGATGGGGATCCTGAATGTTACCCCTGACTCCTTCTCTGACGGCGGCACGTATAACACGCTTATCGAGGCGGTTAAACACGCGAATCTAATGATTAATGCGGGTGCCACCATTATTGACGTGGGCGGCGAATCGACGCGTCCTGGTGCGGTGGACGTGTCTGTGGAAGAAGAGCTGGCGCGCGTGGTGCCGGTGGTTGAAGCTATCGCGCAGCGGTTTGAAGTATGGATCTCCGTTGATACCTCTAAACCCGAAGTGATTCATGAAGTGGCGAGAGTGGGCGCTCACATTATCAATGATATTCGTTCACTTACCGAGCCTGGCGCCCTTGAAGCCGCGGCAGAGACGGGGTTACCGGTATGCCTGATGCACATGCAGGGTCAACCAAAAACCATGCAGGAAGCACCGAAGTACGACGATGTCTTTGCCGACGTGAATCGCTTCTTTATTGAGCATATTGCGCGCTGTGAACGTGCAGGTATCCCAAAAGAGAAATTGCTGCTCGACCCGGGGTTCGGTTTCGGTAAAAATCTCTCCCACAATTATGCGTTGCTTGCGCGCTTATCGGAATTCCATCACTTTGACCTGCCGCTGCTGGTGGGGATGTCGAGAAAGTCGATGATTGGGCAGTTGCTGAACGTGGGGCCGAGCGAACGCCTGAGCGGCAGCCTGGCCTGCGCGGTGATTGCGGCGATGCAGGGCGCGCACATTATTCGTGTCCATGACGTCAAAGAAACAGTAGAAGCCATGCGTGTGGTGGAAGCCACACTGGCAGCGAAGGAAAACAAACGCTATGAGTAATCGTAAGTATTTTGGTACCGATGGTATCCGTGGGCGTGTAGGCGATGCTCCCATTACCCCTGATTTTGTCCTGAAGCTCGGCTGGGCTGCTGGCAAAGTGCTGGCGCGTCATGGTTCCCGTAAGATCATTATCGGTAAAGACACCCGTATTTCCGGCTATATGCTGGAGTCCGCGCTGGAAGCGGGTCTGGCGGCGGCTGGACTGTCCGCGTCCTTTACGGGCCCAATGCCAACGCCTGCTGTCGCGTATCTGACGCGCACCTTCCGTGCGGAAGCGGGGATTGTTATCTCAGCTTCTCACAACCCGTTCTACGACAACGGCATTAAATTCTTCTCCATTGACGGCACCAAGCTCCCGGATGACGTGGAAGAAGCCATTGAAGCCGAAATGGAAAAAGAGATCACCTGTGTAGATTCCGCAGAGCTGGGTAAAGCGAACCGTATCGTTGATGCGGCGGGCCGTTATATCGAATTCTGTAAAGGTACCTTCCCGAATGAGCTGAGCCTGGCTCACCTCAAAATTGTGGTGGACTGTGCTAATGGCGCGACCTATCACATCGCCCCGAATGTTTTCCGCGAACTGGGTGCGAAAGTCATCACCATTGGCTGCGAGCCGGATGGTCTGAACATTAACGAGCAGGTGGGGGCAACTGATGTTCGTGCCCTGCAGGCACGCGTTCTGGCAGAGAAAGCCGACCTGGGCATTGCGCTGGACGGCGACGGTGACCGCGTGATCATGGTCGACCACGAAGGTAATAAGGTCGACGGCGATCAGATCCTCTACATCATTGCCCGTGAGGGCCTGCGTCAGGGCCAGCTGCGCGGCGGTGCGGTGGGCACGCTGATGAGTAACATGGGCCTGGAACTGGCGCTGAAACAGCTCGGTATTCCGTTTGTCCGCGCGAAAGTGGGTGACCGCTATGTGCTGGAAAAACTGCAGGAGAAGGGCTGGCGCATCGGTGCAGAAAACTCGGGTCACGTGATCCTGCTCGACAAAACTACTACCGGGGACGGTATCGTGGCCGCGCTGCAGGTGGTTGCCGCGATGGCGCGCAACCATATGAGCCTGCACGATCTGTGCAGCGGGATGAAAATGTTCCCACAGATCCTGGTTAACGTACGCTTCACTGCCGGTAAAGGCGATCCTCTGGAAAATGAGAACGTTAAAGCGGTGATGGCTGACGTTGAAGCGGCCCTGGGCAATCGTGGACGTGTGCTGTTGCGTAAGTCCGGTACTGAACCGCTGATCCGCGTGATGGTGGAAGGTGAAGACGAAGCGCAGGTAACCGAATTTGCACACCGTATTGCGGATGCTGTAAAAGCTGCATAATCGTGCACGCTAAATGTATAAAAAGGCGGCTTTTGTCGCCTTTGTTTTAAGCAACTAATGGCTTTTTGCTGTTTTTTTCCGCAGTTGATACAATGCGTCAAAAATGCCCTTGCGAAGGTCATTCGCTTTGGTTAGTATTCACACCCGCTTCAGTGGGAAACAAAAATCCTGCTAATTGGTCGAAGCATTGGTATGCGGCAAATCCGCAAGGAACAGGTTGATTATGTACGAAGCTCTTTTAGTTATTTTCCTTATTGTAGCCATCGCTCTCGTAGCGCTGATCATGCTGCAGCAAGGTAAAGGCGCTGATATGGGAGCCTCCTTCGGAGCAGGCGCTTCCGGTACGCTGTTCGGTTCAAGTGGTTCTGCGAACTTCATGACCCGCACAACGGCGATTCTGGCTACGCTGTTCTTCATCATCAGCCTTGTGCTTGGCAATATCAACAGCAACAAGACCAGCAAAGGAAGCGAGTGGGAAAATCTGAGCGCGCCAGCGAAAACTGAGCAAACTCAGCCAGCTGCACCGGCTAAGCCAACCAGCGATATCCCGCACTAAGTATTCTGTACCGAGGTGGTGGAATTGGTAGACACGCTACCTTGAGGTGGTAGTGCCCTAACGGGCTTGTGGGTTCGAGTCCCATCCTCGGTACCAATATTCCAGAAGAAAGACGTCGAAAGACGTCTTTTTTTTCGTCTGTAGACTGCGAGATCTCCGATCTTTTGTAGGGCGGGTAAGCGCATGCGTCAACCGCCATGTTGCCCGGTGGCGCTGCGCTTACCGGGCCTGCGAAAATCAAAATAAAAAAGGCGCCCTGTGGGCGCCTTTTGCACGTTATATCAGCGATTACTTCTTATCGCTGTGCTCCAGGTTTTCAACCTGCGGCAGACCGTTACCTGAACTGGCGGAGAGCAGGCCATTCTCAACATAGTTGAACAGCTTCTCGCGGGTATCGGTGATGTCCAGGTTACGCATGGTCAGCTGACCAATACGATCGTCCGGTGAGAACACGGATTCACCTTTCTCCATGGTCAGACGCTCTGCTTTATAGGTCAGGTTGTCAGACACGGTGTTCAGGATGGAGTAGTCGTTTCCGCGACGCAGCTCCAGCGTGACTTCACCGGTGATCGCGCTTGCCACCCAACGCTGCAGCGCATCACGCAGCATCAGCGCCTGTGGATCGAACCAGCGGCCCTGATACAGCAGTTTACCCAGTTGACGGCCATGAGAGTGATACTGCTCGATGGTGTCTTCGTTGTGAATGCCGGTCAGCAGACGCTCGTAAGCGATGTGCAGCAGTGCCATTCCCGGGGCTTCATAGATGCCACGGCTTTTCGCTTCGATGATACGGTTTTCAATCTGATCGCTCATGCCCAGACCGTGACGACCGCCAATACGGTTAGCTTCCAGCATCAGCTCAACATCATCAGAGAAGGTTTTACCGTTCAGCGCAACCGGATGGCCGCGTTCGAAACGCACGGTCACTTCTTCAGCCTGGATTTTTACGTTCTCGTCCCAGAACTTCACGCCCATGATCGGGTTAACGATCTTCACGCTGGAGTTCAGGAATTCCAGGTCTTTCGCTTCGTGCGTCGCACCCAGCATGTTGGAGTCGGTGGAGTAGGCCTTCTCGACTGACATCTTATAGTCGAAGCCGCAGGCGATCATAAACTCGGACATTTCATGACGGCCACCCAGTTCGTCGATGAAGTCGGTATCCAGCCACGGCTTGTAGATCTGCAGTTCGGCGTTGGTCAGCAGGCCATAACGATAGAAACGTTCAATATCGTTACCTTTATAGGTGCTACCGTCACCCCAGATGTTCACGCCGTCTTCTTTCATCGCCGCAACCAGCATGGTGCCGGTGACCGCACGGCCCAGCGGGGTAGTGTTGAAATAGGTCAGGCCGCCGGTGGTGTTATGGAACGCACCGCACTGAATAGCCGCGATACCTTCAGCGACCAGTTGCTTACGGCAGTCAATCAGGCGCGCGTTCTCTGCACCATACTCTTTAGCGCGACGAGGAATGGCATCGTAGTCGTCCTCATCCGGCTGACCCAGGTTCGCAGTATAGGCGTACGGAACCGCTCCCTTCTGGCGCATCCACAGCAGTGCAGCGCTGGTATCCAGGCCGCCTGAGAAAGCGATGCCAATACGTTGTCCTACCGGAAGATGCTTGAGAATCGTCGTCATAGAATAAAACCCTGCTTGATTGACTGATTAGAGACCGCTTTCGCTCTCTTGTGCATTTTTATGCAAAATAAGTGAGTATTCATTTAATCATCTTTTGGCGAAGACCGGAAGAGAGTCGTGCGTTTTTTGTAAAAATTTTGGTCTAATTGATCTGGCGGAAGTTGGGTTGACAGGTGGGGTCAACTATCAATATACTAAACGCCGATTTTACGTCCCGTCTTCGGTACCAAATCCCAGCATTATTTGCAAATTCTGTCCAAAACGCGTAGAATTTGCCACGTTTCAGGCGCGGGGTGGAGCAGCCTGGTAGCTCGTCGGGCTCATAACCCGAAGGTCGTCGGTTCAAATCCGGCCCCCGCAACCACTTTCCCATAAAGTTCTTTTTCAAATATACTGTGAAGACTTAGAGCCTTCGTAGCTGGATTTGAAAAAATTCTTTCGGAAAGTGCTCCAGGCCACAGTTGTGGCTATAGGGTTCAGTTATCTAAAGCCCCGATTTATCGGGGTTTTTTGTTATCTGACTACAGAATAACTGGGCTTTACGCCCTTTTTTTATGTCTTGGGGGTGGGCTTGTCCACATTAGAGCAAAAATTAACAGAGATGATTACTGCACCGGTCGAAGCACTGGGCTACGAACTGGTCGGCATCGAATTCGTTCGCGGCCGTACATCGACGCTGCGCATCTATATTGATAGTGAAGATGGCATCAATGTTGATGATTGTGCTGATGTCAGCCACCAGGTGAGTGCGGTTCTTGATGTTGAAGACCCGATTACCGTTGCGTACAACCTGGAAGTTTCCTCACCTGGCCTCGATCGCCCGATGTTCACGGCCGAGCACTATGTGCGCTTTACCGGTGAAGAAGTGGCTCTCGTTCTGCGTATGGCCGTACAGAACCGCCGTAAATGGCAGGGAATTATCAAAGCCGTTGATGGTGAAATGATCACGGTGACAGTCGAAGGCAAAGATGAAGTGTTCGCGCTGAGTAATATCCAGAAGGCGAACCTGGTTCCCCACTTTTAACAGTCTGGATTGAGGTGAAAAGCCCGCGATGAACAAAGAAATTTTGGCTGTTGTTGAAGCCGTCTCCAACGAGAAATCACTGCCGCGTGAGAAGATTTTCGAAGCGCTGGAAAGTGCACTGGCTACAGCAACCAAGAAAAAATACGAACAAGAGATCGATGTTCGCGTAGAAATCGATCGTAAAAGCGGTGACTTCGATACATTCCGTCGTTGGGTAATCGTTGAAGAAGTGACCCAGCCGACCAAAGAGATCACGCTGGAAGCTGCCCGTTTTGAAGACGAAAGTCTGAACGTGGGCGAGTACGTTGAAGATCAGATTGAATCTGTCACCTTTGACCGTATCACGACCCAGACCGCTAAACAGGTTATCGTGCAGAAAGTGCGCGAAGCCGAGCGCGCGCTGGTTGTCGATCAGTTCCGCGATCAGGAAGGCGAAATCATCACCGGCGTGGTGAAGAAAGTGAACCGCGACAACATCTCCCTGGAGATCAAATCCGAAGGGTTGCCGGGTAACGCTGAAGCCGTGATCCTGCGTGAAGATATGCTGCCGCGTGAAAACTTCCGCCCAGGTGACCGTATTCGCGGTGTTCTGTACGCCGTTCGCCCTGAAGCGCGTGGTGCACAGCTGTTCGTGACCCGTTCTAAACCAGAAATGCTGGTAGAACTGTTCCGTATCGAAGTGCCGGAAATCGGTGAAGAAGTTATCGAGATTAAAGCGGCGGCTCGCGATCCGGGCTCCCGTGCGAAAATTGCGGTGAAAACCAACGACAAGCGTATCGACCCGGTCGGTGCTTGCGTCGGTATGCGCGGTGCGCGCGTTCAGGCAGTTTCGACTGAGCTGGGCGGCGAACGTATTGATATCGTTCTGTGGGATGACAACCCGGCGCAGTTCGTGATCAACGCAATGGCTCCAGCTGATGTGGCGTCTATCGTTGTTGACGAAGACAAACACACCATGGATATCGCTGTTGAAGCGGGCAACCTGGCGCAGGCAATTGGCCGTAACGGCCAGAACGTACGCCTGGCGTCACAGCTGAGCGGCTGGGAACTCAACGTAATGACCGTTGATGACCTGCAGGCTAAGCATCAGGCTGAAGCCCATGCGGCGATCGATACCTTCACTAAATACCTGGATATTGACGAAGACTTCGCCACTGTTCTGGTTGAAGAAGGTTTCTCTACGCTGGAAGAACTGGCCTATGTGCCAATGAAAGAGCTGCTGGAAATTGACGGTCTGGATGAACCAACCGTTGAAGCCCTGCGTGAACGCGCTAAAAACGCACTGACCACCCTGGCACTGGCTCAGGAAGAAAGCCTTGGCGATAAGAAGCCGGCTGATGACCTGCTGAATCTGGAAGGTCTTGATCGTGCGATTGCGTTCAAGCTGGCTGCCCGTGGTGTTTGTACGCTGGAAGATCTCGCTGAGCAAGGCGTTGATGACCTGGCTGATATCGAAGGTTTAACCGACGAGAAAGCCGGCGAGCTCATCATGGCCGCACGTAATATTTGCTGGTTCGGCGACGAAGCGTAATAAACTGTAGCAGGAAGGAACAGCATGACTGATGTAACTGTAAAATCGCTGGCTGCTGAGATTCAGACCTCCGTGGACCGCCTGGTACAGCAATTTGCTGATGCAGGGATCCCGAAGTCCGCTGATGACTCGGTGACCGCGCAAGAAAAACAAACCTTGTTAACGCACCTGAACCGTGAACACGGTTCTACGCCTGACAAGTTAACGCTGCAGCGCAAAACGCGTAGCACGTTAAACATCCCTGGTACCGGTGGCAAAAGCAAATCGGTCCAAATTGAAGTCCGCAAGACGCGCACCTTTGTAAAACGTGATCCGCAAGAGGCAGAACGCCTTGCCGCGGAAGAGCAGGCACAGCGTGAAGCGGAAGAACAAGCTCAGCGTGAGGCGGAAGCAACCGCCAAACGTGAAGCAGAATTAAAAGCTGAACGTGAGGCCGCAGAAAAAGCGAAACGCGACGCAAGTGATAAAGTGAAGCGTGACGCTGCGGAAAAAGACAAAGTGAGCAATCAACAGACAGACGAAATGACCAAAACCGCCCAGGCTGAAAAAGCCCGCCGTGAAAATGAAGCTGCCGAGCTGAAGCGTAAAGCGGAAGAAGAAGCCCGCCGTAAGCTGGAAGAAGAAGCTCGCCGCGTCGCCGAAGAAGCGCGCCGTATGGCAGAAGAAAACGAGAAGAATGGTGTGAATACCGTTGAGCCGACTGAAGACACCAGCGACTATCACGTGACCACTTCTCAGCATGCGCGTCAGGCTGAAGATGATAACGACCGTGAAGTTGAAGGCGGTCGTGGCCGTGGCCGTAATGCAAAAGCAGCGCGTCCGGCGAAAAAAGGCAACAAACACGCTGAATCCAAAGCTGACCGTGAAGAAGCACGCGCTGCTGTTCGCGGCGGTAAAGGCGGTAAGCGTAAAGGTTCCGCTCTGCAGCAGAGCTTCCAGAAGCCTGCTCAGGCCGTTAACCGTGACGTCGTGATTGGCGAAACCATCACCGTTGGCGATCTGGCGAACAAGATGGCGGTTAAAGGCTCTCAGGTCATCAAAGCGATGATGAAACTGGGCGCCATGGCGACCATCAACCAGGTCATCGACCAGGAAACCGCACAGCTGGTTGCTGAAGAGATGGGCCACAAAGTTATCCTGCGTCGTGAAAACGAGCTGGAAGAAGCAGTAATGAGCGACCGTGATACTGGCGCTGCGGCTGAACCGCGTGCACCGGTTGTGACCATCATGGGTCACGTTGACCACGGTAAAACCTCTCTGCTTGACTACATTCGTTCTACTAAGGTTGCCTCTGGTGAAGCGGGTGGTATTACCCAGCACATCGGTGCTTACCACGTAGAAACCGAAAACGGCATGATCACCTTCCTGGATACCCCAGGCCACGCAGCGTTTACCTCAATGCGTGCTCGTGGTGCTCAGGCAACGGATATCGTTGTACTGGTTGTTGCCGCAGACGACGGCGTGATGCCACAGACCATCGAAGCTATCCAGCACGCGAAAGCGGCGCAGGTGCCTCTGGTTGTTGCAGTCAACAAAATCGATAAGCCAGAAGCCGATCTGGACCGCGTGAAGAACGAACTGTCTCAGTACGGCGTTATGCCGGAAGAGTGGGGCGGTGAAGCGCAGTTCATCCCAGTATCTGCGAAAGCGGGTACCGGTATCGACGACCTGCTGAACGCGATCCTGCTGCAGGCTGAAGTACTGGAGCTGAAAGCGATCCGTAATGGTATGGCGAGCGGCGCGGTAATCGAATCCTTCCTGGATAAAGGTCGTGGTCCGGTTGCAACCGTTCTGGTTCGTGAAGGTACCCTGAACAAGGGCGACATCGTTCTGTGCGGCTTCGAATACGGCCGCGTTCGTGCGATGCGTAACGAACTGGGTCAGGAAGTTCTGGAAGCGGGTCCGTCCATTCCAGTGGAAATCCTGGGTCTGTCCGGTGTTCCGGCTGCCGGTGACGAAGTGACGGTTGTGCGTGACGAGAAGAAAGCGCGTGAAGTTGCGCTGTATCGTCAGGGCAAATTCCGTGAAGTTAAACTGGCTCGCCAGCAGAAATCTAAACTCGAGAACATGTTTGCCAACATGACCGAGGGCGAAGTTCACGAAGTGAACATCGTTCTGAAAGCTGACGTTCAGGGTTCTGTGGAAGCGATCTCCGACTCCTTGCTGAAATTGTCTACCGACGAAGTGAAAGTGAAGATCATCGGTTCTGGCGTAGGTGGTATCACCGAAACCGACGCAACCCTGGCTGCTGCTTCCAACGCTATCCTGGTTGGCTTCAACGTTCGTGCGGATGCATCTGCGCGTAAAGTAATTGAAGCCGAAAGCCTGGATCTGCGTTACTACTCCGTCATCTATAACCTGATCGACGAAGTGAAAGCAGCGATGAGCGGCATGCTGTCTCCTGAGCTGAAACAGCAGATCATCGGTCTGGCTGAAGTACGTGACGTGTTCAAATCACCGAAATTCGGTGCGATCGCGGGCTGTATGGTTACCGAAGGTAACATCAAGCGTCACAACCCAATCCGCGTACTGCGTGACAACGTGGTTATCTACGAAGGCGAGCTGGAATCCCTGCGCCGCTTCAAAGATGACGTTAACGAAGTCCGTAACGGCATGGAATGTGGTATCGGCGTGAAGAACTACAACGACGTTCGCGTTGGCGATATGATCGAAGTGTTCGAGATCATCGAAATTCAGCGTACCATCGCTTAATTACCGATTGTAAGCCGGGATCGCCTCGCGCCACCCGGCAATAATTTTAAAAGGGGCTTTTAGCCCCTTTTTTGTCTGGAGAATTTATTATGGCGAAAGAATTTGGTCGCCCTCAGCGCGTAGCGCAGGAAATGCAGAAAGAGATCGCGCTCATTCTGCAACGTGAAATTAAAGACCCGCGCGTCGGCATGATGACCACCGTTTCCGGTGTCGAAATGTCCCGCGATCTGGCGTATGCAAAAGTGTTCGTCACCTTCCTGAACGATCAGGACGAAGCGGCAGTGAAAAACGGCATTAAAGCGCTGCAGGAAGCCTCTGGTTTCATCCGCTCCCTGCTCGGCAAAGCGATGCGCCTGCGCATCGTGCCTGAGCTGACCTTCTTCTACGACAACTCGCTGGTCGAAGGTATGCGTATGTCCAACCTGGTGACCAGCGTGGTTAAACATGATGACGAGCGTCGTGTTAACCCGGCGGACGACAGCAAGGAGGACTAATGAGTCGTCCTCGTCGTCGCGGTCGCGACGTGCATGGTGTGCTGCTGCTGGATAAACCCCAGGGCGCTTCCAGCAACGACGTGCTGCAGAAAGTTAAGCGTATTTATAACGCCAACCGTGCGGGCCACACCGGCGCGCTCGATCCGCTGGCAACGGGCATGCTGCCGGTCTGCCTGGGAGAGGCGACAAAGTTTTCCCAGTACCTGCTTGACTCCGATAAGCGCTACCGCGTTATCGCTAAACTGGGCCAGCGCACGGATACCTCCGACGCGGATGGCCAGGTGGTGGAAGAGCGTCCGGTGACGTTCAGCGCGGAGCAGCTTGATGCTGCGCTGGAGAGCTTCCGTGGAGACACGATGCAGGTGCCGTCGATGTATTCGGCGCTGAAATATCAGGGCAAGAAGCTCTACGAATATGCGCGCCAGGGCATTGATGTCCCGCGTGAAGCCCGTCCGATAACCGTGTATGAGCTGCTGTTTATTCGCCACGAAGGTGATGAGCTGGAGCTGGAAGTACACTGTTCGAAAGGGACCTATATTCGCACCATCATCGACGACCTCGGTGAAAAGCTGGGCTGCGGTGCGCATGTGATTTACCTGCGCCGCCTGGCGGTGAGCAAGTATCCGGTGGAGCGGATGGTCACCCTGGAATATCTGCGCGAGCTGGTAGAACAGGCGGAAGCGCAGGGGATTCCGCCGGCAGATTTGCTGGATCCTTTGCTGATGCCGATGGACAGTCCGGCAGCGGACTTCCCGGTTGTTAATCTTCCTTTAACATCGTCCGTTTACTTTAAGAACGGCAACCCGGTTCGTACGGCACAAGCGCCGCTGGAAGGACTGGTACGCGTGACCGAAGGTGACGAAGGGAAATTCATCGGTATGGGCGAAATGGATGGCGAAGGGCGCGTTGCGCCGCGTCGTCTGGTTGTCGAATATCCGGTCGACGCGTGACGGTGATAACGGCTCACCTTGCGATAAGCAGGGGAGACGAGTAGAATATCGCCGCTTAACGCCTGGTAAATTGTTTAACAATCTGCGGGGCGTACATGGGATTGCTGAATTAGAGATCGGCATCCTTACATTCTTTATACTTTGGAGTTTGAAAATGTCTCTAAGCGTTGAAGCTAAAGCTAAAATCGTTTCTGAGTTTGGTCGTGGTACTAACGACAGCGGTTCTACCGAAGTTCAGGTTGCACTGCTGACTGCACAGATTAACCACCTGCAGGGTCACTTTGCAGAGCACAAAAAAGATCACCACAGCCGTCGTGGTCTGCTGCGTATGGTTTCTCAGCGTCGTAAACTGCTCGACTACCTGAAACGTAAAGATGTTGCACGCTACACCGCGCTGATCGAGCGTCTGGGTCTGCGTCGCTAATTCTTGCGAGTTTCAGAAAAGGGGGCCTGATGGCCCCTTTTTTCAACCAGACGGCAGCAATTCACTGGAAACTATTGTATTGTTGCTATAAATGATCTTCATTGCAGAGGTTCGCGCGGCTAATGAGAGGCTTCACCCATGGGGGTGTTGGTTGTCATTAGTCGCGAGGATGCGAAGAAGGTCGGGTTAAATCGACAGCACACCGGTGGTGTGCTGTCAAACATTTAAGAAAGGACAGAACTTTGCTGAATCCGATCGTTCGTAAATTCCAGTATGGTCAACATACCGTCACGCTGGAAACCGGCATGATGGCACGTCAGGCTACTGCTGCCGTTATGGTAAGCATGGATGACACTGCGGTATTCGTTACCGTTGTTGGCCAGAAAAAAGCTAAACCAGGTCAGGACTTCTTCCCGCTGACCGTTAACTACCAGGAGCGTACCTACGCTGCCGGTAAAATCCCGGGTGGTTTCTTCCGTCGTGAAGGCCGTCCAAGCGAAGGCGAAACCCTGATTGCGCGTCTGATTGACCGCCCGGTTCGTCCGCTGTTCCCGGAAGGCTTCGTTAACGAAGTACAGGTTATCGCGACCGTTGTTTCCGTTAACCCACAGGTTAACCCGGACATCGTTGCCATGATCGGCGCATCCGCTGCCCTGTCACTGTCTGGTATTCCATTCAATGGCCCAATCGGTGCCGCGCGCGTTGGCTACATCAACGACCAGTACGTGCTGAACCCAACCCAGGAAGAGCTGAAAGAAAGTAAGCTGGACCTGGTTGTTGCAGGTACTGAAGCGGCTGTGCTGATGGTTGAATCCGAAGCTGAACTGCTGAGCGAAGACCAGATGCTGGGCGCTGTGGTATTTGGCCACGACCAGCAGCAGATCGTTATCCAGAACATCAACGACCTGGTGAAAGAAGCCGGTAAACCACGTTGGGACTGGCAGCCAGAAGCAGCAAACGACGCGCTGAACGCACGCGTTGCAGCTCTGGCAGAATCTCGTCTGAGCGATGCATACCGCATCACTGACAAACAGGAGCGTTACGCTCAGGTTGACGTGATCAAATCTGAAACTATCGCGACGCTGGTTGCTGAAGACGAAACGCTGGACGCTAACGAACTGAGCGACATCCTGCACGCAATCGAGAAAAACGTTGTTCGTAGCCGCGTACTGGCAGGCGAGCCGCGTATCGATGGCCGCGAAAAAGACATGATCCGTGGTCTGGATGTGCGTACTGGCGTTCTGCCACGTACTCACGGTTCCGCGCTGTTCACCCGTGGCGAAACGCAGGCGCTGGTAACCGCGACCCTGGGTACTGCACGTGACGCACAGATCATCGACGAACTGATGGGCGAGCGCACTGACAGCTTCCTGTTCCACTACAACTTCCCTCCGTACTCCGTAGGTGAGACCGGTATGGTTGGCTCGCCGAAGCGTCGTGAAATTGGTCACGGTCGTCTGGCGAAGCGCGGCGTGTTGGCAGTAATGCCAGAAGCTGACAAGTTCCCGTACACCGTTCGTGTGGTTTCTGAAATCACCGAATCCAACGGTTCTTCTTCCATGGCTTCCGTGTGTGGTGCTTCTCTGGCGCTGATGGATGCAGGCGTGCCAATCAAAGCCGCCGTTGCGGGTATCGCAATGGGCCTGGTGAAAGAAGGCGACAACTTCGTTGTTCTGTCTGACATTCTGGGTGACGAAGACCACCTGGGCGATATGGACTTCAAAGTAGCGGGTTCCCGCGAAGGTATCTCTGCGCTGCAGATGGATATCAAAATTGAAGGTATCACCAAAGAGATCATGCAGGTTGCTCTGAACCAGGCTAAAGGTGCGCGTCTGCACATCCTGGGCGTGATGGAACAGGCGATTAACGCGCCGCGTGGCGACATTTCTCAGTTCGCTCCACGTATCCACACCATCAAGATCAATCCAGACAAGATCAAAGATGTTATCGGTAAGGGCGGTTCCGTAATCCGTGCGCTGACCGAAGAGACTGGCACCACGATCGAAATCGAAGATGACGGTACTGTGAAGATCGCAGCAACCGACGGCGAGAAAGCGAAATTCGCGATCCGTCGCATCGAAGAAATCACGGCAGAGATCGAAGTGGGCCGCGTCTACGCAGGTAAAGTGACCCGTATCGTTGACTTTGGCGCGTTCGTTGCCATCGGTGGCGGTAAAGAAGGTCTGGTTCACATCTCTCAGATCGCTGACAAGCGCGTTGAGAAAGTGACCGATTACCTGCAGATGGGTCAGGAAGTACCGGTGAAAGTTCTGGAAGTTGATCGCCAGGGCCGTATCCGTCTGAGCATTAAAGAAGCAACCGAGCAGTCTCAGCCAGCTGCTGCGCCAGAAGCACAGGCAGCAGAACAGCAAGGCGAATAAGTTGCCATTTGCCCTCCGCTTTGCGGAGGGCCTATTATCAGGCAGGACGCCTTGTTAAGCCGCCGGGGGACAGGACGTTCATCCAATAGTTGTCTTCGGGAGTGGGAAATGAAGCCTTTTTTGCGCTGGTGTTTCGTTGCGACAGCTTTAACGCTGGCAGGATGCAGCAACTCTGCCTGGCGTAAGAGCGAAGTCCTCGCAGTGCCATTGCAACCGACTTTGCAGCAGGAAGTGATTCTGGCACGCATGGAACAAATACTTGCCAGTCGGGCTTTAACCGATGAAGAACGCGCACAGCTTTTATATGAGCGCGGAGTGTTGTATGATAGTCTCGGTCTGAGGGCATTGGCGCGAAATGATTTTTCACAAGCGCTGGCTATCCGACCTGATATGCCTGAAGTATTCAATTACTTAGGCATTTATTTAACGCAGGCAGGCAATTTTGATGCTGCCTATGAAGCGTTTGATTCTGTACTTGAGCTTGATCCAACTTACAACTACGCGCACTTGAATCGCGGTATCGCATTGTATTACGGCGGTCGTGATAAGTTAGCGCAAGATGATCTGCTGGCGTTTTATCAAGACGATCCTAATGATCCTTTCCGTAGCCTGTGGCTTTACATCGTTGAGCGGAAACTCGATGAGAAGCAGGCAAAAGAGGCACTGAAACAGCGCTTCGATAAATCGGACAAGGAACAGTGGGGATGGAACATTGTCGAGTTCTACCTGGGCAACATTAGCGAAGCAACGCTGATGGAACGCCTCAAGGCGGACGCAACGGATAACACCTCGCTCGCTGAGCATCTCAGTGAAACCAACTTCTATTTAGGTAAGTACTACCTAAGTCTGGGGGATATGGACAGCGCTACGGCACTGTTCAAATTAGCGGTTGCTAACAACGTACACAACTTCGTTGAGCACCGTTATGCATTGTTGGAATTATCGCTCTTGGGCCAGGAGCATGACGACCTGGCAGAATCGGACCAGCAATAGCTGACGACATAAACATCAGCCCGTAATCTTTTGATTGCCATCACCTTAACTGGTGAGGGCGTTGTTGTTCGTCAATACACCTACTTTGAGCCGGTTCACACTTTTCAATGAAAATTGCTAATCATTTTCACGATGAGCTAAGTAGACTGGCCGCCATTAATATCGAGGCACTTGTACTACATGGCTGAATTCGAAACCACTTTTGCAGATCTGGGCCTGAAGGCTCCTATCCTTGAAGCCCTTAACGATCTGGGTTACGAAAAACCATCTCCGATCCAGGCTGAGTGTATCCCACACCTGCTTTCTGGTCGTGACGTGCTGGGCATGGCCCAGACTGGTAGCGGTAAAACTGCAGCATTCTCGCTGCCGCTGCTGAACAACATTGATCCGGACCTGCGTGCACCGCAGATCCTCGTCCTGGCTCCAACCCGTGAACTGGCTGTTCAGGTTGCAGAAGCCATGACGGAATTCTCTAAACATATGCGCGGCGTAAACGTGGTAGCCCTGTACGGCGGCCAGCGTTATGACGTGCAGTTACGCGCCCTGCGCCAGGGCCCACAGATTGTTGTCGGTACGCCGGGCCGTCTGCTGGATCACCTGAAGCGCGGTACTCTGGACCTCTCTAAACTGAGCGGCCTGGTACTGGATGAAGCAGATGAAATGCTGCGTATGGGCTTCATCGAAGACGTCGAAACCATCATGGCGCAGATCCCGGACGGTCATCAGACCGCGCTGTTCTCTGCCACCATGCCAGAAGCGATTCGTCGTATCACCAAGCGCTTCATGAAAGATCCTCAGGAAGTGCGTATTCAGTCCAGCGTAACCACTCGCCCGGACATCAGCCAGAGCTACTGGTCTGTGTACGGCATGCGCAAAAACGAAGCGCTGGTACGTTTCCTGGAAGCGGAAGATTTTGATGCGGCGATTATCTTCGTGCGTACCAAAAACGCGACTCTGGAAGTGGCTGAAGCCCTGGAGCGTAGCGGCTACAACAGCGCAGCGCTGAACGGCGACATGAACCAGGCCCTGCGTGAGCAGACTCTGGAGCGTTTGAAAGACGGTCGTCTGGATATCCTGATTGCAACCGACGTGGCAGCACGTGGTCTGGACGTTGAGCGTATCAGCCTGGTTGTGAACTACGACATCCCGATGGATTCCGAGTCTTACGTTCACCGTATCGGCCGTACCGGTCGTGCGGGTCGTGCGGGTCGTGCGCTGCTGTTCGTTGAGAACCGCGAGCGTCGTCTGCTGCGTAACATTGAACGCACCATGAAGCTGACCATTCCAGAAGCTGACCTGCCAAACGCAGATCTGCTGGGCAAACGCCGCCTGGAAAAATTCGCCTCGAAAGTACAGCAGCAGCTGGAAAGCAGCGATCTGGACCAGTACCGTGCGCTGCTGTCGCAGATTCAGCCTGTTGCTGAAGGCGAAGAGCTGGACATGGAAACCCTGGCTGCAGCACTGCTGAAAATGGCTCAGGGCGAACGTAGCCTGATCGTGCCACCAGATGCGCCGATGCGTCCTAAGCGTGAATTCCGTGACCGTGACGATCGCTTCGAACGTCGTGGCGACCGTAATGACCGCAATGACCGTGGCCCACGTGGTGACCGTCCAGAGCGTGGTGGTGAAGACCGTCCACGTCGTGAACGTCGTGACGCGGGTGATATGGAACTGTACCGCATTGAAGTGGGCCGTGATGACGGCGTTGAAGTTCGTCACATCGTTGGCGCGATCGCTAACGAAGGCGACATCAGCAGCCGTTACATCGGTAACATCAAGCTGTTCGCATCCCACTCTACCATCGAGCTGCCAAAAGGCATGCCGGGCGAAGTGCTGCAGCACTTTACGCGTACCCGCATCCTGAACAAACCGATGAACATGCAGCTGATGGGCGATGCACAGCCACGTCCAGACCGCGGTGGTGAACGTCGTGGCGGTGGTCGCAGCTTCGGTGGCGAGCGTCGTGAAGGCGGCCGCAGCGAAGGTCGCGGTGGTGAAGGTCGTCGTTTCTCCGGCGAGCGTCGCGAAAACCGCGGCCCACGTCGTGAAGAAGGCACCAGTCGTCGCCGTTTCGGTGACGCGTAAGCCTCACTCTTCTGACGTAAAGTAAAATATACAGCCCCGATACACGCTATCGGGGCTTTTTTTATTCCTTTTGTACTCTTGTACTGGTACAGTGCGTCACATTAAAATGCAGAACCGCATGATTGACTGGAGAAAAGGCTGTATGGCGACACTAACCACCACCCAAACGTCACCTTCGCTGCTTGGCGGCGTGGTGATCATCGGCGGAACCATCATTGGTGCCGGGATGTTTTCCCTGCCAGTGGTCATGTCCGGTGCGTGGTTCTTCTGGTCGCTGGCCGCGCTGGTCTTCACCTGGTTCTGCATGCTCCATTCCGGGCTGATGATCCTTGAAGCAAACCTGAACTACCGCATTGGCTCCAGCTTCGACACCATCACCAAAGATCTGCTGGGCAAAGGCTGGAACCTGGTGAACGGCCTGTCCATCGCGTTTGTGCTCTATATCCTGACCTACGCGTATATTTCGGCGAGCGGCTCGATTCTGCATCACACCTTCTCGGAGATGTCGCTGAACGTTCCGGCGCGTCTGGCAGGGTTATGTTTTGCGCTGGCTGTGGCGTTTATCGTCTGGATGAGTACCAAAGCGGTGAGCCGCATGACGGCGATCGTATTAGGCGCGAAGGTCATCACTTTCTTCCTGACCTTCGGCAGCCTGCTGGGGCACGTGACGCCCGCCACGCTGTCTAACGTCGCCGAAGTGAACACCTCCTACACGCCGTACCTGCTGATGACGCTGCCGTTCTGTCTGGCGTCGTTTGGCTACCACGGTAACGTGCCGAGCCTGATGAAGTACTACGGCAAAGATCCCCGCACCATTGTGAAGTGTCTGGTCTACGGCACGCTGCTGGCGCTGGGTCTGTATGTGATTTGGCTGCTGGGGACGATGGGCAACATCCCGCGTCCGGAATTTATCGGCATTGCCCAGAAGGGGGGTAACATCGACGTGCTGGTGCAGGCGCTGAGCGGCGTGCTGAACAGCCGCAGCCTGGATCTACTGCTGGTTATCTTCTCTAACTTTGCGGTGGCGAGCTCTTTCCTGGGCGTGACGCTGGGCTTGTTTGACTATCTGGCGGATCTGTTCGGCTTTGATGATTCTGCGATGGGGCGTTTAAAAACCGCGCTGCTGACCTTCCTGCCGCCGATTGTGGGCGGTCTGCTGTGGCCGAACGGCTTCCTGTACGCCATCGGCTATGCAGGGCTGGCGGCAACTATCTGGGCAGCAATTGTGCCGGCGCTGCTGGCGCGCAAATCACGTAAACGCTTCGGTAGCCCGAAATTCCGCGTCTGGGGCGGCAAGCCGATGATTGTGCTGATTCTGGTATTCGGCGTTGGTAACGCACTGGTACACGTGCTGTCGAGTTTTAATCTGTTGCCTGTGTATCAGTAAGACGAGGGGTTGAACCCCTCACGCCGGCCCTCTCCCATAGTGAGAGGGAGAAAAGCAAAAAACTACCCCACCAGTTCCTCTTTCACCTGCATCGCCAGTTCAAACGAATGCAAACGCGCCTGGTGATCGAAAATCTGGCCGTTAACCATAATCTCATCCGCCTGCGTTTCGCGCAGCACCGCGTCCAGCCCGTGGCGCACTTTCGATTTATCGCCTACCAGCGACATGCTCAGCGCCTGCTGCACGCCATACTGCTCGGAGGCGGACCACAGCTGATGCATATTCTCCACCGGCGGCGGAAGCTGGCCCGTCTCACCGCGACGCAGCTTCACAAACGCCTGCTGCATGGAGGTAAACAGGAATTCCGCGTCGCGATTGCTGTCGGCGGCAATGATGTTAATGCACACCATCGCGTACGGCTTCTCAAGACGCTCGGACGGTTTGAAGTTCGTGCGGTAGAGATGCAGTGCCTGATGCAGCATATCCGGTGCAAAGTGGGAGGCAAACGCAAACGGCAGCCCAAGCTGCGCGGCGAGCTGTGCGCTGTAGAGGCTTGAGCCTAACAGCCACACCGGGATCTTCTCACCGTAGCCCGGTACCGGGCGCACGTGCGGGTTCGGATCGCGCGCGTCGAACCAGTCCACCAGCTCGGCCACGTCGCGCGGGAAGTTGTCGATATCACCGCTCATATGGCGGCGCAGGGCGCGCATGGTTGGCTGATCGCTGCCGGGCGCACGACCAAGCCCTAAATCTATACGGCCCGGGTAGAGCGTATTCAGCGTACCAAACTGCTCGGCAATCACCAGCGGGGCGTGGTTCGGCAGCATTACGCCGCCGGAGCCCAGGTGCAGGGTGGTGGTATTTGCTGCCAGATAGCCAATCAGTACCGAGGTCGCGGCGCTGGCGATGCCCACCATGTTGTGGTGTTCGGCCAGCCAGTAGCGGTGATAGCCACGCTTCTCGGCCAGCTGAGCCAGATCCAGAGAGTGCGAAAAGGCTTCTCTTGCCGAGGAGCCCTGAGGGATCGGCGCCAGGTCCAGCACCGAAAACGGAATGGTTTTGTCAGTCATAACAGCTCACTTTGTCGACGGTCAATCTTTAATACTGCATTAAATAATGATAACCGTTGTTAACAAAGTGAGCCTTTTTTACGCCTGCAGCTCCAGCCCGGCGAGCCGTCTCCAGTAGCCGTTGCAGTCGCTGTTTGCCGTCAGCGGCAGCGGCGCGGCGCCGTCTTCATTGGCGCGGAAGGCGTCCAGCATCGCGAACACGCCGGTATCCAGCGGCGACAGACGAACCATATCCACCAGCCCGTCCATCGACGCCAGCTCGTTGCCGAGGTTATAGACATAGCCGCTCATGGTCTGAATACCGTTGAGGACAAACACCTGCTGATTCTCCTGCGACAGCATGCTGCGTCCGTTCGGGTACTTGATGCAGCAGGTTTCGCATTCGTCTTTCGGGCGGTCTTCCGAGCGCGCGGTGAAGCAGCGGGCGGAGTAGGCCAGCGGCAGATGGCCGTAGCTCAGCACTTCCACTTCAAACTGATTGCGAATGCCCAGCTCGTCGCACTGGTTAAGCAGGTTTGCCAGCCAGTCGCGCGAGAGTTCCACCGGCATGCACCAGCGGGTCATCCCCTGTTTGAGCAGCAGGCGCAGGGTGACGGCGTTGTAGCAGTTGAGGGCATGACCCGCGACGAACGGCAGCCTGCGTTCAGCGCACATGTTCACCACGCCCAGATCGCTCGCTTCCAGCAGGAACTCACCGTTTTCAACGTAGCGCTTCAGCTCGCCCAGTTCGGACGACGCCTGCACCAGCGCGAGCGTGGAGAGCACCACCTGTTTGCCGCTGCCGGCCAGGCCTTTCGCCATATCCAGCCAGTCGCCCACTTTGGTGGCGCGGCGCTTGCTGCACACCGCTTCGCCGAGGTAAATCACGTCGGCGCTGCTGGTCGCGGCCTGTTGGTAAAAATCTTCCAGCGTCTCTTTTGGCCAGTAGTAGAGCACCGGTCCTAATGAATATTTCATGATTTTCTCACTGCCATTTACGGTGATACGCGCCCAGCGTGGTTTGCGTGCCTTCGGACATCGAACCAAGCGTTTCCATCCAGGCCTGCTGTGGAGCGTAGTTCTGCGGGTCCGCCATGCAGCGGTCGATGGCCTGACGCCACACTTTCGCTACCTGGCTCACGTAGGCCGGACTGCGCTGACGACCTTCGATTTTCACCGAGGCAATATTGGCCGCCAGCAGTTCCGGCAGCAGCTCCAGCGTGTTAAGGCTGGTCGGCTCCTCCAGCGCGTGATAGCGCTCGCCGTCGACCAGATAGCGGCCTTTACACAGGGTGGGATAACCGGCGTTTTCACCGTCCTGGTAGCGGTCAATCAGCACCTCATTCAGGCGAGATTCCAGCCCCTGAGGGGTCTGCTGCCAGCGAACAAAGCGGGCAGGAGAGCAGGCCCCGACGGTATTCGGCGATTCACCGGTTAAATAAGAGGAAAGATAGCAGCGGCCTTCGGCCATGATGCACAGGCTGCCAAAGGCAAAAACTTCCAGCGGTACTGGCGTGACGCGCGCGAGTTGCTTAACCTGATGAATAGAGAGCACGCGCGGCAGCACCACGCGGGCCACGTCAAAGTGTTGATGATAAAAACGCACCGCCTCTTCGTTGGTGGCAGATGCCTGAACAGAGACGTGGCGCTCAATATGGGGATAGCGTTCTGCCGCATACTCAAGCATGGCGAGGTCGGCCAGGATCAGCGCATCGGCACCCAGCTGTGCCGCCATGTCCACCGCGCGCTGCCAGCGGGCGTAGCCGTCAGGATGAGCAAAGGTATTGATGGCGATATGCAGCTTGCGGCGGTGCTGGTGAACGAAGTTAACGGCTTCCTGAAGCTTCTTCTCCGTAAAGTTGAGGCCAGCAAAATGGCGGGCGTTGGTGTCATCTTTCAGCCCGATATAGACCGCATCGGCCCCATTTTCGATGGCCGCCTTAAGCGCCGGAAGGTTTCCGGCAGGGCAGAGCAGCTCCATAATTTATCCTGATGTAGTCGATCGCAAAATTGTTAACGAGCTGGGATTTTAATTAACCCATACGCGACAATTTTTGATTTAAGGCAGCTAATGGCGTATTGATGGCACCAATAATGAGGTACGACGGACGACGGTTTGTTGATTTACGCCGCTATGTTGCGCTTCGGATATGGCAAAATAGCAGGACTATAGATATCAGGGAGTAAAGCTCGTGCTGGATAAACTGCGTTCACGTCTCGTACAATTTGGACCATCAATGCTGAGCGTGCCGGTCAAGCTGGCGCCGTTCGCGCTAAAACGCCAGGTGCTGGAGCAGGTCCTGAGCTGGCAGTTCCGCCAGGCGCTGCAGGACGGCGAGCTGGAGTTCCTGGAAGGCCGCTGGTTAAGCATTGAGGTGCGTGACATCGGGCTGCGCTGGTTTACCTCCGTTGAGAATGACCAGCTGATCGTACGCGAATCCGCCGACGCGGATGTGAGCTTTAGCGCCAACGCCAGCGATCTGCTGATGATCGCCGCGCGCAAGCAGGATCCGGATACGCTCTTCTTCCAGCGCCGTCTGGTAATTGAAGGCGACACGGAGCTGGGCCTGTACGTGAAGAATTTAATGGATGCCATTGAGCTGGAGCAGATGCCGAAAGCGCTGCGCGTGATGTTAATGCAAATGGCAGATTTCGTTGAGGCCGGGCTGAAAACCCCGCCGGACGGTAAACACACTTCAGTAGGTGAGCCATGCTGATTCGAGTCGAAATTGGGATTGATGCGCCGGGGATCGATGCGTTGTTACGCCGCGCCTTTGCGAGCGATGCCGAAGCCCAACTGGTCCACGACCTTCGCGAAGACGGCCTGATTACGCTGGGGCTGGTTGCCACCGATGACGAAGGTCAGGTGGTGGGCTATGTTGCCTTCAGTCCGGTCATCGTCCAGGGCGAAGAGCTGCAGTGGGTAGGCATGGCGCCGCTGGCGGTAGATGAAAGCTATCGCGGGCAGGGGCTGGCACGCCAGCTGGTCTATGAAGGGCTGGACTCGCTCAACGAGTTTGGCTATGCCGCCGTGGTCACGCTGGGCGATCCGGCGTTCTATGGTCGATTGGGCTTTGAGCAGGCCGCGCATTACGATCTGCGCTGTCGCTGGCCGGGTACGGAATCTGCTTTCCAGGTCCATCGACTGGCGGACGACGCGCTCAACGGCGTCAATGGCCTGGTCGAGTATCACGACCATTTCAATCGCTTTTAATCAGGCTCTCGCGCAGCGCCTCAAAGGAGCCGTCTCCGGTCACGAGGCGCTCTTTCTGGCGCTTCGTCAGCTGCTTGATGCGGTATTCCAGCCTGAGCGCCAGCGATCGGTCGCCGACGGCCGCTGAGAAGGCGAGCTGTAATTCCCCTTTCCCCCGCAGCGCTTTTGCCCCTTTCCCCGTTTGATGCTGTAAAAAACGCCGCGCCACATCGGTGGTGATCCCGGTGTAGAGGGCGTTATCAGCGGTTCGGACAAGATAGAGAAACCAGCACACGGTAAACGGATTCAGTATGTTAAGGTGAACGCACCATAGCATGAGAGAGAACGAAAATGGAAACACTGGCCGCCATTAACCGCTGGCTGGCGAAGCAGCATGTTGTCACCTGGTGCGTCTGTGACGAGGGTGAAATGTGGTGCGCAAATGCGTTTTACTACTATGACCCTGAGCGCGTGGCTTTTTATGTCATGAGTGAAGACAAAACGCGTCATGCGCAGATGAGCGGCCAGCAGGCAAAGGTGGCAGGCACGGTAAACGGCCAGCCGAAAACGGTCGCGCTGATCCGCGGCGTGCAGTTTAAAGGGGAGATCCGTCGTCTGGATGGTGAAGAGAGCGACGCGCGCCGTAAGCTCTACACGCGCCGCTTTCCCGTTGCCGCTGCGCTAAAAGCCCCGGTGTGGGAAATCCGCCTCGATGAGCTGAAATTTACCGACAACACCCTGGGCTTTGGCAAGAAGCTGCACTGGTTACGCGCCGAGCAGGCGTAGCGCTTCGCGGTTAAACGCCGGGAGATCGTCCGGGGTTCGGCTGGTGATCAGCTGGTCTTTGTCGTTGACCACCTCCTGATCGTAAAACTCGGCCCCCGCGTTTTTCAGATCGATAACGATCGGTTTCACGGCGGTAAGCTTACGCCCGCGGACCACTTCTGCGCTGATGAGCAGCTGCGGGCCGTGGCAGATGGCAAAGACCGGTTTGCCGGTCGAGACAAAATCCCGCGTGAAGGTCACGAAGCGCTCGTCCCCGCGCAGGGAATCCGGGGAATGGCCGCCGGGTAACAGCAGAGCGTCGAAATCTGAAGGGCTAACGTTATCGATGGTCTCATCGATGGTCACGGTCGCTTCGCCCTTATGGCCTGTCACCGTTTTGCCCGCCTCTTTCTCAATGGTGATGACCTCATGTCCCGCCTTGCGGAACGCCTCTGCTGGAGAGGTGAATTCTGAATCTTCAAACTCGTCGGTAATCAAGACTGCGATTTTCTTGCCCATGCTTCCTCCGTTGTTTTGGCTTCAGACTGATTTTTCTCCGTTTGTGGTAAATACTTACCTGTAACAGACTTCTAAGTGTGGTCGACGACGCTGAGTTCGCAAACGGACAATTCTGTAAAGGGGAAAAGATGAGTCAGGTATTGATTACGGGTGCTACCGGGTTAGTGGGCGATCATCTGCTGCGGCTGCTGATTCAGGATCGCCGCGTGAACTATATCGCCGCCCCGACGCGTCGACCGCTGGCGGACTTATCCGGCGTCTTTAATCCGTACGATCCTCAGCTGACCGACGCGCTGGCGCAGGTGCAGGATCCCATTGATATCGCCTTTTGCTGTCTGGGCACCACGCGGCGGGAGGCGGGCAGCAAAGAGGCCTTTATCCACGCCGACTACACGCTGGTGGTGGATACCGCACTCACGGCGAAAAAGCTGGGGGCCAAACATTTTCTGGTGGTCAGCGCCCTGGGCGCCAATGCCGGATCGCCTTTCTTCTACAACAAGGTGAAGGGCAAGATGGAGGATGCGCTGATTGCGCAGAAATGGGAGCAGCTGACGATTGTGCGCCCTTCGATGCTGATCGGCCACCGGGATGAACGCCGGTTTAACGAGTCGATATTTGCCCCGCTTTTTCGCATTCTTCCCGGCAACTGGAAATCCATCGAGGCGCGGGACGTCGCGCGCGCGATGCTAAAAGAGGGGCTGGCCCCGTCGAAAGCGGGTGTTAACATTATCCCTTCGGCAAAACTGCGTGAAATCGCGCAGGGCGAGGCGTAAACTCCCCCGGCTAATAACCTAATACTCTCCGGGGAATGCTATGACTGGTCAGTCTTCATCTCAGGCGGCAACACCTGTCCAATGGTGGAAGCCCGCACTCTTCTTTCTCGTGGTCATTGTTGGCCTCTGGTACGTGAAATGGCAGCCGTACTACGGCAAAGCCTTCACCGCCGCCGAAACGCACAGCATCGGTAAATCTATTCTCGCTCAGGCTGATTCCAGCCCGCTGCAGGCGGCGTGGGACTATGCCATGGTCTACTTCCTTGCCGTCTGGAAGGCCGCCGTTTTAGGCGTCATTCTGGGCTCGCTGATTCAGGTGCTTATCCCCCGTAACTGGCTGGTGAAAACCCTCGGGCAGCCGCGCTTTCAGGGCACGCTGCTGGGGACGATTTTCTCCCTGCCGGGGATGATGTGTTCCTGCTGCGCCGCGCCCGTGGCCGCAGGGATGCGGCGTCAGCGCGTGTCGATGGGCGGCGCGCTGGCGTTCTGGATGGGGAACCCGCTGCTCAACCCGGCGACGCTGGTGTTTATGGGCTTTGTGCTGGGCTGGCATTTCGCGTTCATCCGTCTGGTCGCCGGGCTGCTGACCGTGCTGGTGGTGGCGACGCTGGTGCAAAAACTGGTCAAGGATACTGCCGCAGAACCCGCAGCCGTTGAGCTGGACGTCAGCGAGCCGCAGGGTGGCTTCTTTGCGCGCTGGGGCAGGGCGCTATGGCAGCTTTTCTGGAGCACCATCCCGGTCTATATCCTGGCGGTACTGGTGCTGGGGGCGGCGCGCGTCTGGCTCTTCCCGCATGCGGATGGCGCTATCGACAACACGCTGATGTGGGTCATTGCGATGGCCGTCGCAGGCTGCCTGTTTGTGATCCCAACGGCGGCGGAGATCCCGATTGTTCAGACCATGATGCTGGCCGGTATGGGCACCGCGCCGGCGCTGGCGCTGCTGATTACGCTGCCGGCGATCAGCCTGCCGTCGCTTATCATGCTGCGTAAGTCGTTCCCGGCGAAAGCGCTGTGGCTGACCGCAGGGCTGGTGGCGTTGAGCGGGGTGATTGTGGGCAGTATTGCGTTGATGTAAAAAAAGCCCGGTGGTGCTGGCGCTTACCGGGCCTACAAAAAAATCCCCTCAAGCGAGGGGATTTTTTTTATTTGATGTAAGTAAACGCGGTGGTGACGTGCTTCACGCCGCTCACCCGGCTGGCGATATCCGCCGCCGCTTTCCCTTCACGGTCGGTCACCAGACCCAGCAGGAACACTTCGCCGTTTTCAGTCGTCACTTTCACGTTGGAGGATTTCACCTGGTCCGAACCCAGCAGCTGGGAACGCACTTTGGTGGTGATCCAGGTATCGGAAGAGGCGTCACCCAGGCCAATTGGCTTGCCCTGGCGCACCTCGTTAAACACCTCTGTGGTCCCTTCGACGCCCATCGCAATCTGTTTCGCGCGCGAGGCGAGCTCCAGATTTGGCGCCTGGCCTGCCAGCAGCACTTTGCCCTGATAAGCCGTCACGTTGATACGCGCTTCTTTCTTGATTTGTTCGTCTTTCGACAGCGCACTGTTGACGCGCAGCTCCAGCGTACCGTCATCCACCTGTGTCCCCACGGTGCGTGGATCGGTTGCCGCTTTGGTGCCTACCGCGGCGGTACCCACAACGGCCGCAGCGATACATCCCTGAAGCAGTAATGCAGACATAAGGACTGCGAGGGTCGATAAAGCCTTCATAAGAACTCCTTAATCATCCTGGTGAGGGAAAAGCGTGTTATCGATCAAATCACATAAGCAGTTCACCGTGAGCATATGCATCTCCTGAATACGCGCGCTTCGGTGAGAAGGAATGCGGATTTCCACATCCTGCGGCCCAAGCAGACCCGCCAGCTCACCCCCGTCATAGCCGGTTAAGGCCACGATGGTCATGTCGCGGGTGACGGCGGCTTCAACGGCTTTGACAATGTCCCGGCTATTGCCGCGCGTGGAGATGGCCAGCAGCACATCTCCCGCATGACCCAGGGCTCGCACCTGCTTTGCGTAAATTTCATCATGCAGACGATCGTTAGCAATCGCCGTTAAGACCACATTATCGGTATTAAGTGCAATGGCGGGTAAACTCGGGCGTTCTGTTTCAAAGCGATTGATCATGCTGGCAGCAAAATGCTGTGCGTTGGCGGCTGACGTGCCGTTGCCACAACAGAGGATTTTGTTGCCATTAAGCAGGGATTGCACCAGCGTCATTGCGGCACGCGAGATAGCATCCGGAAGGGCTTCCGCCGCGGCAATCTGAGTCTGGATGCTTTCTGTGAAGCACACTTTAATTCTTTCGAGCACGTTATCCCTTTTAAATCTTAATTATGCGTCTTCGCCAAAAGCGTTTTTAAGCCATTCGATCTCATTTCCGGTGAAGGCTATCACATCGAACCGGCAATCCACAGTATCAAAGCTCCCATTATGGCGGGCAAGCCACAAGTGGGCAGTCTGTAATAATTTATGTTGTTTGGCGAGCGTCACGCTGGCGGCAGCACCGCCAAAACGGGAGGACTGTCGAAAACGGACTTCTACAAACACGATGACCTGACCCTCTTTCATGATCAGATCAATTTCGCCGCCGCGCCCGCGGACGTTAGCGGCGATAAAGCGCAGTCCTTTGCCTTCAAGCCAGCGACGCGCCTTTAACTCCCACGCATCGCCGGTCTTTTTACGGCTTAACTGGCCGGGACGATTTGCCCCTGCTGGTATTTGAGCCATGATAACTTCCTGTTGATCACGCAGTCCTGAGTCGCGGTCAGATCGCCGGTGTTGCCGTTAAGCTCAAAGCCCGGCACCTGACGCATCTGGGTAAAGTGGTTCGCCAGCGCCCATGCATCGACACCCATCGCATACAGACGCGCCAGCGAATAATCGTTACGTACGGTACTCAGCGCCTGCTGCATCAGCGGCGGGTTGCTGCCTGCCAGCATCGGAATTTCGCTGTACTGCAGACCGTCCATTTCCAGACGGAAATCCGGGCCTGCGGTGCCCTGCGCGCTGCGCGAGCTGGCGTAAAGCGTTGCGCCGCTCTGGCTGCCGTTACGCATCGCGATCATCGGTTTGATAAAGGCGATCTCCTGCGGCGTGGCAACGATATAGGCCGCATCCACTTTACCGCCACCGCTAATCTGCGCGTCGGTAGGCGGGGCAGGGATCGTCAGGCCGCCAATCGTCACGCCCTGCTGCTGCGGCAGGCTCGCGGTGACAGGGCTGCCGTTGAGCGCGATACCCGCTCCACCGTTTACGCCCGCGCGCAGTTCAGAGACGGAACCGAATTTCTGCTGCAGCACCACGCCGCCGCCGAGCTTCTGCCACTCATCGGCAAAGGCATTGGCCACGCGATCGCCCAGCGCGCTGCGTGGGATGAGCAGCAGCGGAGCCTGCTTACCCTGCTCGTGAATATGGCGCGCCGCATCGCGGGCTTCATCTTCAGGGGAAAGCGCGAAGTAGCAAATATTGGCCCGGTTCTGAACCTGCTCAGGCTGGTTGAGCGCCAGCACGTTCAGCGTGGTATTGCTCTTCATCAGCTCTTCCACGTTGTTTTTCAGCAGCGGACCGACAACGATGCTCGCCCCGTCCTGCTGAACCTGCGCCAGAACCTGGTCAAGCGGCTGCGAGCTGGTGTCGTAAATTTTCACCTCAGCGCCCGGGTTGGCGCTGGTGGTTGCCACGGTCTGCGGCTGCGCAGCAGGCTGGGCCGCGGGTTGTGCAGGCTGCGGTTGAGGCTGTTCTGCTGTCGCTTCAGGTGCTGGTGCCGCTTGCGTCTCGGCCGGAGCCTGAGTAGCAGGTGCTGTAGTAGCCGGGGCTGCCGCAGCAGGTGCTGCTGTAGCCGGAGGCGTCGTCGGGGCCGTCACCGGGTTTTGCATCGTACCCTGTGCCGGCGCTTGCGCCGTGGTCAGATCGCTGGTCTCCGCTGCGGACGGGCTGACCACATCATTCACGTTAGCCGACTGGGCCGCCTGCGCGGGAACCGCGCTGCCGGTTACCGAAGTGGTACCGTTTTTCGCGGCTTCAAAGCCCTGCTGAATGGTACGGCCAAACACCGCCGCCTGGCCGTTGAGCGGCAGAAGCAGGGCGATTTTGCTGGTGGACGCTGGCTTAAAGTTCTGCACGTTTACCAGCTGGGTTGGCAGCATTTTCGCCCCCGGGTTTTGCGGGTAGCGCGTCTGCCAGTCCGTAATACCGGCTTTCAGCATCTTTGGATCGCTGCGGTTGTTAAACCACATCTGCTGCAGATCCAACCAGCCCTGAAGGACGTTTTCATCGGCGTTGATGACCAGCGCCTGCGCCTGTTCCTGGGTCATCGAGGCAAGCGCTTGCCAGGTGGCATCAATATTTTTTTGCTTATCGGCACCGCCGAGCAGCGGCTCTTGCGCGACGAGGGCGCGGAGCAGCGTGAGAGAAGGACGTCCCTGCTCAGCGGTAATGCCCGCCTGCCAGAAGCGAGCCTGCTGATTTTTATCCAGCGCGCTCACGTCAATGTCACCGAGGGTCTTCTTCGCGGCGGCGTAATCTTTCAGCGCGACCTTCAGCTCGGCAGAGAGCAGGCTCTGCTCACGACGCTGGGCGTCGTTAAGATCTTTTGGCAACTGGTTAAACAGTTCGGCTGCCTGCTGGGTTTTACCCTCTTTCAGCAGTGCACGAATGGCGAGTAATTGCCAGTTGGTCTTGGTATCATTTGAACTCTGCGACATTTGTTGCAGATAAAAGCCAGAATCAGCCTGAGCAGATCCCTGAAGATGGGCGGTGCTCTGGTCAGGTGCCTGGGTGCCACAGCCTGCAAAGATCAGGGCTGCCAGCAGAAGCGGCACGCTGCGCGTGGCTTTTTTTCGAAGAAACGTTAACGGTACCATACTGTATCCAGTGATTTTTTTTACGCAATGCTCAATATTAAATCGGCAATACGGACGAAACAATGAAACAACACGAAACGGCAGATAATTCTCAAGGCCAGCTTTATATTGTACCTACTCCTATCGGGAATTTGTCTGATATTACCCAACGTGCGCTCACCGTACTGCAAGCTGTTGATTTAATTGCTGCTGAAGATACCCGCCACACCGGCCTGCTGCTGCAACATTTCGCGATTAACGCCCGTCTGTTTGCTCTGCACGATCACAATGAGCAACAAAAAGCCGAAACGCTGGTGGCGAAGCTGAAAGAGGGGCAGAACATTGCCCTGGTCTCCGACGCCGGTACGCCGCTGATCAACGATCCCGGCTATCACCTGGTGCGTACCTGTCGTGAAGCCGGTATTCGCGTTGTGCCGCTGCCGGGGCCGTGTGCCGCCATTGCTGCGCTGAGTGCCGCGGGTCTGCCGTCTGACCGTTTCTGCTATGAAGGCTTCCTGCCTGCCAAATCCAAAGGCCGCCGTGACGTGTTAAAAGATCTGGAAGCGGAACCGCGCACCCTGATTTTCTACGAATCCACGCACCGCCTGCTGGAGAGCCTGGAAGATATGGTGACCGTGTGGGGAGAAGCCCGCTACGTGGTGCTGGCGCGCGAGCTGACCAAAACCTGGGAAACGATCCACGGCGCGCCGGTGGGTGAACTGCTGGCGTGGGTGAAGGAAGACGAAAACCGCCGCAAGGGTGAAATGGTGCTGATCGTCGAAGGGCATAAGGCGCAGGAAGACGCGCTCCCTGCCGATGCGCTGCGCACGCTGGCGCTGCTGCAGGCGGAACTACCGCTGAAGAAGGCCGCTGCGCTGGCGGCGGAGATTCACGGCGTGAAGAAAAATGCGCTGTATAAGCATGCGCTGGAGCAGCAGGGGGAGTAAGCCCCTGCCGCCTGTTTTGCCGGGTGGCGGCTGCGCCTAACCCGGCCTGCAGGTCGTTATGCGTCATTTAGCCAACAGGTATCGCCTCAACCTGGAAGGTTTGCGGCGTCTCCGGCGGGTTACCTAAATGCGGGATAGATGTGGTGCGAAAAATCACGTCACCGGTGCCGGGTTAAACACCGCCAGCTGATTATGTAATCCCCATTGATCCGAGAAGGTTTTCTTCCGCCCGCTGGCGACATCCAGAATGAAGTGGAACAGTTTCCAGCCCACGTCCTCAATGCTCTCTTCTCCGGTGGCGATGGTGCCCGCGTTGATGTCCATTAAGTCATACCAGCGGTTTGCCAGCTCGGTACGGGTCGCCATCTTGATCACCGGCACCGCCATCAGGCCGTACGGCGTGCCGCGCCCGGTGGTAAAGACCTGTACCGTAATGCCGGACGCCACCTGCTGCGTGCCGCAGACGAAATCGCTGGCCGGCGTTGCCGCGTAAATCAGGCCGTGTTTCGTCGGGCGCTGGCCCGGAGAGAGCACTTCCACAATCGCGCTCTGGCCGGATTTGGCAATCGACCCGAGGGCTTTTTCCACTACGTTGGCCAGGCCGCCTTTTTTGTTCCCCGGAGACGGGTTGGCGCTGCGGTCGGTTTTGCCCATATCGAGATAGCTATCGTACCAGGCCATTTCCTCAAGCAGGCGCTTGCCGACCTCTTCATTAACGGCGCGCGGCGTAAGCAGATGGATGGCGTCACGCACTTCGGTTACCTCGGAGAACATGACCGTGGCGCCGCAGCGGACAAGCAGATCGGACGCATAGCCCACCGCCGGGTTGGCCGTCACGCCGGAGAAGGCATCGCTGCCGCCGCACTGTGTTCCCACTACCAAATCAGACGCCGGGCAGGTTTCGCGCTGGCGCTTGTTGAGCTTGTCCAGATGGCGTTCAGCCACCTGCAGGATATCGTCGACCATTGAGCGGAAACCCACGTGGCGTTCGTCCTGCAGGCGCACGATGCTGGCCTCGTCTGCCGGAATGGCTTTGACATCTTCGGTGCCCTGCAGCAGGCGCTCTGGCTGCAATTTTTCACACCCCAGACCAATTACCATCACCTCGCCGCCAAAGTTCGGGTTGAGGGCAATATTGTGAATGGTGCGGATCGGCACTACCGCAGCGGGTGCGTTAATCGCCACGCCGCAGCCGTAGAGGTGGTTCAGGCCCACCACGCCGTCGACGTTCGGGTATTTCGGCAGCAGGTCGCGTTCGATGATTTTCACCACGTAATCCACTACGCCCGCCACGCAGTGCACGCTGGTGGTAATGCCGAGCAGATTCTTGGTGCCGACGCTGCCGTCCGCGTTGCGGTAGCCTTCGAAGGTATAGCCCTCCAGCGGAGGAAGCGGTTCCGGCACGCGGGTCGCCAGCGGAAGCGTGTTCAGCGGCGGCGCTTCCGGCAGCGCCACCAGCGACTCCTCAACCCAGCTCCCCTGCGGTATAGAGCGAACGGCATAGCCGATGACTTCACCGTAACGTACGATTTCGCTGTTAGCAGGGATATCCACCAGGGCGACCTTATGTCCCTGCGGAATATGCTCAATCAGTTCCAGCCCGTCCGGGAAGCGGGTGCCTGCTTTTAAGCCATTGTCGTTGACAATTATCGCCACATTATCGGTGTCGTGGACTTTTATATAAAACGCCGTCGGCGATGCCTGTCGAATTTCAATGTCGGCCATTGTTCAGTATTCTCCAGCAAAGTGTCTGATAATAAATTCAGCCAATTTTCTAATGGTAGAAATAAATACGCGGCTTTCAGAATTAAAGCATGTCAGCATAGGGGATATGAAAATGTGATCGCGATCGCTCCAGAACCGGTAATGCCTGATTCTGTGCATTAGCGCCCAGCGCCTTGTGCATATGCAAAAAAATTCTTTGAAATGTTACGCAATGCTTGAGCATTAAAACAATGTGCGGTCGTGGGTTGCGTTTTATACTGAATGACGATTTTATAACGCCAAAATACGTCAGAATAATAAATATAATGCTGGTGCGGTGTCTGGATAAATAAAATGATGCTGATATAGGCTGCGAATTAAAAAGGTAAATACGATGAGTAACGATATCTTCCCGAATAAATTTAAAGCGGCCCTCGCGGCACACCAGATTCAGATTGGCTGCTGGTCCGCGCTGGCAAACCCTATCAGCACCGAAGTGCTGGGCCTGGCCGGTTTTGACTGGCTGGTGCTGGACGGCGAACATGCGCCGAACGATATCAGCACCTTTATTCCGCAGCTGATGGCGCTGAAAGGCAGCCCCAGCGCCCCGATAGTGCGCGTGCCAACTAACGAGCCGGTAATTATCAAGCGCCTGCTGGATATCGGTTTCTACAACTTCCTGATCCCGTTTGTGGAGACGGAAGAACAAGCGGCCCTGGCCGTAGCCTCAACGCGCTATCCGCCAGAAGGGATCCGCGGCGTTTCCGTTTCGCATCGCGCCAATATGTTTGGCACCGTGCCGGACTACTTCACGCAGTCGAATAACAACATCACTATTCTGGTTCAGATCGAGAGCCAGCAGGGCGTTGATAACGTTGACGCGATTGCAGCCACAAACGGCGTGGACGGTATCTTCGTCGGCCCGAGCGATCTGGCGGCCGCCTTTGGCCATCTGGGTAATGCCAGCCACCCTGACGTGCAGCGCGCGATCCAGCACATCTTTGCCCGCGCTAAAGCTCACGGCAAACCGTGCGGCATTCTGGCGCCGGTTGAGGCTGATGCCCGTCGCTATCTGGAGTGGGGAGCCACGTTTGTTGCCGTCGGCAGCGACCTCGGGGTATTCCGCTCGGCCACGCAGAAATTAGCCGACGCTTTTAAAAAATAACCATCATTGAGGAAACAGATTATGACGCTGAAAGTGGGTTTTATTGGCCTGGGGATCATGGGTAAACCAATGAGTAAGAACCTCATCAAAGCGGGTTACTCACTGGTGGTATCCGATCACAATCCGCAGGCCGTGGCAGAGGTGATAGCGGCGGGCGCTGAAACGGCCACCACCGCGAAGGCCATTGCCGAGCAGTGCGATGTCATCATCACCATGCTGCCCAACTCCCCGCATGTTAAAGAGGTTGCGCTGGGTGAGAACGGCATTATCGACGGTGCGAAGCCGGGTCTGGTGTTGATTGATATGAGCTCTATTGCACCGCTCGCAAGCCGTGAAATCAGCGAGGCGTTAAAAGCGAAGAGCGTCGATATGCTGGATGCGCCGGTCAGCGGCGGTGAGCCGAAAGCGATCGACGGCACGCTGTCGGTGATGGTCGGCGGAGATAAAGCCGTTTTCGATAGATACTACGACCTGATGAAAGCCATGGCGGGCTCGGTGGTGCATGCCGGGGACATCGGGGCGGGTAACGTGACCAAGCTGGCCAACCAGGTGATTGTGGCGCTAAACATTGCCGCCATGTCCGAAGCGCTGACGCTGGCAACCAAAGCGGGCGTCAACCCGGATCTGGTCTATCAGGCCATTCGCGGTGGTCTGGCGGGCAGTACCGTGCTGGATGCCAAAGCGCCGATGGTGATGGATCGTAATTTCAAACCCGGTTTCCGCATCGACCTGCACATTAAAGATCTGGCGAACGCGCTGGATACGTCACACGGCGTAGGCGCGCAGCTGCCGCTGACCGCGGCGGTCATGGAGATGATGCAGGCGCTGCGTGCGGATGGCCTGGGCACGGCCGATCACAGCGCGATTGCGTGCTACTACGAAAAACTGGCGAAGGTGGAAGTGGCGCGTTAATCACGCCTTGCCCACACCTGAGGGTGACAGCGGCGCGCAAACCCTCTATACTGCGCGCCGAAGCTGACCAGACAGTCGCCGCTTCGTCGTCGTCCCTTTCGGGGGAGACGGGCGGAGGGGAGGAAAGTCCGGGCTCCATAGGGCAGGGTGCCAGGTAACGCCTGGGGGGGAAACCCACGACCAGTGCAACAGAGAGCAAACCGCCGATGGCCCGCGCAAGCGGGATCAGGTAAGGGTGAAAGGGTGCGGTAAGAGCGCACCGCGCGGCTGGTAACAGTCCGTGGCACGGTAAACTCCACCCGGAGCAAGGCCAAATAGGGGTTCACATGGTACGGCCCGTACTGAACCCGGGTAGGCTGCTTGAGCCAGTGAGCGATTGCTGGCCTAGATGAATGACTGTCCACGACAGAACCCGGCTTATCGGTCAGCTTCAACTTCTTAAAAAACCCCGCTTCGGCGGGGTTTTTGCTTTCCGGGTGATGCTGGATGGGTAAGCGCAGCGCCGGACAAACGACATCAATTCTCATATTTGCGACATTAAGCACATTTCACTGCTTTTATACCTTTCGTATCGATCCTGTACCTGTAGACGATCGCCATCACAAAATTTCACGCTAAAAAACAGGTGATTTTTAGTATTGATAATTTGTTATGTTTGTTGCTTTTATGATCGCGAATCTTTTCTCGTTTGATATGCATATATTGAAATCAAATACATTTCTCCCGTGAATATGTGACGCATTCCACTCTTTTCCGCAAACCTGAAAATTCGCATCGGAAAAATTTAATAAATTGAAAGAATGTTTCAAGCAAATAGCGGTTATTTATTGGTCTTTAATTGCCTGAAAGATCGTCTTTATTGATTTTTTTAACGCAGGAAAATTTACCAAGGTTATCGCCATAAAATAAATTTATTACTACTGCTTTTATTGATCGACATCAGCGTAATGGCGTGGCCTAATTTATTCATGTTATTGATAATAAATGTGTTTTTTGGTTGTCATTGTTCCAGTGAAGCGTGCGGAAAAGCAAATTGTGAGTGACAGCACATACCCCCTTAAACACTATTAGGTAGAATTCGCTCCGTCATAGGGAAATAAGCGCAGAATATTATGAACACTATTATTCTACCGAAAACACAGCACCTCGTGGTATTTCAGGAAGTCATTAAAAGTGGCTCCATAGGTTCTGCAGCAAGACAGCTTGGCCTGACGCAACCCGCCGTCAGCAAAATCATCAGCGATATTGAGTCCTACTTCGGCGTGGAAGTGATGGTGCGTAAAAACACCGGCGTAAAACTCACCGCCGCGGGCCAGGTTCTGCTCTCGTACTCTGAGTCGATCACCCGCGAAATGAAAAACATGGTGAGTGAGATTAACAGCCTGAGTTTCAGCACCGTCATGGACGTCTCCTTTGGCTACCCGTCGCTGATCGGCTTTACCTTCCTGTCCGAGATGATCAAAAAATTCAAGGAAGTGTTCCCGAAAGCACGCGTCTCGATGTATGAAGCCCAGCTCTCCTCTTTCCTTCCGGCTATTCGCGACGGTCGTCTGGATTTCGCTATCGGCACGCTGAGTGATGAAATGCTGCTGCAGGATCTGCACGTCGAACCGCTGTTTGAGTCCGAGTTTGTGCTGGTCGCCAGCAAAACGCGAACGTGCACCGGCCCGACGACACTGGCATCGCTCACGCACGAGCAGTGGGTGATGCCGCAAACCGATATGGGCTACTACAAAGAACTTCTGACTACCCTGCAAGACAACCACATCAGCATCGAAAACATCGTCCAGACCGATTCTGTCGTCACCATTTATAACCTTGTCCTGAATGCCGATTATCTGACGGTGATTCCCCGCGACATGATTGCACCGTTCGGTTCTGATCAGTTTATTGTGTTGCCCGTAGAAGATGAATTACCCGTGGCGCGTTATGCCGCCGTGTGGTCAAAAAATTACAGGATTAAAAAATCGGCGTCAGTATTAGTTGAGCTGGCAAAACAGTATTCGTCGATGAATATCGAAAGACGACGATGAATAATGAGTAATCAATTTAAAAACACCCAGAGCTTATCTCTGTAACGCTCTGATACCCTGACTTTGCCCGAAAAGAATGAATTATTATAACGAGGATATTATGCATATTACCTACGATCTCCCGGTAACGATTGAAGATATTCAGGACGCCAGAAAACGACTGGCAGGAAAAATATATAAAACAGGTATGCCGCGCTCGAATTATCTTAGCGAACGCTGCAAGGGCGAAATATTCCTGAAGTTTGAGAACATGCAGCGTACCGGCTCGTTTAAGATCCGCGGCGCGTTTAACAAATTAAGCTCGCTGACCGACGCTGAAAAACGCAAAGGCGTTGTCGCCTGCTCCGCGGGAAACCACGCGCAGGGTGTGTCCCTCTCCTGCGCGATGCTTGGCATCGACGGCAAAGTGGTGATGCCGATGGGCGCGCCGAAGTCTAAAGTGGCCGCGACGCGGGACTACTCGGCGGAAGTTGTGCTGCACGGCGAGAACTTCAACGACACCATTGCCAAAGTCAGCGAAATCGTCGAGATGGAAGGGCGCATTTTTATTCCTCCGTACGATGATGCCAAAGTGATCGCCGGGCAGGGCACCATCGGTCTGGAAATTCTCGAAGATTTATACGATGTGGATAACGTTATTGTGCCTATCGGCGGCGGCGGTTTAATTGCCGGGATTGCGACGGCAATTAAATCCATCAACCCCACCATTAATATCATCGGCGTGCAGTCAGAAAATGTTCACGGCATGGCGGCATCGTACCAGGCCGGGGAAATAATGAGCCATCGCGTTACCGGCACGCTGGCCGACGGCTGTGATGTTTCTCGTCCCGGTAATTTACCGTTCGAAATTGTTCGCGAGCTGGTTGATGACATTGTGCTGGTCAGCGAAGACAACATTCGCGACAGCATGATCGCACTTATTCAGCGAAATAAAGTGGTGACGGAAGGCGCCGGCGCGCTGGCCTGTGCCGCGTTATTAAGCGGCAAGCTTGACCACTATATTCAGGGTCGTAAAACCGTCTGCATTATTTCCGGCGGCAATATCGATCTCTCCCGTGTTTCCCAAATTACCGGCTTCGTTGACGCATAAAGGTGACCTATGAGCAACACAGAAAGCATTATCGTTGGCCAGACAAAAACGTCCTCCTGGCGTAAGTCTGATACCACATGGACGCTCGGCCTGTTTGGTACCGCCATTGGCGCAGGCGTGCTGTTCTTCCCCATTCGCGCAGGCTTTGGTGGATTGATCCCTATCCTGCTGATGCTGGTTCTCGCGTTCCCGATTGCGTTTTACTGCCACCGCGCGCTGGCGCGTTTGTGCCTCTCCGGCAGCAACGTCTCCGGCAACATCACCGAAACGGTGGAAGAGCACTTTGGTAAAACCGGTGGGGTGGTGATCACTTTCCTCTACTTCTTCGCCATTTGCCCGCTGCTGTGGATTTACGGCGTCACCATTACCAACACCTTTATGACCTTCTGGGAAAACCAGCTCCAGCTGCCTGCGCTGAACCGCGGCGTGGTGGCGCTGTTCCTGCTGCTGCTGATGGCCTTTGTTATCTGGTTTGGTAAAGACCTGATGGTGAAAGTCATGAGCTTCCTGGTGTTCCCGTTTATCGCCAGCCTTGTGCTGATTTCCCTGTCGCTGATCCCTTACTGGAACTCGGCGGTGATTGATCAGGTCAACCTGAGCGATATCGCCTTCACCGGTCATGACGGCATTCTGGTCACGGTGTGGCTGGGTATCTCCATCATGGTCTTCTCCTTCAACTTCTCGCCTATCGTCTCCTCGTTTGTGGTCTCCAAGCGCGAAGAGTACGAGCCGGAGTTCGGTAAAGCGTTCACCGAGCAGAAATGTTCCAAAATCATCGGTCGCGCCAGCCTGCTGATGGTGGCCGTGGTGATGTTCTTCGCCTTTAGCTGCCTGTTTACGCTCTCTCCGCAGAACATGGCGGACGCCAAGGCGCAGAACATTCCGGTGCTCTCCTACCTGGCGAACCACTTTGCGTCAATGTCAGGAACCAAATCGACGTTCGCGACGGTACTGGAATACGGTGCCTCCATCATCGCGCTGGTGGCTATCTTCAAATCCTTCTTCGGTCACTACCTGGGCACGCTGGAAGGGCTGAACGGCCTGATCCTCAAGTTCGGCTACAAGGGCGATAAGAAGAAAGTCTCCGTTGGCAAGCTGAACACCATCAGCATGGTGTTCATCATGGGCTCCACCTGGGTTGTGGCCTACGCCAATCCGAACATTCTGGACCTTATTGAAGCCATGGGCGCACCAATCATCGCCTCTCTGCTGTGCCTGCTGCCGATGTATGCCATCCGCAAAGCACCGGCGCTGGCGAAGTACAAAGGGCGCACCGAGAACATCTTCGTTACCGCGGTCGGGCTGCTGACCATTCTGAATATCGTTTACAAACTGTTCTAACCCATTGCTCAGGAAGAGCGGAGTCACATGATGATTGAGTTTCCGGTTGTACTGGTTATTAACTGCGGATCGTCCTCTGTTAAGTTTTCGGTGCTCGACGCCAGCAGCTGCGATGCCCTGATGACGGGCATTGCAGATGGGATCAACACCGAGAAGGCCTTTATTTCCGTGAACGGGGGTGAGCCAGCCAGACTGGCTCACCAGGACTACGAAGGGGCGCTGGCTGCCATCGCCCTGGAGCTGGAGAAGCGTAACCTGATGAGCAGCGTGGCCTTAATTGGCCACCGCATTGCGCATGGGGGAAATCTCTTCAGCGAGTCGACCCTGATCACGGAAGAGGCGATCGCGCAGATTCGCCAGGTCTCCCCGCTGGCACCGCTGCATAACTACGCCAACCTGAGCGGCGTGGAAGCGGCAGAGCGCCTGTTCCCGGGCGTGCAGCAGGTCGCGGTATTTGATACCAGCTTCCACCAGACGCTGCCGCCGCAGGCGTATCTGTACGGATTGCCGTACCGCTATTTTGAAGAGCTGGGCGTGCGCCGCTACGGCTTTCACGGGACCTCTCACCGCTACGTGGCCGCACAGGCGCATACGCTTCTCGGGCTGTCCCCCGACGACAGCGGCCTGGTGATTGCCCATCTCGGCAACGGGGCGTCCATCTGCGCGGTGCGCAACGGCGAAAGCGTCGACACCTCGATGGGGATGACGCCGCTGGAAGGGCTGGTGATGGGTACGCGCTGCGGCGATGTGGACTTCGGCGCGATGGCGTGGATTGCCGAGCAGACCGGCCAGTCGTTCGAGGATCTGGAGCGCGTGGTCAATAAAGAGTCCGGGCTGCTGGGGATCTCCGGCATCTCCTCCGATTTACGCGCGCTGGAGAAAGCCTGGCACGAAGGTAACGAGCGGGCGCAGCTGGCAATACACACCTTTGTTCACCGCATTGCGCGACATATTGCCGGCCACGCGGCGTCGCTGCACCGCCTGGATGGGGTGGTCTTTACCGGCGGCATTGGCGAAAACTCGAAGCTTGTCCGCGCGCTGGTGGCGGAACATCTGAAAGTCTTCGGCATCATCCTCGACGACGCCAAAAATGCCCTGTCGGGGAGCGCGGGTGAGCGCGTGATCTCCACCGAATCGTCCCGCGTGGCCTGCGCGGTTATCCCTACCAACGAAGAAAAAATGATCGCGCTGGACGCCCTCCGTCTTGGAAAGGTTACCCCGGCCGCGGCTTACGCCTGATAAAGCGAGAATCACATGAAAGTAACAATCGATACGGGCGTCGCGCCCTACAGCGACGCATGGGCCGGGTTTCGCGGTGAAGAATGGAAAAACGCCGTCAACGTCCGCGATTTTATTCAGCATAACTACACCCCTTATGAAGGCGATGAAGCTTTCCTCGCGCAGGCGACGCCAGCAACGACGGCGCTGTGGCAGAAGGTAATGGTCGGCATTCGCCAGGAGAACGCCACCCACGCCCCGGTGGATTTTGATACCAACATCGCCACCACCATTACGGCCCACGGGCCGGGCTATATCGACCAGGATCTGGAGACGATCGTCGGCCTGCAAACCGATAAGCCGCTCAAGCGCGCGCTGCATCCTTATGGCGGGATCAACATGATCCGCAGCTCGTTCGAAGCCTATGGCCGGGAGATGGATCCGCAGTTCGAATACCTGTTTACCGACCTGCGCAAAACCCACAACCAGGGCGTGTTTGACGTCTATTCGCCGGAGATGATGCGCTGCCGTAAATCCGGCGTGCTGACCGGCTTGCCGGACGGCTACGGGCGCGGACGCATCATCGGTGACTATCGCCGCGTGGCGCTATACGGGATCGCTTATCTGGTGCGCGAGCGCGAACTGCAGTTTGCCGATCTGCAGGGCAGGCTGGAGCGCGGTGAAGATCTGGAGGCGACGATCCGCCTGCGTGAGGAGCTGGCGGAGCACAGGCGCGCGCTGCTGCAGATCCAGCAGATGGCGGCGAACTATGGTTTTGATATTTCACGTCCGGCGATGAACGCCCAGGAAGCGGTGCAGTGGGTCTATTTTGCCTATCTTGCAGCGGTGAAATCCCAGAACGGCGGGGCGATGTCGCTGGGGCGCACGGCCTCGTTCCTCGATATCTACATTGAACGCGACATGCAGGCAGGAAGGCTGAATGAAGTCCAGGCGCAGGAGCTGATCGACCACTTCATCATGAAGATCCGCATGGTGCGCTTCCTGCGCACGCCGGAGTTCGACACGCTCTTCTCCGGCGATCCGATCTGGGCGACGGAAGTGATCGGCGGCATGGGGCTGGACGGGCGCACGCTGGTGACCAAAAACAGCTTCCGCTATCTGCATACCCTGCACACCATGGGGCCTGCGCCGGAGCCGAACCTGACGATCCTATGGTCTGAACAACTGCCGATCGCGTTCAAGAAATACGCCGCGCAGGTGTCGATCGTCACCTCTTCGCTGCAGTATGAGAACGACGATCTGATGCGTGCGGATTTCAACAGCGACGACTACGCCATTGCCTGCTGCGTCAGCCCGATGGTGATCGGCAAGCAGATGCAGTTCTTTGGCGCGCGCGCCAACCTCGCCAAAACGCTGCTGTACGCGATCAACGGTGGGGTGGACGAGAAGCTGAAGATCCAGGTCGGCCCGAAAACCGAGCCGCTGCTGGACGACGTGCTGAATTACGATACCGTGATGGCGAGCCTCGACCACTTTATGGACTGGCTGGCGGTGCAGTACATCAGCGCCCTGAACCTCATTCACTACATGCATGATAAGTACAGCTACGAAGCCTCGCTGATGGCGCTGCACGACCGCGACGTCTATCGCACCATGGCATGCGGCATTGCCGGGCTGTCGGTGGCGGCGGATTCCCTGTCGGCCATTAAATACGCCACGGTGAAGCCGGTGCGCGACCACACCGGTCTGGCGGTCGATTTCGTGATTGAAGGGGACTATCCGCAGTACGGCAATAACGACGACCGCGTGGACAGCATCGCCTGCGACCTGGTGGAGCGCTTTATGAAGAAAATTCAGGCGCTGCCAACCTACCGCAACGCGGTGCCAACCCAGTCGATTCTGACTATCACCTCCAACGTGGTTTACGGCCAGAAGACCGGGAACACGCCGGACGGACGCCGCGGCGGCACGCCGTTTGCCCCTGGTGCGAACCCGATGCACGGCCGCGACAGAAAAGGGGCCGTGGCCTCGCTAACGTCGGTGGCCAAGCTGCCGTTCACCTATGCGAAAGACGGGATCTCCTACACCTTTTCCATCGTGCCGCAGGCGCTGGGCAAGGACGAGCAGGTGCGCAAAACCAACCTGGTGGGGCTGCTGGACGGGTATTTCCATCACGAAGCGTCCATTGAGGGCGGGCAGCATCTGAACGTCAACGTCATGAACCGGGAAATGCTCCTCGATGCCATCGCGCATCCCGAGAATTACCCGAACCTGACGATCCGCGTTTCAGGCTATGCGGTGCGTTTTAACGCCCTGACGCGCGAGCAGCAGCAGGATGTGATTTCGAGGACGTTTACGCAATCTATCTGACGACATTCAGGTCTCATGCCCCCTCACCCTGGGGGCATTTTTTTGCCCGCTAAACATACAAAATTGTTTATATAATTACTCACACATATTCATCCGCTCTTGAAAAACAATACGCCTGCTTTTCCCTATCACAGCATGTAAGGACAGTAAGATGATGAAAATGACCCGTATTGCGCTGGTCGCCGCCTCGCTGGCAGCGTGCAGTTTTACGGCACAGGCCGCGAACGTTGAGGCTGCCCCGTCTCCCTCGCAGGATCCGCTGGTACAGCACCTGAAGCTCAGCAATGAGCAGGTTAAAAAGATTGAAGATCTGCATAAGCAGCTGGAACAAAATGTCAGCAAGATCCCGATGACGGGGGTGAAGGACGGCGCGCTGATCGACATGTTCCAGGCGGGTAAATGGGACGAAAGCACGGTGAAAAGCCAGCTTGCTGCCTTTAGCAAAATTGAAGAGCAGACCCGCTATTACCGCGTGAAATATTACTTCGACGTCAGCCAGGTGTTGACGCCGGAACAGCGTAAGCAGATTAGAACCGATATGGCTAACGCGCTGGCAGAGTGATTTCTTACGGCGCCGGATGATTCTGCCGTGGCTCGATCGGTTCCCTCTCCCATTGGGAGAGGGTTAGGGTGAGAGCATTCTCTAAACCGGCAAATCAATCAGCAGCGCGCGCAGCGGCGTATCCGCCACCAGGGTGATATTCGCTTCATCACGAATAAACGCCCCGTCGCCGCAGGTGAGCGCTTCTTTCTCTTCCGTGTGCGTCACCGCATGTACCGTACCGTGAATAGACTGCAAATAGGCGCGCGGACCATGAAGCTGGAAGCTCGCCTGATCACCTTTCTTCAGTTCGATATGGTGCAGCCACACCTGCTGGCGCAGCTGCAGGCTACCTTTACTGCCGTCCGGCGATGCAATCAGCTGCTGCTTATCGCCCGTTAAATCTAACTTCTGTACCAGCGGATTTTCCCGCTCGGGGCAGGCGTCCAGCCACAGCTGCATACGGGTCAGCGTTTTGTCTTTGCTGAGGTTATGCTCGCTGTAGCTGATGCCCGGCTGCGTGGAAATTAACAACGCTTCGCCAGCCTTTGCCTGGACATGATTGCCCTCGCTATCGCGGTATTCTGCCTCGCCTTCCAGGATCAGGTTCAGGATATCGACTTTCGGGTACGTACGCGGCTGGAAGGAGGCGCCCGGGGCGAGCACTTCCTGGTTTAACACGCGCAGTGAAGCGTAACCGAGGAGTTTAGGGTCAAAGTAGTGTCCAAAGGAAAAGGTGTAGCGGGCCTGCAGCCAACCGAAATCGGCTTGTCCGCACTGTTTAGCTGTTCTTGTCGTAATCATAAACTTGACCTCTCTTTACACTAAAACAATGGTAAAGGTATGGACGCTGCATTGTTAGCCAGATATTCTGCCCGGTATGTTCAAATTTCCTGAATGAGAACGAGATGGCTAAAGAGAGAGCATTGACGCTTGAGGCGCTTCGCGTCATGGACGCGATTGACCGGCGCGGCAGTTTTGCGGCGGCGGCAGATGAGCTGGGGCGCGTTCCGTCTGCGCTAAGCTACACCATGCAGAAGCTGGAGGAAGAGCTGGACGTGGTGCTGTTTGACCGCTCCGGTCATCGAACAAAATTCACCAACGTGGGGCGAATGCTGCTGGAGCGCGGCCGCGTGCTGCTGGAAGCGGCGGACAAGCTCACGACGGACGCCGAAGCGCTGGCGCGCGGCTGGGAAACCCATCTGACGTTAGTTACCGAAGCGCTGGTGCCGACTGAAGCGCTGTTCCCGCTGGTGGACCGCCTGGCGGCGAAGGCCAATACGCAGCTGTCAATCATCACCGAGGTGCTGGCAGGCGCGTGGGAACGTCTGGAAACGGGCAGGGCGGATATTGTGATTGCGCCGGACATGCACTTCCGTTCCTCATCGGAAATCAACTCGCGCAAGCTCTACAGCGTGATGAACGTCTATGTTGCCGCACCTAATCACCCGATTCACCAGGAGCCGGAGCCGCTCTCTGAAGTGACGCGCGTGAAGTATCGCGGCGTGGCGGTAGCGGATACCGCGCGCGAGCGTCCGGTGCTGACGGTGCAGCTGCTGGATAAACAGCCTCGTCTGACGGTGACCTCGCTGGAAGACAAACGGCAGGCGCTATTGGCCGGTCTGGGCGTGGCGACCATGCCGTACCCGTTTGTCGAAAAAGACATTGCAGAAGGGCGGCTGCGCGTAGTCAGCCCGGAATATAGCCACGAGGTTGATATCATTATGGCGTGGCGCCGTGACAGCATGGGCGAAGCCAAATCATGGTGTTTACGCGAAATTCCGAAGCTTTTCACGCAATACAATAAATAAAAATTTGTAGGCCCGGTAAGCGAAGCGCCACCGGGCTTTTTTTATGCGCCGATCTTAGGATCCGGACCAAAGCGGTTTTCGCCCGGCGTCCCGCTCTGGCAGTTGAAGATCAAAATCACGATCCAGCCAATAATCGGGATCAACAGCAGCAATAACCACCACGCTGAACGATCGGTGTCGTGCAGTCGACGGAACAGCACCGCCCACGATGGCAGCAGGACTAACAGGCCATAAATGGTGGTCAGCACGCCTTCACCGCCAGCCCGCTCCCAGCCAAGAATTTTATCCACAATACCCAGCACCATAATGAGAATGAAGTTCACCAGAACGAACATCCAGTACTCTTTGCGGCGGGCACGGCCACCAAATCCAATGTAGTTACGCAGTACTTTTAAATACCAGTCCATTTTCCTTGCCTCATTAGTCAGTCAATCACTTGTTTTCTAAGCGATCGAGGTAAGGATAGATGGAGATTGTGAATTAAAAAAGGGCATCTGGTGATGCCCTTCGTATTTATCCAAATCGGACGTCGCGCCCGTGAGGTTCATCCAGATCCTGCCACGGCCCAATGGAGATAATGCCCGTCGGGTTGATGGTTTTGTGGCTGCGGAAATAGTGGGTGCGGATATGGTCGAAATCGACCGTGTCGGCAATACCCGGCATCTGGTAGATGTCACGCAGGAAACCATGCAGGTTCAGGTAATCGCTGATGCGGTGCTTGTCGCACTTAAAGTGGGTGACATAGACCGGATCGAAGCGAACCAGCGTGGTCCACAGGCGGATGTCCGCTTCCGTCAGGCGATCGCCCGTCAGGTAGCGATGCTGGCCCAGGATCTGCTCCAGACGCTCCAGCGATTCAAACACCTTTCCAACCGCTTCGTCATACGCTTCCTGGCTGGTGGCGAAACCGGCCTTGTAGACACCGTTGTTGACGTTGTCGTAAATCCAGCCGTTCAGCTCGTCAATTTTCTCTCGCAACTCAGCCGGATAATAATCTCCGGCGCGGGCACCGTGCGCGTCAAACGCGGTATTGAACATGCGGATAATTTCCGCAGACTCATTGCTGACAATCGTCTGGTTTTTCTTGTCCCACAGCACCGGCACGGTAACGCGCCCGGTGTAGTGAGGATCGGCGCGCAGATAGAGCTGGTAAAGGAAATCGTGATGATACAGCTCATCACCCGTCGCGGCCGGGAAATCACTGTCAAACGTCCAGCCGTTTTCCAGCATCAGCGGGTTCACGACCGAAACCGGAATTAAGGATTCGAGACCTTTAAGCTTGCGCACAATCAGCGTGCGGTGTGCCCACGGGCAGGCAAGCGAAACATAAAGATGATAACGGTCTTTCTCAGCCGCGAAGCCGCCTTCGCCGCTCGGGCCTGGCGCGCCGTCGGCGGTCAGCCAGTTACGGAAGGCCGAAACTGAGCGCTTGAAGCGACCTCCGGTGGATTTGGTGTCATACCAGACATCCTGCCATACGCCGTCTACGAGTTGCCCCATTTTTTCTCCTCCGTCAGATAGCAAAAGCGAGGAGATGTCTCCTCGCTTTGTGTTCATTCAGTATAGCGTGCTTACCACTTCTTATTCAGAACGCGGTCAATGCTGTATGCGCCCGGGCCAGTGACGGCCAGCAGCAGGAAGCCACCCGCGATGGTCAGGTTTTTCATGAACATCAGAGAGTTCACGCCTTCCGCAAAGTTGCTGTGGAAGATGAACGCCGTCAGCACGGTGAAGCCTGCGGTAAACAGCGCGGTAGTACGGGTCAGGAAGCCGAACAGTACCGCCAGGCCGCCGCCGAACTCAAGAAGAATGGTCAGCGGCAGCAGGAACCCCGGAACGCCCATGGCTTCCATATACTGCTGGGTACCCGCATAACCGGTGATTTTTCCCCAACCTGCCACGATGAACAGAATTGGCATCAGAATACGCGCGACCAGTACACCAACATCTTCTAATTTTTTCATTTTACTCTCCAGGAAACCACATGAGCGGCTGAACATTATTTGTCTGCAATTCCGGGTAGATACCGCGGCGTTGCTGTCGATGGAGAGGATAATAAACGGGGCGGGTGGTAATTGTTAGCAAGGAAAACTGTCAATCTTCTTCAAAGATATTGAGTAAGGGAACGTGCGCGCTGGTGCCATAACCCCAACCCTTTCCCACGGGGAGAGGGCGCAAAAACAAAAAACGGTAACCTGAGTTACCGTTTTGCTTTTATCACCGCAGCTGCTGCTGCCGTAACGTTGCTTTCACCAGACGCCAGGCGCTCCAGGCGCCGAATCCACGACGAGCCCAGCGGATCAGCATGTTCGGATGACGAACCGTCCAGATCGCCATCACGCTGCTGCCGACCAGCGCCCACGAACGCAGGCTCAGAACGGTATTCCAGCCCCGGTCAAACCGTCGCGTCGCGTCAATCCAGTCGCGACGACTGGCCGACAGATCCAGCCGTTGCTGCTGGATCTGGCTTAACAGGTACGCTTTTCGCTTTTGACGTTCGGCTTTATCGCTCACGGCTAGTCATCCTCCAGCAGAGCGCGATCGTTCGCCAGCTCCTGACGCGTATGGCGCAGGAAAGTGGACTTGCGCGCTTTACGCAGCGTCCAGATACCGCCTATCAACGCGGCGACCAGCAGAACGACGGTGGTGGCAATCATCGCGTTAAGACGATACTGCGGATCGATGGCCCAGATGATTAACACCATCAGGCTCATCAGACCAAACGCGGCAAAGAGCATGGTCAGCCCGAGCATTAGCAGCATCTGGAAGAGGTTCGCTTTCTCCTCTTCCAGCTCCACCACTGCCAGCCGGACGCGCGTTTCGGCAATCCCGACCAGCGTCGTTAAAATACGCTGGCCGATGCCGAGGACGTTGTTAGCAGGCCCTTGTGCGTGACGAGGATCTTCCATATCAACGACGCGTCAGAAGGACACCCAGTACCACACCCACTGCGGCACCAATCCCTACACCCGTCCATGGATTATCACGCACATATTCGTCCGCGCGCGCAGCCGCTTCGCGGGTCTGTTTCGCCAGCGCATCACCGGTTTCACCCAGGCGATAGCGGCTCTCTTTCAGCGCCTGCTCCGCCTTGCTGCGCAGCTTGCTGACCTCTTCTTTTGACTTGTCAGCAGAGGAGTTCAGCACCTCTTCAAGGGTATCGGCCAGGGATTTCAGTTCAGCGCGCAGATGTTCAGACGTCGTATCTTTTGACATGATTCTCTCTCCTGTTGAGATTTCCGTTAACTCAATAATCGCGAGCTTCCAGCGCTTTCAGGTCATCCTGCGCTTCTTTCAACTTCTTCTCGCGCTTAGCAATTTTTTCCGCATCTCCTTTCTCTTTCGCTTCCTGCAGGTCGCGACGGCGCTCGGCTATCTCGTCCTTCTGTTCAGCGATTTTCTTCTTGTGGTCGGCACGAAGCTTGCTGTCTGAACAGTTCGCTTTCACTTCGCTCAGCGCTTTTTTAAGACCATCAACACGGTGCTGATTGTTATGCTTTTCGGCATAACCGATCTCACGCTGAATATCCTGTTCTTTCTCCTGACAGAGAGAGTTTGCGAAGGATGCTGTGCTTAAAGAAAAAAGGGCCAGAGCCAGAGTCATGCGGAATTTCATTATCGAAACCTTCCATTGTGTTGCGGCGTTAGCCGCTATCCAAAGTTATGCGGAGTACATCGAGGGGTGCTCCGCGTACTTAAGCATAGTAAGTAAACGGGGGATTCACCAAAGTGAGTGAAAAGATTCGGAATCCTGGAAGTTATCCAAACCGATGCGACGTATCGCGAATCAATGACAGCCAGGCTGCAGGCTGGCTGTCATCTTCCTGCTGGGCAATGATATACCCGTGCGGCAGGGTACGGTCGAGAACCACTTTCGCGGCGGCACTTTGCGCACGGGAATCAAACTTGATCAGTAAAACATCGTCCTGCGGGGTAATGCTCTTAAAGCGGATCCCGTTCGCGTCCAGATGATGCCAGACAGAAAAACCGTCAGGCACGCTGGCGCCCTGGTTTACCGGGCGAATAGCCAGCGTCGATTCTTGATGCGAAAGCGCGCTCCATGCCAGCAGCATGGCGCTGAGGACGATCAGCGTAATCACGGCAACGGCAAAACGGCGCAGGGCGAGCGGTGAGATAGCCATCGTTAGCCTCTGGCTCCGTATTTCTTTTTCCACAGGACAACCAGTGAGCCAATCAGGCCGAAGACCAGCAGAACCACAGGCAGCAGCATCAGGCAGGACATCAGCTGGTCTTCATATTTCATAAAGACCGGCGTTTTACCCAGCGCATAGCCGAGCGTCGTCAGAATTAGCACCCATAGCAGGCCGCTCATCCAGTTAAAGAACTGGAAGCGCGTGCTGCTCAACCCCGACAGACCGGCAATGGTCGGCAGCAGGGTGCGAACAAAGGCGATAAAGCGGCCAATCAGCAGCGCGGAAAGCCCGTGCTTGTGGAAAAGGTGGTGCGCCCGCTGGTGATAATGCGCGGGAAGATGAGAGAGCCAGTTCTGGACGATCCGGGTATTGCCCAGCCATCGTCCCTGGATATAGCTCACCCAGCAGCCGAGGCTTGCCGCCACGGTCAGTAATAAAATGGTGTGTGGAAACGCCATCGCCCCTTTGGCACACAGCACGCCGACAAGTACCAGCAAACTGTCACCGGGCAGGAAGGCAGCAGGCAGCAAACCGTTCTCAAGGAACAGGATCATAAACAAGACGAAATAGAGCATGCCAATCATGGAAGGGTTGGCCAGCGTTTCAAAATCCTGCGCCCAGAGGGCATGCAGCAGTTGGGTCAAAAGTTCCATTCAGTGTTCCTGGAAATCGGTTAACGTCACGCCTGTTATCCGGGACAAACAGCACGGCGACATTGTTGTGATTTCATTATGGTCGCTCGCGGACACATTGCGGTGTGGCCAACACTGTTCCCTGTTAATTGGCTGGTTAGCAAGCACTAACTTACAAAATAAGGAATTGAATCCAATTGTAACAAAGCCCAACGTTCTGCGTCACAGAATTTGCAGGGGTGAATTGATTTTGGCGTAAGCCCAGGAAGTGAGCGAGGGGATTTACAAAGGCTGACACTATATATGTTTTGCTTACTCCTGTAAGCCGGAAGGCGCGACGTAGCGCCTGCCAGCAGAAAGGTCATCTATTTTGCGGCACTGGAAGCCGTATCGAGATGAACAACCGGATTATCGGCAAAAAGATAGCGGTCAGCGTTAAATTCAAAGTCATCGCTGGTTTCGTTGAACAGCATCTGCTTGGTGTTTTCCAGGTGCTGCCACATCGCCAGCTTGGCGGCATGCGGATCTTTACGAATCAGCGCCTTAAGGATTTGGTCGTGATCGTCGCACCAGTTGTCGACGGTACGGGAATCGATATGGTCGTGCAGTTTTTTCCAGTACGGGTTGTGAACGCGCTGAGTCCACATTTTTTCAACGATTGCCGCCAGGGCCGTATTTTGGGTTGCCAGGGCGACCTGAACGTGGAACTGCAGATCCCACTCTGAATCGCGGAAACATTTTTCCTTACGGGCATTCTCCTGGATCTCCATCAGCTTCATGATGTCCTGCTTGGTCACCTGCGTCGCCGCAAACTCAGCAATATTGCTTTCGATCAGCTGGCGAGCCTGGAGCAGCTCAAACGGGCCATAGCTGGCGAATTCCAGACTTTCGTCCGCGACGGGAGAGTGTTTCGGCAGATTAGAAATCACGTGAATGCCGGAGCCTTTGCGTACCTCAACGTAGCCTTCCACTTCCAGCATGATAATCGCTTCACGCACCACCGTGCGGCTGACGCTTTTTTCATCCGCGATAAAGCGCTCGGCGGGAAGTTTATCACCGACAAGATAGACCCCTTGCTCGATGCGATCTTTCAGCTCCGCAGCAAGTTGTTGATACAAACGACGTGGTTCGGTGATTTCCATATGCGCTCCAGGCAGGGTACGGCAGATGATTTGTTATACCACTTTTGCGTGCCACTCTCCAGATTTTGCCATTAAAAAAGCCGCCCGGAGGCGGCTTCGGCGAAACGTATTTTCGCTAACTCTGCGTCGCCGGTTTCCCGAGAGACTCTTTCGCCAGCTCTTCTGCGGATTTGCTTTTCAGCACCGTCCAGATAACCACCGCACCCATCAGGTCGAAGATCGCCAGCACCGCGAACAGCGGGCTGAAGCCGATGGTATCCGCCAGCGCGCCGACCACCAGTGCAAACATGGTGCTCGCGGTCCAGGCGGCCATGCCGGTCAGGCCGTTGGCGGTTGCCACTTCGTTACGACCAAAGACGTCAGACGAGAGCGTAATCAGCGCGCCGGACAGGGACTGGTGCGCAAAGCCACCGATGCACAGCAGGGCAATGGCAACGTACGGGCTGGTGAACAGGCCGATCATGCCTGGGCCGATCATCAGCAGCGCGCCCATGGTCACCACCATCTTACGGGAAACGATCAGGTTCACGCCAAACCAGCGCTGGAACAGCGGTGGCAGGTAGCCGCCCACGATACAGCCCAGGTCAGCGAACAGCATGGGCATCCAGGCGAACATCGCGATTTCTTTCAGGTTAAAGCCGTAGACTTTAAACATGAACAGGGGGATCCACGCGTTAAAGGTACCCCAGGCTGGTTCAGCCAGGAAACGCGGCAGGGCGATACCCCAGAACTGACGGGTGCCCAGGATCTGCCAGACGGTCATTTTTTTGCCGTTGTTGGTCTGATGCTGCGCTTCCTGACCGCCAATGATGTATTCACGTTCTTCTTCGGAGAGTTTTTTCTGATCGCGCGGGTGTTTGTAGAAAATCAGCCACGCCATCGCCCAGGCGAAGCTCAGCACGCCTGAGATGATGAACGCCATCTGCCAGCTGTGCATCACGATGGCCCACACCACCAGCGGCGGCGCTATCATCGCCCCAATGGACGAGCCCACGTTGAAGTAGCCGACCGCAATGGAACGCTCTTTCGCCGGGAACCACTCGGAGCTGGCCTTCAGGCCCGCCGGGATCATCGCGGCTTCAGCCGCACCGACCGCACCGCGCGCCAGCGCCAGTCCACCCCAGCTGCCTGCCAGCGCGGTTGCACCGCAGAACACCGCCCAGGCGATGGCGAAGAAGGCATAACCGATTTTGGTACCGAGAATATCCAGCACGTAGCCCGCAACAGGCTGCATGATGGTATACGCCGCGGAATAGGCGGCAATGATGTAGGAGTATTGCTGCGTGGAGATATGCAGCTCTTCCATCAACGTTGGCGCTGCTGCTGCCACGGTGTTACGCGTCAGGTAGCCCAGCACGGTGCCTAACGTCACCAGTGCGATCATATACCAACGTAACCCTTTAATTTTACGCATCTAAAACCTCATCGTTATGTTATTTCCGCGCCAGAGCACGGCAACCTCTCAACCGTTTCCGGGAGCAGTTGTGTAACGGGAGGGGCGTAACCAGGAGCATGTCCCGGAACGGCCCGAACCTTGCCATAAGTAAGCGTGCATAAGTCGGTATCCGTACCGTTAAACCCGATGTCTCTCACACCGGTAATGCATTCCGTCGGCTGAGTGTTTGCGACGGCGAAAAGATAACTTGTCATACAACTTTAAAAGGTGAGTGACATCACAAATGTATGATTCTTTGTGGGGACATTAATCGTCGCGCGCAAAGCCAGTATTGGCGCGGTCTGCAGAAGGGTTTACTTCATTGAGGGTAATTTATTTGTTGGCGTTTATTGATCTCACTCACGAAAAAAGCTTCGGTTGGTGGAAATTGGTGTGATAACTTTGCAGCATATGAACATACGCTTTCTGCGCTCCCGTAATGAGGAAGACGATAATGACGCCGTTTATGACCGAAGATTTTCTGTTAGATACCGAATTTGCTCGCCGCCTGTACCACGACTACGCAAAAGACCAGCCGATTTTCGACTACCACTGCCATTTACCGCCGCAGCAGGTTGCCGAAAATTATCGCTTCAAAAACCTGTATGACATCTGGCTGAAGGGTGACCACTATAAATGGCGTGCCATGCGCACCAACGGCGTGGCGGAGCGCCTGTGTACCGGCGATGCGACCGACCGCGAGAAGTTTGACGCCTGGGCGGCAACCGTTCCGCACACCATCGGCAACCCGCTCTACCACTGGACCCATCTTGAACTCCGCCGTCCGTTTGGCATCACCGGCAAGTTGCTTTCCCCAACGACCGCGGATGAAATCTGGGATCGCTGCAACGCGCTGCTGGCGCAGGATAACTTCACCGCGCGCGGCATCATGAAGCAGATGAACGTGAAGATGGTGGGCACCACCGACGATCCGATCGACTCCCTGGAGCATCATGCCGTTGTCGCGAAAGATACCTCTTTTGATATCAAAGTGCTGCCAAGCTGGCGCCCGGACAAAGCCTTCAACATTGAGCAGGCCACCTTCACCGACTACATGGCGAAGCTGGCGGAAGTGTCGGATACCGACATCCGTCGTTTCGCTGACCTGCAAACCGCGCTGACCAAACGTCTGGATCACTTCGCGGCGCACGGCTGTAAAGTGTCTGACCACGCGCTGGACGTAGTGCTGTTTGCGGAATCAAACGAAGCCGAGCTGGACAGCATTCTGGCGCGTCGTCTCTCTGGCGAAGGCTTAAGCGAGCACGAAGTGGCGCAGTTCAAAACGGCGGTGCTGGTATTCCTCGGTGCGGAATACGCGCGTCGCGGCTGGGTACAGCAGTACCATATCGGCGCGCTGCGCAATAATAACCAGCGCCAGTTCAAACTGCTCGGTGCTGACGTGGGCTTCGACTCCATCAACGATCGTCCGCTGGCGGAAGAGCTGTCAAAACTGCTGAGCAAACAGAACGAACATAACCTGCTGCCTAAAACCATCCTGTACTGCCTGAACCCGCGCGATAACGAAGTGCTGGGTACCATGGTCGGCAACTTCCAGGGCGAAGGGATGCCGGGCAAGATGCAGTTCGGTTCCGGCTGGTGGTTTAACGATCAGAAAGATGGCATGGAGCGTCAGATGACGCAGCTCGCGCAGCTGGGTCTGCTGAGCCGCTTTGTCGGCATGCTGACCGACAGCCGCAGCTTCCTGTCCTATACCCGTCATGAATATTTCCGACGCATTCTGTGCCAGATGATTGGTCGCTGGGTACACGCGGGCGAAGCGCCAGCGGATATCCAGCTGCTGGGCGAAATGGTGAGAAACATCTGCTTTAACAATGCGCGTGACTACTTCGCCATTGAACTGAACTAAGGCCGTTTGAGGTTGATATGCAATACATCAAAATCCATTCGCTGGATAACGTGGCCGTCGCGCTGACGGATCTCGCTGAAGGCGACGTGGTGACCGTTGATAACCAGAGCGTCACCCTGCGTCAGGCGATCGTCCGTGGACACAAGTTTGCCCTGATCCCCATTGCGAAAGGGGAGAACGTGGTGAAGTACGGTTTGCCCATCGGCCATGCGCTGGCGGATATTGCGCCGGGTGAATACATTCACTCACACAATACCCGCACCAATCTGAGCGATCTGGACGAGTACAGCTATCAACCTGATTTACCGACGGAAGAGCGTCAGGCGGCCGATCGTGAGGTGCAGATCTACCGTCGCGCCAACGGCGACGTGGGGATCCGCAACGAGCTGTGGATCCTCCCGACCGTCGGCTGCGTCAACGGAATTGCGCGCCAGATCCAGACGCGCTTCCTGAAAGAGACCAACAACGCCGAAGGGACTGACGGCGTGCATCTGTTCAGCCACACCTACGGCTGTTCCCAGCTCGGTGACGACCACATTAACACCCGCACCATGCTGCAAAACATGGTGCGTCATCCGAATGCGGGCGCGGTGCTGGTGATTGGCCTGGGCTGCGAGAACAATCAGGTGGACGCCTTCCGCGACACGCTGGGCGAGTTCGATCCTGAGCGCGTGCATTTTATGGTGTGCCAGCATCAGGACGATGAAGTGGAAGCGGGCGTTGAGCAGCTTCACCAGCTTTATGAGGTGATGCGCCATGACAGGCGCGAGCCGGGCAAGCTGAGCGAGCTCAAGTTTGGGCTGGAGTGCGGCGGGTCAGATGGCCTTTCCGGCATTACCGCTAACCCGATGCTGGGCCGCTTCTCGGATTACGTGATTGCCAACGGCGGCACGACGGTGTTGACCGAAGTGCCGGAAATGTTCGGCGCGGAGCGTATTCTGATGAGCCACTGCCGCGACGAAGAGACCTTTGAGAAGACCGTCACGATGGTGAACGACTTCAAACAGTACTTCATCGCCCACAATCAGCCGATTTACGAGAACCCGTCGCCGGGCAACAAAGCGGGCGGGATCACCACGCTGGAAGAGAAATCCCTCGGCTGCACCCAGAAAGCGGGCGCGAGCCAGGTGGTTGACGTGCTGCGCTACGGCGAGCGCCTGAAAACCCACGGTCTGAACCTGCTGAGCGCACCGGGCAACGATGCGGTCGCCACCAGCGCGCTGGCAGGTGCCGGCTGTCATATGGTGCTGTTCAGTACCGGTCGCGGCACGCCGTACGGTGGTTTTGTGCCGACGGTGAAAATCGCTACCAACAGCGAGCTGGCGGCAAAGAAAAAGCACTGGATCGACTTTGATGCGGGCCAGCTGATTCACGGCAAAGCGATGCTGCAGCTGCTGACGGAGTTCGTGGATACTATCGTGGAATTTGCTAACGGCAGGCAGACCTGCAACGAGAAGAACGACTTCCGCGAGCTGGCGATCTTTAAGAGTGGTGTGACGCTTTAATCGGTGCGGCCTGATGCCCTCACCCTGACCTTCTCCCACGGGGAGAGGGTACAAACACTAAAAACGGCAACCGTTGGTTGCCGTTTTGCATTTACCCTGTAGGCCCGGTAAGGCGTAGCCGCCACCGGGCTTTTGTTGTTAACTGCGCAGGGCGTTCTTCGCTAAACGCGCGTCTTCCGCCTGACAGGCCGCTGCGGTAAACAGCACGTCGGTAGAGGAGTTCAGCGCTGTTTCGCAGGAGTCCTGCAGCACGCCGATGATAAAGCCGACGGCCACAACCTGCATCGCAATCTCGTTCGGGATGCCGAACATATTACACGCCAGCGGGATCAGCAGCAGCGAACCGCCCGCTACGCCGGATGCGCCACAGGCGCACAGTGACGCCACCACGCTCAGCAGCAATGCGGTTGGCAGATCCACCGGAATGCCCAGCGTATGCACCGCCGCCAGGGTCAGCACGGTGATGGTGATTGCCGCGCCCGCCATGTTCACGGTTGCGCCCAACGGGATCGACACGGAATAGGTATCGCGGTCCAGGTTCAGCTTCTCCGCCAGCGCCATGTTAACCGGAATGTTCGCCGCAGAGCTGCGGGTGAAGAAGGCATACACTCCGCTCTCGCGCAGGCAGGTCAGCACCAGCGGATACGGGTTGCGGCGGATCTGCCAGAACACCAGCAGCGGGTTGATCACCAGCGCCACCAGCAGCATACAGCCGACCAGCACAACCAGCAGCTGCGCGTAGCCCCACAGCGCGTCGAAGCCGGTGGTTGCAAGCGTAGAGGAGACCAGCCCGAAAATGCCAATTGGCGCAAAGCGAATCACCAGCTTCACCATAAAGGTCACGGCGTTTGACAGATCGTTGACCAGATTTTTCGTGGTGTCGTTACCGTGACGCAGCGCGAAGCCCAGACCAATCGCCCAGACCAGGATGCCAATGTAGTTTCCGCTCATCAGCGCGGTGATGGGGTTAGAAACCATGCTCATCAGCAGTCCGCGAAGCACTTCGACAATGCCGGATGGCGGCGTGATGTCACCGGCCGCGCTGGTCAGGTGCAGCGTGGAGGGGAACAGGAAGCTAAACACCACGGCCGTTAAGGCAGCCGAGAAGGTTCCCAGCAGATACAGGAACAGAATGGGGCGAATGTTGGTTTTTTGTCCGTGCTGGTGGTTGGCAATTGACGCCATGACCAGCATCAGAACCAGTACCGGTGCCACGGCCTTCAGTGCGCCAACGAAAAGGGTCCCGAGCAGCCCCGTAGCCTCCGCAGCAGGTTTTGACACCATCGCCAGCAGAATACCCAGCACCAGCCCGACCAGAATTTGTTTAACGAGGCTGCCCTGCGCCAGGCGCGCGAACAGTCCGCTTGATTGTGTGCTCATACGTATTTCCTGAGTGAAATTGCGTTCCATCCCGGATGTGCTCTTAGTCACATTTATGTCCGGATGTAAGTAAATGTTTGCCTGGTCGAGTATAGGGAATGCGCGAAAGGAAGAAAGCGTAAAATGCTGGATTTTACGTGTTGCATCATATTTTTTAACTACTGCGTTACAAAAGTGTGTTCACCCTCTCCCTGTGGGAGAGGGCCGGGGTGAGGGGGATTACTCCACCTGCTGCTTCTTATCGTGCTGGCGGTTAACCCAGGTATTGATAATCAGCGTCACGATCAGAATGCCAAACACCACGCCGAGCGAAATGGCGATCGGGATATGGTAGAAATCGACGATCAGCATCTTGATGCCGATAAACACCAGTATCACCGACAGACCGTACTTCAGCATCGAGAAGCGCTCCGCCGCGCCTGCCAGCAGGAAGTACATCGCACGCAGGCCGAGAATGGCGAACAGGTTAGACGTCAGGACGATGAACGGGTCGGTGGTCACCGCGAAGATCGCCGGAATGCTGTCCACCGCGAAAATCACGTCGCTTAGCTCAACCAGAATCAGTACCAGCAGCAGCGGAGTGGCAAACAGAAGGCCGTTCTTGCGCACGAAGAAGTGCTCGCTCTCGATCTTGTCGGTCATGCGCAGATGCCCACGGATCCACTTCACCAGCGGGCGATCGCCAATCGCGGAGCCGTCTTCTTTCGCCAGCGCCATTTTGACCCCGGTGAACAGCAGGAACGCGCCGAAGACGTACAGCAGCCATTCGAACTGGGTAATCAGCCAGCTGCCGGCGAAGATCATGATGGTACGCAGGATAATCGCGCCCAGCACGCCGTACACCAGCACGCGTCGCTGCAGGGCAGCAGGTACGGCAAAGTAGCTGAACAGCATCAGCCAGACGAAGACGTTATCAACCGCCAGGGCTTTTTCAATCAGATAACCGGTGAGGAAGGCGAGCGCCTGAGGGTCGGCCACCGCGCGGCCTTCGGTCGACGCCAGGTACCACCAGAAGGCGGCACAGAACAGCAGGGAGAGGGTGACCCACACCAGAGACCAGGCCGCAGCCTGTTTGATGCTCATGCCGTGTGCGCCGCGACGCCCCTGCAAAAAGAGGTCGATCGCCAGCATGATGAGCACGACAACCGTGAATCCGCCCCACAACATTGGAGTGCCGACAGAATGCATACTATTTTCCTTACACATAAAAAACAAAAACGGCCATGGTCAGAAGACGATAGCCGTTAGCTTTTTATGCATAGACCTCGCCTTCCGGCAAGGTCTCACTTACAACCACGAAGGTTGCCCGGCGACCGGATGCGTGTTTAACGCATCGTAATGACGATCCACCGGCGAAGAAGTTACTCCCCTTTGCAGGTAACAAAATATGTCAGACCATTGGTTTCGTCAATGGTCTGCGCCGTTTCATTACACAGCTTTACGCGATCGCTTCCGCGCTCACGCCGTCTGCCGGGAATACCACGCCGGTCTGGCGACGGATCTCCGTTTGCAGCTTCGCCGTGGTGCGGCTCACCGCGAGGCCGGGGTGATTCACTTCGTTGTCTTCCACCAGACGGGCGAAGACCTCTGCCTCATAGAGCATAGTGTTAATATGCTGAGGCTGCGTCAGCTCCTGCGCTTTGCCGCCGCGCGGCACAAAGCTCACTTTCTGGCACTCGGAGATCTTCTCAATAACCAGCGAGCCCGCTTCGCCCTGAATTTCGCTCGGCAGCACGGAGTCGCTCACCTTGGAGTGCTGCAGCGTGACGCTGAAATCACCGTAATCCAGCACCGCTACACCGTGCGCATCCACGCCGCTCTCCAGCAGGCTGGCTTGCGCACTGACGCCGTGCGGTTCGCCCCACAGGGCCACGGCAGAGGCCAGGCAATAGAAACCGATATCCATAATCGAGCCGTTCGAGAACGCCGGGTTAAAGGTGTTGGGGTTCTCGCCGTCCAGATAGCGCTGATAGCGCGACGAGTACTGGCAGTAGTTGATAAAGGCTTTACGCACTTTGCCAATTTTCGGCAGTGACTGCTGCAGCAGCAGGAAATTCGGCAGGCTGGCGGTTTTGAACGCTTCGAACAGCACCACCTGGTTTTCGCGGGCAAGCGCAATGGCCGCTTCCACTTCCTCAATATTTGACGCCAGCGGCTTCTCGCAAATCACATGCTTTTTATGGCTGAGGAACAGCTTCGTTTGCGGGAAGTGCAGGGAGTTCGGGCTGGCGATATACACCGCGTCAATAGCGTCGCTTTGCGCCATGTCATCAAGCGAAGTGAAGAGATGCTCAACGAGGTAATCGTTGGCAAAACTCTGCGCCTGCTCAAGGCTGCGGGAATAGACTGCGGTAAGCTTAAGTTTGCCGGTTTCGTGGGCGGCGTCGACGAACTGGCGCGTGATCCAGTTCGTACCAATGACTGCGAAACGTATCATAAACGTTTACGTACTCCGTAGCGGGGAACCTTCAGCCACTGTAGCACGTCATCATGACAATTCGCGTGCGCTATTCCGCATTACCATTTAACGATAAATGCGTAAGCCACAAGCGGGTATCAAACTCCAGCTGGTGGTACTGCGGCTCCATGTGGCAGCACAGGGAGTAGAACGCTTTGTCGTGCTCTTTCTCCTTCAGGTGCGCCAGCTCGTGGACGACGATCATCAGCAGAAACGCCTCCGGCGCGTGACGGAAAACCGTCGCGACGCGGATTTCGGCCTTCGCTTTCAGCTTGCCGCCCTGTACGCGGGAAATGGCGGTGTGCAGGCCAAGCGCGTTTTTCAGCACGTGGATCTTGTTGTCGTACATCACCTTGTTGATCGGCGGCGCGCTCTTCAGATACCGGCTTTTCAGATCCTGCGTATACTGCCAGAGGGCCTTATCGGTCGCGAAATCGTGCGTGCCGGGATAGCGTTTTTCCAGCACCGCGCCGAGCTTCTGCTCGGCAATCAGGCTGCGAACCTGAGTCAGTAAATGCTCCGGATAGCCCTGGAGATAAGTAAGTTGGTTCATCAAAAGCCCAAATTAATGCGAAAACGGGTATACTCACGCACCCTTTTCAGGGATACGCCAAATTTTACCATTCAGGAGGGCCGATGAGCCACTTAGACAACGGTTTCCGTTCACTCAACCTTAAACGTTTCCCGGAAACGGACGACGTTAACCCGCTCATGGCGTGGGAAGCGGCAGATGAATATCTGCTGCAGCAGTTGGATGAGACTGAAATCCGCGGCCCGGTTTTGATCCTGAATGACGCCTTTGGCGCGCTGGGCTGCGCCCTGGCGGAGCACACGCCATACAGCATCGGCGATTCCTACCTGAGCGAGCTGGCGACGCGTGAAAACCTGCGCCATAACGACATCGAAGAGTCCAGCGTGAAGTTCCTTGACAGCACCGCGGACTACCCGCAGGCGCCGGGCGTGGTGCTGATCAAAGTGCCAAAAACCATGGCGCTGCTGGAGCAACAGCTGCGCGCGCTGCGTAAGGTCGTGACGCCGGAAACGCGCATTATCGCGGGCGCTAAAGCGCGCGATATTCACACCTCGACGCTCGAGCTGTTCGAGAAAGTCCTCGGCCCGACCACCACGACGCTGGCCTGGAAAAAAGCGCGCCTGATCAACTGCACCTTCAGCGCGCCGGAGCTGGCCGACGCGCCGGAGACCCTGAGCTGGAAGCTGGAAGGCACCGACTGGACCATCCACAACCATGCGAACGTCTTCTCCCGCACCGGGCTGGATATCGGGGCGCGTTTCTTTATGGAACATCTGCCGGAAAATCTGGAAGGGGAAATCGTCGATCTGGGCTGCGGTAACGGCGTGATTGGCCTGACGCTGCTGGCGAAGAACCCGGACGCCAGCGTGGTGTTCAGCGACGAGTCGCCAATGGCGGTGGCCTCCAGCCGTCTGAACGTGGAAACCAACATGCCTGAAGCGCTGGACCGCTGCGAGTTTATGATCAACAACGCGCTGTCCGGCGTAGAGCCGTTCCGCTTCAACGCCGTGTTCTGCAACCCGCCGTTCCACCAGAAGCACGCCCTGACGGATAACGTCGCGTGGGAGATGTTCCACCACGCGCGCCGCTGCCTGAAAATCAACGGCGAGCTGTACATCGTGGCGAACCGCCACCTGGACTACTTCCACAAGCTGAAGAAGATTTTCGGCAACTGCGTCACCGTTGCGACGAACAATAAATTCGTGGTGCTGAAGGCGGTGAAGCTGGGACGTCGTCGTTAAGATTGGGGATGTGCGGCCTGATGCCCTCACCCCGGCCCTCTCCCACAGGGAGAGGGAGCAAACGCTAAAAACGGCAACTGGGTTGCCGTTTTGCTTTTACCCTGGCCGCCCGGCAATACCCTAGATCGCCAGAGCCAACTTCGTCCCCTGCGCAATTGCCCGCCGCGCATCCAGCTCCATCGCCACGTCGCACCCGCCGATCAAATGCACCGTTTTACCGGCTTCGCGCAGCGGATCCGCCAGATCGCGCTTCGGCTCCTGCCCGGCGCATAAAATCACATGATCCACACGTAACAACTGCGGCTCGCCGCCGATCGTGACGTGCAGACCCTCGTCGTCGATCTTCTGGTAGCTCACCGCCGGGATCATCTTCACCCCGCGCGAGAGCAGGGTGGCGCGGTGGATCCAGCCCGTGGTTTTGCCCAGCCCTTCGCCCGGCTTGCTGGCCTTGCGCTGCAGCATCACGATCTGGCGCGGGCTTTTCGGCAGCTGCGGCCCTTCCGGGCGTAGCCCGCCGGACTGGTTCAGGCTGGTGTCGATACCCCATTCCACGCAAAACTCGGCAATGTTCTGGCTGGTGGCCTCGCCCGGCTGGCTTAAGTACATGGCGGTATCAAAGCCGATCCCGCCGCAGCCGATAATCGCCACCTTCTCGCCGACCGGCATTTTGTAACGCAATACATCCAGATAGCTCAACACTTTAGGATGATCGATGCCCTCGATCGCAGGCGTGCGCGGTACGATCCCGCTCGCCAGGATCACCTCGTCGAAACCGATCAGATCCGCCGCGCTGACAAACTGATTAAGCCGCAGCTCGACGCCCGTCAGGTCGATCATCCGGCGATAGTAGCGCAGGGTTTCATAGAACTCCTCTTTGCCGGGGATCTGTTTGGCGATATTAAACTGCCCGCCAATCTCCGCTAGCGCATCAAACAGCGTCACGCTGTGCCCGCGCGAGGCGGCATTCACCGCAAACGCCAGGCCCGCGGGGCCAGCGCCCACCACGGCCAGACGCTTTTTACTGACCGCCGGAACGATCGGCATTTTGGTTTCATGGCAGGCGCGAGGGTTAACCAGGCAAGAGGTGACCTTGCCGACGAAGATCTGATCCAGACAGGCCTGGTTACAGCCGATGCAGGTGTTGATCTCGTCCGCACGGCCGCTTTGCGCTTTGGAGAGCAGTTCGGCATCGGCCAGGAACGGGCGCGCCATCGACACCATGTCGGCGTCGCCGCGTGAAATCACATCGTCCGCTACCTGCGGATCGTTAATGCGGTTGGTGGTGACCAGTGGAACAGAGACTTTGCCTTTCAGCTTCCGTGTTACCCAGCTGAACGCCGCGCGCGGCACCGGCGTGGCGATGGTCGGGATGCGCGCCTCGTGCCAGCCAATCCCGGTGTTGATAATCGTGGCACCGGCGGCTTCAATCGCCTGCGCCAGCTGCACGGTTTCGTCGAACGTGCCGCCGCCTTCCACCAGGTCGAGCATCGACAGGCGGAAGACGATAATAAAGTCTGCGCCCGCACGTTCGCGCACCGCGCGCACCACCTCCACGGCAAAGCGCATCCGGCGGGCATAGTCGCCGCCCCATTCGTCGTCGCGCTGGTTGGTGCGGGCGGCGAGGAACTCGTTAATCAGATAGCCTTCCGAGCCCATCACCTCCACGCCGTCGTAGCCCGCCTCGCGCGCCAGCGCCGCACAGCGGGCAAAGTCGTCGATCAGCGCCAGGATCTCATCGTGGCTGAGGGCATGAGGTTTAAAGCGGTTGATTGGCGCCTGAATGGCCGACGGCGCGACCAGGTTCGGCTGATAGCTGTAGCGTCCGGTGTGCAGGATTTGCAGGGCGATTTTACCGCCCTCGCGGTGTACCGCGTCGGTCACAATGCGGTGGTGCGGCAGCTGTGACGCATCGTTCAGGACCGCGCCGCCCTCCATGCCCACGCCGGAAGGCGCCGGGGCCACGCCGCCGGTGACAATCAGCGCCACCCCGTGGCGGGCGCGCTCGGCATAGAAGGCTGCCAGACGCTCGGCCCCGTCGGGATGCTCCTCCAGCCCGGTGTGCATCGAGCCCATCAACACGCGGTTTTTGAGTGTGGTGAACCCCAGATCGAGGGGGGCGAATAACGACGGGTAGCGGCTCATAGTCTCTTCCAGTGTAAAATTATTGTTATGTGGTCGGATGAGTTACTAATTTAGCCAGCGGGAGCGGAAAGGTAAAAGCGGGATCGAATGATTGTGATAGATCTCAAAGAACTTCGCCCCTCACCCTAACCCTCTCCCCAAAGGGGAGAGGGGACTGGCTGGTGCGGTCTCAAAGAATTGGCTCGATCTGATTTTTTCCCTCTCCCCTCAGGGGAGAGGGGCAGGGTGAGGGGTGTGGGTTTTTACTAACCCCGGTGCCTGCCACATCGATGTCGTCAGCCCGCTGTCCACCAGCCCAAGCTGGTCGGCGTACACCGCCTGCCATTTCTGCATCATGCCGTCGTACAGCTCGCGGTGCTGCGGGTTCGGCGTGAACTCGCGGCTCCACTTCACCAGCCGCTCGCCCGTCGAGGCCATATCCGCAAACAGCCCCGCGCCCGCACCTGCGGCAATCGCGCAGCCGAGCGCCGTCGCCTCTTTCACTTCCGGCACGCGCACCGGCAGCCCGGTGACGTCGCTTAAAATTTGGCTCCACAGGGCGCCTTTGGCCCCGCCGCCCGCAAACACCAGGCTTTCAAACGTCACGCCGGAGAAGCGCGAGATCTGCGCCAGGTTGCAGGCCGAGACAATCGCCGCGTTCTCCTCAAGGGCGCGGAACAGCGTCGCTTTATTGCATTTTTCCGGATCGATGGAGAGGTTAATAAACGACGGCGCGGCGTGGTACCACTGCTTGAAATGCATCGCATCGGAAAATATCGGCATCACCCCGTGGGAGCCTGCCGGTACGCGGCTCGCCATCTCTTCCAGCAGGGAATAGGTGTCCATCCCCATCCGCTCGGCAATCAGCTTTTCCTCGGCGCAGAAGGCGTCGCGGAACCAGCGCATGGTCAGCCCGGTAAAGAAGCTGATCGACTCCGCCTGCGCCATGCCGGGGATAACGTGCGGGTTCACGCGGATGTTCATCTCGGGGTCGGTGCGCACCTGCGGCAGGTTGACCACCTGCTGCCAGAAGGTACCGCCCAGCACCGCCGTCTGTCCGGCGCGGACCACGCCCAGCCCCAGGCAGCCCAGCTGCACGTCGCCGCCGCCCATCACCACCGGGGTGCCTTCGCGCAGGCCGCACTGCTGGGCGGCCTCTTTGGTAATCGTGCCCAGCACGGTGCCGGTCTCTTTCACCGGGGAGAGAATATCGGCGCGCAGCCCGGCCATGTCGAGCAGCGCCGGACGCCAGTCGCGGGAAAACAGATCCAGCATGCCGGTGGTGCCCGCGTTAGACGGGTCGACCGCCAGCTCGCCGGAGAGCTTCGCCGCCAGCCAGTCGCTGATCATGGTGATGGTGGCGGCTTTACGGTAGATGTCAGGACGATGGTGCGCCAGCCACAGCAGGCGCGGCATGGCGCTCAGCGCCAGCGTCTGGCCGGAAACCTCATACACCTCGGATTCAAAACGGTCGTCGTGGATCTCTTTGAGTTCGGCCACCTCGCGGCTGGCGCGGGCGTCGACGTTGGCGCAGGCCCAGATGGCCTCGCCGTTGCGGTCGTACAGCACGATCCCTTCGCGCATGGAGCAGCAGGCGACGGACTGAATATCCGCCGCGCTCAGGCGCGCACGCTCCAGCGCCTGATGAATGCACCGGCAGGCCAGCTGCCAGTTGGTCTCCAGATCGAACTCCATCGATCCCGGCACGTTCTCCACGCTCAGGTGCTTCCACTCGGCCTGGCCGACGGCAATCTGGTTGCCCTGTAAATCGAAAATCACGGCGCGAACGCTGCCTGTCCCTGCATCTAACGCTAAAAGGTAACTCATGAGCTTGCCTCGTTGTTAGCGCAGGGCGGCTCTTAGTCGGCCAGAGCCAGCACCGCGCGGGCTGTCGTCTCCTCCGTCACCAGGCCATTGATACGGCGACCCTTCAGTGCGGCATAAATCGCATCGGCTTTCTCTTCTCCTCCGGCCACGCCAACGATGGTGGGCAGCTGCGCCAGTTCATCGAGCGTGACGCCCAGCAGTTCTTTGTGGATCTCCAGCTCCTCGACGCATTCCCCTTCGGCATTGAGGAAATAACCGAGAATGTCGCCGACCGCCCCTTTGCGGGCATACATCAGCTGTTCACCTTCGCTGATATAGCCGGAGCGCAGTATCGTGGCGTCACGGCGCTGGTTCACTGAACCAATGCCGACCACCGCCACGTCGGCGGCGGTCGCGGCGAGGATCACGTCCCGCACGCTGGTCTCGCGTTTTAAGATCCCGGCCACCTCTGCGGATGACACGCGAAGCGGGGCGGGGATCATGCTGACGCTGCAGGCCGCGTCCAGCTGGCCGATACCGGTCATGTACGGCCCGACGCCGCCGGAGAGCGTCACCAGGCGGATCTGCTGCGAGCTGATAAAGCCGCTCAGGTGCTGCAGGCAGCTCATGGTGGTTTCACCAAACCCCACCGCTAATAGCTGGCCGGGCTCCAGTACGCCCATCAGCGACTGCGCCGCGCCAATGCCGAGCCGCACGTTCATCGGCGGCGTATTTAACGCGGGCATCACGCGCACCAGCTTCAGGCCAAAGCGCTGCTGTAGCTCGGTCTCCAGCGCCAGACAGCCCTCGTAGCGGGAGTTGATCTGCACGCGGATCACCCCGGACTGACGGCCTTTTTCCAGCAGGCGGGAGATCTTCAGGCGCGGCAGCCCGAGCCGCTCGCCGATGTCGTTCTGGGTCAGCCCGTCGTGGTAGTAGCACCAGGCTACGCGCGCCACCAGCTCCTCTTCCGCCAGTGCCAGCCCGGCAAACCTTACTTCTTCCGCAGTGCGTTTATCGCTCATAGTTGAACTCTTATAAAAATTTAGATCATATGTTCGTGATGACGCGAAGGGAAAGTGTGAGCCACGCGACAAAACGGATCTTTTAGATCGTTTCTGGTTTATCTGAATCTCAATCGATAAAACTGTGATCTCTGCACGGTTGTAAATATAGTTCACCGTCTACGCTTTTGAACATTATTAAATCTAAAAATCATTTGTTCAATAGCGGAGCGATGATGACACCACTTCTCGACGCGCGGAATATCAGCAAGCAGTTCTCAGGCGTGCCGGTCTTAAAAGGCATTGATTTCACGCTGCTTGCGGGCCAGGTGCACGCCCTGATGGGCGGAAACGGCGCGGGAAAATCGACGCTGATGAAGATCATCGCCGGGGTCGAAACGCCGGACGGCGGTGAACTTTCTGTCGAGGGGCAGTCATATGCGCGGCTCACGCCCGCTCAGGCGCACGGGTTAGGCATTTATCTGGTGCCGCAGGAGCCGCTGCTGTTCCCCAACCTGACGGTGCGGGAAAACATCCTGTTTCGCCTGCCGCGCGAACGCGATCTGGAAAAGCGCCTGGCGGAGAAGCTCCAGCAGCTCCAGTGCCAGCTTAACCTCGACGCCGCCGCCAGCACCCTTGAAGTGGCGGATCAGCAGATGGTGGAGATCCTGCGCGGGCTGATGCGCAACGCGAGGATCCTGATCCTCGACGAACCCACGGCCTCCCTCACGCCCGGCGAAACCGAGCGGCTGTTCCGCCAGATCCGCGCCCTGCAGGCGCTCGGCGTCGGGATTGTCTTTATCTCGCACAAGCTGCCGGAGATTCGCCAGCTGGCAAGCCACGTCTCGGTGATGCGCGACGGCGCGGTGGTGCTGAGCGGTGAAACCGCGCAGTTTGACGACAGCGCCCTGATCGCCGCCATGACGCCGGTAAGCCGGGAGAAATCCCTCAGCGATACGCAAAAGCTGTGGCTGGCGCTGCCGGGCAACCGCCGCACCCAGCCGCAGGATTTCCCGGTGCTGCGGGTGGAGGATCTCACCGGGGAAGGCTTTATCGATCTCAGCCTTGAGATCTACGCCGGCGAGATCGTCGGCCTGGCCGGGCTGGTGGGATCCGGGCGCACCGAGTTTGCGGAAACGCTCTACGGCCTGCGGCCGGTACGCGGCGGACGCGTCTGGCTGGAGAATCAGGACATTACCGCCGAGCCGGTAAGTTCACGCCTGGAAAAAGGGCTGGTCTACCTGCCGGAAGACAGGCAGGTGTCCGGCCTGTTCCTCGACGCGCCGATCCGCTGGAACACGGTGGCGCTGAACGAGCCGTCGATTTGGCAGCAGCGCAAGCGGGAGTCGGCGGTGGTGGAGCGCTATCACCGGGCGCTGGGGATCAAGCTCAACCATGCGGATCAAACCGTGCGCACGCTCTCCGGCGGCAACCAGCAGAAGGTGCTGCTGGCGCGCTGTCTGGAGGCCAACCCCTTATTGCTGATCGTCGATGAACCGACGCGCGGGGTGGACGTCTCGGCGCGCGCCGACATCTACCAGCTGATAAAAAGCGTGGCGGCGCAGAACGTGGCGGTGCTGATGATCTCAAGCGATCTTGACGAGTTCCCGGGCCTTGCGGACCGCGTGCTGGTGATGCATCAGGGCGTGCTCAGCGGCGAGCTGCCGCGCCACGCCGTCAGCCTCGACAGGATGATGGCGCTGGCATTCGGAGGGCAGTCATGAAGACCTTGCTGAAAAACCGCGAGCTGAGCGCGTTCCTCGCCATTCTGGCGCTGTTCGCCGTGCTGGTGGCGCTGAATCCGTCCTACCTGAGTTTACAGACGCTCGGGATGATTTTCGCCAGCTCGCAGATCCTGATCCTGCTGGCCATCGGTGCCGCGCTGGTGATGCTGACCCGCAATATCGACGTGTCCGTTGGCTCAACCGTCGGGCTGTCCGCCATTGCCGTCGGCGTGGCGCTGAACAGCGGCTACAGCCTGCCCGTTTCCATTCTCTTCGCGCTGTCTGTTGGCGCGCTGGCCGGGGCGTTCAACGGGTTTCTGGTGGTGGGGCTGCGCATTCCGGCGATTGTCGCCACCCTCGGCACGCTGGGGCTGTACCGCGGCGCGATGCTGCTCTGGACCGGCGGAAAGTGGATTGAAGGACTGCCACCCGGGCTGAAATCCCTCTCTGAGCCTGCCGCCATCGGCATTTCGCCGCTCGGCATGCTGGTGTTAATTATCGCGGTCACGGGCGCGTGGACGCTCTCGCGCACCGCGTTCGGGCGTGATTTCTACGCGGTGGGGGATAACCTCGCCGCCGCGCGACAGCTGGGCGTGGCGGTGAACCGCACCCGCATGATCGCCTTTACCCTCAACGGCATGCTGGCGGCCTGCGCCGGGATCGTCTTTGCCGCGCAGATTGGCTTTGTGCCCAACCAGACCGGCAGCGGGCTGGAGATGAAGGCCATCGCCGCCTGCGTGCTCGGCGGTATTTCGCTGCTGGGCGGCACGGGCACGCTGATTGGCGCGCTGCTCGGCGCCTTCTTCCTGACCCAAATCGACACCGTGCTGGTGCTGTTCAGGCTCCCGGCGTGGTGGAACGACTTTATCGCCGGGCTGGTGCTGCTGGGCGTGCTGGTGCTCGACGGGCGTCTGCGCCAGGCGCTGGCGCGCCATCAGCGGGCGCTGAAGTACGGTCGCTTCCAGCCGGGTAACAAAGGGGGAAAGCACGTCACCCCGTTTCCCAAACGCAAAAAAGAGGTGGCGTAAATGAGGCTTAACTGGGAAAGCGCGCTGCTGATTTTGCTGGTGCTGGAGATCCTGCTCTTTGGCGCCATCAACCCGCGCATGCTCGACGTCAACATGCTGCTGTTCAGCACCAGCGACTTCATCTGCATCGGCATCGTGGCGCTGCCGCTCACGCTGGTCATCATCAGCGGCGGGATCGACATCTCCCTCGGCTCAACCATCGGCCTGTGCGCCATCGCGCTGGGCGTGATGATGCAGGCGGGGTGGCCGATGGCGGTCGCTATTCCATTGACGCTGCTGCTCGGCCTGCTGTGCGGGCTGCTGAATGCGGCGCTGATCCACTACACCGGCATTAGTCCTTTAGTCATCACCCTCGGCACGCTTTACCTCTACGGCGGCGGCGCGCTGCTGCTCTCCGGCATGGCGGGCGCGACGGGCTACGAGGGCATCGGCGGCTTCCCGGACGGCTTCACGGCGTTCGCTAACCTCACGGTGCTGGGCCTGCCGATCCCGCTGGTGCTGTTCGCGGTAATTACGTTTTTCTTCTGGCTGATTACCCACCGCGGGCGCTTTGGTCGCCATCTGTTTTTGATCGGGCAAAACCCGCGCGCGGCGCGCTATGCGGCGCTGTCGGTGAACGGCATGCCCTACGCGCTGTACGGGCTGGTGGGCGTGGCCTCGGCGGTTGCCGCGCTGGTGATGGTCTCCTATTTCGGCTCCGCGCGTTCGGATCTGGGGCGCGATTTGCTGATGCCCGCGCTCACCGCCGCCGTGCTCGGCGGGGCCAATATCTACGGCGGGTCAGGTTCGGTTGTTGGTACTGCGCTGGCGGCACTGCTGGTGGGCTACCTGCAGCAGGGTTTACAGATGGTCGGCATCCCTAACCAGGTGTCGAGCGCGCTGTCAGGGGCGCTGCTGGTTGTGGTGGTGATGGGACGTTCGCTGAGTCTGCACCGCGAGTGGGTGCGTTCTCTCTTTAGAAAACTATCCGGAGCGTAAGATGAAAACAAAACTGATAGTCCTGGCAATGGCCCTCAGCTTCGCCTCGGCGCAGGCGGCGGACCGCATCGCCTTTATCCCGAAGCTGGTGGGCGTGGGGTTCTTCACCAGCGGCGGCAACGGCGCGAAAGAGGCGGGGAAAGACCTCGGCGTGGACGTGACCTACGATGGCCCGACCGAGCCGAGCGTCTCCGGGCAGGTGCAGCTCATCAATAACTTCGTTAACCAGGGCTATAACGCCATTATCGTCTCCGCCGTGTCGCCGGACGGCCTCTGCCCGGCGCTCAAGCGCGCGATGCAGCGCGGCGTCAAGGTCCTGACCTGGGATTCCGACACCAAACCGGAGTGCCGCAGCATCTACATCAACCAGGGGACGCCGGAGCAGCTGGGCGGCCTGCTGGTGGAGATGGCGGGCAAACAGGTCACCAAACCGAACGCTAAAGTGGCGTTCTTCTACTCCAGCCCGACCGTCACCGACCAGAACCAGTGGGTGAAAGAGGCGAAGGCCAAAATCGAGAAAGATCACCCCCAGTGGCAGGTCGTGACGACCCAGTTTGGCTATAACGACGCCACCAAATCCCTGCAAACCGCCGAAGGGATCTTAAAAGCGTATCCGGATCTGGACGCGATTATCGCCCCGGACGCCAACGCGCTTCCAGCGGCGGCGCAGGCGGCGGAAAACCTGAAGCGGGAAGGGGTGGCGATTGTCGGCTTCAGCACGCCGAACGTGATGCGCCCGTACGTTGAGCGCGGCACGGTGAAAGCCTTCGGCCTGTGGGATGTCGTACAACAGGGCAAAATTGCGGTCAACGTCGCCGATCGCCTGCTGAAAAAAGGCGATCTTAACGTCGGCGACAGCGTGGACGTAAAAAATATCGGCGCGCTGAAGGTCGAGCCGAACAGCGTGCAGGGCTACCAGTATGAGGCGAAGGGCAACGGCATCGTGCTGCTGCCGGAGCGCGTGGTGTTCACCAAAGAGAACATCAGCAAATACGATTTCTGACGGGGGAGCAAATGGCTGATTTAGACGACATCAAAGACGGCAAGGATTTTGGCATCGGCACGCCGCAGCAGAATGTGCCGTACACCCTGAAGGGCTGCGGCTCGCTGGACTGGGGCATGCAGTCCCGGCTGGCGCGCATTTTCAACCCGCAGAGCAACCGCACGGTGATGCTGGCCTTTGACCACGGCTATTTTCAGGGGCCGACCACCGGCCTTGAGCGCATCGATCTCTCCATCGCGCCGCTGTTTGGCGAAACCGACGTGCTGATGTGCACCCGCGGCATCCTCAGGAGCCAAGTGCCAGCCGCCACGAACAAACCGGTGGTGCTGCGCGCCTCGGGCGGTAACTCGATTCTGGGCGAACTGTCGAACGAGTGCGTGGCGGTGGCGATGGAGGACGCGCTGCGCCTGAACGTCTGCGCGGTGGCGGCGCAGGTTTACATCGGCAGCGAGTTTGAGCATCAGTCGATCAACAACATCATCAAGCTGGTGGATGCGGGCGCGCGCTACGGCATGCCGACGCTGGCGGTGACGGGCGTCGGTAAAGAGATGGCGCGCGACGCGCGCTATTTCTCGCTGGCCAGCCGCATCGCCGCCGAAATGGGGGCGCAGTTCGTCAAAACCTATTACGTGGACGAGGGCTTTGAAAAAGTGACCGCCAGCTGTCCGGTGCCGATCGTTATCGCCGGGGGCAAAAAGCTGCCGGAGCACGAGGCGCTGGAAATGTGCTGGCGGGCTATCGATCAGGGGGCGTCGGGCGTGGATATGGGACGCAACATCTTCCAGTCCAGCGCGCCGCTCTCCATGCTGAAGGCGGTGAAAAAAGTGGTTCACGAGAACTGGAATGCCCGCGATGCGTTCCAGTTCTGGCAGGAAGAGAAACAGGGAGAAGCAAAATGAACGTGACGCTGGTGGAGATCAACATCAAGCCCGAGCGGGTAGACGAGTTTCTGGAGGTGTTTCGCGCCAACCACGAGGGGGCAATCCAGGAGCCGGGAAACCTGCGCTTTGACGTATTGCAGGACCCGAGGGTGAAGACCCGGTTCTTTATCTACGAGGCCTATAAAGACGAAGAGGCGGTGCTGGCGCATAAGCAAACCCCGCACTATCTGGCGTGCGTGGATAAGCTCGAAGAGCTGATGTCGGAGCCGCGCAAGAAACGCAGTTTTGTGGGACTACTGCCGGAGTAGCGGCTTTGCCCGGTGGCGCTTACGCTTACCGGGCCTACGGGGTGCGGGACGGTGCGGTAGGCCGGGTAAGCGTTAGCGCCACCCGGCGTTTTTCAGGCCAGATCCAGGCTGACAAATAACTTTGCAAGCGCTTCACGCGGCTCACCCTGAAGCGCCTGTAACGGGAAAGGCAACGCAGGTGCAGCCACTTTTCCCATCATCTCTGCCGCCGCCGCGATAACCCGTAAGCTGCCGTAGCGACGGAACAATTCCCAAAGCGGCTCCAGCCGCTCGGATTGTGCCGACTCTTTCGAACGGGCAATCGCCAGCGCTGTTTGCGGAAACAACCCGCCGACCACCGAGTACCAGACGTCAAACCCGGCCTGCAGGGCGGAGGCCGCTCGCCAGTCACCGGCGATGCCCAGCGTGACGGTATCAGGTAGACGAGCGCGTACCTGCAACAGGTCCTCCGGCACGCGGCCAAGCTTTATGGACCCTATATTCGGCAGGGCCGCGGCGGCAAATAACAGTTCATCGCTAAACGAAAAACCGGTCGTGGCGGGATTATCGTAAATGCACAGCGGTACGGAGAGCTGGCGGGTCACCGTTTCATACAGATTAAACACTTCGTCTTCCGTTAATCGCTGGTACGAAACGGGTGCCAGCAGCACGCCGGAGACACCTGCCGATTGCGCGTCGTCAGCCAGACGCAGAATATCGTCCAGCCGCAATGCGCCGATGCTGACGATGACCGGAATGTCATCAGCATGCGCCACCGCGCATCGTGCGATCCGACCGCGCTCTTCAACGGTCAGATAGGCGTAACTTCCCGTTGAGCCCAAAATGCCCAGTGAATCCATACCAGCGTCGACCACGGGGCGCAGAAGATTGATGAAGGAGTGCTCGTCAAACGTCCCCTCTTTCAGGGGGGTTAACGGAAACGCGCTTAACCCGTGAAACATTGTGTTGTCCTCCTACAGCGTCAGCAGCTGAACCCGAGCCGTGGCTCCCGGCATCAGCCGCTGCAGGTTGTTGACCAGTTCTTCTCCTGCCTCTTCCAGTGCCGCAAGGGGCATCGACGGCAGGCTTTCAAGAATAAACCACATGGATTGTGCCTGCTTGTCCAGACGGGTACGTACCCCCTGTCGCCAGTTCCAGCGGCGGCAGGTGACGCCGAGATCGTCGCGCCAGATAACCTCGCCCGGTTCCGGATGTTCCATCACTGGTTGTCCCTCTTTGAAGGTATCAAACGGCTCGCTGCCGTCGGCCAGCGTCAGACGCGGCGCACCCGAATACGCCGCGAGATTTTCCCCGCCCACCGGAATGGCATAGCGAATACTCACCGCGTTATAGATATCTACGACCGGATCCAGCGACGGCAGCGAACCGTCTTTCAGTACCCGCTTGCGCAGGGCAGATGCCGAGCAGGGCGTGCGTTTCGGTTTCGCGCCGAAGGCTTTAAACACCTCATCCCAGTCTGAAAGGTGTGCATCAGCCCATGGCACATCATCATTCAACATCTGCTGGCAGGCCTGCGCCAACGCGGCGGGCGCAACCTCGGGGTGGGTTATCGGCGCAGCTTCAACCAGAATGCTCAGCGCCCGAAAGCCCGGGGCAATCCCGGCAAGATGCGAATCTATTGACGGCGTAACGAGAGACATAAATAATCCTGTATTGACTGTTTTATACCATGGTAGTGACCAATGACTGATAAAGTCAATATAATGACTTTGCAGGGTGCCAATGTTGCCCAGGTAAGCCTGGCCGTGGCAAACCGCATACGCAACTGGCGCAAAGAGAAAAAGCTGTCTCTGGACGAGCTGTCCCGCCGGGCAGGCGTTAGCAAAGGCATGCTGGTGGAGATCGAAAAGGGCGCAGCCAACCCCAGTATCGCCATCTTGTGCAAGCTGGCCGCCGCGCTCGGCATCTCCGTAGCGGATATCGTCAACGTATCCAGCGAGCCGCTGGTGCACGTTATCGAAGAGGCCGCGATTCCGGTGCTGTGGCAGGGCGCACAGGGTGGACGCGCCAGACTGCTGGCGGGAACCGCAGGCCCGGATATGATTGAGCTATGGCAGTGGGAGATGCAGCCGGGAGAGCGCTTTACCTCTCCGGGGCACCCGGCGGGAACCTTTGAGCTGCTGCACGTGAACGAAGGCGTTTTAACGTTGACGGTGGATGAGACGGTGACCCAGGTTAACGCTGGCGCATCGGCGGTGGCGAAAACGGAAGCGGCGCACGGATATGCGAACGAAGGCGATACCGTGCTTCGCTTCACCATGACGGTGGCGGAATTTCACCGATAAAAAGCAGCCCGGTGGCGCTACGCTTACCGGGCCTGCATGCAGTATTTTGTAGGCCGGGTTAGCGTAGCGCCACCGGGCGTTGCTTACGCCTCTTCCACACTTATTCGCAGCGCTGCCAGCGCTTTACGCGCCGCTTTCAGCACCTGCTCGCACTGCTCAATCGTCAGCGTCAGCGGCGGTTCGATGCGGATGGTTTTCGAGTTGTTGAGCGTTCCGGCGACCAGTACCCGCTGGCGGAACATCTCGCTCGCGAAGCTATAGCCGGTTTCGTTATCGACAAATTCAATCGCCATCAGCATCCCTTTCCCACGCGCGTCCTGCACCAGGTCCGGATACTCCCGGCCTAGCTGACGGAAGCCGTCCAGCAGCATGTCGCCTTTCTGCTCCGCCTGCGCGGGCAGGTTTTGCTCCAGCAGCACATTGATGGTTGCCAGCGCGGCCGCGCAGGCCAGCGGGTTACCGCCAAAGGTGGTGGTATGCAGGAACGGGTTGTCGAACAGCACCGAGAACACCTCTTCAGTCGCAACCGTCGCACCAATCGGCATCACGCCGCCGCCGAGCGCTTTCGCCAGGCACAGGATGTCCGGCTGCACGTTTTCGTGCTCGCAGGCAAACATCTTGCCGGTGCGCCCCATCCCGGTCTGGACTTCGTCGAGGATCAGCAGCGCGCCAAACTCATCGCACAGCTGACGCACGGCGGGCAGATAGCCCTGCGGAGGGAGGATAACGCCGCCTTCGCCCTGAATCGGCTCCAGGATCACCGCCGCCACGTCATCACCGGTTTTACGGCATTCACTCAGCACGGTGCGCATGGCGTTAATGTCGCCAAACGGCACGTGGCGGAAGCCCGGCAGCAGCGGCATAAACGGTTTGCGGAAGGTGGATTTGGCGGTAGCAGACAGTGCGCCCAGGGATTTACCGTGGAACGCGCCGCTGGTGGCGATAAAGGTGAATTTCCCGCGCGGCGACTGGTACGCTTTGGCGAGTTTAATCGCCGCTTCGACCGATTCCGTGCCGCTGTTGCTAAAGAAGCTGTACTTCAGTTTGCCGGGCGTTAAGGCCGCCAGCGTTTTCGCGAGCATAGCGCGAAGCGGGTCGAGCAGTTCCTGGCTATGGAGAGGTTGTTTCGCAAGTTGATTCTGTACGGCGGAAACCACAACTGGATTACGGTGCCCCACGTTGAAGATACCAAAACCACCCAGGCAATCGATAAACTCCTGTCCCTGGGTGTCGACAAGCGTGTTAAGACTCCCCGCTTGCCACTCTACGGCTCCGTAATCCCCGCCGGCGGTAACAGATTTGCGATACTCCAGAAAACCTGGATTGACGTGCTCTTTAAAGTAATCGATGACCTCTCGGTTAAGTTGTTTCATCTCCTCATGATCGAGCGTTCGCTTCTCAATGAGATTCAGTGCGTGCGCGGTACAGGCAAGAGCCGAGGCGCTGGAAGGTAACCTGTTCAAAATGTGCTCCCGGGGATCGCGTATCACATGATACTGGTTTAAGTATTGCAGGGATTACGCCACTTCAGATGACTTAACGAAAATCGGGATAAACGCCAGGTTAAAATAATGTTGCACAATATTTAATCATGCCGGAGCAACCGAAACGGGATTTAGCGGTACAGGACAAAAAGGGTAAATGAGGCCGGAAAAGCGCATCTGCACTAAAGAAGTGCATTGGCTGCAACTTAAGTGGGCATTAACTGGTCATGCTTTATAGGTAATTTCTTTGCGAAAGTATTTGAAATCAATGAATTATAAAATCGTACAAAAAGTATGGTTTAAGTGAAATCTGCGATCTTCATCAAGTTTAACAACTAAAGATAAATTGTTTACCGCCGAAAAAACATTGACCCACAAAATTAACATTCAAATAACCTGCAAGGGATGCCCACGATGTCCTCTCCAACCTATGTCACCCAGAATGAATATTCTCTGGACGATGACACCACCTTAATGTCTACCACAGACGTCCACAGCTACATCACACACGCCAACGACACCTTTGTGCAGGTGAGCGGCTACCAGCTTGATGAGCTGACGGGCCAGCCGCACAATCTGGTCCGCCACCCCGACATGCCAAAAGCCGCGTTTGCCGATATGTGGTACACGCTGCAGCAGGGCGAGCCGTGGAGCGGGATTGTCAAAAACCGGCGCAAAAACGGTGACCACTACTGGGTGCGAGCGAATGCGGTGCCGATGGTGCGCCGCGGGCAGGTGACGGGCTATATGTCCATTCGCACCAAAGCCACAGCCGAAGAGATTGCGGCCGTGGAGCCGCTCTACCGGGCGCTGAACGACGGGAGCTGTAAGAAACGCGTGCACAAGGGGCTGGTGGTTGGAAAAGGCTGGCTGGGTAAACTGCCGGCAATGCCGCTGCGCTGGCGCGTGCGCAGCGTGATGGCGGCGCTTTTTGCCGTTCTCGCCGCCACGCTGATCGCGACTTCCGCCGGGTGGATGCCGCTCGTTGCTGCCGCGGTGGTGATGCTGCTGGGGACGCTGCTGTTTGAGCAACAGATTGTCCGCCCGGTAGAGAATGTGGCGCGACAGGCCCTGAAGGTCGCAACCGGTGAACGCAACAGCGTGCAGCATCTGAACCGCAGCGACGAGCTGGGGCTGACGCTGCGCGCGGTCGGGCAGCTGGGCCTGATGTGCCGCTGGTTAATCAATGACGTCTCGAGCCAGGTAGTGAGCGTCCGTGACGGCAGCGACAGGCTGGCGCAGGGAAATGAAGACCTGAACGATCGGACGCGTCAGACCGTGGCGAACGTGCAGCAGACCGTTGCAACAATGAACCAGATGGCCGCTTCCGTTCAGAGTAACTCTGAAACCGCCGCCGAGGTGGATAAACTCTCCGTGGCCGCGAGCAGCGCGGCGACGAAAGGGGGCAACGCGATGCAGACCGTCGTTAAAACCATGGATGACATTGCCGACAGCACGCAGCGGATTGGCTCGATTACCTCCCTGATTAACGACATCGCTTTCCAGACCAATATTCTGGCGCTGAACGCGGCGGTTGAAGCGGCAAGGGCAGGAGAGCAGGGAAAAGGTTTTGCCGTGGTCGCGGGCGAAGTTCGCCATCTCGCCAGCCGCAGCGCCAGTGCCGCCAATGATATTCGTAAACTCATTGATGCCAGCGCCAGCAAGGTGCAGTCCGGCTCTGAGCAGGTTCACGCCGCAGGCCGCACGATGGATGATATCGTAGTGCAGGTGAAAAACGTGACGCAGCTTATCGCCCAGATCAGCCACGCGACCTCCGAGCAGGCAACCGGGCTGTCAGAGTTGACCCGCGCGGTGGCCGAACTCGACAGCATCACGCAGAAAAACGCCGACCTGGTCGAGGAGAGCGCCCACATTTCTGCAATGGTGAAGCACCGCGCCGGACGCCTAAAGGATGCGGTGACTGTGCTCCACTGAGTCAGTAATGTTCCAAAAAAGCCGTTTATACCGTAGGGAATAAACGGCTTTTTATTTTTCTGATTGTGACTATTAATGTGGTTTATTGTTAATTTAATATTAAATAACTAAAGAAAGTGCCTCAGTTATTTATTCCTGCCTAAGTCAGTTCTTCAGAATGCTATTTCGAAAATACCCCGTTTGACGGTCTGGTAACGATCGATGAGGCCATATTAATAGCCTACACCTATGCATTGCGGGGGTTATGAAATAAAAAAACGATCAAACTCATAAAGTTAGCGAAATCGTTACCGATAACAGCGATCGTCTGAGAAATAATCACATCGATGGAGAAAATATGTTCTTACATGACGTAAAGATCGGCACGAAATTATTTCTGGCGTTCGGGTTCTTTATTGTCCTGATGGCCATCAGTGCGAGCCTGTCTCTGCTGAGCCTGAACCGGGCTAATAACGGGATGCAATCGATTATTACCAGTGATTATCCGACCACGGTAAAAGCGAACCAGTTAATCGATAACTTCCAGGAATTTATTAGCACTCAACAGCTGATGCTGCTGGACGAGCAGGGCACCTATACGGGGCAATCTCAGCAGCGCCTGAAAGAGATCAGCGAGCACATCACGGTGATCCTGGGCGAGCTGAACAACGCGTTGCAGGATCAAAAGTCTCAGCAGGTGCTGGCGGAGATCCGCAGCGTGCGCCAGCAGTATCTGGACTCGCGCTACCGCATTTTGCAGGCGGTGCAGAACAACAATCGTGCGGGCGCTATTCAGGAGATGATGACCACCACCCTCGCCGTGCAGCAGGCTTATAAAGCGAAGGTGAAGGAGCTGATTACCATTCAAAACAGCGAGATGCAGAGTGCCGGCGCGCAGGTGGAAGGGGATTTCAGGTCTAACCGCCTGCTGCTGATCCTGCTCACGCTCTTTAGCGTCGCGGCAGGCAGCCTGATTGGCTGGTTTATCGTGCGCGCTATCACTCGTCCGCTCGGCGAGGCGGTGCATTTTGCAAAAGCCATTTCTGAGGGCGATCTTACGGGCAGCATCACGCCACACGGTAAAGACGAAACGGGCCTGCTGCTGCATGCGCTGATGGAGATGAAAACGCGACTGCTGGACATCGTGCAGCAGGTGCAAACCGGCTCGGAGAATATCTCCAGCGCAGCCGCGCAGATTGTCGCCGGGAACCAGGATCTGGCCGCGCGTACCGAAGAGCAGGCAAGCTCCGTTGAACAGACCGCCGCCTCGATGGAGCAGATCACCGCAACGGTGAAAAATACCGCCTCGCATACCGGGGAAGCGACCAACCTCTCGGCGGATGCCGCCACGGTGGTTAAAAACAACGGCGAGATGATGAAGCAGGTGACCAGCAAAATGCGCCTGATTAACGAGACGTCGAACCGGATGTCCGACATTATCGACCTGATCGACGCTATTGCTTTCCAGACCAATATTCTGGCGTTGAACGCGGCGGTGGAAGCGGCGCGCGCCGGCGAGCACGGTCGCGGCTTTGCGGTGGTGGCGGGTGAAGTTCGCCAGCTTGCCCAGAAGAGCGCGTCGTCTGCCAGCGAAATCCGCGAGCTGATTGAGAGCTCTACCAGCCAGACCCAGGACGGGATGAACCTGGTTGAAAAAGCGAGTGCGCTGATCAACGGGATGGTCGGCAACGTGGAAGAGATGGACGTGATCCTGCGCGAAATCCGCCAGGCCAGCCACGAGCAGACGGAAGGTATCTCGCAGATTAACAGCGCGATTGGCCTGATTGATGCCACCACCCAGCAGAACTCCGCGCTGGTGGAGGAGTCCGTCGCGGCGGCGGCATCGCTTAACGAACAGGCGATGCACCTGAAGGAGCTGGTACGCGTCTTCCGCGTGAGCGAGCACGCTCCGGCTTAGTCCAGCTGGGAGATCTCGAGCGCCGCGCGGTCAATAACGCCGATAATCTGCTTGAGCTGCGCGTCGCTGAGCTCTCCCTGATTCACCTTCAGGTCTAACACCGCTTTGAAGTTATCCAGCGCCCGCTTCATCTGCGGGTTTTTGCGCAGCTGAAAACCGACGGAACGCGCTTTGATACGCACCTGGATCTGTTCCAGCTGTTCCCGGTTTTCGTCCAGCCAGCGTTGTCCTTCAGCGGTAATCGCAATCTTCTTACGACCGTTATCTTCTTCCGTAATGGTGATAAAGGTCTGATCCTGAAGATAATCCAGGGTCGGGTAGATCACCCCTGGGCTCGGGGTATAGTTCCCCTGGGTCAGATTCTCGATCTCTTTGATCAGCTCGTAGCCGTGGCTCGCGCTGCGGGTCAGGATATCCAGAATCACCAGCCGCAGATCGCCGTGGCCGAAAAAGCGCGGTCGGCGCCCGCCGCTGTCGTGTTCGTGTCGCATAGTAGTTCTCTTAATTTGATATATCTAAACTATATCTAAGATATATTCAGATGCAATCTAAAAGATCTTGCATTTTTACTTACTAGTAATCATTATCATTTGGATAATTGATTTAGATATATCGTATTCACCAGAGAAGGGGCTAAAAATGGCATCTACCCGTTACCCACAGCGTGTTCGTAATGACCTGCGCTTTCGCGAGCTGACGGTGCTCCGCGTTGAGCGCGCCAGCGCGGGTTTCCAGCGCATTGTTTTAGGCGGCGAGCAGCTGGAGGGCTTTAGTTCCCGCGGTTTCGACGACCATACAAAAGTCTTTTTCCCGGCTCCTGGGGAGGTATTTGTACCGCCGGTGGTCACCGATGAAGGCATCGACTGGGGTGACGGCGTACGTCCTCAGACGCGCGACTACACGCCGCTGTACGACGAGGCAAACCATGAGCTGGTGCTCGATTTCTTCGTTCATGACGGCGGCATTGCCAGCCGCTGGGCAGTCGAGGCGAAAGCGGGAGACAGGCTGACCATCGGCGGCCCGCGCGGTTCGCTGGTGGTGCCGGAGGATTACGCCTGGCAGCTGTACGTGTGCGACGAGTCCGGCATGCCCGCGCTGCGTCGACGCTTAGAGAGCATTGCTAAACTGCCGGTTCGCCCGGAAATTCATGCGGTTGTGACGGTCGGGGACGATTCTTATAAGGCGTATCTGGCGCACCTGAGTGAATTCAACATCACCTGGGTGGTGGGCCACAGCGAGCGGGCGGTAGCGGACCATCTGGCGGCGCTGACCGTTCCAGGGGAAGATTACTTCATCTGGCTGACCGGGGAAGGGAAGGTAGTGAAGACGCTGAGCCGTCAGTTTGAAACCGACGCGATTGACCCTCAACTGGTGCGTGCCAGCGCATACTGGCACGCCAAATAATCAGGCGGCGGAATCCAGCTGCGCTTCGCTCACCTGATGTTCGAGCGAGGCGCGGACCTCGTGCAGCGCTTTCTCCTGCTGAGCGAAGTAAGCTTCCATATTGTTCAGCGACGAGACCAGAAGCCAGGATTCCTCTTTCTCCAGCTCTGCCAGCTCGTTCACTAAAATGTCGATTTGCTCGCGAACCTGCGCCATTTTTTTGCGGATACGTTCCAGATCGTTCAGCCTGTCGCTTGCCATCAATGGCTCAAAGCCCTGCTGCAGGCGGGCCACCAGTGAGCGAATGGTTTTAACGTCGCCACGCTGCTTCGCCTGGTTGAGCTGGACCATCATCGCGTTAGCTTCCTCTTTCAGGTCGTCCGCCACCAGATCCGGGTGGCAGAGCTTGCTCGCCTGCCGCCAGAGGCGCTTGAGTTCGTTCCGATCCTCTTCCGAAAGATCCTTACCCTTGCGCAGCCGCACTTCGGCATCGTGATGCTGCTCGCGATACTTCTCGTACTCTTCGTTAGCGTCGTCGCGCGCCTGACGCGCAGGCTCCTCTTCGCGCGTTAAGCCGCTCTCCAGCTCCAGCGCTTCGGCCAGCAGGTTGGCAATCAGATTGCTTTGCTGTTCCAGATGCTTACGCGCCTCAGCGGCCTGCACGGAGTCGGCCGGGAGATCGCGCCAGCGCTGGGTGAGCGTCGCCAGCACCTCTACCGCCTGCGCCATATAGCGCTGGCAGCGACGGTAATCTTCCTCGCGACGACGCGCTTCCGCCTGCTGACGGCGCAGATTGAGCTCGGCCAGCGTTTTACGCAGGGCGAGGATCTGCTGCATCAGCGGTCCGAGGCGAGAAAAATAGAGATCGTTGAACTCATCAAGCTGCTGCACCCGGGCGTTGCGCCGGTCAATCAGATCGCGCAGACGCTCTTCCAGCGCCTTCAGCTCCAGCTTGCTGGCGGCCACCTGCGGATCTCGCCACTGGGTTACGGCGCGCTGGCCCTGCAGCCAGGCGGTAATTGCCGCCATCGCAGCGGTGTAGTTCTTCTCCTCAAGCGCCACGACGATTGCCTGTAGCTCATCGTCAAACGCTTCATTTTTCAGGCGTGTCAGCTGGCTCTGGATGATGTCGTCATCTTCCAGTTCAATGGCATTTTTAATGATTTCTAGCCGTTTGATCGGTGTGCTCATGATGCCTTTCGCTTTGGCGCTTAAGTATTTGAGTTAAGGTTAGTTGTTGTAAAAGCTACAGGAAATAATACACACGGATGATGATCGGCGCGATGGGGGATTTCTTTAATGAGTTGATGTGTGGTGCTCTCATTATGGGGTAAACCCGATAGAGCGACATGCCACACCTTCACCAGCCCTGTTAATGTGCGTCGATCCTCTTTTTCCCCTGCCTCGGGTTTTTCCGTGTCCTACCCGAAAGCGAGCGCCCCACCTTTGGTGGCGAATGCATCCGACCCACCCTCAATTAACCTCGCTGTAAATCCCCACTACGCGACCCACCGTTTTTATCTCGTCGATACCGCATTCAAACGGAACCTTGCCGCCCGCCACGTGGAGTTTTTTACCCGGCAGCAGCGTGAGGTCGCGGATGCTGGCGGTGCCTTCAATCTCAACCAGCCACAGGCCGTCGGTTAACGATGCTTCTTTTTCAATAAAGTGCAGCTTTCCCTCCGCCCGAACGGCGATGCCGCGAGCCAGCGGTTTGCTAAAGAAACCAGAGTCAATACTCAAAGTGGTATTTTCTTCCAGCTTTCCATCACTCAGTGTGAATGTGGAAACCGAAACCGGATCGCCCGGTGCGGGGTGACCTTCAAACTGTGCACCTTGTCCGGTCATCAGCCAGCGAAGGCTGGCACCGGTGTCCAGCGCGCACTGAACCGCAAAGTCGTAAGAGACGGTACCGCGCGCGTAGCGGTTCTGAAGCGAGCTGGCGGCGATATTAAAGTGCCGGGCCAGCTGGATTTTCTGCGTGAAACCATATACCTGACAGATTCTATCGAGTAACTCGTCATTATTCACTTGAGAATCTAAAATCAAAATATATTCCTTTGGGTGTTTACTAACACTCATTTGGGTATTAGTATCATTACAAATTCGGGCAATCAGCGGCAGGCGTTGGCAAACAGAGGCTAATGATTGCAGACATTATCAAAATGGGAATCATGCAGCATGGCATCTGAAATCGCAATCATCAAACGGCGGAAAAACCGTGCTGTGCCCGTTTTCAGCGCACTAGCGTGCGTGAGTTTACGCGAGGGGAGATATGGCGATAGAAGCTGCCCGTGCAAGGGTTCCACTTAGCGTGGGAGCTCGCCTTAGCGGGCTTAACCACATCGCTGAACTGCGCGCCCGATACGGGAGCGATAGCGGAAAAGAGCTGGCGCGGTTTATGGCTGAGCTGCGCGATAAGCGCGATCCCTGTTTTGAGGAGAACAGCAGGGCGCTGGCCGCCCTCTTTTTCCTGGCGAGATTGCCCGTCGCCCGTCATGAGTGCGAGCTCAGTGAGCTAACCACAGAGGAGAAAAGGGCGCTGATTAACGCCATGAATCATTTTCGTGCTGTCGTGAGTTTATTTCCTGAACGGCTGACCATGCCGATATAACCCAACCCAAAAACTAATGGCGTAAACCCGCCGGGCATCCTTTTGCCTGAATTTAAGGAGAACGCGTGATGCGAAACAGTGAAAACCGCCCTTATCCGACCGGAAGTGAAGAACTGAAGCGCCTGCTGGCAGAGGCAAAAACAGAGGAACGATGCGCGCGAGCCCTCGCGGTCTCCCTGCGTCTGGAGGCCCTGGCGAGCCATATCTACAAAACCGGCATGAGCGGAGAAGACGTTGCCGAACTGCTGTGCCACGAGGCGGCTCGCTACGAGCGTGAATCCCAGGAGCTGCACTGATGGCCGATTTTATCGATCTTGCGCAGGCGCGCGAGCAGGAAGACAGAGAGCGATACATTAATCGCGCCCGCAGACGACCCGCATCGCCTTCGCGTTTCCTCTGCGAGGACTGCGAGGCGCCGATACCGGAGGCGCGCCGAATAGCGGTGCCCGGCGTAGCCCTGTGCGTAACCTGCCAGGAGATCGCAGAGATAAAAAATAAACACGTCCGGGGAGGATAAGTTGGCTACGTCATTTGCTTATCCGTGGAATGCCCCACGGTCGGCCATTGCCAGCCCTTATCTCACCCATGCCCAACAGCAGCGCCGCGATCGCCTTTTCGCGGCGCTGCAGCAGGCAAGAATTGCCCTCTCACAGCAGCCTGACTGCGTACGCTTCGAGGTCTGGCGCACGGTTGACGCCCTCGAACAGCATAGGGGCAGCCCGCAGGCTAACGCCTTTTTGATCCGCTTCTGCAAAAGGATGTTACCCCGTCTGAGGCGGGTCTCTGATCGCTATTCCTGCACAGGCCTGCACGACGAGGTCTCGAGGGCCGTGTTTGACGGCCATTTCGACACTCAGCATCTGCAATACCTCGCCTCGCGGATGGTCGAACTGGTGGCCCGCTATAACCGCCTTCCGGATATGTCCCGCGCGGACCTCGACCTGCTGGCCGCAGATATCGCCAGCTTTATTCGCGGCGAGCTGGCGAATATTAACGATGCTGAGATGGGTGAATACCAGACGCTGTACGTCTGGTATCAGCGCGCCGGACTGATCGCCCGACAGTTCAACGTGTCGCCTCCGCACTGGGAGCGGGTGTCGAAGACGTTTTTCAACAAAGATGACGTTGCCGCGGCGGTGATCCGCATGTTTTCCGAGGCGTGGTGGCGCGGGCGCCTGCGTCGGGTCGCGGCTGCCTGGCGCGAGCATTTGCAGATTGCCCTCGGCAACGTCAGCAAACGGAGAACGGCGTATGCGAGCAAACGCTGCGTGACCGAGTGGCGCGAGCAGAAGCGCCGCACGCGCGAATTTCTCAAGGGCATGGAGCTGGAAGATGAAGAGGGCAACCGCATCAGCCTGATTGAAAAATACGACAGCTCGGCGGCCAACCCGGCGATACGTCGCTGTGAACTGATGACCCGCATCCGCGGGTTTGAAAATATCTGTGAGGCGCTGGGCTACGTGGGCGAGTTCTATACCTTAACCGCGCCCGCGCAGTATCACGCGACGCTGAAATCAGGCTTCCCCAACGCGAAGTGGAACGGGGCCAGCCCGGCGGATACGCAACTCTACTTTACCCGACTGTGGGCGCGTATCCGGGCAAAACTGCACCGGGACGGGCGCCGTATCTTTGGTATCCGCGTTGCGGAACCCCATCACGACGGTACACCCCACTGGCACATGCTGATGTTTATGCTGCCGGAAGACGTCGAATGCGTTCGCCGGATTATCGGGGATTACGCCCGGCAGGAGGATGGCGCTGAGCTGCAGAGCGAAGACGCCAGACAGGCGCGCTTTCACGCGGACGCGATCGATCCGCAGAAAGGCAGCGCTACCGGCTATATCGCCAAATACATCTCAAAGAATATCGACGGCTATGCGCTCGATGGCGAGACCGATAGCGAAAGCGGTGGGCTGCTGAAGGAGACGGCGTCCGCCGTGTCGGCCTGGGCAGGGCGCTGGCACATTCGCCAGTTTCAGTTCATCGGCGGCGCGCCGGTAACGGTCTACCGCGAGCTGCGGCGTCTGGTGGATGCCGAGGCCGCGCGCGGTCTGAGCGTTGAATTTGCCGCCGTCCAGGAGGCTGCCGACGCCGGGGACTGGGCGGGTTACGTTACTGCGCAGGGCGGGCCGTTTGTGCGTCGCGATGATTTACAGGTGCGCACGCTGTATGAGCCGCGCGCCGGGTTTAACCAGTACGGCGAGGAAACGGTCCGCATCCGCGGCGTGTACGATTCTGCCGTTGGCGCGGGCAGCCCAGTTTTAACCCGGCTCACGCAGTGGAAAATTGTGCCGAAGCGGGCCGCGGATCTTAAGGACGCGCCCGTATCCTCTCGGAGTTCTGTCAATAACTGTACGCAGACCGATCTTTCTCAACCCCTCAGCCGACGTGCGAGGCGGGCGTTAACCGAACGCATCAAATTCATCCGCCCTGGCGCGACAGCGCCCGTCGTCTTCGCGAGCGACCCGCAGAACGGGGTACCGGAGAAGGTGATCGATGAGATACGGCTCGCCACCGGGATAGCCATCAGCCGGGCAGAAGCCCTGCATCTGATGGCGGGAGGCATCAGCCGCTTTAACGATAAATGGTGCAGGGGCGCAGCTGACGGATCGCTATTTCCGGCACCGTGTTCTTACCAGCAAAAGGCGCGGAAAATCCTTGAACGTATTGGGCTTTTAACGGATCTCTTCGCTCAGAGGGCACGCTAATCTCCATCCATATCATGTACATACCGTGAAGGGTTCTGATTTTTCGCTTCACTCTTTTTATGAATACGTGATACTGTATGTTTATACAGTATCTCGTGGTGGAGGTTGTGTGGACAGAGAGTTGAACGAGCAGGTCATGATTGAACGAGTCGAGCTGATTGCGAGACTGACGACGGAAGGAACGTGTCAGGAAAGAGATCGTGAGATTGCCCTGAATTTGATTGCTGAGATTGCGCGGGGAAATTTAATCAAGAACAACGCATTTACCGTTGTGTTCTCAGCATCGCCTGTTCCGGAACGAATCAAAAAAGAGGGCAACGTTCGGGTGAACATTACTCTCGATAAAGATCAGCAGATCGATCATGCCGTCGTTGAGGCCTTTCAGTGCGAACTGACCCGCAGAATACGCTACCTGTTTCCGTCATCGCGGGTGAACGTGAAAATAGGATCGGTGACGGGTGTCGAGCTCCAGGGGCTTGAAAAAGAAGCCGATCGCGAGGCGCTGGACGCTATCCTCCGGGAAGTCTGGGAAGACGAGAGCTGGCGCTAGCCCCGGCGTCATCACCCGTACCAACACCCTCATTCCTGTTTTGCGCTTCCGTTGAACCACGCTTCGCCGCTCGCGGACGATCTGTTGTGCCCGCGATTGTCCATCCGTCAGCGATAGCGAAAAGCCTGCTGGCCCGGGAAACTCTACAGTACCTGGAAACCGGATGTTGGGAGCGTCTGATGAAAATCTATGCAATGCAAGGGGACACGCTTGATGCCGTTTGCGCCCGCTTTTATGGGCGCACGGCTGGCGTCGTTGAAGCCGTTCTGAAGGCCAATCCTGGCCTCGCGGAGTTAGGCGTTATCTTGCCTCACGGCACGCCGGTAGAGATGCCGGAGGTGAATAGCGCCCCCACAAAAGAATCCGTAAACCTATGGGACTGAGCCTGGAGAAAATCACCACGTTTATCGCCTACTGGCTGGCCGTGGCGCTGGCATGGTTCGGGGCGATGTCTCCTGAAAAAGTCGCGCTGTACGTGGGGAGTCTGTGCGCCATTTTTACCGCGCTGACGAATTACTGGTTTAAGCGCAAAACCTGGCGCTATCTCCAGTCTCTTGGCCTCGATAAGAAGAGCATTCGTGAACTCAATCATTAAGCGTTGCAGCGTCGCCGGCGTGCTGGCCCTGGCGGTGCTGATGCCTGACTTTCGATTACTGAAAACGTCCCCGGAAGGATTGGCGTTGATTGCCGATCTCGAAGGATGTCGCCTCTCGCCCTACCGGTGTAGCGCCGGCGTATGGACGTCCGGCATTGGCCACACGGCAAACGTTGTGCCGACGCGGGACATTACCGAGCGTGAGGCTGCGGTAAACCTGGTTGCTGATGTGCTCAATGTTGAGCGGCGTCTGGCGGCGTGTGCACCGGTAGAGATGCCGCCCCGGGTCTATGACGCGCTGGTGAGTTTTACCTTTAATGTCGGCGCAGGCGCTGCCTGCCGTTCGACGCTGGTGTCCTTTATCAAACGTAAACAGTGGCCGCAGGCATGCGGGCAGCTTACCCGCTGGGTGTACGTCAACGGCGTCAAAAATGCCGGGCTGGAAAACCGTCGCGTCCGCGAGAAGGCCTGGTGCATGAAGGGGCTGCCGTGAGAACGCTCATGCTGGCGCTGGCCGGGCTGCTGGCCATCGCGCTGTGGCTTCGTCATGACAACCTGAACCTGTCCCGTTCCTTAGCCGCGGCCAACCGGGTCGCCAGCGAGCAAAAAACGGCCCTCGCCACGCTTAATCAGCAGCTGTCCCTGTCGCAGCGAATGGCCAGAGCAAATGAAAACGCCCAGGTCAGGCTCCGTGAGGAGCTTGTCACCGCGGGCGAGGAGAGGGCAAGACGGGAAGCGACTATCGGGAGATTACTCAATGAAAATGAAGCGTTACGCCGCTGGTATACCGCTCAGCTGCCTGATGCTGTCCGCAGGCTGCACACCCGCACCGCCTGCGCCTCTGCAGCCCATTGTTTACAACGCCTGCCCGAAGGTGAGCCGCTGCCCGATGCCGGGGAGCGAACCCGCCACTAACGGCGATCTCAGCGCGGATATTCGCAGGCTGGAATACGCCCTTATCGCCTGCGCGCTGCAGGTTGAAACCATTAAAGACTGTCAGGATAAACTCGATGCACAAACTCAAGAGCCTGCGTCAGGCATTAATTGACGCGATCCCCCAACTCAATGCCAACCCGGAGCGCCTGCAGATGTCGGTCGGAGGCGGCAATATTGACGCCCGCCAGGCCTCCTCGCTCTCCTTTGAAAAGCGGTATGCGCTGAACGCGAAGGTTAGCGGCTTCACCGGCGACAGCGAGGGATTTTTCGTCCCTGTGCTGGCCTGGCTTCGGGAAAACCAGCCGGATATTTTTACCCTCGATGAAGGCCGCAAAAACGGTTACACCTTCGCGATCGTCTTAAACGATGACGATACGATGGATATCACCATCAGCGTGCAATTAACCGAGCGTATTCTTGTTTCCCAGGAGCAGGGCGCTCTGCACGCGACGTATTCCCCCGAGCCGCCGCTGCCGGAGCCCGTCACGCGTCCGAAGGCGCTGTACGTTAACGGCGAGCTGGTCAGCCAGTGGGAGGAGTAATTTCCCCGCGCTGAAGGCCGCCATCCGACTGCCGTCTGGACCGCTTGTTGTATCATCCCGCAGAAAACCCCGTCTCGTTGCTGCCGTTCCTCCTGAACGGCATTCTCTTCTCATGAATACATTAACTTCCATGAACGGCATCGCTCGCGCGATCCGCAATCTTATTCGTATCGGTGTTGTGACCGATGTTGACCTCAGCAGAGGGCTTTGTCGTGTCCAGACCGGCGGGATGAAAACCACCTGGCTGAACTGGCTCACCTGTCGTGCGGGACGTTCACGCGTCTGGTGGGCCCCTTCCGAGGGAGAGCAGGTGCTGCTGCTGGCCATCGGCGGCGAGCTTGATACCGCCTTTGTGCTGCCCGGCATTTTCTCTGACGACCATCCGGCGCCGTCCGGGTCACCTGATGCGTTCCACGTCTCGTTTCCTGACGGGGCGGTCATCGAGTACGAACCCGGTCGCGGGGCGCTGACGGTTACAGGCATTAAAACGGCCGACATTACCGCCTCTGAATCGCTGACCGCCACCGTGCCGGAGGTGAGGGTGACGTCAACGTCCCGCATCACGCTGGATACGCCTGAAGTGGTGTGTACCAACAAGTTAATTACTGCCTCTCTTGAAGTGCAGAAGGGCGGCGTGATGGCCGGAAATATTGAGCATTCCGGCGGTAAATTCACCTCCAACGGGGTGCAGGTGGATAACCACGCGCACGGCAGTGTGCAAAGCGGTGGAAGCTGGACTAAGGGGACACAATGACGGTGCTTTACAGGGGGATGAACAGGCAGACCGGGCTTAGCCTTTCAGAGGCGGAACACATCCGGCAAAGCGTGCGCGACATTCTGGTTACGCCGATTGGCTCGCGGGTCATGCGGCGGGATTACGGCTCGCTGCTGGCGGCGATGATCGACAGGCCGCAGAGCCCGGCGCTGCGTCTGCAAATCATGGCCGCCTGTTATTCCGCCATCCAGAAATGGGAGCCGCGAATAAGCCTGACGGCCATCACTTTCGAGCGTTCGGAGAACGACGGGACGTTGTATGTCGATATCACCGGCACGCGCCCCACCTCCGGGCAATCCTTTTCTATCACTATTTCACTGAGTTAAACGCTATGGCTATTGTTGATCTGAGCCAGCTCGCCGCGCCTGATGTCGTGGAGGAGGTGGATTATGAAACGCTGTTGGCAGAACGAAAGGCCACCTTTGTCTCCCTCTATCCGGAAGAGGAGCGAGAGGCGATTGCACGGACGCTGACGCTGGAATCCGAGCCGATTGTGAAGCTGCTGCAGGAGAACGCCTACCGGGAAGTTATCTGGCGCCAGCGGGTTAATGAGGCTGCGCTGGCCGTGACGCTGGCTTATTCTTCCGGTCACGATCTGGACGTTATTGCGGGAAACAATAATACCGAACGCCTGACCATCACCCCGGGCGATGACACTACCATTCCGCCAACGGCTGCCGTCATGGAGTCTGATGCTGACCTGCGACTGCGTGCGCAGCAGGCCTTTGAAGGGTTGAGCGTCGCGGGGCCGGTTGGAGCCTATGAATATCATGGTCGAAGCGCCGACGGACGGGTCGCTGACGTTTCGGTTGAAAGCCCTCAGCCCGCATACGTGACGATTTCGGTGTTATCCCGTGAGGGTGATGGTACCGCTCGTCCTGAACTACTGGCGGTTGTTGAAAAAGCGCTTAACGCTGAAACCGTCCGCCCGGTCGGCGATCGTGTAACTGTCCAGTCAGCAGAAATTGTGCCTTACAAGATAAACGCAACGCTCTACGTTTATCCCGGACCAGAAGCTGAACCCATCAGGCAAGCTGCAGAGCAGAAGCTGCAGAATTATATCAGCGCACAGCATCGCCTTGGACGCGATATTCGTCTGTCGGCCATCTATGCAGCACTTCACGTTGAAGGCGTGCAGCGCGTGGAACTGGAATCTCCCCACTCTGACATTGTACTGAGTAAGTCGCAGGCCTCGAACTGTACCTCGTATCAGATAGCAATCGGGGGTTCGGATGAGTGAAAGGCTGTTACCCGTTGGATCCTCGCCGCTGGAAGTCGCCGCTGCCGCTGCGCTCTCGAATATTGAGCGTGTGCCGGTACCTCTACGCACGTTATGGAACCCCAGCGCGTGCCCGGTAAATTTACTTCCCTACCTGGCATGGGCGCTGTCGGTAGACCGTTGGGATGAGGCGTGGCCGGAGAGCACGAAGCGCAGCGTCTGTGCGTCCTCGTTTTTCGTCCATCAGCACAAAGGAACCATCAGCGCATTGCGTCGTGTGGTGGAACCGCTTGGCTTTTTGATTGAGGTACGCGAGTGGTGGCAGCTCGGTGAGGAGCCAGGCACATTCCGTCTGGTTGTCGGTGTGCTTGATAACGGCATCACTGACGAAATGTATCAGGAGCTTGAACGGCTCATTGAGGATGCCAAACCGGCAAGTAGACACATGACCGGGCTGGCTATCAGCCTGAGCTCAACGGGAGAGTTTTATGTCGGCGCAGGATGCTATCACGGCGATGCGCTGGCTGTTTACCCCTATACCACTGAGGAACTTATTGTCGGTGGTGATTATTACCCGGCCTCGGCCATCCATTTGATTGATAACCTGAGAGTGAACGCATGACCGCAAAATATTTTGCCATACTGACGAATCAGGGCGCGGCGCGGCTAGCTAACGCGACGGCACTTGGTACGCAACTCAACCTGACGCAAATGGCGGTAGGCGACGCCAACGGAACGTTGCCAACCCCCGACCCGGCGCAGACGAAGCTCGTCAACCAAAAACGCATAGCGCCGCTGAACCTGCTCGCTGTTGACCCAAACAATACCAGCCAGATCATCGCTGAACAGATTATTCCCGAGAATGAGGGCGGTTTCTGGATCCGAGAGATCGGTCTCTATGACGACGACGGCATTCTGATCGCCGTGGCTAACTGCCCGGAGACATATAAGCCTCAGCTGCAGGAAGGCAGTGGCCGCACGCAGACCATCCGCATGATTCTTATTGTGTCGAGCACATCGTCAATTTCTCTGAAAATTGATCCCTCAGTTGTGCTGGCAACGCGCCAGTACGTTGACGATAAAGTTATCGAGGTTAAGGGCTACGCTGATGATCAGATGAAAAAGCATATTGCTGCTGATAATCCGCATAAACAGTACCCTTTAATCGCCAATGCGTTAAAAGAAATTGCTGCTGCAGGGTTGAGCGCCGAGGTTCTCAAAAACCTTGGTTTGGGAGAAGGCTCTGCTTTGCCTGTCGGTGTACCCGTTCCGTGGCCGTCAGCAACTCCACCGACGGGGTGGCTTAAATGCAACGGAGCCGCGTTCGCGGCTTCCCAATATCCGAATCTGGCACTTGCCTTTCCCGCACTCAAATTGCCAGACCTGCGCGGGGAGTTTATCCGTGGCTGGGATGACGTGCGTGGGATTGATAGTGGTCGAACGCTGCTTTCTTTGCAGCTTGATGCCCTTCAAAAAATGACTGGTTCAGCAAGTAACGGCGCGGCAACTGGCTTCGTGAATAGCAGCACGTCTAATGTCAGCGGAATTTTTAAGCGCGGAAGTAACATTTACCCAAATACTAACGCTCAGAATGCCGATTATCAGGGGGTCGATCTTGTCTTTGATTCATCCCTTGTAGCGCGTTCTGCGACGGAAACCCGTCCGCGCAACATCGCATTTAACTACATCGTGAGGGCCGCATAATGGCGAAGGCAAAATTAAACAATGAGCTTATTGCTACAGTGACCGGTGATATAACTGTGTTTAACTACGATGGTGAAACGCGCGAATATATTTCCTCCTCGGTTGAATATTTAGCGGAAGGTGTAGGTATTCCAGCCTTGTCATGCATTGATGCGCCTGGTGAAATTAAAGAAGGTTTTACTATTTGCCGCACCTTTGACTTAAACGGATGGGAGTACATCGCTGATCATCGCGGTAAAACTGTATATAGCACAAAGTCAGGGGAGAAAGTCACGATTTCCCTACCGGGTGATTATCCGAAAGATACGACGACACAAGCCCCTGGAACGCCATATGATAAGTGGAATGGCAGCGAGTGGATAACCGACGCAAAAGCGAAACACTCTGCGGATGTGGCAAAGGCCGAACAGCAGAAAACTGCATTGCTAGCGGAAGCGTCTGCAATTATCGCACCATTGGTAGATGCTCAGGCTGGAGGCTACATTGATGATGCAGATATCCCTCGTCTGACTGAATGGCAGCGGTATCGTTATAAGTTAACTAAGGTTGATACCGATACCGCTCCGAACCTTAACCTTCCACCGAAACCCGAGGTATAGGTCATTCAATATCGGGTGCTTTTGATGGATCAATAATCATCAGTAGCACCTGATATTTTCTGCATTTAGCCAGACAGCGTATTCATTTATTCGTTGTCAGAGATATCAGATTTAATTTCCATAAGAGATGGCTCACCTTTTTCATTGACGTCAAGTCGCATTCCCTCTGGTATTTCCCGCATCGTGAAAAACCAGTTATCCTCAGGGAGTTGAATAGCACCTCCAGTATCGTGGAAACCATGAATGACCTCTGTCATCGTGATCGGATTAAATAGGCGCATAGTAAACTCTCCACGAAAAACCATTATTTGATGGGGCACCCGTTGCGGCCATTGTGCAACGAGCTTTGAAACCGACATTTGTTGTTAAAGCATCAATGATCATTGATGAATGAGCATAGTTGGGCGTAGTACCGGGATCAGCAGAAAGACGTTCGGCAATGCTGATATAGCGGCTTATACCTGGCAGCGCAATTGGGTAATTAACCGTTGCCAGGCCGTTATCAAGGATTACACCATACCCCATAACCTCAATGGCTCCATCCGACCATATTACCCAAGCTCCATTTGCGTTACTTCCTCGACTGGTTACGTATTTAGCTCCTCCCAAACCAAGGTTTTTGAAAATGCGTGTTTATCCATTAAATGGCATGATTTCCGGTTTTGACGGAGAGAAATACCATGCTTATTGGCTACGTACGCGTGTCAACAAATGAACAAAACACCGCCTTACAGCGTGACGCGCTGCAGCGTTCAGGATGTGAGCTCATTTTTGAAGATAAAATCAGCGGTAAATCGACAAACAGACCGGGACTCAATCGAGCTCTCAGACAACTTAATGCGGGCGATACTCTCGTTGTATGGAAACTTGATCGGCTCGGGCGCAGTATGCGCCACCTCGTTTCAATGACCGAGGAACTACGCCAGCGAAGCATTAACTTCCGCAGTTTGACTGATAGCATTGATACCTCAACGCCAATGGGTCGTTTCTTCTTCCATATCATGGGGGCGCTTGCTGAAATGGAGCGTGAACTCATTGTCGAGAGGACGTGCGCCGGGCTGGCCGCAGCGCGAGAACAGGGACGAATTGGTGGCCGACGCCCTAAATTGACGCAGGAGGAATGGGCTCAGGCTGGCAGGCTGATTGCTTCCGGGGAATCCCGACAGCGCGTTGCGTTAATTTTTGATGTAGGTATTTCCACGCTTTATAAAAAATTCCCCGCCACGATAGTCGGACAATCGTTGTGCCAGCGGCCGCTGGACAGGGATGGTTAGCTCATAGCAAGCCCAGCCGCGACAATATCACTCACCAACTAACCAAGGAGTTAAACGGATGAGTGATTTTCACCACGGCGTGGAAGTTATCGAAATCAACGATGGCACCCGCACCATTTCCACTTTCTCGACGGCAATCATCGGCATGGTCTGTACGGCCAGCGATGCTGACGACAAGACATTTCCTTTAAACGAGCCCGTGCTCATTACCAACGTGCAAAACGCGATTGCGAAAGCCGGCAAGGCGGGGACGCTGTCCGCTTCTCTGCAGGCGATCGCCGACCAGTGCAAACCGGTTGTCGTGGTTGTTCGCGTGGCCGAAGGCACCGCTGAAACCCCGGAAGAGGCGCGCAAGCAGACCGTTTCCAACATCATCGGTACCACCGATGAAAACGGTAAATACACCGGCCTGAAGGCGCTTCTCACAGCGAAAACGGTAACCGGCGTTAAGCCGCGTATTCTCGGCGCGCCGGGGCTGGACTCTCAGGAAGTGGCGACCGCACTGGCCGCAATGTGCCAGAGCCTGCGCGCGTTCGGCTATGTCAGCGCGTGGGGATGTAAAACCATTTCTGAGGCGATTAACTATCGCAAAAACTTCAGCCAGCGCGAGCTGATGGTTATTCATCCTGATTTTCTGGCATGGGATACCACCACGAACGCAACGACAACGGCCTGGGCGACCGCCCACGCGCTTGGCCTGCGCGCCAAAATCGACCAGACCATGGGCTGGCATAAAACCCTGTCAAACGTTGGCGTCAACGGCGTTACTGGCGTAAGCGCTTCTGTCTCCTGGGATCTGCAGGAACAGGCTACCGACGCGAACCTGCTCAACCAGGCTGGCGTCACCACGCTGATTCGCAACGACGGCTTTAAATTCTGGGGTAACCGTACCTGCTCAGACGATCCGTTATTCGTCTTTGAAAACTACACCCGTACCGCACAGGTGCTGGCCGATACCATGGCGGAAGCGCACGCGTGGGCGATGGATAAACCCATCACGCCAACGCTTATTCGCGACATCGTTTCCGGTATTAACGCCAAGTTCCGCGAGCTGAAAACCAACGGCTATATCGTCGACGGCTCCTGCTGGTATGACCCTGAGTCGAACGATGCAACCACCCTGAAAGCGGGGAAACTGTATATCGATTACGACTACACCCCTGTCCCGCCGCTGGAAAATCTGACCCTGCGCCAGCGCATCACCGATACCTATCTGGCAGACCTGTCAGATTCGGTTAACAGCTAAGGAGCTGAAGCATGGCGTTACCACGCAAACTTAAGTACCTAAATATGTTCAACGATGGCCTGAGCTATATGGGCGTTGTCGAGTCCGTGACCCTACCGAAGCTTACCCGCAAGCTGGAGAAGTATCGCGGCGGCGGTATGCCGGGCTCGGTCTCTGTCGACCTCGGCCTGGACGATGATGCCCTGGCGCTGGAGTGGACCGTCGGCGGTCTGCCGGACGCCGCGCTGTGGGCGCAGTACGCCTCTCCGGGCGCGGACAGCGTGCCGCTGCGCTTTACCGGCTCTTATCAGCGCGATGATACCGGCGAAATCTCCGCCGTCGAAATCGTCATGCGCGGCCGTCATAAAGAGTTTGATGGCGGTGAAAACAAGCAGGGCGAGAGCGGCACCACCAAGATGTCCACCGAGTGCGCTTACTACCAGCTGACCATTGATGGCAAAGAGATCATCGAAATCGACATCATCAACATGGTGCTCAAAGTCGACGGCGTCGATCGCCTGGCAGAACACCGTAAGGCCATCGGCCTGTAACCCTTTAACCGGCCGGGATTACCGGCCGGTGAGTTAACTTTCTGAAGAGTAACGAAATGGAACATATCAACGAGACCGCCATGAACGAAAGTGAAAACCCACACATCGTCACGCTTGATAGCCCCGTTCAGCGCGGCGAGCAAAAAATCGAAAAGGTGACCGTCGCAAAACCCAATGCGGGGACCCTGCGCGGCGTATCGCTGGCGTCGCTGGCGCAATCTGACGTGGATGCGCTGATTAAGGTGCTGCCGCGAATGACCTCGCCGGCGCTGACCGAGCATGAGGTTGCACGCCTGGATGCCTGCGATCTGCTCTCTTTTGCAGGTAAGGTGATCGGTTTTTTGTCACCGGCTTCGGCTCGCTAAAATTTCCCGAAAATGTGTCGGTCGACGATCTGATGGCGGATATCGCGGTGATTTTTCACTGGCCGCCGTCAGAACTGTACTCCCTTAGCGTGACCGAACTCCTCTTATGGCGCGAAAAAGCGCTGCAGCGAAGCGGAAACCACCATGAGTAATAATGTCAGTCTTCAGGAGCTGCTTAAGGCAGTCGACCGGGCAACCCGACCGCTTAACGCTCTCCAGAACGCCAGCCTCACTCTCGCGAGCGATATCCGCGATGCGCAGACGGCGCTGGGGGCGCTCGATGAGCAGGCGGGGCGCATTAACGGCTTCAGAAAAGCAAATGCCCGGCTCGCCACGACGGAGCAGTCGCTTGCTCAGGCGAAACAGCAGGCCGCGGCGCTGGCGGTACAGTTTAAAAACACGCAAAACCCCACCCAGGCGCAGGCTGATGCGCTGACTGCAGCCCGAAAATCGGCAGTCGACCTGAAGCATGAGTACAACAGCTTACGCTACTCGGTACAGCGTCAGCGTACTGAACTCGCTCAGGCGGGAGTGAACACGCGCACGCTCTCGTCGGATGAACGTCGTTTAAAAAGTCACATCAGCGAAAAAACGCAGCAGCTTAACCGACAGCGGGAGGCGCTGGCCCGCGTCAATCAGCAGCAGGAGCGGCTGAGTGTCGTTCAGAATCGCTACGAGTCAGGCAAACGCGTTACCGCGCGGGTGCGTCAGCTTGCGAATACGGGCGTGGGCATCGCAAAAGCGGGCTTTGACCAGACGTCCCGGTTTATGGCGCCTGGCATCAGCTTTGAAAAGCAGATGTCGGCCATTCAGGCAAACCTTGGTCTGGCGAAGGGGGATCCCCGGCTTGAGGCCATTCGCCAGCAGACGCGTGAGGTCAGCGCCAGGACCGGAGTACCCGCAGATACGATCCTCCGGGCACAAACTGAACTGACTCGTTCAGGCTATGACGTCGATGGGCTGCTTGCGGCCATCGCGCCAACGGTCAACCTCAGCCTGGCGGGGAATGTCGACGCGGCTAACGCGGCCGATATGATCGCCAGCACGCAGGCCGCGTATAGCCTGGCCGATGCGGACGCGGGACGCATCGCAGATGTGCTTACGCGCGGTTCTGCCTCTTCGAATACCAGCCTCGCTGAGATAGTGGCGGCCGTTACCTCCGCTGCGCCCGCTGCGGATGCCGCCGGTATGGGGCTTGAAGAGACCACCGCGCTGCTTGGCGTTCTGGCGGAAAAAGGAATGAAAGGCGCTGCCGCGGGGGACGCGCTCAGCGCGATGTTGCGCCATGTTCAGACTCCGGATGCCATAAAAGCCGCGGGGGCGCTGGCTTCCGCGGCGGGTGATGGATCGCTTGATGAAAAACGCCAGCAGTTGCAGGGGGCAAAGGGCAGTACCGCGCTCGCGGCTTCCGTGCAGACCGATAATCTTGACGGTGATATCAACCGATTCCAGGCCGCGTGGAACGGGTTGAAGATTGATGTATTTGATAAAGCGGATGGCGCTCTGCGCAACCTGATAACAACCGCAACCGGCTGGCTTGGTACGGCCTCCCTTTGGGTGAATGCCAACCCTGAGCTGACGCAGACCCTCGCCAGCATCGTTGTCGGCGCGCAGGCGTTTGCTGGCGTACTGGGTGGCGTAGGCACGGTTATCGGCCCGGTACTGACGGGCGTCAATATGGTTATTACCGCGGCCGGGATGTTGGGAACGGTATTCAGCGTGGTGGGCGGCGCCATCATGACGGTGCTGGGTGCCCTTAGCTGGCCGGTGATTGCCCTTGGCGCGGCGATTGCTGCCGGTGCTTTGCTGATTTTTAAATACTGGGAGCCCATCAGCGCCTTCTTTGGCGGGGTGATGGAAGGGCTTTCAACGGCTTTCGCACCGCTGGGTGCGCTGTTCTCACCGGTGATGGCGGTGTTTGACGCTATCTCGGAGAAGCTGGGCGGTATCTGGCAATGGTTCACCGACTTGATTACGCCGATCAAGGCGACGCAGGAAACGCTGGATGGCTGTAAAAACGCTGGCGTGATTTTTGGTCAGGCGCTGGGCGATGCGTTAATGGCCCCGCTTGATCTCTTTAATAGCCTGAGCGGCAAGGCCAGCTGGCTGCTGGAGAAGCTCGGTATTATCAAAAACGAGTCGGGCGATCTCGACGCCGCTGCGGCAAAAGCAGAAGCGGCATCCTCACCGGCGGGCAGCGCTTATATTCCGGGCGCGGGGATCTCTGGCGGCAGCCTGGGGTATCAGCCGACCATCGCTACTGGAGGACGCTCTTACGTCGATCAGAGTAAAAGCGAATATAACATCACGCTGCAGGGGGGCACGGCCTCCGGAACGGATCTGACGCGTCAAATCCGGGAGACGATAGATAGCATTGAACAGGATAAAGCGAGACGGCAGCAATCCAGCTTTATGTATAGTTGAGGAGAGAGAAAATGTTAATGGTGCTGGGGCTGTTTGTCTTTGAACGACGAACCTTACCGTATCAGTCAATGATATTCACAAAAGACTACCGCTGGGCATCCAGCGCTCGCATCGGGAAACCCAAAGCCTGGCAGTACCTTGGCGAAGGTGAGACATCCTTTAGCCTCTCCGGCTTACTTTACCCGGAACTCACGGGAGGGCGGCTTTCGCTCAAGGCGGTTGAGCTGATGGCAAATGAGGGGCGGGCATGGCCGCTGATAGACGGTACCGGCATCATTCACGGCATGTTTGTCATTGAGAAAGTCACGCACACGCATTCGGATTTTTACAGTGACGGTACCGCCCGAAAAATTGAGTTTACCCTGTCGCTAAAACGCGTGGACGAATCGCTGATGACGACGTTTGGCGACCTGCGAACGCAGGCCTCAGAGCTGGTGGAAAGCGCACGGAATAGCATTGGAGGGCTGGTGGGATGATCACCGAAATGAATATCCGGGCGGGTGGAAAAATCGCCCCTGATTTTATGCTTAAGCTTGACGATCGTGATATCACGCAAAATTTCAGCCATCGTCTTATCAGCCTGACCATGACCGACAAACGGGGGCTGGAAGCCGATCAGCTGGATATTCTGCTGGATGATTCCGACGGGCTGCTGGACTTGCCTGCCCGGGGGGCAAGGCTGTCCTTATGGCTGGGATGGGAGGGTACCCCGCTCGAGGAGAAAGGGGACTTTACGATTGATGCGATTCATTTCCGGGGCGCGCCGGACACGCTGACCATCCAGGGATTCAGCGCAGATTTTCGTGGAAAGCTAAACGTGCGGCGCGAACAGTCGTGGCATGACACGACGATTGGCGCAATAGTCGATACCATCGCTCAGCGTAACCAGTTGACCGCCAGCGTCGCGTCGGGGCTTGCATCCATCGCCATCTCTCATATTGACCAGTCTCAGGAGACAGACGCGGCCTTCCTCTCCCGCCTTGCTGAACGTAATGGAGCATTTGTTTCAATCAAAGCCGGGAAGATTATCTTTATGAAAGCGGGCCAGGCCGTGACGGCCAGCGGCACTCCGCTTTCCTTAATGATGATTGAACGTGGGGATGGCGATAAGCACCTTTTTTCCATAACTGACCGTGAAAATTATTCCGGCGTAACGGCCAAATGGCTGCAAACGCGTGACCCCAAACAACAAAATCCTCAATTGAGTATTAATCGTCAGTCCGGAGGGCAGCAGACAGAAGCACTGCAGCACCCGGATGCCGCCGCACCGGTAGCGGGAGCAGCAGGCAAGGAGCAGAAACCGCAAGAGAGGCTGGTGGGATCGGCGGAGAACGTATTTGAGCTAACCACGGTTTATGCCTCTGAAGAGCAGGCGCTCAGGGCCGCAGAGGCTAAGTGGCGCGCGCTTCAGCGGGGAACCGTAGAGTTTTCCATCCAGCTTGCCCTGGGACGCGCCGATCTGTTCCCCGAAACGCCGGTACTGGTAAACGGTTTTAAACGCATCATCGACGAGCAGGCGTGGATCATCAGCGAGGTGGTGCATACCCTCAACGATAGCGGATTTACCACGCAGCTTAAGCTTGAGCTGAACGTCAGCGGCGAAAAATTTACTGTTGATAGTGAGTAATGTAGTTGCTATTGGTTTTATTTTGGGTATTATTGATTCACAAAATGTGAATCAAGTGGAGGGGTACATGTTTCATTGTCCTAAGTGCAAGCACTCTGCGCATGCGCGTACCAGTCGCTATCTAAGTGAAAATACCAAAGAGCGCTATCATCAGTGCACCAATGTGGATTGCAGCTGTACGTTCGTGACGATGGAGTCCGTGGAGCGCCTGATCGCGACCCCGGGCGCCTCTGAGCGTGTCCGAACGGCTTCGCTAAACCACGGTTAGCGGCTGCGTTGCCGGCTCAAAAAATCAATAAAAAAGCCACTCAATTGAGTGGCTTAATCATATGATTCTAAAACTAAAATTTGGTGGCCCCTGCTGGACTTGAACCAGCGACCAAGCGATTATGAGTCGCCTGCTCTAACCACTGAGCTAAGGGGCCGTGGCGGTGAATTATAAAGTAACTCCCCGCAGCAATCCAGCCATTCACACCTGCCTGCTGTTTTTATAAACAACGCATAATCAATCCTTTATACTTCCCAGACGATGTATCGAGCGGGAGTAAAGATGATCAACGATATTCTGGCCCCAGGCCTGCGGGTGGTGTTCTGCGGAATCAACCCGGGCAAGTCCTCGGCGCACACCGGTTTTCACTTCGCCCATCCGGGGAATCGCTTCTGGAAGGTGATCTACCAGGCCGGGTTTACCGACAGGCTACTCAAGCCCGAAGAGGAGCAGCATCTGCTGGATACGCGCTGCGGGATCACCATGCTGGTCGAGCGGCCTACGGTGCAGGCAAGCGAGGTCAACCTGCATGAGCTGCGCAGCGGCGGGCGGGAGCTGATCAAGAAGATAGAGGATTATCAGCCCGCCGCGCTGGCGATCCTCGGCAAGCAGGCCTACGAGCAAGCGTTTAGCCAGCGTGGAACGCAGTGGGGCAAGCAGAGCATCATGATTGGCGTTACGCAGGTGTGGGTGCTGCCGAACCCGAGCGGGCTCAACAGGGCGACGCTGGATAAGCTGGTGGAAGCGTATCGCGAGCTGGATGAGGCGCTGATGGTGCGGGGGCTGTAATCCTCTGAGGCCTGATGCCCTCACCCTTACCCTTTCCCACAGGGAGAGGGAATAAACAAAAAAAAAGCTCCCCGAAGGGAGCTTTTTCACTGTCAGGACCGATTAGTCGTCCAGGAAGCTACGCAGTACTTCAGAGCGGCTTGGATGACGCAGCTTACGCAGCGCCTTCGCTTCGATCTGACGGATACGTTCGCGGGTAACGTCGAACTGTTTACCCACTTCTTCCAGCGTGTGGTCGGTGTTCATATCAATACCGAAACGCATACGCAGGACTTTTGCTTCACGGGCGGTCAGGCCAGCCAGAACGTCGTGCGTCGCAGCGCGCAGGCTCTCGGTGGTCGCAGAGTCCAGCGGCAGCTCGAGGGTGGTATCCTCAATGAAATCACCCAGATGCGAATCTTCATCATCACCGATTGGTGTTTCCATGGAGATTGGCTCTTTGGCGATCTTCAGCACTTTACGGATCTTGTCTTCCGGCATCAGCATGCGCTCGGCCAGCTCTTCCGGCGTCGGCTCGCGGCCCATCTCCTGCAGCATCTGGCGAGAGATACGGTTGAGCTTGTTGATGGTCTCAATCATATGCACCGGGATACGGATGGTGCGCGCCTGATCCGCGATAGAGCGGGTGATAGCCTGACGGATCCACCAGGTTGCGTAGGTGGAGAACTTGTAACCACGACGGTATTCAAACTTATCTACCGCTTTCATCAGACCGATGTTACCTTCCTGAATCAGATCCAGGAACTGCAGACCACGGTTGGTGTATTTCTTGGCGATAGAGATAACCAGACGCAAGTTCGCTTCAACCATCTCTTTCTTCGCTCGGCGGGCTTTCGCTTCACCGATGGACATACGACGGTTGATGTCTTTAACCTGCTCGATGGTCAGGCCGGTCTCTTCTTCAATCTGATGCAGTTTCTGCAGGCCGCGATGCACATCGTCCTTCACGTCGTGCAGTTTTTCAGACCACGGCTTGTTCATCGCGATAGCCGCGTTGAACCAGGTTTCGCTGGTTTCGTTGCCGGTGAAGAGGGTGATGAAGTTCTTCTTCGGCATTTTGCACTGCTCAACGCACAGCTTCATGATGATGCGTTCCTGGGTACGTACGCGATCCATCATCACGCGCATGCTGTTCACCAGGTAGTCGAACTGTTTTGGCACCAGGCGGAACTGTTTGAAGACTTCAGACAGCTTCAGGATCTCTTCCTGAGCGGCGGCATGGCTGCGGCCTTTCGCTTTGATGGTGTCACGCGTCACTTCGTACTGGGTACGCAGCTCGGCAAATTTCTCACGCGCCAGCTCCGGGTCGATGCTGTTGTCATCGTCCGCGGTGTCGTCGTCGCTCTCTTCCTCATCTTCGTCTTCGTCATCATCCATCTCTTCCTGAGACAGTTCTGAACCGACGTGAGTGGCGGTTGGCGCCATATCTTCTTCAGCGTTCGGGTCGACAAAACCGGTGATCAGGTCAGACAGGCGCGCTTCTTCCGCTTCAACGCGATCGTACTGCTCCAGCAGATAGGTGATCGCTTCCGGGTACTCGGCAACAGAGCACTGAACCTGGTTGATCCCGTCTTCGATGCGTTTTGCGATGTCAATTTCGCCTTCGCGGGTCAACAGTTCAACGGTACCCATTTCGCGCATGTACATGCGGACCGGGTCAGTGGTACGCCCGATTTCAGATTCCACGCTGGACAGTACCTGTGCAGCAGCTTCTTCCGCATCTTCGTCAGTGTTGTTGGAGGTTTCAGCCAGCAACAGATCATCGGCATCCGGTGCTTCTTCCATCACCTGAATGCCCATGTCATTGATCATTTGGATGATATCTTCGATTTGATCTGAATCGACGATATCTTCCGGCAGATGGTCATTGACCTCGGCATAGGTCAGATAGCCTTGCTCCTTACCACGTTGGACAAGAAGTTTCAGCTGTGACTGCGGGTTTTGCTCCATAAGACGGTATCCACACTTAATTCGTTTGATTGGTGTCGGCGATGGGGCTGCCAACCTTTAAAGCGAGGGCGTACTTATATTTTTGCCGCTGCCTCTCAGTGCGGCTGCCGGGGGCTTCCCGATCGATATTCGGCACTTAAGCCGTTAAATTTTTTATTTCTTCGCCAGTTCCTGGTTAATCATCCAGAGCTCCCGGCGTTCTTCGCTGCTTAAACCGTGTGTGCGCTCGCGAGCAATCAACTCTTCCTGGCGCAGCTCAAGCATCGAATCAAACATATGGTTGAGTGAGTCGGTGAACGTTTTTTCTGCAATGTCCTTATCTGCTATATCGTCCCACATCGACAATTTTTCAAGGGTAGCGGCCTCTTTTGTGCCGCGATAATGCTCTAAAAGTTGTCCGGTGGTCAGACCTGGCTGAGACAAACACGTATTGACCAGTTCTGAAAATAAGCCAAGTCCGGGCAATTTTTCGTGGTTTAAACCCGCCAGCGACGGCACCTGCGGCGCAAGCTCGGGGTTTTGGACCAGCAACCCTATCAGTATACGCATGGTTGTGCGTTTTAGCTGAGGCGCGGGGCGAACCGCACCGTTTTCAGCCTGTTTTGGCATTAAACGTTCAAGCTGGCTGTCATCCAGAATGCCGAGCTTGTTGCCTAACTCCTGACGCAGATAGATGCGAAGCGTTTCGCCGGGCACCTGGCTGATTAACGGCAGCGCCAGCGTACTGAGCTGCGCGCGCCCGTCAGGGGTACTCAAATCGACCTGCGGCATCAGGCTGTTAAACAAAAACGTGGAGAGCGGCTGAGCCTGCTCCATCCGCGCTTCAAACGCCGCTTTGCCCTCTTTACGCACCAGCGTATCCGGGTCTTCACCGTCGGGCAGAAACATAAAGCGTAGCTGACGCCCGTCGGTCATATAGGGTAGCGCGGTTTCCAGCGCGCGCCAGGCGGCGTCGCGTCCTGCGCGGTCACCGTCGTAACAGCAGATGACGTTATTGGTCACCCTGAACAGCAGTTGAATATGATCGGCGGTGGTGGACGTCCCTAACGACGCAACCGCGTAGTTGATGTCGTACTGCGCCAGGGCCACGACGTCCATATAGCCTTCGACGACCAGAAGACGCGGAGGTTCCGCATTATTCTGCTGCGCCTCATAAAGGCCGTACAGCTGGCGGCCCTTATGGAAAATATCGGTTTCCGGGGAGTTGAGGTATTTCGGCAGGGCATCACCCAGCACGCGACCACCAAAACCAATTACCCGGCCACGCTTGTCGCGGATCGGGAACATCACCCGTTCGCGGAAGCGGTCGTAGCTTCGTCCCTGGTCGTTGGTGACCAGCATGCCTGCATCGATGAGAGACTTACGATCTTCGCTATTGCCGCCAAAACGCTTTAACACGTTGTCCCAGCCGGGCGGGGCGTAACCAATAGCGAAACGCGCAATGACATCGTCGCTCAGTCCGCGCTTGTTCAGATACTGACGCGCAGGCTCAGCCGCAGAGTGCTTAAGAGACTGTTGGTAAAACGAATTCAGGCCATCCATCAGTTGATACAGCGTTTGCCGTTGATGGCGCTCGATCTGACTTGGCCCACTGCCTGCTTCATACGGCACTTCAAGGTTATGCATCGCCGCCAGCTCTTCGACGGTTTCAACGAACTCGAGCTTGTCGTAGTTCATCAAAAAATCGACGGCATTACCGTGTGCGCCACAGCCGAAGCAATGGTAGAACTGCTTTTCACCGTTAACGGTGAAGGAGGGGGTTTTTTCGTTATGGAACGGACAGCACGCATGGTAGTTCTTGCCCTGCTTTTTTAGCTTTACCCGCGCGTCGATGAGATCGACGATGTCGGTTCTGGCAAGCAGGTCATTGATGAAAACGCGTGGGATTCTTCCGGCCATATGCCCCGTTATTTTTAGTGACTCATAAACGAAAACAAGCCGCGCATTCCTTCCGGAAGCACGGCCTTACGACTATTACTCTGTCTGTCAATTGAGGGCTGAGGCCCTCAACCAATTAGTACAGACGAGTACGGCGTGCGTTTTCGCGAGCCAGTTTCTTCGCGTGACGTTTCACAGCGGAAGCTTTAGCGCGCTTACGTTCGGTCGTTGGTTTTTCATAAAACTCACGACGACGAACTTCAGCCAGAACACCTGCTTTCTCGCATGAACGTTTGAAGCGACGCAGTGCTACGTCGAACGGCTCGTTTTCACGTACTTTAATTACCGGCATGTAACTCTCACCTTTAATAAATTCGGTTTGCCGCTGGCATCAACGCCAGCTTATTTCAAAATGGTGCGGAATTTTACTGCAAATGCTGCTGCTTTGTAAAGCACCGATGCGATTTTGAAAGGGACTTTAATAAGGGTGAGGAGTATACACGAGCCTTCTTCCTGGGGCGAACAAAGTTTTACATCAACCCGCCCAGGCTCTACACTGCGCGGTATTGAAACGAGGTAAAACAAGTCATGCGTGTACTGGGTATTGAAACATCCTGCGATGAAACCGGCATCGCCATTTACGACGACGAAAAAGGGCTTCTGGCCAACCAGCTGTATAGTCAGGTGAAATTGCACGCTGACTACGGCGGCGTCGTACCTGAACTGGCCTCTCGTGACCACGTGCGTAAAACGGTTCCCCTGATTCAGGCGGCGCTGAAAGAGGCCGGGTTGAGTTCAAACGATATCGACGCTGTGGCCTATACCGCAGGCCCGGGCCTGGTCGGCGCGCTGCTGGTCGGCGCAACGGTTGGCCGTTCGCTGGCGTTTGCGTGGGATGTGCCGGCGATCCCGGTTCACCATATGGAAGGGCACCTTCTGGCGCCGATGCTGGAAGAGAATCCGCCTGAATTCCCGTTTGTGGCGCTGCTGGTCTCCGGCGGTCATACGCAGCTGATTAGCGTAACGGGCATTGGCAAGTACGAGCTGCTGGGCGAGTCGATCGACGACGCCGCCGGTGAAGCGTTCGATAAAACCGCCAAGCTGCTGGGTCTGGATTATCCGGGCGGCCCGATGCTGTCAAAAATGGCGTCGCAGGGAACGGAAGGGCGCTTTGTCTTCCCGCGTCCGATGACCGACCGTCCAGGGCTGGATTTCAGCTTCTCCGGGCTGAAAACCTTCGCGGCGAATACGATTCGCAATAACGATGACAGCGAGCAGACCCGCGCCGATATCGCCCGCGCGTTCGAAGATGCGGTGGTGGACACGCTGATGATCAAGTGCAAGCGCGCGCTGGATCAGACCAGCTTTAAGCGTCTGGTGATGGCGGGTGGCGTGAGCGCTAACCGCACGCTGCGCGCGAAGCTCGCCGAGATGATGCAAAAGCGTCGCGGGGAAGTGTTCTATGCCCGTCCGGAATTCTGCACCGACAACGGCGCGATGATCGCTTACGCCGGAATGGTGCGCCTGAACGCGGGCGCAACGTCCGACCTGAGCGTGTCCGTGCGTCCGCGCTGGCCGCTGGCGGAACTGCCGGAGGCGTAACCGCCTCACCTTAACCCTCTCCCCACAGGGAGAGGGGATCGTTTGACTACACCCGCAGCATCCCTTTCTCTTCCAGAAACGCAATAATCGTCGCTAACCCGTCACCCGCCTTCAGGTTGGTAAAGGTCCACGGGCGCTCGCCGCGCATGCGGTTGGTGTCGCGCTCCATCACCTCCAGCGACGCACCGACGTACGGCGCGAGGTCGGTTTTGTTGATCACCAGAAAATCGGATTTGGTGATCCCCGGCCCGCCCTTGCGCGGGATTTTTTCCCCTTCGGCCACGTCGATCACGTAGATGGTCAGATCCGCCAGCTCCGGGCTGAACGTCGCGCTCAGGTTGTCTCCGCCGCTTTCCACGAAGATCAGATCCAGATTGCCGAACTTCTCGCTTAACGCCTCCACCGCCGCCAGGTTCATCGACGCATCTTCACGAATGGCGGTATGCGGGCAGCCGCCCGTCTCCACGCCCACGATGCGCTCCGGCTCCAGCGCGCCTGCCTCGGTGAGGATGCGCTGATCCTCTTTGGTGTAGATATCGTTCGTGACCACCGCCAGGTGATACGTGTCGCGCATCGCCTTGCAGAGCGCTTCCAGCAGCGCGGTTTTGCCCGATCCTACCGGGCCGCCCACGCCTACGCGCAGGGGATGTTTGTAATCAGCCATGTTGACTCCTCAGGAACGGAATAGTCGTGAATATTGGGTTTCGTGGCGCGCGGAGGCGATGGCGGACAGCGGCGTTGCTGCCCCCAGCGCGTCGTCGTTACGCAAAAATGCCTGTTCAAGTCCGGCGGCGTAATGGTCGCCCAGTTCGATAATCAGCTGCTGCGCGGCCTGTTGCCCAAACGGCACCAGCTTGACGCCCGCCATCACAGCACTCTCCATCCAGCTGTAGCCAAGGCTCAGCGCCAGCTCGTGCGCGCTAATGCCCCAGCGCACGCCGAGCCAGGCCATACCGCAGAGCTGGCTTTGCATAAACAGCGGCAGCCATTCGGGCGGACAGTCAGGTTCCCAGCTCTTAATCAGCCGCGTAAACGCCGCTCCACGGTTGCGCTCCTCTTCGCGCAGCTCGCGCGTTTCCCGGCAGGCGAGAAGGTATGCCGTCCAGCGTTTTGCATTTGTAAGAGAGCGTTGCTCACAGGCCTGATAAAGACGGATAAACAGCGGCAGATCGACGCAGAAAAAGCTCTGCTCCATCTGCTGGATTTGCCAGCGTTTGAACGCGTCGGCGTCGGTGACCCAGCCTGCCTCAACGGCCCACTCCAGCCCCTGCGACCAGGTAAACGACCCGACCGGCAGGCTGCTGCTTGAGAGCTGCATCAGGCGCAGCCTCTGGCGGGCGTGCTCCATCAGCTCATCAGCGCCAGCAGGGCAGAGACGATCAGCCCGCCGCCGAAGGTTTTACGCAGGCCGTCGTGACGGCGCAGCAGCAGCCCTGCGGCAAAGCTGGCGCACAGCACCGTGGCGCTGGCGAGCATAAAGCCGCTGGTGAAGAGCCAGAAGCTGTGGCCGGACATCTCCACGCCGTGCGCCCAGCCGTGGAACATCGCCAGGGCAGGTACCGCCAGCAGCAGACGGTTTTCAGTTTTAAACATCATCACGCCGGATACCGCCAGCGAGGCGATAATCAGCATCTCCATGCCGCTGAAGCCGCCGAGCAGGCTGCCCGCAATGGCGCCGACAAGCATCATCCCGAGGGTGGCAAACGGCAGCAGGAGTTTGCGGCCGCTCAGGGCCGAGAGCACGCCAGCACCGGTGAGCATCAGCAGGTGATCGAGCCCTGTCAGCGGGTGGAGAAAACCGGCCTGAAAGCTGTCGGTACCGTGGCCGGGATGCGCGAGCGCGGGAACGGAAAAAGCCAGCAGTAACAGCGGTAAATACTTGCGCATGATGGATCCTTAATGTGAATGAGCGTGAGAATGGCTGTGGCTGTGGGCATCGCTGGCGTAAGCACCCGCTTCCGGTTCAAACGGCAGGCTGGCGTAGGCCACTTCCAGCCCGAACTGGCGCAGCATGTCGTCGAGAACGTGGTCGTGGTGATAGCGCAGCTCGCCGGGCATGATCTGCAGCGGCACGTGGCGGTTGCCCAGGTGATAGCAGGCGCGGGCGAGCAGGAACGGATCGGCGCAGCGCACCACGGAAACCGACTCCGGGGCGGCGATCACTTCGATGACCTCGCTGCCGTCGTCGGTCGTCAGCAGGTCGCCCCCGCGCAGCAGCAGGCCGCGTGGCAGCATCAGCCCGGCTTCGCGTCCGTCGTTCAGCGCTACGCGGGCGCGGCTTTTCACCCGCACGTCAATCGGCAGCGTGACGCTGGCGGTAATCGGATGCGCGTGGTCCAGGCGTTGGGTTAAATAGATCATCATCACTCCTCAAAACAGGAAATAGCGTTGCGCCATCGGCAGAACGTCAGCCGGTTCGCTGGTTATCAGTTCACCGTCGACGCGCACCTCATAGGTTTGCGAGTCGACGGTGATATTCGGCTGCAGGCCGTTGTGGATCATGTCCGCCTTTTTCACCGTCCGGCAGCCTTTCACCACCGCAATGGCGCTCTGCAGGTTGAGCTGCTGCGGGATGCCGTTCGCACTGGCGGCCTGCGAGATAAACGTCAGTCGGGTGGCGTGGCGCGCGGCGCCCAGCGATCCAAACATCGGACGGTAATGCACCGGCTGCGGCGTGGGGATCGAGGCGTTGATATCTCCCATTGGCGCACAGGCGATCATCCCGCCCTTGACGATGGTGGCGGGTTTGACGCCGAAGAACGCCGGAGACCAGACCACCAGATCCGCCAGCTTGCCCGCCTCAATCGAACCGACTTCATGGGCGATGCCGTGGGTGAGCGCCGGGTTAATGGTGTATTTGGCGACGTAGCGCTTTACGCGGAAGTTGTCGTTATCGCCGGTCTCTTCCGGCAGGGCGCCGCGCTGGACCTTCATGCGGTGCGCCACCTGCCAGGTGCGGATAATCACTTCCCCGACGCGGCCCATGGCCTGAGAATCAGACGACGTGAGCGAGAACGCGCCGATATCGTGCAGCACGTCTTCCGCAGCGATGGTTTCACGACGAATGCGGGATTCGGCAAACGCCACGTCCTCGGCGATATCCGGATCGAGGTGATGGCAAACCATCAGCATGTCGAGATGCTCGTCGATGGTGTTCACCGTGTAGGGCAAGGTCGGGTTGGTGGAAGAGGGCAGAATATTCGGATGCGCGCAGGCGGTGATGATATCCGGCGCGTGGCCGCCGCCCGCGCCTTCGGTGTGGAAGGTGTGGATGGTGCGCCCGGCGATGGCCGCCAGCGTGTCTTCGACAAACCCGGACTCGTTCAGCGTGTCGCTGTGCAGCGCCACCTGAATATCCATCTCGTCTGCCACCTCCAGCGAGCAGTTGATTGCGGCAGGCGTCGCGCCCCAGTCTTCGTGGATCTTCAGCCCGATGGCGCCCGCGGCAATCTGCTCGCGCAGGGCGTCCGGGCTGGAGCCGTTACCCTTGCCGAGCAGGCCAATATTCACCGGCAGCGTATCGGCAGCCTGCAGCATGCGGGCGATATACCATGGCCCCGGCGTGCAGGTGGTGGCGTTGGTGCCCGCCGCCGGTCCGGTGCCGCCGCCGATCATGGTGGTGACGCCGGAAACCAGCGCCTCTTCCGCCTGCTGCGGGCAGATCCAGTGGATGTGGGTGTCGATCCCGCCGGCGGTGACGATCTTCCCTTCAGCGGCAATCACTTCCGTTGCCGCGCCAATCGGGATCGTCACGCCGGGCTGAATGTCCGGGTTCCCGGCTTTGCCGACGGCGAAGATCCGTCCGTCCTTGACGCCGATATCGGCTTTTACGATCCCCCAGTGATCGACGATCAGCGCGTTGGTGAGAACCAGATCCACGCAGCCCTCAGCGGTCATCTGCCCCTGGCCCATGCCGTCGCGGATCACCTTTCCGCCGCCAAATTTGACCTCTTCGCCGTAGACCGTGAGATCGTCTTCCACTTCGATCCACAGCTCGCTGTCGGCAAGCCGCACTTTATCTCCGGTGGTGGGGCCGAACATATCGGCATACGCCCGGCGCGAAATCTCAGCCATGTTTCACCTCGCCCATCACCTCGCCGCGAAAGCCGAAAATGCGCTGCGCCCCCGTGACCTGAACCAGCGTCACTTCCCGCTTCTGGCCGGGCTCGAAGCGTACGGCGGTGCCCGCCGGGATGTTCAGTCGGTAGCCTTTGGTGGCTTCCCGATCGAACTTCAGCGCCGGGTTGACCTCGTAAAAGTGGTAGTGCGATCCGACCTGAATCGGCCTGTCGCCGTGATTTTCGACAACCACGCTTTGGGTTTCACGCCCGACGTTGAGGGCAATCGTTCCGGGCTGGATCTGGTATTCACCTGGGATCATCACGCGCTCCTTAGGCGATCGGGTTGTGGACGGTGACGAGTTTCGATCCGTCCGGGAAGGTGGCTTCGACCTGAATATCCGGGATCATCTCCGGGACACCCTCCATTACCTGGTCGCGCCTCAGGACGTGGCGGCCCGCCTCCATCAGCGAGGCGACGGTTTCGCCATCGCGCGCGCCCTCCATAATGAAGGCGCTGATCAGCGCGACCGATTCCGGGTAATTGAGCTTTACCCCGCGCGCAAGGCGGCGTTCGGCAACCAGCGCGGCGGTGAACAGCAACAGCTTGTCTTTTTCTCTGGGGGTCAGTTCCATAATGTTTCTCTTATGTCTGCCAGATACGCGGCGAACAGGCGGTTTTGGTGGTGAGAAGCGGGCGAAGCGACTGCCAGATGTCGCGCATCACCCGCTGGCAAATCAGGTTGTCGTCGGAGAGAAAGCGCACCGACAGCAGATCGTCAACGAGCGTTGCACCTGCATAATTTTCCAGCGGGGCGAGCCGTTCGCGCACCGCGTCGAGATGTTCTTCTTTGGCCGGATAGAACAGCAGCGTGCCGAGCCACGGACGTCCGGCGACGGGCGTGAGATCGCCGTCGCTAAGATGCTGACGCTCGATCAGGCGCGGTTCGTCTTCAACCCAGATTTCAAGGCGGCTTTCCAGCGTGCCGTGGCTAAAGGTCTCACCGATCACCGGACGCCCCAGGCAGTACAGCTCCCACGCCAGCAGCGTGCTGGAGGCCTTCAGGTGGAAGACGGAGCGCAGCGCGGCATTCGCGCCGGGGAAGATAATGGTGTCCTGCGGCAGCCACTCCAGGGTGGAATCTTCCTCGAGGTAAAAATGCTGGCTCAGACGAGCCTGCGGGCCGCTGCTGCGATAGAACTTGCTCGCCCCGGGCATGGTGATGAGCGCGTGGCTTTTGGCGTCCAGCCGAACGGAAATGTCCAGCATATCGCCGCCCACGATCCCGCCGGGTGGGTGCAGAAGGTAAAGGTGGCAGGTTTCCCCTTCGGGGTAAAACGGACGTTGAACGGTGAGCGGCCCGACGTGGTGGGCGGAGTGCAGGAGGGTTTTCTCAGGGGTGTGACAAAACTGCAGGGCAAGCGACGCCTGCCAGCCTTTATACGTATTATCAGTGACCTGAGCTGCTAACATGCTGCATCCATTTCCACACCATCGGGATACGTTTCAGTATGCCCTGGCGGAAATGAAGCCTGTCATACGAGTCGCTTATGGATGGGCGGGCAGGAGAAATAAAAAAGCACGGCCTGGGCCGTGCTCTGTATAAGCAATGACGATCCTACTTCAGGTGTTCATGCAACGCTGCACCTGCCTGCTCAAGGGCAACTTTCACCGTTGGCTCCTGGCTCAGCGGGTTAAGCAGGCCGTAGTCGTGGATCATACCGTTATAGCGCGTGACGGTCACCGGGACGCCAGCCGCATCCAGTTTACGCCCGAATGCTTCACCTTCATCCCGCAGAACGTCCAGCTCAGCTGTCTGGATCAGCGTTTCGGGGAAGCCTTTCAACTGCGCGGTGCTGGCGCGAAGCGGAGAGGCAAGAATATTGTTGCGATCGGCAGCGCTGGTGGTGTAGTTATCCCAGAACCATTTCATCATGTTTTTCGACAGGAAATAGCCATTTTCGAACTGGTTATACGAGGCAGTATCAAAGTTCGCATCGGTAACCGGCCAGAGCATGACGTTGTAGCGAATCTTTGGCCCATTGAACTGTTTGGCCTGCAGCGCCACCGAAGCTACCATGTTGCCGCCGACGCTGTTACCCACCAGACCCAGACGGCTACCGTCCACGCCAATTTCCTGACCGTGCCCGGCGACCCATTTTGTCGCTTCATAGGCCTGATTAATTGCTACCGGGAAATGGGCCTCAGGTGACGGAGTGTAATCGACGTAAACCGCAGCGGCACCCGAAGCGCGAACGAGGTCGCGGATTAAGCGTTCGTGGGTAGGGAAGTCACCCAGCACCCAACCGCCGCCGTGAAAGAACATAAAAGCGGGGAGCGTGCCGCTGGCGTTTTCAGGTTTCACTATTTTCAGTTTTATCGCCTGGCCATTTACCTGGATCGTTTTTTCAGAGACCTGAGCGGGCGGCAGTTTTGCGCCTTGCTGTGCGCCAATCAGTACCTGGCGGGCCTCCTGCGGGGTCATCTGTTCCATTGGCTTACCCTTGCCGGAATTCAAAACATTAAGAAATGCCTGTACGCCTGCGGTCGGGGTTGGGGTATTGGTGGTTTGAGCGGATGCCGCGGCTGACGCGAAGACGGAAGAAACCAGGATGGCGGTTAGTGTTTTCATGGTAGTGCCTCTTTAAGCGTATTTGATTGGATGAGATAACTAAATAGCGCGCTACTTAGTTGTTGGTATAATACTTGCGTGCAAGATATTTTTAGTCAAACATTATTTATAATTTTTTCAGGAAACCGATTCGGAGTTGATAGAAAAATGAAAGAAAACAAAACGCTAGACGACTTACTTTGCTTCTCGCTGTACTCGGTCACCAACGCGTTCGTTCGCCAGTATCGCCCTTTACTGCAAGAGATGGATTTGACCTATCCGCAATTCGTTGTTTTGATGGCGCTTTATGAGAAAGACAACATCCCACTTCGCGATCTCAGCGATAAGACGTTTTTTGATTCGGGCACATTGACCCCGCTTGTACAAAAGCTTGAGGCAAAAGGATTTCTCAACCGTATCGCGGTTGTAGGTGATGAAAGGATGAAAAATGTCGTACTGACCGATAAGGCCAAAGACCTGAAGAAACGGGTGATGGCTTTGCCGGACCAGATTCGCTGCAGCATGCGGATGAATGACGATGAGCTTGAGACGCTAAAAAAACTCTCCCGAACGCTGCTTGACGATTTATAAGAAACCTTCGGCGGGGTGAACCCACCGAAGTGATGTGTCGTTACCGGTAGTCCTCCGCATCCACATCATACCCGGACGGCTCCCAGCGGATCGCCAGCAGCGACGCCAGGCCGATAAACGGCGCCAGCGCAATCACCCAGAACACGGCGGTATCCAGCGACGCCACCAGCAGCGGGAACAGAAACAGCGACAGCGTCGAGCTGCTGCGCATCAGCGTCTGGTTGAGGCCCACGCCCACGCCGCGCAGCGAGGTCGGGTAGCTCAGGGAGGCGAACGTCATGGTATGCGCGCCCGGGCCGAAGCCCTGACCGAACAGGAAAAGCGCCAGCATCGCCACCGCAAGCACGCCTTCAGAGACACCTTCCGGTCGGCCAATCAGCGCCAGGCCAAGCAATGCGACAAGCTGGCAGGTATAACCCGCAAGCGACATCCGCCAGGCGCCGAAGCGCGGCACGTAGCGTACCGCCAGCAGTCCGCCGACGAAGGCAAACAGCAGGTTAAGCGCCAGAGAAATGAGAATGGTGGTGAGCATCGACTGGACAAAGAAGCTGGAGATGATCACCGGCAGACCAAACGCCACGGCGTTATAGGCAAACGACGAGACGACGGACAGCAGAGTGGCGAGCGTCGTGCGGCGCAAGTAGATGCCGCGGAACAGGTTCAGATAATTTGACCATTTCGCTTTATTCACGACAGGTGCGGGCTGGCCGAGCGCGTCCTGCGGCACGTGGGCATTGATGTTATACGACTGGCGTAAAATCGACGCCGCCTCTTTCAGGTTGCCCTGATTCGCCGCCCAGACCGGAGATTCGCTCATATAGCGGCTGCGGATGGCGATAATCACCAGCGCGGGCACCGCGCCAAAGCCGAGAATCAAACGCCACAGCCAGTCGCTGTGGCTCTCCGGCAGCACGGCGTAGAAGAAAAGCACCAGCAGGTAGGAGATGCTGATGGCGGCATACCAGGTGGGGCACCACATCGCGACGCTGGAGGCCTTATTTCCGGGCCCTTTCAGCCTGGCGAACTCGCTTAAAAACGCCATCGCCACGGGAAGGTCGATCCCGACCCCCAGCCCCATCACAAAGCGGGCGCCCGCGAGCACATATTCGTTCGGGGCCAGCGCACAGGCGATCGCTGCCACCACGAAGAACACCATATCAGCCATAAAAACGCGGTAGCGCCCGATTTTATCCGTGAGGTAACCGCCGAGCAGCGCCCCGACAATGGCGCCAAAGGTAATGGCCGAGGCCACCATGCCGGTACCGGCGGGCGTCAGGTTAAATTCGCGGGTGATGTCTTTAATGCCGAACGCCAGCGCGCCCAGATCGTAGGCATCGAGAAAAATGCCGCCCAAAGCGATTCCGACCACGATACGGGCGTTTGTCCGGCCCTGAGAACCGTCATTAACGAGGCGTGATACATCCGACGCGCTGCGCACCCACTGGATGTCGCCATCCGGGGTGCTTCCTGCCGTTGAAAGGGGAGTTGGTTCTGTGATTTCTGCCATTTTTCTTTTTGTGTGGTTGTGTTGTGTCTCTAACAGTTACCACAGGCAGAAGGTGACCAAAATCACATTTGGCTATAAGGCATAACTAACCCTTCGGAGCGTCTTTTTTCTTTCTCTTGAGCTTCGTCCATATTTTGGTCTCCTGACGACGCCACAGGCGCTGGATATTGTCGTGATGACGCAGCAGGATAAGACAGGAGAGCATCGACACCGGGAAGGTGAACTGGGGTTTGAACCACCAGACGTAGAACGGAGCGATCAGCGCGCTGACGATGGCGCCCAGCGACGAGTAGCCGCTAAGAAGAATGGTCAGAAGCCAGGTCCCGGCCATGACGCCGGTGAGATCCCAGCCGATAGGTGCAATCGCACCGAAGGCCGTCGCAACGCCTTTGCCGCCTTTAAAACCGAAGAATACGGGCCAGATGTGGCCAACGCAGGCAGCAATAGCAATGAGCCCCAGCCAGAACGGCGTAACGCCCAGCGCATAGGCGCCCCAGACGGGCAGCATCCCTTTCAGAACATCAAAAATCAAAACCGCTACGGCTGCTCCCTTGCCGCCAATTCGTAGTACGTTGGTCGCCCCCGGATTCCCGGAACCATTTTCACGCGGGTCAGGTAACCCGGCAATGCGGCAGACCAGAATGGCGCTGGAGATTGAGCCGCAAAGATAGGCGAGGAGGATCATTCCAGGCGCGATTGCACTCATAACGCTGTTCCGTTTTGAAAATGTATCTGTATTCTCAGCATCTGTGGATAATACGCATAATTCGCCGGAAGTGGTATCCGGTTTAGCCAAAAAGCAGGCAGGTCGTGATGGATATTGTATTTATAGAGCAACTTTCGGTAATCACCACAATTGGTGTTTACGACTGGGAACAGACCATCGAGCAGAAGCTGGTGTTCGATATCGAAATGGGATGGGATAACCGCAAATCGGCAAAAAGCGATGACGTGAACGACTGTCTGAGCTATGCCGATATCAGTGAAGCGGTCATCGCCCACGTTGAAGGGCAACGTTTTGCGCTGGTCGAACGGGTGGCGGAAGAAGTTGCAGAATTGCTGCTGAAAAAATTCAACTCACCGTGGGTGCGCATCAAGCTGAGCAAGCCGGGAGCGGTGGCGCGCGCCGCCAACGTTGGCGTCATTATTGAGCGTGGCACAAATCTGAAAGGCAAGAATTAACGTCATAATTGCTAAACCATTTTAGGTTATACCGGTCTTAAAGCTGTATCTTTCACGGTAGCCGTTGGGGCGACCGTTTTTTTATATCTTTTTAGGGGTTTATAGATGAGCGATATGCACTCGCTGCTGGTGGCGGCAATACTGGGTGTGGTCGAAGGATTGACGGAGTTTTTGCCGGTCTCCAGTACGGGCCATATGATTATCGTTGGCCATCTGCTGGGCTTTGAAGGCGATACCGCAAAAACGTTTGAAGTGGTGATCCAGCTGGGGTCTATTCTGGCGGTGGTCGTAATGTTCTGGCGTCGCCTGTTTGGCCTGATCGGCATCCATTTTGGCCGTCCGCCTCAGCACGAGGGGGCCAGTAAAGGTCGTCTGTCACTGATCCATATTCTGCTTGGGATGATCCCTGCGGTGGTGCTGGGCCTGGTGTTCCACGACGCCATCAAATCGCTGTTTAACCCGATTAACGTAATGTACGCGCTGGTGGTGGGGGGCTTCCTGCTGATCGCCGCGGAAGTGCTGAAGCCAAAAACGCCGCGGGCGGAAGGTCTGGACGATATGACGTATCGTCAGGCGTTTATCATTGGCTGCTTCCAGTGTCTGGCGCTGTGGCCGGGCTTCTCGCGTTCAGGCGCAACCATCTCCGGCGGGATGCTGATGGGCGTAAGCCGTTACGCCGCGTCAGAGTTCTCGTTCCTGCTGGCGGTGCCGATGATGATGGGCGCCACCGTACTCGACGTCTATAAGAGCTATCACTTCCTGACGGCTGGCGACATTCCGATGTTCGCCGTCGGCTTCATCACCGCGTTTATCGTGGCGCTGATTGCCATTAAAACCTTCCTGCAGCTGATTAAGCGTATCTCGTTTATTCCGTTCGCGATCTATCGCTTTATCGTGGCGGCTGCGGTGTACGTGGTCTTCTTCTGACCGATGGCCCTCAGTCTTTCGGCTGAGGGCAATGCTTTTCCTTCCAGTCCGACACCGCCTGAATTCGCCGTTTCGTGAGCTCTTCGCGAATTTCCGGCCCTTTGAATCCCGCTTCGACAACGTCCTTCGTGGGCACCGCTTTCGCTACATCCCAGGCTTTGCGCAGTAAACGTCCCTGCGGGTAATCGCACGCTTCAAACCCGGTACGACCGCGCACGTCAGCTTCGCTGGTGAGCGCGATTTGCTCGACGCGCTGGGGTTTGCGCCAGGCGTCGATGTTATCGAAAAGCTTAACGATGGTGGCCGGTTTCAGAATAGGGAAGGTGTGGATCAGATCGTGGAACTCGGCCACCAGTTTCGCCAGATCGCGGATCTCGTTCGGCACGCGCAGACGCTGGCACAGCCCCTCGACCAGCTTCACCCCCGCCGGGCCGTGCCCGTGGTGGCGAGGCCAGAATTCTTTTGGCGTTAAGCCTTTGCCGAGATCGTGGCACAGGGTGGAAAAGCGCACGTCCACGTCAGGGCTGAGCATGGCGGCCATGCTCAGGGTCATCAGCGTGTGCACGCCGGTATCAATTTCCGGGTGCCATTTTGCCGGGGCAGGTACGCCAAACAGCGCGTCTATTTCCGGGAACAGCACCTTCAGCGCGCCGCAGTCGCGCAGGACCTGGAAAAAGACCTGCGGGTTGCGCGTGGTGAGGGCATTTTCCGTCTCTTTCCAGACGCGCTCTGGCGTCAGGTGTTCAAGCTCGCCCGCCTCTGTCATGGCGGTCATCAGCGCCATTGTCTCATCGGCAATACGGAAACTGAGATGGGCGTAACGCGCGGCAAAGCGCGCCACGCGCAGCACGCGGAGCGGATCTTCAGAAAACGCCGGGGAGACGTGACGTAAAAGACGGTTGCGCAGATCGTCCTGACCGCCATAGGCGTCAACTATCTGCCCGTCCTCGTCCTGCGCCAGCGCGTTGATGGTGAGATCGCGGCGCAGAAGATCTTGCTCCAGCGTCACGTCCGGCGCGGCATAGCAGGTGAAGCCCGTATAGCCCGAGCCCGATTTCCGCTCGGTACGCGCCAGGGCATACTCTTCACGGCTTTTCGGGTGCAGGAACACGGGAAAATCGCGGCCTACCTGCTGGTAGCCCGCGTCGAGCATCTCTTCAGGGGTAGCGCCAACCACCACCCAGTCTTTATCTTTGACCGGCAGACCTAACAACGCATCACGTACCGCACCACCGACCAGATAACTCTTCACGCCCAACTCTCCCGTTTTCTCTTTTCCAGAATGATACGTAAGTCTGGCAGAGAAGACGAATTAGTTCATCCAGCGGTCTTTACGCTTGCGGCTTGGGATCAGATGCGGCAGCACCAGACCCAGCACCAGACCCACGCCCAGCACGCCGCCGCCATACATAAACCACTGCATGATGATGGTGCGCTGTTTGTCGTCGAGCTGCAGATTAGCGGCATTCACTTTCTTCTGCGCGACAATCAGCTCGTTTTTCAGTTTCTGGTTCTCTTCTTTCAGGCCGTTAATCACACCGTCGCTTTGCGCCACTTTCTGCTGCATTTCAGCGGTGCGCTGGTTCCAGGTGCCGTCGATGTTGTTCAGCTTATCGGTCAGAGTCTTCACCTGGTTTTCCAGATCGGGAACGCGCGTGCGCAGGCTTGGCACGGTGCTCAGCTCTTTCAGCGGGATCCAGGACGTACGGCCGGTACTGTCGCGAACCTGACCGTAATTGGTGTCCGCGTTGGTCTGTAACAGGGTAACTTCCTCGCCGGCATTCACCGTGCCCACGAGGCGATAATTATCTCCAGGGCCACTGCGTACCCAGGTGTTCAGTTCGTCAGAAACGTAACGCTTCTCTTCAGCGTGCACTGCGTTTGCGGCGCTAAAAGCGAGTAAAGTAAGTCCAATCAGGCGTAATTTAAGCATCATTAGTCGTTATTTTCATAAATAGTGGAACGATAGTAGTGGCAACAGTGTCTCTACGCAAAGCATTCGTCAGCAATCAGAATCATCTGTGTCACGACTCTATACATTTACGCCCGACAAATTGCTCATTGCATGGCAATTTGGCGCAAAATACTATGTACTGACAAACAAATGGCGAGGAAGTTCGCCCTCATTGACGCGTCTGTGACGCACGCAAAAGTACAAGGCTATGGCACAAGAAATCGAATTAAAGTTTATCGTCGAAAAAGACAGCGTTGACGCACTCCGCCAGCATCTGCATACGCTTTCCGGCGAACACCATGCACCGGTACAACTGCTTAATATCTATTACGAAACGCCAGACAACTGGCTGCGTCGCCACGATATGGGGCTGCGCATCCGCGGCGCGAGCGGGCGCTACGAGATGACGATGAAAATTGCCGGCCGCGTGGTCGGCGGTTTACATCAGCGCCCGGAATACAATATCGACATCAGCAAGCCAGAACTTGAGCTGGAACGTTTCCCGACGGAAGTCTGGCCGGATGGCGAGCTGCCTTCCACGCTGGCGGAACAGGTACAGCCGCTGTTCAGCACCGATTTCTGGCGCGAGAAATGGCTGGTGACAGAAGGCAAAAGCCGCATCGAAATCGGCCTCGATCTGGGCGACGTGAAGGCGGGTGAGTGCCAGGAACCGATTTGCGAACTCGAGCTTGAGCTGCTGGAAGGGGACGCGAATGACGTGCTGAAGCTGGCGCGCAGGCTGGTGAACCAGTCCGGACTGCGTCAGGGAAGCCTGAGTAAAGCCGCGCGGGGTTACCATCTGGCCGCCGGAAATGCGCCGCGCGTGCTGAAAGAGACGACCATCCTGCACGTTGCGCCGAAGGCCAGCGTTGAACAGGGCCTGGAAGCCGCGCTGGAGCTGGCGCTTTCTCAGTGGCAGTACCATGAAGAGCTGTGGGTGCGAAATGTGAAAAACGCGAAATCCCACGTGCTGGCGGCGATTGCCCTGGTGCGCCATACCCTGACGCTGTTCGGCGGTATTGTTCCTCGCAAAGCGAGCGCTCACTTACGTGATCTGCTGACGCAAACCGAAACGCTGATGCTCTCCGACGTATCGGCGCAAACGGCGATCTACAGCCCGCAAGCCGCTTCGGCAAAACTGGCGCTGACCGAGTTTCTGGTGACGCGCGGCTGGCGCGCCTTCCTGGATGCGAAAGCGGAGACCAAAATCGCGGAAAACTTTAAGCGTTTCGCGGATATTCATCTTTCCCGTCATGCCGCCGAGCTGAAGAGCACCTTTGCGTATCCGCTCGGGGACCAGTATGGCGATCAGCTTCCCCGTCTGTCGCGCAACATCGACAGCATGCTGCTGCTTTCCGGCGCTTATGACGGCGTTAAAACCCAGGCCTGGCTGGAAAACTGGCAGGGGCTGAAGCATGCCATTGAAACCCGCCAGCATATTGAGATTGAGCATTTCCGTAACGAGGCCATTTCGCAGGAGCCGTTCTGGCTGCACAGCGGAAAACGTTAACTCTGGCAAGGAACCCCTATAATGCCGCTTTCTTCACCGTTACAGCAGCAGTGGCAGACCGTTTGCGAACGTCTGCCTGAGTCATTACCGGCGTCATCGTTAAGCGAGCAGGCGAAGAGCGTGCTCGCCTTCAGTGATTTTGTGCAGGAAAGCATCACCGCCAACCCGGACTGGCTGGCAGAGCTTGAGAACGCGCCGCCGCAGGCGGACGAGTGGCGGCATTACGCCGGCTGGCTGCAAACCGCACTCGAAGACGTTGCGGATGAAGCCACGCTGATGCGCGTCCTGCGCCAGTTCCGCCGTCGGGTGATGGTGCGCATTGCCTGGGCTCAGGCGCTGGAGCTGGTGAGCGAAGAGAGCACGCTGCAGCAGCTAAGCGAGCTGGCGCAAACGCTGATTGTCGCCGCGCGCGACTGGCTCTACGCCGCCTGCTGTAAAGAGTGGGGCACGCCGTGCAGCGAGGAAGGGGTTCCTCAGCCGCTGTTGATTCTGGGGATGGGCAAGCTGGGCGGCTGCGAGCTGAACTTCTCCTCCGACATCGACCTGATTTTTGCCTGGCCCGAGAACGGCTCCACGCGCGGCGGTCGTCGCGAGCTGGACAACGCCCAGTTCTTTACCCGTCTCGGTCAGCGTCTGATTAAGGCGCTGGATCAGCCGACGCAGGACGGTTTTGTTTACCGCGTGGACATGCGCCTGCGCCCGTTTGGCGACAGCGGACCGCTGGTGCTGAGCTTTGCCGCGCTGGAGGATTACTACCAGGAGCAGGGGCGCGACTGGGAGCGCTATGCGATGGTTAAAGCGCGGATCATGGGCGACAGCGACGACGCTTACGCCAACGAGCTGCGCGCCATGCTGCGCCCGTTCGTGTTCCGTCGCTATATTGACTTCAGCGTGATCCAGTCCCTGCGTAATATGAAAGGGATGATCGCCCGTGAGGTGCGCCGTCGCGGGCTGAAAGACAACATCAAGCTCGGCGCGGGCGGCATCCGCGAAATCGAATTTATCGTTCAGGTCTTCCAGCTTATTCGCGGTGGCCGTGAGCCGTCCCTGCAGTCCCGCTCGCTGTTACCGACGCTGAGCGCCATCGAGCAGCTGCACCTGCTGCCGGACGGCGACGCGCAAACCCTGCGCGAGGCCTATCTTTTCCTGCGCCGTCTGGAAAACCTGCTGCAAAGCATCAACGACGAACAGACCCAGACCCTGCCGGGCGATGACCTTAACCGGGCGCGCCTGGCCTGGGGCATGCGTGTGGACGACTGGGCGGCGTTAACCGAACGGCTGGATGCCCATATGGCAGGCGTGCGCCGCATCTTTAACGAGCTGATCGGTGATGACGAAAGTGAATCACCGGACGATGCCCTTTCCGAGCACTGGCGCGAGCTGTGGCAGGATGCGCTCCAGGAAGATGACACTACGCCGGTGCTGACGCACTTAACCGACGACGCGCGCCATCGCGTGGTGGCGCTGATCGCTGATTTTCGTCTTGAGCTGAACAAACGCGCCATCGGCCCGCGAGGTCGTCAGGTGCTGGATCACCTGATGCCGCACCTGCTGAGCGAGGTCTGCTCGCGGGCGGACGCGCCGGTGCCGCTGTCGCGCATGATGCCGCTGCTGAGCGGGATCATCACGCGTACCACCTATCTGGAACTCCTGAGCGAGTTTCCGGGGGCGCTGAAGCACCTGATTACGCTCTGCGCCGCGTCGCCGATGGTGGCCAACAAGCTCGCGCGTTACCCGCTGCTGCTGGATGAGCTGCTCGACCCAAACACGCTGTATCAGCCAACTGCGACGGATGCCTACCGGGACGAGCTGCGTCAGTATCTGCTGCGCGTGCCGGAAGAGGACGAAGAGCAACAGCTGGAGGCGCTGCGCCAGTTTAAGCAGGCGCAGATGCTGCGCGTGGCGGCGGCTGACATCGCCGGAACGCTGCCGGTGATGAAAGTGAGCGATCACTTAACCTGGCTGGCAGAGGCGATCATCGACGCGGTGGTCCATCAGGCGTGGGTGCAGATGGTGGCGCGCTACGGCCAGCCGAAACATCTGGCCGAACGTGAAGGACGCGGCTTTGCGGTCGTGGGGTACGGCAAGCTTGGCGGCTGGGAGCTGGGCTATAGCTCCGATCTGGATTTAATCTTCCTGCACGACTGTCCGGTTGACGTAATGACCGACGGCGAGCGTGAAATTGACGGGCGCCAGTTCTACCTTCGCCTGGCGCAGCGCATTATGCATCTTTTCAGCACCCGCACCTCGTCGGGCATTCTGTATGAAGTGGATGCCCGTCTGCGTCCGTCCGGCGCGGCGGGCATGCTGGTGACCTCGACGGAGTCCTTCGCCGATTACCAGAAGAATGAAGCCTGGACGTGGGAGCATCAGGCGCTGGTGCGCGCTCGCGTGGTGTATGGCGATCCGCAGCTCAAAACGCAGTTTGACGTCATCCGTAAGGAGGTTATGACCACCGTGCGTGATGGCAGCACGCTGCAAACGGAAGTGCGCGAAATGCGCGAGAAAATGCGCGCGCATCTCGGCAATAAACACCGCGATCGCTTTGATATTAAAGCCGACGAGGGCGGGATTACCGATATTGAGTTCATTACCCAGTATCTGGTGCTGCTGCACGCCCACGACAAGCCGAAGCTGACGCGCTGGTCCGATAACGTGCGCATTCTGGAGCTGCTGGCGCAAAATGACATCATGGACGAGCAGGAGGCGCAGGCCTTAACCCGCGCCTACACGACGCTTCGCGATGAGCTTCATCACCTGGCGCTGCAGGAGCAGCCGGGGCACGTGGCGCTGGACTGTTTTGCTCATGAACGTGCTCAGGTAACGGCCAGCTGGCAGAAGTGGCTGGTGGAACCGTGCGTAACAAATCAAGTGTGATATTATCGCGCGCAAATTGTGAATCTTTCTGGAGTCAGGAATGAAAGTAACACTGCCAGAGTTTGAACGTGCTGGGGTAATGGTTGTTGGGGATGTGATGCTGGATCGCTACTGGTATGGGCCTACCAGCCGCATCTCTCCGGAAGCACCGGTACCGGTGGTTAAGGTCGACACCATTGAAGAGCGTCCCGGCGGCGCGGCAAACGTGGCGATGAACATTGCCTCTCTGGGCGCGCAGTCGCGTCTGGTGGGCCTGACCGGCATCGACGATGCGGCGCGCGCGCTGAGCAAGTCGCTGGCGGACGTGAACGTGAAGTGCGACTTCGTTTCTGTTCCGACCCACCCAACGATTACGAAACTGCGCGTGCTGTCGCGCAACCAGCAGCTGATCCGCCTCGACTTTGAAGAAGGGTTCGAAGGCGTTGATCCTGAGCCGCTGCACGAGCGTATCAACCAGGCGCTGGGCAATATTGGCGCGCTGGTGCTGTCCGACTACGCCAAAGGCGCGCTGGCGAGCGTGCAAACGATGATTCAGCTGGCGCGTAAAGCCAGCGTGCCGGTGCTGATCGACCCGAAAGGGACCGATTTTGAGCGCTATCGCGGCGCGACGCTGCTGACGCCAAACCTCTCCGAGTTTGAAGCGGTGGCGGGCAAATGCAAAACCGAGGACGAACTGGTTGAGCGCGGCATGAAGATCATTGCCGATTTCGAGCTGTCCGCGCTGCTGGTGACCCGCTCCGAGCAGGGGATGACGCTGCTGCAGCCGGGCAAAGCGCCGCTGCATATGCCAACCCAGGCGCAGGAAGTGTACGACGTGACCGGTGCCGGTGATACGGTGATCGGCGTGCTGGCGGCGACGCTGGCAGCAGGAAACTCGCTGGAAGAGGCGTGCTACTTCGCTAACGCCGCGGCGGGCGTGGTCGTCGGTAAACTTGGTACCTCAACCGTTTCGCCAATCGAGCTGGAAAACGCGGTGCGCGGTCGTGCGGATACCGGTTTTGGCGTCATGACCGAAGACGAGCTGAAGGTGGCCGTTGCCGCCGCGCGCAAGCGTGGTGAAAAAGTGGTGATGACCAACGGCGTGTTCGACATTCTGCACGCGGGCCACGTTTCGTATCTGGCGAACGCGCGCAAGCTGGGCGATCGCCTGATTGTGGCGGTTAACAGCGATGCATCGACGAAACGCCTGAAGGGTGAAACGCGTCCGGTGAACCCGCTCGAGCAGCGCATGATTGTGCTCGGCGCGCTGGAAGCGGTGGACTGGGTGGTGTCGTTTGAAGAAGATACCCCGCAGCGCCTGATTGCCGGCATTCTGCCGGACCTGCTGGTAAAAGGTGGGGATTACAAGCCGGAGCAAATCGCGGGTAGCGAAGAGGTCTGGGCCAACGGCGGCGAGGTGATGGTGCTCAACTTTGAGGACGGGTGCTCAACCACCAACATCATCAAGAAGATCCAGAAAGACAGTCAGTAAAAAACGGGCCAGCTGGCCCGTTTTTATCTCCCTCTCCCTGTGGGAGAGGGCTGGGGTGAGGGCATCAGGCCGCACTTACTCCTGGTCATCCACCGGTGGAATGGCCGGTGCCGGCTTCACTTCTTCCGGCGCATGGCGGTTTTCCAGCTCGCTCAGACGCTGTTCCAGCAGCGCCAGCTTCTCGCGGGTGCGCAGCAGAACCTGGGTCTGCACGTCAAACTCTTCGCGGCTGACTAAATCAAGGCGAACCAACTGCGCCTGCAGCGTCTGGCGGATTTTCTTTTCTACGTCATCACCAAATTCACGAATGCCTTTTGGCATAGATTCATGAACCTGACGCGCGATCTGCTCAATTTTTTTCGGGTCAATCATTGGCGTTTCCCTTGATGGAAAAGTGTTAGTGTCCATTGTAGCGCGTCATGCCCGGGGTAAACAAAATTGTTTGATGCTTATGCATTGCCCAGGATAATCAATAGCGTTATAGTTATCTCGCTTATTCTCAGGGCGGGGCGAAATTCCCCACCGGCGGTAAATCAGCGTGACGCTGAAAGCCCGCGAGCGCTTTGGGTGAAAACTCAAAGGTCAGCAGATCCGGTGTAATTCCGGGGCCGACGGTTAGAGTCCGGATGGGAGAGAGTAACGATCAAGTCGGGCATGGGCCCGCTCACGTTATCTTTTTGCCGCTTATACGGCGCTCCTAAGACTGCCCTGATTCTGGTAACCATAATGTTAATGAGGTTTTTTTACCATGAATCAGACGCTACTTTCCTCTTTTGGCACTTCAACTCAACGTGTTGAACATGCACTGGATGCACTGCGCGAAGGCCGCGGTGTGATGGTGCTTGACGATGAAAACCGTGAAAACGAAGGCGACATGATTTTCTCCGCCGAAAACATGACCGTTGAACAGATGGCGCTGACCATCCGTCACGGCAGCGGCATCGTATGCCTGTGTATTAATGAAGATCGTCGTAAGCAGCTCGATCTGCCGATGATGGTCGAAAACAACACCAGCGCCTTTGGTACCGGTTTTACCGTGACCATTGAAGCGGCGCATGGCGTGACCACAGGTGTGTCTGCGGCTGACCGTCTGACCACCGTACGTGCAGCGATTGCTGATGGTGCGAAGCCATCCGATCTGCACCGTCCAGGCCACGTCTTCCCACTGCGTGCGCAGGCGGGCGGCGTGTTGACCCGCGGTGGTCACACCGAAGCGACGATCGACCTGGTGACGCTGGCTGGCTTCAAACCTGCTGGTGTGCTGTGCGAACTGACCAACGATGACGGCACCATGGCGCGCGCGCCGGAGTGCATCACCTTTGCCCGCCTGCACAACATGCCGGTGGTCACGATTGAAGATCTGGTTGAGTATCGCCAGGCGCACGAGCGCAAAGCCAGCTGAAAATAAAAACGCCGGGATATCCCGGCGTTTTTTTTACCCGATTCCTGCGGTCTGCAGGAGAACCAGACTTAATCCCATCACCGACATTCCACACAGCACGCCATAGCTGGGGTTGTTGTTAGGATCGATCTCCTTCGCCAGCGGCATCAGTTCATCCACCGAAAGCGCAACCATGATCCCGGCTACCGCGGCCATAATCGCCGCCATCACTACCGGAGAGACCAGACTACCGAGGATCAGCCAGGCCAGTACGCCGCCAAGGATTTCGGCCATCCCGGAAATCCCCGCCCAGAACACCGCGGTGCGTTTCGATCCCGTTGCGGCATACACGGGGCCGGCGACGGCCAGTCCTTCAGGAATATTGTGTAAGGCGACCGCCAGCGCGATGCCAAAGCCCATCTCAAGATTGCTGCTGGCCGTCACGTAGGTAGCGACCCCTTCCGGGAAGTTGTGCAGACTGATGCCAAGCGTTAACAGCACGGCGGTACGCTTGATATTGCGCGGCATGGGCGTCACGTTTTTCTGCATTAAATCCTGCGGATGCGCGTGTGGTAGCATCCGATCGAGGGCAAAGTATCCCAGCAGGCCAAAGACAAACATGCCGTAGCCCAGCAGCGGAGACATGCCTTCTGTGCCCAACGCGGCAGGCAGCATCTCCATCAGGGAGATGAGCAGCATGATCCCGGCAGCAAAGCCCAGTGAAAAGGCCAGTACGCGGTTAGAGGGCTTTTGGCCGAGCACGCCGAGGAGCGCACCGATAAAGGTCGCGGCGCCCGCCAGTATGGTCAGGATCAAGGGGACTGACATGCATTGCTCCTTATGATAATCATTCTCATTAATATAAATGATTCATTTCTGGCAAAGCGAGGGTGAAAACCCGGCTTTACACATTCCTTACATTCAAATTTCCTGATGATGATCTTCACGCTTATCTGCGTTCATCTTTGCCGGATTGCGCGTAATGTAGCACCATTAAATTGACACCTTCTGTAAGGATATCACCATGACTTCTTCCCGTATGCCAGCCCTGTTTTTAGGTCACGGTAGCCCTATGAACGTTCTGGAAGACAACGTCTATACCCGCGACTGGCGTCATCTTGGCGAGACGTTGCCGCGTCCGAAAGCGATCGTGGTGGTGTCTGCACACTGGTTTACCCGTGGGACCGGCGTGACCGCCATGGAAGCGCCAAAAACCATTCATGATTTTGGCGGCTTCCCGCAGGCGCTGTACGACACGCATTATCCGGCCCCCGGCTCGCCTGAGCTGGCGCAAAAGCTGGTAGAGTTGCTGGCACCTGTCCCTGTGACGCTGGATAAAGAAGCCTGGGGCTTTGACCATGGCTCCTGGGGCGTGCTGATTAAAATGTATCCTGACGCGGATATCCCGATGGTGCAGTTGAGCATCGACAGCACTAAACCGGCGGCCTGGCATCTGGAGGTGGGGCGCAAGCTGGCAACCCTGCGTGATGAAGGCATCATGCTGGTGGCGAGCGGCAACGTGGTGCATAACCTGCGTACCGCACGCTGGCACGGTGAGAACACGCCGTACCCGTGGGCAACCTCTTTTAACGACTACGTCAAAGCGAACCTGACCTGGCAAGGCCCGCTTGAGGAGCATCCGCTGGTGAACTATCTGGATCATGATGGCGGTTCGCTCTCTAACCCGACGCCGGAACACTTCCTGCCGCTGCTGTACGTTCTTGGCGCGTGGGATGGTCAGGAACCGGTGACGATCCCGGTCGACGGTATTGAGATGGGCAGTCTGAGTATGCTGTCGGTGCAGGTGGGATAATAAAAGCAAAACGGCAACCTCAGGTTGCCGTTTTTAGTGTTTGCACCCTCTCCCTGTGGGAGAGGGGCGGGGTGAGGGCATCAGGCTGCGGCCTATTCGACAAAAATGTGCGGATAAAACCGTGACAGATCCTGCGTGATCAGCGCGCGATCTTCGCGAATGCCAATCCCGGCCGGTTGATCGTTGATGAGCCAGCTGCCAATCAGGGTATAACTGTCGCCAAATTTCGGGAGTTGATAGAACTCCTGGACGATCATCCCTTCTTCGCCGTATGGCCCTTCAACCGCTTCCAGCGTCTTGCCGTTTTCGATAATCGAGACGTTTGCGCCTTCGCGGGAGAAGATCGGCTTAACAACGTATTTTTCCATTTGCGGGTAATCATCTTCCGCAAAATAGGCTGGCAGCAGGTTCGGGTGGTTCGGGAACATCTCCCAGAGCATCGGCAGCAGGGCTTTGTTAGAGATGATGCTCTTCCAGGCCGGCTCCAGCCAGCGTACGCCAGCATCTTCCAGCTTGGTGGAGAACATCTCGCGCAGCATGTATTCCCACGGGTAGAGCTTGAACAGGTTGCTTATCACCTGGTCCTGCATATCCGTAAACTGACCTTTTTCACCCAAGCCGATATCCTCGATATAGAGGAACTCGGTCGCTACTTCCGCTTCGGCGGCGCAGTCCTGCAGATATTGAACCGTGCCACGGTCTTCTTCCGTGTCGCGGCAGCAGGCGAGATGGAGCAGGTTAAAGCCATGCTGTTCACGCAGCTCGGCAAAACGCTCAATCAGCTTTTCCTGCAGGCTGTTAAACTGGTCGCTGCCTTCCGGCAGGTTTCCGGCATTGGCCTGGTCTTCCAGCCAGATCCACTGGAAGAACGCCGCTTCATACAGAGAGGTTGGCGTATCGGCGTTGTTTTCCAGAAGCTTCGGTTCACCTTTGCCGTCCCACGCCAGATCCAGGCGAGAGTAAAGCGAAGGCTGATTCGTTTTCCACGACTGGCGCACAAAGCCCCATGTGTGCTTCGGAATGCGGAACTTTGCCATCAGCTCGTCGCTGTCGATGACCTTTTCCACGACCTTCAGGCACATCTGGTGCAGCTCGGCCGTCACCTCTTCCAGTTTTTCCACCTGAGCCAGCGTGAGCTTGTAATAGGCGTCTTCACACCAGTACGGCTCGCCGTACATGGTGTGGAAGTTAAAACCGTACTCGGTGGCTTTTTCGCGCCAGTCCGGGCGCTCGGTGATACTGACTCGTTCCATGATCAGCCGCCCATTGAGCGAGTAGAGGAGGTGCCTGTCGCACTACGCTGCATGCTGGTCTGCTTCGCCACAGATTCACCAAACCCGCCGCGGGTGATGGTGCTGGTGGTCGCAGGCTTCGGCGCCATCGCCGTTTTCGGAACGTTCACGGTGCGGCCAGGGGTCGCTGCGCCGTAGCCTTTGCCGCTGGCATCGGTATATTGACCGTAAGCCGGGCTGGCCGGGTTTTTCGAGCTAAACAGCGGCTGCTGCTGGTAGCCCGCACCGCCGCCCATCAGACGACCCATCATGTAGCCTGCCATCAGCGGCATCCAGAAGCTGCCGCTGGACTGAGCCTGCGCCTGATTTTCAGGTGCGGTGCCTGCCTGAGCCGGTGCCTGCTGGCACTGACCTTCACCAAACTCCGCCACGCAGTCTTCGCGTGAGGCATATTTCGGCGCAGTACGTTCCGCTTCTTTCAGAGCGCTGGTGTAAGCCGTTTTACATTCGGCGGCTTTGCCGGTTGCGGCGGAGCAGTCGTCTGCGTTTTGATACAGCGAAACCGTTTCGTCATTTTTCTCACAGCCTGCCAGCATAAAGACAGCCGTGACCGCCAGCGCAACAGGGGTGAGGTGACGCGCGTTCCAGCTCTTGCGGAACGAAGCGTGATTTATGGATTTTGTCCGTTTCATGTTTGTCTTCCAGGACCCAGTGGTAATAACGCTCAGGATAGAGGATGAGTGGTTGAAAATGAAGCGAAGAGGGGCGGAATCAGGGGGATCTTTACGTTGGCTTACGTTCGGATGTGATTCAGATGCGCCCCTTTCCCTGTGGGAGAGGGGCGGGGTGGAGGGCATCAGGCCGCAGTGGGCCTGATAACACTCTTAGTTACGGAACGGATTATTGCCTTTGCTGGCGGATGTAGTGGTACGCGCAGCGGCCGGCTGTGCCGCAGGGGTGTTGCTGTTAGCGTTGAAGTTATCAACCGCGGCAACCTGCTCCGGGTTCTCCGGCGCAACGCTGTCCGGAGAGGTGGAGACCGGTTTGCCCAGCGCGCTGTTCAGCATCTGCAGATCTTGCTCGTTCAGCGTACCCAGAGCCTGTTTGATGTTCAGCTGGTTAATCAGGTACTGGTAACGCGCGCTGGAAAGCTGCTGTTTCGCGTTGTACAGCGTGGTGGTCGCGTCGAGCACGTCCACGATAGTACGTGTACCGACCGAGTAGCCCGCTTCCATCGCATCCAGAGAGCTCTGCGCAGACACAACGGCCTGTTTATAGGCGTTGATGCTGCTGATCGAGGCGTTCACGTTGTTGAAGGAGGAACGCACGGTCTGCACCACGTTGCGGTGGGCGCTTTCCAGCTGCTCGCTCGCGCCAACAAAGTTGTACTGCGCCTGTTTCACCTGAGAGTTGACCTGACCGCCCTGATACAGCGGCAGGGAGAAGCTCAGACCCACTTTATTCTGACCCATATTGCTGTCGTCATACTGGGACGTATTGGTTTTAGAGCCGCTATAGGTCGTATCAGAAACACCGGTAGACGCGCTCAGGCTCAGGGTTGGCAGATGGCCGTCCTGCGCCTGACGAATTTGCTCGCGGGCCAGGTCCTGGCTCAGACGCGCCTGCAGCAAACTCAGGTTGCGGTTTTCCGCCTCTTTCAGCAGGGCGTTAACGGCCTGCGGTTTATCCGTTTTAAAGCTGTCCACGTTCAGCGACGCCAGCTCAGGATAGTAATTCCCGGTGACCTGACGCAGGGATTCCAGCGCGTTGTCGAGGTTGTTACGCGCGGTCACTTCGTTAGCCAGCACGGTGTCGTACTGTGAACGGGCGTTCTGCACGTCGGTGATCGCGACCAGGCCCACGTTGAAACGCTGGGTAGTTTGATCTAACTGGCGGTAAATCGCCTGTTTCTGCGCTTCGGTGTAGGAGAGTGCGTCAATCGCGCTCAGCACGTTGAAGTACGCCGTGGCGGTGTTCAGGATCAGCGTCTGCTGGTCGGTCTGATAGGTCACATCCTGGATACCCGCGCTCTTTTCCTGCAGGGTCAGGGCGCGCCATTTGGACATATCAAACAGCGTCTGTGTCAATTGCAGTGAGGCGCTGGTAGCATTGGAGTTTACGCCGTTAGCGTCGCGGAAACCGTTGCTGTAGGTATAATCTGCACCTAAACCTAACTGTGGCAGCAAGGGGCTACGCGCTTCGTTAATCTTTTCAAACGCAGCATCACGATCGGCCGCTGATTTACGTAAATCAGGGTTGCCCAGACGTGCCTGCTGGTAGACCTGTAACAGGTTTTCCGCCTGGCTCATTGCACTGAAGCCCGTCAGGCTCAGGCCGATAAGGATGGGGAGCAATTTCTTCATTTGCATTCCTTGTTGTGAAGCAGTATTAGCGCTGATCTAATTAAAAAATAATTGCCGATTCTAACAGAATCTTCCATACCAAAAGGTTGGCGTAACGTGCCATCTGGCGGTAATTTGCACCAATCTACCATATAGCCTTACAAACGGCAGCCAAACAGCCTTGAAATTCACAATTTCATCACCATTGCTACCAGGACTCGACTCATGCAAAAACCAGAAAAGTTGCCCGTGACATTCGCCAAAAACGATGTAGAAATTATTGCACGAGAAACGCTTTATAGCGGTTTTTTTTCAATGGATCTTTACCGTTTCAGGCATCGCCTGTTTAACGGGGAAATGAGCGGCGAAATCAGACGCGAAATTTTTGAGCGCGGGCATGCGGCAGTCTTGCTACCCTTTGACCCAGTGCGTGACGAAGTTGTGCTGGTGGAGCAGATCCGCATCGCCGCTTATGACGTCAGTGAGAGCCCGTGGCTGCTGGAGATGGTGGCCGGGATGATCGAAGAAGGTGAGTCTGTTGAAGACGTCGCCCGTCGCGAGGCGCTGGAAGAGGCCGGACTGGTGGTGGGCCGTACAAAACCGGTGCTGAGCTATCTGGCAAGCCCGGGCGGTACCAGCGAGCGCTTGTCCATAATGGTGGGCGAAGTGGACGCCACGACGGCGGAAGGGATCCACGGTCTGGCAGATGAAAACGAAGATATTCGGGTTCATGTGGTGAGCCGGGAACAGGCTTATCAGTGGGTAGAAGAGGGGAAAATCGACAACGCAGCGTCTGTCATCGCCCTGCAATGGCTGCAGCTGCATTATCAGACATTACGAAACGAGTGGAAAAAATGAAGCGCTATACACCTGACTTCCCAGAAATGATGCGCCTGTGCGAAACCAATTTCGCACAGTTGCGCCGCCTGCTGCCGCGAAACGACGCACCCGGCGAAACGGTAAGCTATCAGGTGAGCAACGCGCAGTATCGGTTAACGATAACAGAATCAACGCGCTACACTACGCTGGTGGAGATTGAGCAAACGGCACCCAGCATTAGCTACTGGAGCCTGCCGTCGATGACGGTGCGTCTCTATCACGACGCGATGGTCGCTGAAGTGTGTTCAAGCCAGCAGATCTTTCGCTTCAAGGCGCGGTATGATTACCCGAATAAAAAGTTGCATCAACGCGACGAAAAGCATCAAATTAACCAGTTTTTAGCCGACTGGCTAAGATATTGTTTAGCACATGGAGCAATGGCGATTCCGGTTTGTTAGCGTCATAAACCTACCTAAGGACACCATTTGGAAAGCCTGTTGAACCTGACTGTTGCTGGTGGGGCGCCAGTCAGGATATTACAAATCACCGATACCCACCTTTTTGCCGAAAAGCATGAAACGCTACTGGGGGTCAACACCTGGGAGAGTTATCAGGCGGTACTTAGCGCCATTCACGCTGAAAACCGTGCATGCGATCTGATTGTCGCAACGGGCGATCTGGCGCAGGATCAGTCCTCCGCGGCCTACCAGCATTTTGCTGAAGGCATCGCGAGCTTTAGCGTGCCTTGCGTCTGGCTGCCAGGAAACCATGACTTCCAGCCCGCCATGTACAGCTCTCTTCAGGATGCGGGAATTTCTCCGGCGAAATGTGTTTTTGCGGGTGAACAGTGGCAGATCCTGCTGCTCGATAGCCAGGTGTTTGGCGTCCCGCACGGTGAGTTAAGCGAGTTTCAGCTCGACTGGCTTGAGACCAAACTGGCTGCTGAACCTGAACGTCACACGCTGCTGTTGCTTCATCATCATCCTCTGCCGGCGGGCTGCAGCTGGCTCGATCAGCACAGCCTGCGCAACTCCGCGGCGCTGGATCGCGTGCTGGCGAAGTTCCCGCGGGTGAAAAATCTGCTGTGTGGACATATTCATCAGGAACAGGATCTCGACTGGAACGGGCGCCGCATGCTGGCGACGCCGTCGACCTGCGTTCAGTTTAAGCCGCACTGCGCCAACTTTACGCTGGATACCATCGCGCCAGGCTGGCGCTGGCTGGAACTGCATGCCGACGGCACGCTGACCACGGAAGTCTGCCGTTTGACCGGTGCAAAATTCCGCCCGGATACCGCTTCAGAAGGCTATTGATGTCTACGCTCCTTTATCTGCACGGATTCAACAGCTCGCCGCGCTCTGCAAAAGCGACACAGTTTCGCCAGTGGCTGAGCGAGCATCACCCCGACGTTGAGATGATTATCCCGCAGCTGCCGCCTTACCCGGCAGAGGCCGCGGAGATGCTGGAATCTATTGTGCTTGCACACGGCGGCGAAACCTTCGGTGTGGTCGGTTCATCCCTGGGCGGGTACTACGCCACCTGGCTCTCACAATGCTTCATGCTGCCCGCCGTTGTGGTTAATCCGGCGGTACGGCCATTTGAGCTGCTGAGGGACTTTCTTGGCGAAAACGAGAACCCCTACACCGGGCAACAATATGTGCTAGAGTCACGCCATATTTACGATCTCAAAGTTATGCAGGTCGACCCGCTTGAGGCACCGGATCTCATCTGGCTGCTGCAACAGACGGGTGATGAAGTGCTGGATTACCGCCAGGCAGTGGCGTATTACGCCTCCTGCCGCCAGACTATAGAAGAGGGCGGAAACCATGCTTTCACGGGCTTTGAGAATCATTTCACCCAGATTGTCGATTTTCTTGGACTGCACAGCCACTGACAATCAATGCGAATTGCTAGTTTAAATCATGACGCAAACCTATAACGCTGATGCCATTGAGGTCCTCACCGGGCTTGAGCCGGTTCGCCGCCGCCCGGGGATGTACACCGATACGACGCGCCCAAACCATCTGGGCCAGGAAGTTATTGATAACAGTGTGGACGAAGCGCTGGCGGGCCATGCCAAACGCGTTGACGTCATTCTGCACGCCGATCAGTCGCTGGAAGTCATCGACGACGGGCGCGGCATGCCGGTGGATATCCATCCGGAAGAGGGCGTGCCTGCCGTTGAGCTGATCCTCTGTCGTCTGCACGCGGGCGGTAAGTTCTCCAACAAGAACTACCAGTTCTCCGGTGGTCTGCACGGCGTGGGCATTTCCGTGGTGAACGCCCTATCCAAACGCGTGGAAGTGAACGTCCGCCGCGACGGCCAGGTCTATAACATCGCGTTTGAAAACGGCGATAAGGTGCAGGATCTGCAGGTTGTCGGCACGTGCGGCAAACGCAACACCGGCACCAGCGTCCACTTCTGGCCTGACGAAAGCTTCTTCGACAGCCCGCGTTTTTCCGTTTCTCGCCTGACGCACCTGCTGAAAGCCAAAGCGGTGCTGTGTCCGGGCGTGGAAATCACCTTTACCGATCACGTTAACAATACCGCACAAACCTGGTGCTACGCCGACGGTCTGAACGACTACCTGTGCGAAGCGGTAAACGGACTGCCGACGCTGCCGGAAAAACCGTTTGTCGGTAACTTTAGCGGCGATACCGAAGCCGTGGACTGGGCGCTGCTGTGGCTGCCGGAAGGCGGCGAGCTGCTGACCGAAAGCTACGTCAACCTGATCCCAACCATGCTCGGCGGTACGCACGTCAACGGCCTGCGTCAGGGGCTGCTGGACGCGATGCGTGAGTTCTGCGAATACCGCAACATCCTGCCGCGCGGCGTGAAGCTGTCGGCGGAAGATATCTGGGATCGCTGCGCCTACGTGCTCTCCGTGAAGATGCAGGATCCGCAGTTTGCCGGTCAGACCAAAGAGCGCCTGTCGTCACGTCAGTGCGCGGCGTTCGTCTCCGGCGTGGTGAAAGATGCGTTTACCCTGTGGCTGAACCAGAACGTTCAGGCGGCAGAGATGCTGGCCGAAATGGCCATTTCCAGCGCCCAGCGTCGTTTGCGTGCCGCGAAGAAAGTTGTGCGTAAAAAGCTGACCAGCGGCCCTGCGCTGCCGGGCAAGCTGGCGGACTGTACTGCGCAGGATCTCAACCGTACCGAGCTGTTCCTCGTGGAAGGGGACTCGGCGGGCGGATCGGCCAAGCAGGCGCGCGATCGTGAATATCAGGCGATCATGCCGCTCAAGGGTAAGATCCTGAACACCTGGGAAGTCTCTTCTGATGAAGTGCTGGCCTCGCAGGAAGTGCACGATATTTCGGTGGCGATCGGCATCGATCCGGACAGCGACGATCTGAGCCAGCTGCGCTACGGCAAGATCTGTATCCTCGCGGATGCGGACTCCGATGGTCTGCACATCGCCACGCTGCTGTGCGCGCTGTTCGTGAAGCACTTCAAAACGCTGGTGAAAAACGGTCACGTCCACGTGGCGCTGCCGCCGCTGTACCGTATCGACCTCGGCAAAGAGGTTTACTACGCGCTGACGGAAGAAGAGAAAGCGGGCGTGCTGGAACAGCTGAAGCGCAAGAAGGGCAAACCGAACGTGCAGCGCTTTAAAGGGCTGGGCGAAATGAACCCGATGCAGCTTCGCGAAACGACGCTGGATCCGAACACGCGCCGTCTGGTGCAGCTGACGATCAGCGATGAAGACGAGCAGCAAACCAACGCCATGATGGATATGCTCCTTGCCAAGAAACGTTCGGAAGACCGACGTAACTGGCTGCAGGAGAAAGGCGATATGGCGGATATTGAGGCCTGATGCCCTCACCCTAACCCTCTCCCGCCGGGAGAGGGAATGGATCGTAGGCCCGGTAAGCGTTAGCGCCACCGGGCTTTTTTACATCAAAACTCCATCTTCACCGTAAACTGCACTTCGCGCGGATCGCCAATCTGGTTGCCCAGGTTGTTGGTCGCAATCGACGACGTGTAGTAGGTCTTATCAAACAGATTTTTCACGTTCACCTGCAGCGTCACCGGATACTGTAGCTTCATCTTGTACGCCGCAAACGCGTCCGCCACGAAATAGCCCGGCAGATAATAATCCGCACCGTTGGTTGCGGAACGACGGCTTACGCCGTGCCCGCCGCCGCCCAGCGTCAGGGTATTCCCGGCAAACGCATTGTGAATATCGTAGGTCAGGAACAGGGAGCCGGTATGGCGCGGCACGTTCGGCAGCGGTTTGCCCGCATAGTCCGGATCTTCCAGCACCTTCGCGTCGGTATAGCCGTAGCTGGCGATAATGTTGGTGTTCTCGGTCAGCGAGCCGGCAAGATCCACCTCCACGCCCTGAGAGCGCACGCGGCCCGCTGTTTTGGCGACGGTTTCATCACCCACGCTCTCGGTGTACAGCACGTTGCGCTTGTGGATATCAAACAGCGCGATGTTGGCGGTAATGCCGTCGAACAGGTCGAATTTAGCGCCAATTTCATACGCATTTGACGTTTCCGGCGGCAGGTCGCCAATGTAGCTCGCAATGGACGACTGCGGCATAAACGTCTGGGAATAGTTGGCAAACAGCGAGACCGCCGGGGTGAGCTTATACACAAAACCCAGCTTCGGCGTCCACTGGTCGTCGCGGCTGTCGGTGTTCACGTTAAACGGACGGCCTTTCCCCGCGTACTGAGTGTAATACTGATAGCGCATTCCGGCGACGGCGATCCACTTATCGGTCAGGTACAGCGCGTCCTGCGCGTAGGCGGAGTAGCTTTCCTGCTTAATGGTTTGATCGCTGTCGGATGCCGAGACGGTGGTGCACTTGCCGAGGCTGCCGTAGCTCGGGTTGTAAATATTGAAATCCTTAACGTTCTTACAGCGGATCATGTCCGTACGCAGCAGATCGTAATTCTCATACGACACGCCGGTCAGGATCTCATTGTAAAAGCCCGCGATGTCCACGTTTCCCTGCAGATCCGCGCGCGTCGTGTGCATACGCTGGGTCGAGCCCTGGGTCGCATCCACGCGGCGGGTCAGGTTGCCGGTTTTTGAATCGTAGGCCATCACGCGGGCCTGGTTATCGCTGTATTTATCCTGGCTGTAGCTGTAGTCGAGCTTCGCGGTCCACTGGCTGTTGAGGCGATACTCCGCGTTGAGCTGAGCGAGATCGGACTGGCCGTCGGTCACGTTAAACGGTTCGTCGAAGCGGGTTTTACGATCGACGTTGACGGCCTTTTTGGTGTTGAGATCGAAGATCGTTCCGCGATCGAACGGCGTTTTATAGTCGCGATGCGAATAGAGCACGGTCACGGTGGCGTCATCGCCAAACCAGGTCAGCGACGGAGCGATAAAGGTGCTGCGTTCGTTGCCGAAATTGCGCCAGTAATCCTCGTTCTGATACTCGCCCGTCAGGCGATACGCCAGGCGCGTGCCGTCAATCGGGCCGGTAACATCGATCTGTCCGGTGCCGCCGCCAAAGCTGGAAGAGGTAGCGGAGAGGGAACCGCCGAAGGTCTTCTCCGGACGTTTGGTGACGACGTTAATCAGGCCGCCCGGATCGAGAATGCCGTAGAGCGTCGAGGCCGGGCCTTTCAGCACCTCCACGCGCTCGGTTGCGGCATTAAAGCTGCGCGGCAGCACGGTGCGCAGGCCGTTGGTCATGATCGAGCCGTCGCGGTTCGCGCCAAACCCACGGCGCACGAAGGCATCCTGCGTACCGCCCAGGGTGTTGGTCTGCACCACGTTGCTGACGTTATAGAGCGCTTCATCCAGCGTGGTGGCATGCTGATCCGCAAGCACTTTGTCGCTGACGGTATTGACCACCTGCGGGATGTCCAGCATCGGCATGTTGGTTAACGTCGCGGTGGAGGTATTCAACGGCTGATAGCCATTCGTGGCCTCCGCCGTCGTATTTGGATCGGCGGTGACGGTAAGCGTTTCGCCGTCTTTAGCCGCGGTGTTATCTGCTGCCTGCACCAGCGGCGCCATAAACAGCAGTGAAAAGAGCGCGCGCCCTTTTACCCCAGAGAGTGAAGGTGTGAACGTAGCCATTACATCTGTTATCCCGAAATATCCCGCGAATGACGTTTCGCGGAAAAATGTGTGAGTCATTGCCCTTTACGGTCTGTCCGTTAGCCACGGTGGGCATCGGACATGTAATTGAGAATCATTCAATCATGCGCGAATGTAGTAGTAAATGGAAAAAAGAAAAAATCGACTACAACGTTTAGTCGGGCGTATAAGCGCAGCGGGATGATTATTAATTTATTGAATTAAATGCTTTTTAAAGTCATTCCTTGTTCATTTTCCCTCAGGCCTATCCCTGGTTTTATCAGGGTGTTTCTTCTCTTGACTACTACATGACGCAGCGTCAAACTCTCAAAAGAGAATGATTTTTATTTATATTTGTTGCGCTTTTTTATTACGTTGGCATTCACGTGGCTCACAACACAAAAAAACCGGGACTGGTTCTGGAGAACCTCTCTGCGGGCTATCAGAAAAAAATCATCGTTGATGATATCTCCCTTGCGATCCCACAGCAGAAAATGACCGTGCTGGTAGGGGCGAACGGCTGCGGAAAATCCACGCTGCTGAGCACCATTGCGCGTTTGCTTCAGCCGCTTGGCGGCGCGGCAGTTCTCGACGGCAAGGCGATCCACGCGCTGCCGACCAAAGCCGTCGCCCGCCAGCTGGGTATCCTGCCGCAGTCTCCGCTGCTCCCGGAAGGGTTGACCGTCTTTGAGCTGGTCTCGCGCGGGCGTTTTCCCTGGCAGAACTTTATGCGCCAGTGGAGCGACGAGGACGAGCTGGCGGTGGAAGAGGCCCTGCGCCTGACCGGCACGGCGGAGTTTGCCCATATGCCGGTGGAAAGCTTATCCGGCGGCCAGCGTCAGCGCTGCTGGATCGCCATGGCGCTGGCGCAGCAAACGCCGTATATCCTGCTTGACGAGCCCACGACGTTTCTCGATCTCCGCTATCAGGTGGAGATCCTGGAACTGCTGCACACCCTGACCCGCCGGCACGGGCGTACCGTCGTGGTGGTGCTGCACGATCTCAACTTCGCCGTAAACTACGGCGATTCGCTGGTCTTTTTACGCCAGGGGAAAGTTGAAGGCGTATTGCATGAGGGCGATGCCTGTACGCCGGAGCTGATTAAAGCGGTGTTTGATGTGGACGTGCATATGTCCATAAACCCGTTGACCGGCAAGCCGTTCTTTATGCCGTTTCGCCAGGGCCCTGTTCAGCCATGATGCGCTCCTCTCTGGCCTTCCCGATCTTCGCTTTGCTGCTGGCGCTGGGCGCGATTATGCACCTGGGCATCGGCGCACGCTTCATCGCCCCGCTGACGGTGGTGGAGGCATTCTTCCATTTCGATCCGCGCAATTTCGACCATAACGTCATTATCAAATTAAGACTGCTGCGCCTCTGCGCCGCGATGGTGACGGGCGCCGCGCTCGGCGTGGCGGGCGTGCTGCTGCAGTCCGTGATCCGCAATCCGCTCGGCGAGCCGCATATTCTGGGGCTAAACGCCGGGGCCGCGCTGGCGGTCGTGATTACCAGCGCGCTTGGGCTGTCGCTGCCGTTTGGTCGCCCGCTCGTTGCCGCCGCCGGTGCCGCCGCGCTGTTTTTGCTGGTGCTGATGTTCTCCTCGTCCGGTCGCACCGGGCTTACGCCGATGAAGGTCACGCTGTGCGGCGTGGCGATGTCGGCGTTTGCCTCGTCGATTACCGCCGCGGTGTTAATCCTCGATGAACAGACGCTGCTCGCCATGCGCACCTGGCTGGCAGGGGACCTGTCCGGGATCAACGTGCAGACGCTCCGGAGCGCCCTGTGGGCCGCAACAGCCGGTTTTGTTCTCGCCATCGGGCTGTCACCCTCGCTCAACATGCTGGCGCTGGGAGACCGAATGGCGCAGGGGCTTGGCGTGTCGCTGCTGAAAACCCGCCTGCTTGCCCTGCTGGCCATCGCGCTGCTCTGCGGCGCGGCCGTCTCAATTGCCGGGCCGATTGGCTTTATCGGCCTGGTCGTGCCGCAGCTCATTCGCCGTCTGGTGTCGGTCGATTTACGCGTGATGGTGCCGCTGTCTGCCCTGTGTGGCGCGCTGGTTCTGCTGCTGGCGGATATCGCCGCCCGCACGCTGTTTACGCCCTGGGAGCTGGCAACCGGCATCATGACGGCCCTGGTCGGCGCGCCCGTATTCATCTTTATGGCGTCGAGGATGTTCAAATGAACCGGGCCGGATTCCGCGCGATCCGTATTGGCCGTTTATCGGCGCTGGTTCGCCCGAGGGCGCTGGCGTGCCTGACGCTTTTAGCGCTGGTGGCGTTAAGCCTGCTGGGCTTTGGCCTGACGCACGGATCTCTGCCTGTTCCCACCTCCGCCATCGGGCGCGCGCTGTTTTCTCCTGAGAGCCTGACGGCGGAGACGCGCTACATCGTGATGGATATCCGCCTGCCGCGCCTGCTGATGGCGGTGCTGTGCGGCGCGATGCTCGGCATGGCGGGGGCGGCAATGCAGTCCATCACCCGCAATGGTCTGGCCGATCCCGGGCTTATTGGCGTGAAGGAGGGCTGTAGCGCGGCGGTACTGCTGCTGATTTTTCAGTTCCCGGCGCTGGGCCTGGCCTGGCGTCCGCTGGTCGGCATGGCCGGCGGGCTGCTTACCGCGCTGCTGGTTATCGGCCTGGCGCGCGATATCTCGCGCCCGCGGTTCATCCTGATCGGCATCGGCGTGTCGTGGGCGTTTGCCGCCGCAATGGGCGTCTTTATCACCACCGCCGACGTGCGCGACGTACAGACGGCGATGCTGTGGCTGGCGGGAAGCCTGCATGCGGCAAACTGGACGCTGGTGGGGTTAGCCGCGCTCTGGGCTGCCCCCGCGTTTGCGCTGCTGCTGTTTACCGCGCGGGCAGCGGACGTGGCGTTGCTCGGCAATCAGGCCGCCGCGGGCCTTGGCGTGCGCATAACCCGGCTGGCGCTGCTGCGGGTTCTCGCCCCGGTGGTGCTGACGGCGGCCTGCGTCTCGTGCGTGGGCAGTATAGGTTTCGTGGGGCTGATTGCCCCGCATATGGCGCGCCTGCTGCTGCGCGGTGGGCAAACCGCGCTCCTGACGGGAAGCGCCGTGCTGGGCGCGCTGCTGGTGCTGCTGGCGGATAACGTCGGACGTCTGGCGTTCCTCCCGCTGCAGCTGCCGGCGGGAATTGTGATTTCACTGATTGGCGGACCGTTTTTCCTGCTGCTGCTCTGGCAGCGTCGGGACAGATTTTAGGGGACTAAAATGCGCGTAGTGTTTTCGATGCTGTTGCTGGTGGGGTTCGCGGTGGGTGCGGCGGAGCCGACGCAGACGTTTACTGACGATCTTAACCGAAAAGTGGTGGTACCGGTTCATCCGAAACGGATTGTTTCCTTACACGATCTGGATATCACCATTCCGCTGATTGAGCTTGGCGTGCCGCCGGTGGCAAGCCATGGCCGCACGCGGCCGGACGGCAGCCACTTTCTGCGCTCCAGCGGCATGTTGACCGGCGTCGACTTTGATAATTCCGACATTACATTTATCGGCACGGCCGATATCGATATTGAAGCTATCGCCGCCGCAAAGCCTGACCTGATCGTTACCGAGCCGACCCGCAACACCCCGGTGGAACAGCTGGCGAAAATTGCCCCGACGGTGAGCATCGATCATCTCGACGGCGGCGCGCCGGAGATCTACCGCAAGCTGGCTCAGCTGACGGGAACGCAGGCGCGGCTCAAGGTTCTGGAGCGGCGCTATCAGGAGCAGATTAAGGCCCTGAAGGCGGCTATTGATACCCGCAAGGTGACCGTGTCCGTGATTCAGGCGAATCAGGGAAAGATTAACGCCATGCACAGCTACCACTCGCTGGGCCGCGTGCTGCGCGACGCCGGGTTCACCTTCCCGCCGCTGATTGAGTCCATCCCGGACGGAGGGCGCATCGACGTCAGCGCCGAGCGCCTGCCGGAACTGGATGCCGATTTCGTCTTCGCCACCTGGCGCGGGGATACGGGCGGTAAACCGCAGGACGAGCTGGCGGCGATGGATGCGGTCATGCCGGGCTGGTGTCAGTTCCTGAATGCCTGCAGAACCGGGCATTACGTGCTGATCTCGCGTGAAGAGGCCATCTCGAATTCGTACGCCTCGTTAGGGCTGATGGCCGCGCAGGTGCAGTCGCAGATTGCCGGGCGTCCGCTGCCGGAGGCGTCACGGTGATCCGCAAAGAGAAAGGGCGCGTGGATGTCTATGGTGACCGCTTTCGCGCGCGTGCGCATCAGCTGACGCCGCGTCTGCTGCAGGTTGCACGCTATATCCATGACAACCGCGAAGCGGTGATGGAACAGACCGCAATGGAGATCGCGACGCTGTTGAAAACGTCGGATGCCACGGTAGTCCGCGCCATTCAGGCGCTGGGTTTCGCCGGGCTGCGCGATCTCAAGCAAACGCTGGAGCAGTGGTTTGGTCCGGTGGTCACCTCCAGCGAAAAGATGTCCACCACGGTGAATACGCTCGCCAGCGACGTCAACGCGAGCATTGATTTCGTGCTGGAGGGGCATCAGCACACCTGCGAGGTGTTATCCGAACCCCACAACCGCTACGCGATGGCCCAGGCGGTTTCTCTGCTGGCGCAGGCGAGGCAGGTCGCCATATTTGGCATTGGCGCCTCCGGCATTCTGGCCGAGTACACCGCCAGGCTGTTCAGTCGTATGGGGTTACCCGCCACGCCGCTTAACCGTACCGGAATAGGGCTTGCCGAGCAGCTGATTGCGCTTCAGCGCGGCGACGTGCTGGTGATGATGGCGCAGAAATCCGCGCACCGGGAGGGGCAAACCACGCTGCGTGAAGCAAAACGTCTGGGCATTCCCACCATCCTGCTGACCAACGCCCTAGACTCACGCTTCAGCAAGGAGGCCAGCGTGGTGATCCACGTTCCGCGCGGCGGCGAAAAAGGCAAAATCCCGCTCCACGGCACGGTGCTGCTGTGTCTGGAGATGATCATTTTATCCGTCGCCTCCACCGAGCCGCAGCGCACCATCAAGTCGATGAAGCGCATCAACGAGTTACACCGTGGGTTAAAGCCGGGGAAGAAAAGCACCTAAAAACAAAGCCCGGTAGCGCTGACGCTCACCGGGCCTGGATCTGTTCTCCCTCTCCTTTCGGGAGAGGGCGGGGGAGGGGAAACTTAAACCCCTTGCTCCAGAATGCGGATGTGGGTTTCCAGCACGTCACCCTTCACCGCGTCGCTCCACGCTTTCATGTGCGCGGTCTGCAGGTGCGCTTCAAGATGCGCGACGGTTTCCCACTGCTCAACCATGATGATCGAGTCTGGCGCGGTCGCCTGGAAGCTGGCGTCAGTGGCGGCATCCACCATCGGCGCGTAGCCGTGGCAGCCTTCTTCTTTCAGTACGGTCGGGATAATTTTCGCGAACTGATCCAGCACCGCCTGACGGTGATGTTGACCTGGACGAGTACGGATTTCTGCGATTACGGTAAGCATGTTTACTACTCCTTTAATTCCAGGCTACCAGTTAAGCAAAAATTTCCGCGAGATGCTTGCGATATTCTGCGATATAGCTCGGGACGTCAGGCATTTTAATCACGTCGTTGACGATAAAGGTCGGCAGCGGATCCATGCCCAGGAACTGGTTAGCCTTGTGGAACGGCAGGTACGCGCCGTCAACGCCCACGCCTTCGAAGAACTGATCTTTATCGGTGAAGGCTTCCAGCGGTGCGTTCCAGGTCAGCGAGAGCATATATTTTTTGCCCTGAATCAGGCCGCCCGAGCCGTATTTTTTGGAGGCGTCAGAGCGGGTGCGGCCATCGCTGGCATACAGTGAGCCGTGACCTTCGGTGAACACGTCGTCCATGTATTTTTTCACGGTCCACGGCGCGCCCATCCACCAGCCTGGCATCTGCCAGATCACCACGTCAGCCCACAGGAAGTTCTGCACTTCGGCCTTCACGTCGTAGTTGCTGTCCGCGCGCACGACCTTAACATCATGCCCGGCGTCGCGCAGGAAACCGTCCGCGACCTCGGTCAGGGTGTCATTCAGCTGGCCTTTAGAGTGCGCAAATTCTTTTGCACCGTTGATAATCAGGATATTGCTCATTATTTGTCCTCGATGATGAGAGTATGGCCAGTATTCTACGCGCGAGGACGGTGCGGTAAAATGAGCAAAATGTGCAAAGTCTTTTGCGCTATACGCAATAATCCCTTACCAGCTGACCTTCACTTCAAAACCGCCTTCAGGGGCATTGCCCAGCGAAACGCGCATCCCGTGCAGGGCGGCGATGCGTTTTACAATGGATAACCCCAGCCCGCTGCCCGTGGCATCCTGACCCGGTGGGCGATAAAAGCGCTCGCCGATGCGCGTCAGCGCGTCAGGTGAAATGCCGGGGCCGTTGTCGCGCACGGTAAAGCCACGCGCGTCCAGCGTTACGTCCACCACGCTGCCGCGCGGGCTGTAGCGGATCGCGTTATCCAGCAGGTTGCGCACCAGCAGGCTCAGGAGCAGCTGCTGGCCCGTGCGTGTCACCTCTGGTGCATGGATGTTCAGGCGAATATCAATGCCCGCCTGCTGCGCCGGATGCCAGATATCCAGCACGGCCGACTGCAGCAAGTCGGCCAGGGGAATCGGTTCGACATCGTCAAGGTTATCCAGCGAGTCCAGACGCGACAGCGTGAGGAGTTGATCCACCAGCCGGGAGGCGCGGTCGATACCCGCATGCAGCTGCATCAGCGCTTTTTCCCGCGCCTGCGGATCGTCATGAGAGAGCTGGGCCACGTCAGTTTGCACCTTCAGGGCCGCCAGCGGGCTGCGCAGCTCGTGGGCGGCATCGGACGTAAAGCGGCGCTCGCGGGTCATCATCTCCTGGGTGCGCGCGAAGAGATGATTCAGCGCGTCGAGCAGGGGGCGCACTTCCGTAGGGACACCCTCGGTCGGCAGTTTATCGGTGGCATCCGGCGAGCGGGAGCGCAGGGTCTGCGCCAGCTTTTTCAGCGGCTTCAGCTCCCGACTCAGGAGGACGATCAGCAGCAGCAACATCACGGGCAGCGCCACCAGCCAGGGGGTCAGCTGCGAGCTGACCACGTCCAGCGCCATCTCCTGGCGGTACTCCCACTCCTGGCCGACCACTACGCGGTACTTCCCGTCGGGTGAGGTTAGCCATAAAAAACGCCACTCGTCGTTGTCGCCCTGCAGCTGCCCGTTATCGAACCCGTCGCGGTGATAGTGGTACGGAATATCGCGTCCGTTTTCACCGTCGTTGAGGAGCATTTTGCCGTCGACGGCGTAAATGGCGAAAGCCAGCGCGTCGTCGTCCAGACGACCGTGCTTCACTTTTTTCGGGATCTCGCGCATGCGTTCGGGGGCGCGGATCTCGTCCAGATCCATCGTCAGCAGCCGTTTTGCAAACAGCATCTGCTGGGTATCGAACAGCTTGTCGAGCTTGTGGGTCGTCTGCTGCCAGGCAACCAGGCTGGCGGCAAACCAGGCCGTCAGAGACAGAAGTAAAAAGAGAAGCGTCAGGCGCAGCTTCAGGCTCAGTTTCATGCGTCACCCAGGGTGTAGCCGATGCCGTGCACGGTGCGGATAAACTCGCTCCCAAGCTTGCGGCGCAAATAATGGACGTGAACCTCGATGGCGTTGCTGGAGACGTCGTCGTCCCAGGTATAGAGTTTTTCCTCGATCAGCTTTCGCGGCAGCACCCGACCGGCGTTACGCATTAACAGCTCCAGCAGCGCGAACTCTTTCGGCTTGAGCGTCAGCGTCTCACCGTCCAGCGTGGCGACGAGACGGCTCGGATCGAGCGTGACCTTCCCGTGACGCAGCTCGCTACTCGCCTGGCCGTGGCTGCGGCGGACCAGCGCTTCGAGGCGGGCACCCACTTCGATCAGCGCGAACGGCTTACAGAGATAATCATCCGCGCCAAGACGTAGCCCTTCGACGCGCTGGTTCAGCGCATCCCGCGCCGTCAGAATCAGTACCGGCTCGCTGCGCCCGCTCTCGCGCCACGCGCGCAGGATGTCCAGACCGTCAATTTCCGGCAGCGTCAGATCCAGCACCACGGCATCATAGGGTGCAGAGGACAGCGCGGCCTGGCCGGTTTTACCGTCGGTAAACCAGTCCACGCTAAAGCCCATTTTGCTCAACCCCGCCTTTATACCGTCGCCGATTAACCTGTCGTCTTCTACCAGTAAAATGCGCATGTTCCCTCCTTGATGTCGTCAGTAAACCCTCTGTAAGCGCCTGCTGTACAGCAATAATAAATAAATTTTTCCCTTAAGAAGTTGTTAAGGATTACCCTGTTAAATGGACTGCGAAACGACATTAAAGGGAGAGATGAAGATGAAAAAATTCGCTGCAATTGCTGCCATTATGATGATGACCACCGCGCCGGTCTTTGCTGCTCAGGGCGGTTTTACTGGCCCATCGGCCACACAGACCCAGACGCAAACTCAGCAGGGCGGTTTTGTCGATAACAACGCCAACCTCACCACCGCGGCAAAAGTGAAAGACCTGAAGGACGATGCCTGGGTGAAGCTGCGCGGGAACATCACCGAGCGCCTGTCCGATGACCGCTACACCTTCCGCGATGAGTCCGGCACGGTCGTAGTTGAGATTGACCACAAGCGCTGGAACGGCGTGACCGTCACTCCGCAGGATAAAGTTGAACTGCAGGGTAAAGTCGATAAAGACTGGAACGAGTTTGAAATCGACGTGAAGCAGGTTATTAAGCTGAACAAATAACCCGAAAAGGGCCGCCTGTGCGGCCCTTTTTCTTTGTGACTCAATTCATCAGATGAGGTAGTATCTGCGGCAATATTGCCTGAAACCCTTCGGTTTCTGAGTTGAGGAATCACACGTAATGAGCGATATGGCAGAGCGCCTCGCGCTACATGAATTCACGGAAAACGCCTACCTGAACTACTCCATGTACGTCATCATGGACAGGGCGTTGCCGTTTATCGGGGATGGCCTGAAGCCCGTTCAGCGCCGCATCGTGTATGCGATGTCCGAACTGGGGCTGAACGCCACCGCCAAGTTCAAGAAATCCGCCCGTACCGTCGGTGACGTACTGGGTAAATACCATCCGCACGGCGACAGCGCCTGTTATGAAGCGATGGTGCTGATGGCGCAGCCGTTCTCTTACCGCTATCCGCTGGTGGACGGGCAGGGGAACTGGGGGGCGCCGGACGATCCGAAATCCTTCGCGGCGATGCGTTATACCGAATCCCGCCTCTCTAAATATGCCGAAGTGCTGCTGGGCGAGCTGGGTCAGGGAACCGTTGACTGGGTGCCGAACTTCGACGGTACGATGCAGGAGCCGAAGATGCTGCCTGCGCGTCTGCCGAACATCCTGCTGAACGGTACCACCGGTATCGCGGTCGGTATGGCGACGGACATTCCGCCGCACAACCTGCGTGAAGTGGCGAAAGCCGCTATTACCCTGATTGAGCAGCCGAAAGCGACGCTCGACGAGCTGCTGGATATCGTGCAGGGGCCAGATTTCCCGACCGAAGCCGAGATCATCACCTCGCGCGCGGAAATCCGCAAAATCTACCAGAACGGTCGCGGCTCCGTGCGTATGCGCGCGGTGTGGAATAAAGAGGACGGCGCCGTGGTGATCACCGCGCTGCCGCATCAGGTTTCCGGTGCCAAAGTGCTGGAGCAGATCGCCTCACAGATGCGCAATAAAAAGCTGCCGATGGTGGACGACCTGCGCGATGAATCGGATCACGAGAACCCGACCCGTCTGGTGATCGTGCCGCGCTCCAATCGCGTGGACATGGAGCAGGTGATGAACCACCTGTTTGCCACCACCGATCTGGAAAAAAGCTACCGCATCAACCTGAACATGATTGGCCTCGACGGACGCCCGGCGGTGAAAAACCTGCTGGAGATCCTCACCGAATGGCTGACCTTCCGCCGCGATACGGTCCGCCGTCGTCTGAACCATCGTCTGGAGAAAGTGCTTAAGCGCCTGCATATCCTCGAAGGTTTGCTGGTGGCGTTCCTCAATATCGACGAAGTGATTGAGATCATCCGTACCGAGGACGAACCGAAGCCGGCGCTGATGTCGCGCTTTGGCATCAGCGAAACCCAGGCCGAAGCGATCCTCGAACTGAAGCTGCGCCATCTTGCCAAACTGGAAGAGATGAAGATCCGCGGCGAGCAGAACGAGCTGGAAAAAGAGCGCGATCAGCTGCAGGCGATCCTCGCGTCCGAGCGCAAGATGAATACCCTGCTGAAGAAAGAGCTGCAGGCCGATGCCGACGCCTTCGGCGACGACCGTCGTTCTCCGCTGCACGAGCGCGAAGAAGCGAAGGCGATGAACGAGCACGACATGCAGCCGTCCGAGCCGGTCACCATTGTCCTGTCGCAGAGCGGCTGGGTGCGCAGCGCCAAAGGCCACGATATCGACGCGCCGGGCCTGAGCTACAAAGCGGGCGACAGCTTCAAAGCGGCGGTGAAAGGCAAGAGCAACCAGCCGGTGGCGTTTATCGACTCCACCGGCCGCAGCTACGCCATCGACCCGATTACGCTGCCTTCCGCGCGCGGGCAGGGCGAGCCGCTCACCGGCAAGCTGACGCTGCCGCCGGGAGCGACGGTTGACCATATGCTGATGGAAGCCGATGACCAGAAGCTGCTCCTGGCGTCCGATGCGGGCTACGGCTTTATCTGTACCTTCAACGATCTGGTCTCCCGTAACCGTGCCGGTAAGGCGCTGATTAGCCTGCCGGACAACGCCCACGTGATGGCGCCGCTGGTGATCGAGAACGAAAGCGACATGCTGCTGGCGATCACCACCGCCGGACGTATGCTGATGTTCCCGGTCAGCGATCTGCCGGAACTGTCGAAAGGCAAGGGCAACAAGATCATCAACATCCCGTCGGCGGAAGCCGCGAAAGGCGAAGATGGCCTGGCGCACCTCTTCCTCCTGCCGCCGCAGAGCACGCTGACCATTCACGTCGGCAAGCGTAAGATCAAGCTGCGTCCGGAAGAGCTGCAGAAAGTGGTGGGTGAGCGCGGTCGCCGCGGCTCGCTGATGCGCGGCCTGCAGCGCATCGACCGCGTGGAGATTGACTCTCCTGCACGCAGCGCTGCGGGTGACAGCGAAGAGTAATGTCGTGATATCCCCCTCTGCCCGGAGGGGGAGTTTCAATAAAATTTCCCGTAAAATCGTTGTTAATTCGTGCGTTGCGATTAACAATACGCGCTCGTAATAAAGTCCTTACCTGGCCACAGGTGAAGTATAATTGTCAGCTGTTGGGGCTTCAGAGGTCGCTATGCTATATATTGTTCGTCTTATTCTTACCGTTATCTACTGCATTCTGGTCTGTATTTTCGGCTGCATCTATTGCTTGTTCAGTCCGCGTAATCCGAAGCATGTTGCCACCTTCGGCCATATGTTCGGTCGTCTTGCGCCGCTGTTTGGTCTGAAGGTTGAAAAACGTCTGCCTGAAGGGGCGGAGAATTTCGGTAACGCTATCTATATCGCCAACCATCAGAACAATTACGATATGGTGACCGCCGCAAATATCGTTTTGCCACCGACCGTGACGGTGGGGAAAAAAAGCCTGCTGTGGATCCCGTTTTTTGGCCAGCTGTACTGGCTGACCGGTAACCTGCTGATCGACCGTAACAACCGTGCGAAAGCGCACAGCACCATTGCGGAAGTGGTCAATCATTTTAAAAAGCGCAGAATCTCAATCTGGATGTTCCCGGAAGGAACGCGCAGCCGCGGCCGCGGCCTGCTGCCGTTTAAAACCGGTGCGTTTCATGCCGCAATTGCGGCAGGTGTTCCAATTATTCCTGTGTGCGTTTCCAATACTTCGAATAAGATTAATCTTAACCGCCTGAATAACGGGCTGGTGATTGTCGAAATGCTGCCACCCGTCGATACCAGCAAATACGGTAAAGACCAGGTGCGCGAGCTGGCAGCGCACTGCCGTGAGCTGATGGCTCAGCATATTGCGCAGCTCGACAAAGAAGTCGCAGAGAGAGAAGCCGCCGGTAAGATTTAATCCGGCGTTGAAGGGAAAACGAATTCCCGCGTTGTTAGTCGTTTCAGATGGAGCTTATATGTCACTCAGTCGGCGTCAGTTTATTCAGGCTTCCGGGATCGCCCTTTGTGCGGGTGCGATGCCGCTGACAGCCAGCGCCGCCGGGCAGCAGCAGCCGCTGCCCATTCCGCCATTAATTGAATCCCGTCGCGGTCAGCCGCTTTTCCTGACGCTGCAGCGTAGCCACTGGTCCTTTACCCAGGGGACGCGCGCGCCGGTCTGGGGCATTAACGGACGTTACCTTGGGCCGACCATACGCGTGTGGAATGGCGATGACGTAAAGCTCATCTACAGTAACCGTACCCCTGAAAATGTCGCCATGACCATCAGCGGCTTACAGGTGCCTGGCCCGTTGATTGGCGGCGCGGCGCGAATGATGTCACCCAGCGCCGACTGGGCGCCCGTTCTGCCGATTCGCCAGAGCGCGGCCACCCTGTGGTATCACGCCAACACGCCTAACCGCACGGCGCAGCAGGTTTATAACGGCCTGGCCGGAATGTGGCTGGTGGAAGATGAGGTCAGCAAATCCCTGCCGATCCCCAACCACTACGGCGTGGATGACTTCCCGGTTATCATCCAGGACAAGCGTCTGGATAATTTCGGTACGCCAGAATACAGCGAGCCGGGCAGCGGTGGCTTTGTCGGCGATACGCTGCTGGTCAACGGCGCGCAAAGCCCGTATGTGGAAGTTTCGCGCGGCTGGGTGCGCCTGCGTCTGCTCAACGCGTCTAACTCGCGCCGCTATCAGCTGCAAATGAGCGATGGCCGTCCGCTGCACGTGATCTCCGGCGACCAGGGCTTTTTACCGGCGCCGGTTTCCGTCAAACAGCTGGCGCTCTCGCCGGGCGAACGTCGCGAAGTTCTCATTGATATGACCAATGGGGATGAAGTGTCTGTCACCTGCGGTGAAGCGGCCAGCATTGTGGACCGCATTCGCGGGTTCTTTGAACCGTCGAGCATTCTTGTCTCTACTCTGGTTCTGACCCTGCGCCCGACCGGTCTGCTGCCGCTGGTGACCGATAGCCTGCCAATGCGCCTGCTGCCGCAGGAGATCATGAGCGGCTCGCCGGTGCGTAGCCGTGATATCAGCCTGGGCGACGACCCGGGCATCAACGGCGCGCTGTGGGACGTCAACCGCATCGACATTACCGCGCAGCAGGGCACCTGGGAGCGCTGGACGGTCCGTTCAGATATGCCGCAGTCGTTCCATATTGAAGGGGTGGCATTCCTGATCCGCAACGTCAACGGTGCGATGCCGTTCCCGGAAGACCGCGGCTGGAAAGATACCGTCTGGGTGGACGGTCAGGTCGAACTGCTTGTCTACTATGGTCAGCCTTCGTGGCCGCACTTCCCGTTCCTGTTCCACAGCCAGACGCTGGAGATGATGGACAGGGGCTCCGTGGGGCAGATGCTGATCAACCCCGCACCTTAACCCCAACATTCCCGGTTCGCCGGGAATGTTTTATGCCCGCCAGAAAAAGCGCGAGAACAGAATCAGCACCGGGTAAATTTCCAGACGCCCCAGGATCATCGCCGCGCACATCAGCAGTTTTGCCCCCTCGGTTAACGTGCCGAACGTCGACGCCGTCTCGCCAAACCCCAGCCCCATGTTGTTGATGCAGGCGGCAACCGTTGCGAATGCGGTAAACAGGTCGTAGCCCATCAGGTTGAGCGACCAGACAAAAAAGCCTGTGATCATGACGTAGAGAAAAAAGAAGCTCCATACCGAGCGCAGGACGCGTTCATTCACCACGCTTTTGCCCACCTTAATGCTCAGCAGCGCTCTCGGATGCGCCAGCTGGTTCATCTCCTGAATACTCTGCTTGAACATAATGAGAAAACGCAGGGCTTTGATCCCGCCGCAGGTCGAGCCTACGCAGCCGCCAAAAAAGCTGGCGCTCAACAGCAGGAAGATGGTGTGTGCGGGCCATTGGGCATAGTCGGCTGTCGAAAGGCCGTTATCGGTCATCATCGAACTGGCAAGGAAGAAGGCGTGCACCAGGCTATCCGTGGCGTTGTACATCCCGGCATGCCAGACCTGCCAGGCGGTGATGACAATAATCACCGCGGCGGCGCTCAGAAAGAATTTAACCTCCGGGCTGCGGCGAATCGGTTTCAGGGTGCGTCTGACAATGGCGACGTACCAGAGGGTGAAGTTGAACGCGGAAAGCAGTGAAAACGCCCCGGCGACCAACTCAATCGCGTGGCTGTCATAAAACCCAATGCTCTCGCTGCGGGTGGAAAACCCGCCCAACGACACGGTCGACAGCCCGTGACAGAGGGCGTCAAAAAATGACATTCCCGCCAGCCAGTAGGCCAGGGTGCATGCCACGCCCAGCGCGAAGTAGGTTACCCACAGCGTGCGCGCGGTATCGGCAAGGCGGGGCGTCAGACGCTCCTCTTTGAACGGCCCCGGCATCTCTGACTGATAGAGCTTCATGCCGCCGATGCCCAGCAGCGGCAGGACCGCGACGGCCAGCACGATGACACCTAACCCGCCGATAAAATTCAGCTGAGCGCGGTAATAAAGGTATGACTTAGGCAGGGCGCTGACGTCCCCGATGACCGTTGCCCCGGTGGTGGTGATCCCGGAAACCCCTTCAAAGAGCGCGTCGGCAAAGGAGAGCTGTAGCCCGTCATCCATCCAGAGCGGCATGGCGCTAATGAATGAAAACAGCAGCCAGAACAGCACGATAATCACAAACCCGTCGCGGGTGCGAAGCTGTATGCCGGCGTGACGTGTTGCCCGCCAGGTTAGCCCTCCGAGAGTAAAAAAGGTTAAAAAGGTGGTCAGGAAGGCAAAGTAGGTCCGCTCTTTATTCAGCAGGGCGATCACCATCGGCGGCAGCATGGAAAGGCTGTACAGCAGAACCAGAAAACCGCAGAGGTGAAGGACAACCCGCAGCTGGGATACATGTAACGAATCGTTGGGCTTCACGACAGAGCTCCGCGCAATAACACGTTCCGGGACAACTCACCGGAAAATATAGTGAATATTATGATTCAAAATTATCTGGGCGCCGTATTTTAACGACTTCCCCGAATATCTGCCTGCTTCATGCATCCTTTTCTTCAAATCTGGCGGATGAACAGCGTATAATCCCGCTCCTTTTGTCTATTTTTTCTTCGGAAGCATTATGAGCGCAATTTCCCTGATCCAGCCGGATCGTGACCTCTTCTCCTGGCCCCAGTACTGGGCGGCCTGCTTTGGACCGGCGCCATTCCTGCCGATGTCCCGGGAAGAGATGGACCAACTGGGCTGGGACAGCTGCGACATCATTCTGGTCACGGGCGATGCCTACGTTGACCATCCGAGCTTCGGCATGGCCATCTGTGGCCGTATGCTTGAGGCGCAGGGCTTCCGCGTGGGGATCATCTCCCAGCCTGACTGGAACAGCAAAGACGACTTTATGCGTCTGGGTAAACCGAACCTGTTCTTCGGCGTCACCGCAGGCAACATGGACTCGATGATCAACCGCTATACCGCCGACCGCAAGCTGCGCCATGACGACGCCTACACGCCGGATAACGTGGCGGGTAAACGCCCCGACCGCGCGACCCTGGTCTATACCCAGCGCTGTAAAGAAGCCTGGAAAGACGTCCCGGTGATCCTGGGCGGCATCGAGGCGAGCCTGCGCCGCACCGCGCACTACGACTACTGGTCAGATACCGTACGCCGCTCGGTGCTGGTGGATTCCAAAGCCGACATGCTGATTTACGGTAACGGCGAGCGTCCGCTGGTGGAAGTGGCGCACCGTCTGTCGCAGGGTGAGCCGGTGAGCAGCATCCGCGACGTACGCAATACCGCCATTATGGTGAAAGAGGCGCTGCCGGGTTGGAGCGGGGTGGATTCCCGCATCATTGATATGCCGGGCAAAATCGACCCTATCCCGCACCCGTACGGTGAAGATCTGCCGTGTGCCGATAACAAGCCGGTTGAGCCGAAAAAAGCGGAAGCGAAGGCAATCGTTGTGCAGCCGCCGCGCCCGAAACCGTGGGAAAAGACCTACGTGCTGCTGCCGTCCTACGAGAAGGTGAAAGCCGACAAGGTGCTCTACGCGCACGCGTCCCGTATTCTGCACCATGAAACCAACCCGGGCTGCGCCCGCGCGCTGATGCAGAAGCACGGCGAGCGCTTTATCTGGATCAACCCGCCGGCGATCCCGCTCTCCACCGAAGAGATGGACAGCGTCTTTGCGCTGCCGTACAAGCGCGTGCCGCACCCGGCGTACGGTAACGCCCGTATCCCGGCGTATGAGATGATCCGCTTCTCGATCAACATCATGCGCGGCTGCTTCGGCGGCTGTTCGTTCTGCTCCATTACCGAGCACGAAGGGCGTATTATCCAGAGCCGCTCTGAAGATTCGATCATCAATGAGATCGAAGCGATTCGCGACTCGGTGCCGGGCTTTACCGGCGTGATTTCCGACCTTGGCGGCCCAACCGCGAACATGTACATGCTGCGCTGCAAGTCGCCGCGCGCGGAGCAAACCTGCCGTCGCCTCTCCTGCGTCTATCCGAGCATTTGCGAGCATATGGACACCAACCATGAGCCGACGATCAACCTCTACCGCCGCGCGCGGGACCTGAAGGGCATCAAGAAGATCCTGATCGCGTCCGGGGTACGTTACGACATCGCCGTGGAAGATCCGCGCTACATCAAAGAGCTGGCGACGCACCACGTCGGCGGCTATCTGAAGATTGCGCCGGAGCACACCGAGGAAGGCCCGCTGTCGAAAATGATGAAGCCGGGCATGGGCAGCTACGATCGATTTAAAGAGCTGTTCGATACCTATTCAAAGCAGGCGGGTAAAGAGCAGTATCTGATCCCATACTTCATCTCTGCCCACCCGGGCACGCGCGATGAGGACATGGTGAACCTGGCGCTGTGGCTGAAGCAGCGTCGCTTCCGCCTGGATCAGGTGCAGAACTTCTATCCGTCACCGCTCGCTAACTCGACGACCATGTATTACACCGGCAAGAACCCGCTGAGTAAGATTGGTTATAAGAGTGAAGAGGTGGTGGTGCCGAAAGGGGATAAACAGCGCCGTCTGCATAAAGCGCTGCTGCGCTACCACGATCCGAAAAACTGGCCGCTGATCCGTCAGGCGCTGGAAGATATGGGTAAAAAACACCTGATCGGCTCGCGCCGCGACTGCCTGGTACCGGCCCCGACGCTGGATGAGATGCGCGAAGCGCGTCGCCAGAACCGCAATACGCGCCCGGCGCTGACCAAGCACACGCCGATTGTGCATCAGCGTTCGAACGGTAATTCGAGTGTGAAGAAGCCCGTGAAGCGCAAAGCGTAAATAAAAAACCCCGGCGAGCCGGGGTTTTTTATGTCGACACGTAGGCCGGGTAAGGCGAAGCCGCCACCCGGCTTTTTTACGCGATTACCCGCCAAACTGGTCCGGGTCCGGGCCTAAACGTTTACCCTTATCCAGCTTCGCAATCTCACCCAGCTCGTCTTTGTCCAGACGGAAATCCCAGACGTCGAAGTTCTCGGCGATGCGCGATGGCGTGACCGATTTCGGGATGACCACCAGGCCGTTGTCCAGATGCCAGCGAATGACGATTTGCGCCGGGGTTTTACCGTATTTATCCGCCAGCTCACGGATAATCTTTTGATCAAACACCCCTTCGCCGCCCTGCGCCAGCGGGCTCCAGGACTCGGTCTGGATTTTATGCGTAGCGTTCCAGGCGTGTAGCTGGCGCTGCTGCATCAGCGGGTGCAGCTCGATCTGGTTAATCACTGGCGCAACGCCCGTTTCGTCAATCAGCCGCTGCAGGTGATGAACCTGGAAATTACAGACGCCGATGCTTTTCACCAGCCCCTCTTTCTGCAGTTCAATCATCCCTTTCCAGGCATCAACGTAGTGATCGATAGCCGGAACCGGCCAGTGCATCAGCCAGAGATCGACGAAATCGAGCTGGAGTTTCTCCAGGCTCTCCTCCAGCGCTTCGCGGGGACGTTTTTGATCGTCGTTCCACAGTTTCGTGGTGATGAATAACTCATCGCGGGGGACGCCAGCGCTGGCCAGTGCCTTACCCACGCCGTCCTCGTTTTTATATGCGGCGGCGGTATCAATGGACCGATAGCCGACTTCCAGGGCTTTATGAATGGCGGAGACGACCTCGTCGTTACCGGCTTTCCATACACCTAGCCCCAGCTGGGGCATCACGTTGCCGTCCTGCAGCTTGATTACGGTTTGGTTTGCCATTTTTCCTCCTTCAGGTGCGCATCGCCGGAGGGTTCCTCCGGCGATGGGTTGTGCATTAAGTCTGGACGAAATGTCAAAAAACGAAAGTCGGGAGGGCAAAAACGCTTAGCGTGCCGCTTCGTAGATGCGACGGCTCACGTCGAGCGTAATATCGCCGTGCTCGCCCAGGTGGGTCATGCCGTGCTCTTCGAGTTTCGCCAGCAGGGCAGGGATGGAGCTGCCGTCCAGGCCGTAGCCGGACAGACGCGTTGGCACGCCCAGACCTTCAAAGAAGCTGCGGGTCGCTTCGATGGCGGCATCAATACGCGCATCGTCAGAACCCTCGGTGATGTTCCACACGCGCTCGGCATACTGCAGCAGTTTGGCACGCTTGGTATCCCGTTTTTCGTTCCACAGGGCAGGCAGCACAACGGCCAGCGTCTGAGCGTGATCCAGACCGTGCATCGCCGTCAGCTCGTGGCCCAGCATATGGGTTGCCCAGTCCTGCGGCACGCCAGCGCCGATCAGGCCGTTCAGCGCCTGCGTTGCCGCCCACATGACGTTGGCACGAACGTCGTAGTTTTCCGGCTCTTTCAGCGCTTTCGGACCTTCTTCGACGAGCGTCAGCAGAATGCCTTCCGCGAATCGATCCTGAATTTTGGCATCTACCGGATACGTGACGTACTGCTCAACGGTATGAACAAAGGCATCGACCACGCCGTTCGCCACCTGACGCGCAGGCAGGGTGTAGGTGTAAACCGGATCCAGGATCGCGAACACAGGCTGAACGTGTTCGTTCATAAAGGCCTGTTTGTCGCCGGTCGTTTTACGGGAGATCACCGCGCCCTTGTTGGATTCAGAACCGGTGGCCGGCAGGGTCAGCACGGAGCCCATCGGGATTGCGCTTTTAATGTCGCTGCCGCGGGTTTCCAGAATGTGCCACGGATCGATGCCGTCAGCGTAGTGCGCTGCCGCCGCGATGAACTTGGTGCCGTCCAGCACGGAGCCGCCGCCGACGGCCAGCAGGAAGGTGATATTTTCTTCGCGGGCAATTTTCACCGCGTTCATTAGCGTTTCGTAAGACGGATTTGGCTCGATGCCGCCGAACTCACGCACGTCCAAACCGTCCAGGGCGCTGTAAACCTGATCCAGCACGCCGGTTTTTTTCACGCTGCCGCCACCGTAGGTGATCAGTACGCGGGCGTCAGCGGGGATCTGCGCGCGCAGATCGGCGATAGCATCTTTACCAAACAGAATGCGGGTTGGGGTGTGAAGATTAAAGTTGTTCATTGCTCGTTCCCTTTAGTGGGTGAAAAACCGTGGTGGCGCAGAGGGCGACCTGATGCTGCACATTGTGGCCGTCCGGGGCTATCCTCTCAATGCACATTCCTGCCGATGTCTTGCCCATTTCTACAGAGCGCTGGAGAAAGCGCGGAAAAGCACGCACACTGTCAACGTCGGAAACCGTACCCGGAGTAACGTAATATGAACCGTGAAGCGATCTGCCATCAGCTCACTGCGCAGATTAAAAGACTGATAGATAAAGAAAATGGCGTCAGCGATCTGCTTCCTGACATTCGCCTGCTCTACGGCACGCAGCCCGGGACGCGCACGCCGGTCATGTACCAGCCGGGCATCGTTTTTCTCTTCTCGGGCCATAAAATTGGCTATATCAACGAGCGCGTGTTCCGCTACGACACCAATGAATATCTGCTCCTGACGGTACCTTTACCCTTCGAATGTGAAACCTTCGCGACAGAGGCCGTTCCGCTGGCCGGTATTCGCGTCAACGTCGATATTCTTCAGCTGCAGGAGCTGCTGATGGATATTGGCGAAGACGAATTCTTCCAGCCGTCTATGGCGTCGAGCGGGATTAACTCGGCGACGCTGTCGGAAGAGATCCTCTGCGCCATTGAACGTCTGCTGGACGTGATGGAAAGGCCGCTGGACGCGCGTATTCTGGGCAAACAGATCGTCCGCGAAATTCTCTACCACGTGCTGCTGGGCCCGGGCGGCGGGGCGTTACTGGCTCTGGTGAGCCGACAGACCCACTTCAGCCTGATAAGCCGCGTGCTCAAGCGTATCGAAAGCCAGTACACGGAAAACCTCAGCGTCGACCAGCTGGCGGCGGAAGCGAACATGAGCGTCTCGGCGTTTCACCATAACTTCAAGTCGGTAACCAGCACCTCGCCGCTGCAGTACCTTAAAACCTACCGGCTGCATAAGGCGCGGATGCTGATGATCCACGACGGCATGAAGGCCAGCGCGGCGGCGATGCGGGTGGGTTACGAAAGTGCGTCGCAGTTCAGTCGGGAGTTTAAGCGATATTTCGGCGTCACGCCGGGAGAAGATGCATCACGTATAAGAACGATGCAGGGAGCTTAAGCTTTTCCCCTCTCCCCTATGGGGAGAGGGTCAGGGTGAGGGTATCAGGCGCTGCAGTACTTTTTCTTTATCACTACCGCGATGGTTCCCACCAGTCCTGCCACCAGCAGGAACATCGGCAGCACCATCAGGAAGGTCATCACCTGATCTTCATGGTGTTTCACAAAGGGGATCATATTCAGCGCGTAGCCGAGCGTGGTGACCACACCCACCCACAGCAGGGCGCTGAGCCAGTTGAAGAACTGAAAGCGGCGGTTTGACAGACCGGAAATGCCCGCCATCGTAGGCAGAAGCGTGCGAACAAACGCGAGGAAACGCCCCGCCAGCAGTGCCAGCAGGCCGTGGCGATCGAACATGCAGGTCGCACGCTGATGATATTTATGCGGTAACTGCGCCAGCCAGCCTTTCACGACGCGGGTATTCCCGAGCCAGCGGCCCTGCAGATAGCTCAGCCAGCAGCCCAGGCTTGCTGCGGAAGTGAGAATAACCATCGTTGGCGTGAAGTCCATGACGCCTTTCCCGATTAACGCCCCGGCAAGTAAAAGCAGGCTGTCACCGGGTAAAAAAGAGGCTGGCAGTAATCCATTTTCCAGAAACAGAGTTGCGAACATCACGAGGTAAACGATACCGACGACGTGAGGATCCGCCAGCGCGGCAAAGTCGTGTTGCCAGAGCGCCGCGATAATATCTTGAATAACAGCCATGGACTTTCCTGTGGAACAGCAGATATAGCGCTATTGTACTCCCTTATTCGCCCGTCGGGTTTGATCCCGGGCGCAACTCAAGCAGACTTTTCTGCTTGCGGTGTCCACAAAAGCGTCCAGGGAGTACATTTTCAGCCAGCACTCTACACGATACGCTCGAACCCTGCTGCTAAATCGGCAATCAGATCGTCAACGTTTTCTAAACCGATATGCAGTCGAATCAGGGTACCGCTGAAGTCCACTTCACCGCCGGGACGCAGAGCCGCAACCTGTTCCGGCTGGTTAGGCAGGATCAGGGATTCAAAACCGCCCCAGGAGTAGGCCATGCTGAAGAGGGTAAAATTATCCAGATAGCTCGCCAGCTCGTCGTGATTCAGCCGCTTTTTCAGTATGAACGAGAACAAACCGCTGCTGCCCGTAAAATCACGCTGCCAGAATTCGTGGCCTTTACTGCCCGGTAACGCGGGATGATTCACGCGCTCAACCAGCGGATGCTGCGCCAGCCATTCGGCCACCTTCAGGCTGCTTTCATGGTGCTGACGCAGGCGAACGCCCAGCGTGCGGAGTCCGCGGCTGGTCATGTAGGCCGTGTCTGCATCCACCATCTGGCCCATCAGGTAGGCATTTTCACGCAGCTGATCCCAGCAGCGCGCGTTGGAAACCGCGGTGCCAATCATGCCGTCAGAGTGGCCTATCAGGTATTTCGTCGCCGCCTGAATCGAGATATCAATGTCGAACTCCAGGGCTTTAAACAGCACGCCCGCCGCCCAGGTGTTGTCGATCATCACGATCGCCTCTGGCGCTTTGCTGCGCACGGCCTTCACGATAGCCGGTACGTCGTGAACTTCCATGGTGAGCGATCCCGGAGATTCCAGGAACACAATGCGCGTGTTTGGCTGAATAAGTTCGGCAATGCCTTCACCAATCAGCGGGTCGAACCAGCCGGTCGTTACGCCGAGCTTGCTGAGGATTTTGGTGCAGAAGTCCTGGCTGGGCTCGTAGGCGGTGTTGGTCATCAGGATATGGTCGCCCTGTTCCACAAACGCCAGAATGGTGTTGGCGACCGCCGCCGCCCCGCACGGGAACAGCGCGCAGCCTGCGCCGCCTTCCAGCTCGCACATCGCTTCCTGAAGAGAGAAATGGGTTAGCGTGCCGCGACGGCCATAAAACAGCCCGCCTTTCGCGCGATTGCGCGTGGCAATTTTTTTCTCCTCAACGGTATCAAACACCAGCGAGGAGGCTCGTTGAATCACGCTGTTGACCGATCCCTGCGTATATTTTTTGCTGCGTCCTGCCTGTACCAGCGTGGTATCAAGATGCTTCTTTGTCATGTTCGCTAACCCTGTTTTTATACGTCTGGACGTCCAGACTACCACGATTGGAAAAAACTGCACCCCGGGGCTTATCGAATAAGCAGAAAATATTAGCAAAAATTTGCATAAGAAATTTTTACTGCGTAAGCGCAAGGAAAGTGAACGAAAATTACGGCACCATGCAAATACTAATGAGAACTACTATCAATTCGACGACGTTTTGATATTATTACGCTCAGATTTTGTGATTTGCGTCCTGGAGATACAGAGTGGGTAATAATTTGATGCAGACGGATCTCTCCGTTTGGGGCATGTATCAGCATGCTGACATCGTGGTTAAGATTGTGATGATCGGCCTGATTCTGGCGTCCGTTGTCACCTGGGCTATCTTCTTCAGCAAAAGCGCCGAGCTGCTTTCGCAGAAGCGTCGCCTTAAGCGGGAACAGCAGCAGCTGGCTGAAGCCCGCTCTCTGGATCAGGCTTCAGATATGACCTCATCCTTCCACGCCAAAAGCCTGACCACCCTGTTAGTGAACGAAGCGCAGAACGAACTGGAACTCTCCGCTGGCAGTGAAGATAACGAAGGCATCAAAGAACGTACCGGTTTCCGCCTGGAGCGTCGCGTTGCGGCCGTTGGCCGACACATGGGACGCGGCAATGGCTATCTGGCGACCATCGGCGCGATCTCACCGTTCATCGGTCTTTTCGGTACGGTCTGGGGCATCATGAACAGCTTTATCGGTATCGCGCAGACCCAAACCACCAACCTGGCGGTCGTGGCGCCGGGTATCGCAGAAGCGCTGCTGGCGACGGCAATCGGTCTGGTCGCCGCTATCCCGGCGGTGGTTATCTACAACATCTTCGCACGCATGATTGGCAGCTACAAAGCCACGCTGGGTGATGTTGCCGCGCAGGTTCTGCTGCTGCAAAGCCGCGATCTCGACCTGAACGCCAGCTCGGTTAAGCCGGTGCACGCGGCGTCTAAACTGCGCGCAGGTTAAGAGTATGGCGATGCGTCTAAACGAAAATCTGGACGATAACGGCGAAATGCATGAAATCAACGTGACGCCGTTTATCGACGTCATGCTGGTTCTGCTGATTATCTTCATGGTGGCCGCGCCGCTGGCGACGGTGGATGTGAAGGTCAATCTGCCTGCCTCTTCCAGCCAGCCCCAGCCGCGCCCGGAGAAGCCTATCTACCTGTCGGTGAAAGCGGATAAATCCATGTTCCTCGGGAACGACCCGGTGACGGCCGACTCTGTCATCCCGGCGCTGGAGCAGCTTACGGGCGGTAAGAAAGACACCACGGTCTTCTTCCGCGCGGATAAAACCGTTGATTATGAAACCATGATGAAGGTAATGGACACGCTGCATCAGGCGGGTTACCTGAAGATTGGACTGGTCGGCGAAGAGAAAGCGGCCTCGAAGTGATAAAGAAGCTGGCGAAAGCCGGCTTTTTTTATGCCTGTCGGTTTAAGCGTTTTTATTATCCGTCGGTGCGGTAGAAGGGGTTGCCAGCGCGTCCTCATCAAGCGCCACGCAGGTGACGTTTGAGGTACGGTACTCACCGTCTGACAGCTTGCGCGTCAGACGCAGGGTGGCGATTTCTCTGGCAAGCAGATACTGATAATTGGCCTCAAGACGTCCCAGAAGCTTCTCTTTCAGCTCGGGACGCTGCTCTATGATGGCGTTCATCACGGCACCGTAAATCTCTTCTTTGACCTGTAGCGGATAAATTTCACGGCGATTCTGCCATTTCAGACGAACCAGCGTCGCCGGGATCGATACCAGGTCTTGCGTAATACGCGTCATCTCGTCATTTTTTGTGTTTCTTAGCGCGTCGAGATTTTGCTTTAAGATAAATTCATCACTTTTTTTATCATCTAAAGTCAAATAAACGTCGTTGTTTTTAACTTCTTTCACGTTAATCTTCCCCCAGGCTATAAAAGATTGGGTTGTTTTTTTCGCGCGTAATTAAATTAAGCCAAATTTCATTGCCCGCTTCATTAATTTCTTCGGTTTTCTCGGCCATTATTTGACTTAGTTTCTGGGCATCTATTTCACCCTCGGCCTGCAGGTCATTCAGCAGGTGGACAAAGGCTTCAATTTTTATGGCGCGAAATAAGCGGTCTTTTATATGGCGATCGTGCTCTTCCAGCAACATATTTCGGGATTTGCCAGTTCGGGAAACACCAATTAATATATCGGGCTCGAAATCAGAGAGCTTTCTTTTCCCCTGAGTGAAACTGGCCTCTTTTTCTGCTTCCGTCGGTTGCTGTTCCACAGGCGTAATGTGGTACTTAGCCGGGACGAGATAGTCGGGCAGCATTTTTAATTTCCTTTATTTTCAACAGGGTGGGGTTGGTAAAGGCGTGAGATTCGTTGACAATATCATGAGGCAAATTTAAAATCAAAAAAAATGGAGCCTACCCATGAACAGCATCTTTTTTACGGTCATCACATTACTATTACTGACCGCTGGTGTGCTTTTATTGATGCAGGAGTTCAATAAAACGAAAGTGTCGAAAGACACCAGTGAACCCCCGCAACCTGAACTGATGACAAAAGAGGAAGGGGAAGACCATTTCTCTGTATTGATGAACTCCGTTACGCCTGTCTGGTACTGGCGGGTGAACCACGAATATATCGACTTTTTACACGCGACAATTAAGCGCATGAAAATGTCGGAAATTAATGACACGCCTGGACTGTTTGAGGCGCAGCGTCGCTGTAGCGATCTGAATTCAGCAGTCTATAAATATTATGACAATATTAAAAAGCGCTGTCTTAACGGCGAGAAGGTCTCTTATTCCGATCTGGACGTATTAAATTTGCGTCAGTGTTTTCGCGAGTTCAGTCTGGAAGCCTATCCTGAACTGGTGGCGCTTGTCTGGCCGGAGTACGCACGTCCCGAGGTTAACCCAGACAACGTCTGAGTGACGTACCGTTGAGTTATTGCAAACAGTTAGCGCCGTTGAGATATACTGGGCGCTGGTTTCTTTTGCAAACAGGACTCTATGGAACGCTTTTTTGAAAATGCCATGTACGCCTCCCGCTGGATACTGGCTCCCGTCTATTTTGGCCTCTCGCTGGCACTTATCGCACTGACGATTAAGTTCTTTCAGGAAATCTGGCATGTTCTGCCGAACATTTTTTCTATTGCCGAAGCGGATTTGATTCTGGTTCTGCTGTCGCTGGTGGACATGACCCTGGTGGGCGGGCTGCTGGTGATGGTGATGTTCTCCGGCTACGAGAATTTTGTCTCCCAGCTCGATATCGACGAGCGTAAAGAGAAGCTCAGCTGGCTGGGCAAAATGGATGCTTCGTCGCTGAAGAATAAAGTGGCCGCGTCGATTGTGGCGATCTCCTCTATCCACCTGTTGCGCGTGTTTATGGACGCGAAGAACGTGCCGGATAACAAACTGATGTGGTACGTCATCATCCACCTGACGTTTGTGCTGTCTGCGTTTGTGATGGGGTATCTGGATAAGATCAGTAAGAAATAAAGTAAACCTTACCCCTCACCCTAACCCTCTCCCCAAAGGGGCGAGGGGACCGCTCGGTGCGGCCTTTCTCCCTCTCCCTGTGGGAGAGGGCCGGGGTGAGGGCATCAGACCGTACTATTTATCCGACGACGCCCGCCACAGATTCAAAGCGCTTTCCCACTCTGCACTTATCACATCACAAATTGCATCACTAAGCGCGGGCCTAATGATTAACGCCAGCTGTGTGACCAGTGAAGCCACGCTAATTAAAAATGATCACAAAACGTTATAATTTCCCTCTTTCCTGCCGATAACGAGAGTAGTACTCGCCTCTGGGCGAACTCACCCTCACGGCAAGGAAGACTTATGAATATGCTCCGTAATTTCACGATCCGTTTCGTCATGCTGACGATTCTCGGGATCTTTTGTTTAATGTGGGCGGGCGTTGGGTTGTACAGCACCTGGTCCCTTTCTCGCGTATCGGATGGCAATGAAGTCGACCGCCAGCTGGTTAAACAGATGACGGTACTCAGCCAGGGTAACGATCAATATTTCCGCTTTGTGACCCGTCTGAGCCGCGCAATGGAAGTCAAAGCCGCAGGCGGCACGCCGGATCTGTCCTCCGCCCAACAGGCGCTGGATAACATGGGCAAGAAACTGGCCGAGATGAAAGCGATCTCCCCAGGCCCGATGGACGAGCAGGTCTCTTCCCGGGTGATCGGCTCCTGGCAGGCGCTGCTTGAACAGGGCGTCACGCCGCAAATGCAGCAGGCGAAGCAGGGGGCTCTGGAGGGGTATCGCCAGCAGGCCAACAACGTCACGCCACCGCTGAGCCGCGCGTTCGGTGCGGCCGCTGAGGCGTTCAACAATGCCGCCGCGAAGTCGCTCGACAGCACCCGCGTGGTCGTGGACGGCCTGACAAGCATGACCCGCACGGTGATTATCGTCGCCACGATTATCGGCCTGCTGATCCTGCTCTTCACCGACCGTTATCTGGTGGCGATGCTGGTCAAACCGCTGGCTCGCATTCGCCAGCAGTTCCGCCAGATTGCCCAGGGCGATCTCAGCCAGCCCATTGAGCCGTTCGGCCGCAACTGCGTGGGGCAGCTGGTGCCGCTGCTGAGCGCGATGCAGGACAGCCTGCGCGAAGCGGTCAGTACGATTCGCTCCGGCAGTGAAAATATCTGGCGCGGTGCGACGGAAATCTCCAGCGGTAACAACGACCTCTCTTCCCGTACCGAAGAGCAGGCGGCTGCGCTGGAAGAGACGGCAGCCAGCATGGAACAGCTGACCGCCACGGTGAAACTGAACGCGGAAAGCGCGCGTCAGGCCAGCCAGCTGGCTGATGTGGCCTCAACTACCGCCAGCCGCGGCGGCTCGCTGGTGGAAGAGGTGGTGACCACCATGAGCGGTATTTCGGAAAGCTCGAAGAAAATTGCTGAAATCACCAACGTGATCAACAGCATTGCCTTCCAGACCAATATTCTGGCACTCAATGCGGCGGTTGAAGCGGCGCGTGCCGGCGAACAGGGGCGTGGTTTCGCGGTAGTGGCAGGTGAAGTTCGTAACCTGGCAAGCCGCAGCGCCAACGCGGCTAAAGAGATTGAGGGGCTGATTACCGATTCCGTTTCCCGCGTAGAGCAGGGGGCGCAGCTGGTGAGCGACACCGGCACCACCATGGATGCGATTTTGCGCGACGTGACGGAAGTGACGACCATCATGAAGCAAATCGCTTCCGCCTCTGAGGAGCAAAGCAAGGGTATTTCGCAGGTCGGGATTGCCATTACCCAGATGGATGGCGTGACCCAGCAAAACGCCTCGCTGGTTGAAGAGGTTTCTGCGGCAGCGGCGGCGCTGGAGCGCCAGACCGAAGAGCTTCAGCGCTCGGTGCAGAAGTTCCGCCTGACGGCATAACGCAACGTACAAGGCCGCCTTGTGCGGCCTTGTATTATTAACGCCTTCCCCATTGAGCCCCTTCTGAAACTGCTATTCTATTGCTAACCCCCTGACGTTCTGGGCTCTCTTCTCCGAGGTGTTGCTATGAACAGATCGTTATCTGTCATTCCTGTCCTTTCTTGCATTCTTCTGATGCTGTTCTCGGTTTCTGCCAGTGCGACCCAGCAGGCGCAGGAGCGGCGCGTGGCGCGTGATGTCAGGCAGGAAACCCGCGACGCGTCGCGGCAGGTGAAGCAGACCTGCGTGGCGAACAATAACCAGAGTAATCACGACTGCCGTCAGGACAAGCGTCAGATGAAACAGTCCGGAAGACAAAAAGCGCGGGACATTAAGTATTAATGCAACAGATGAGGCGGCATGCAGGCATGTCTCTTACCGCCTTTTCCAATGGCGTTTCAGCATGACGATCGTCATTGATGCTTCGCGCGGCTAGCGCATCCGGGCGTATTTTGACGTGCGTCTCACGCTGGTGCGTTTAACCCTGCAGCTGCAATTCGGGAAATCGGATATCCCGTTGCGGATGCCACTTCCGCAATACGCTTAAATGAAGGGTTACCGTTTGGTGAAAGTGATTTATAGAGTGATTCGCGAGAAATGCCTGCACGTTTAGCAATGACGGTCATCCCGCCAGAAGCTTCAATCACATGTCGTAAAGCCAGCATGAACGCCTCATAGCCTCCGGGCTCGTCAATTTCAATAAAAGCCTGATGAAGATATACGGGCGCGAAATCCGGAGAATCTTTCAGGAGCTGTACCATTGCGTCATCATGAAGTACTGATTTAGCCATTCCGATTTCCTCTTATATCCTGCGCTTGTAGTCGTTGAGATACTCAACGGCCCTGTCAATATCTGCATTTTGCTTTTTTTTCGTTCCAGTCAATAGCACCAGACTCACTGCGCCATCTGCCGGATCGAAGACTTCGCTGAAATAGACGCGGTAACCCGGCCCCTGGTCAATCCTGAGTTCTGAAACGCTCTCTCTGCATGGCTTGCAATCACCATAGTTACCCGTAGACATTCTGGCGACACGTGTAGCAATCATGGCTTTTGCTATGGGATCTTTCACACTTCTCAGATATGCATCAAAAGGGTCGTACCCGTCTGCTGTGATGTAGTGTTTGACCTTAGCCATTATTGTAGCCTGTAGTTTACGATAAGCAAATGCATTGTAATCTTCAGGCTACGGCAGGCAACTGTTCACGGGGTTGTGACACAGGGGAAGATGTGATTTCTGAAAGCGGATCGCAAAAATTTGAGACTTTGTGCGGAGGGATTACTGCATAACAACGAGGCCGGGCTCGCAGAGCGCTGCCCGGCTGTATTTATCAGTGCGTCGCTTCACCAATCAGCGCGCCCGTGCCCGCACCAACGGCTGCACCTTTCAGCACGCTCTTGCCGGTAACCGCTGCGGCACCTGCGCCCACGGCAGCACCTACCGCGCCGCCCTTACGCGCGGCTTTACCTTTGCCGCCGTTTTTGAACATGGCACCTGTGCCTGCGCCCACGACGGCGCCGCCAACGGTCGATTTCAGATCTTTGCCCGTGGCCGCACCAATGGCCGCGCCTGCTACCGCGCCAGCGGCGGTTTTGTCGATAGCCATTCCTGAGGTGGAAAAAATGAGGGCGCTGATAACCAGCGTTGTTTTAATAAGTTTCATAACAGATCCTTTGTGACTGCTGTCGGTTGAGACGTCGTTTCTCACGCGAGAAAAACGTCCAGATAGTGCCAGCAATACCGGCTCACCCTTTAAGCTAATCATGCCCTGGGCAGGGATCTCAGTTGCCGGGCGGGGACCCGCCCGGCTGAACATTACGCCTGACGCTTATCTTCCGTATTGGTATCGAAGTCGCTCGCCGCGTGGCGTTCGTGGAGCTGCTCGTTCAGCTCGCCGCTGGTGCGGTTAACGATACGGCCGCGCTTAACGGCATGGCGATTCGCCACGTCTTTCGCCCAGCGCTGCACGTTTGTGTACTTCTCTGCATCGAGGAACTCGGCGGCGTTATAGACGCTGCCCAGCGCCACGCAGCCGAACCACGGCCAGATGGCGATATCCGCGATGGTGTACTCTTCACCCGCCACGTAGCGACCGCGCGCCAGCTGTTTATCCAGCACGTCGAACAGGCGCTTGGCTTCCATGGTGAAGCGGTCAATCGCGTATTCAATTTTTACCGGCGCGTAGTTGTAGAAGTGGCCAAAGCCGCCGCCGAGGAACGGCGCTGCGCCCTGCAGCCAGAACAGCCAGTTCAGGGTCTCGGTGCGTCCCGCCGGATCTTTCGGCAGGAAGTGACCGAATTTCTCTGCCAGATAGAGCAGGATATTGCCGGATTCAAAGACGCGCGTTGGCGGGTTCGTGGAGTGGTCACGCAGCGCCGGTATTTTCGAGTTCGGGTTCACCTCAACAAACCCGCTGGAGAACTGATCGCCCTCGCCGATGCGGATCAACCATGCGTCGTATTCTGCGCCCGTCACGCCCAGCGCCAGCAGCTCTTCGAGCATGATCGTCACTTTCTGACCGTTCGGTGTTCCGAGAGAGTAAAGCTGCAGCGGGTGGGAGCCCACGGGCAGATCTTTCTCATGGGTCGCGCCGGAAATCGGGCGGTTGATGTTGGCGAACGCGCCGCCGCCGTTCTTTTTCCATTCCCACACTTTTGGTGGCTGATACGTGTTGTCTGACATGTTGGCCTGCCTTTTGAGTGATGTGTTGAGGCAGTGTAGCAGGAGATTTGTGAAGCGTTTAATGAACTGAGCGTAATCGATCTGCCGCTATTCCTTCCGGCGCTTATATATATCAAATCCGGCATAAGCTTAATCGAAAATCGCATTTTCATAATTAATGCGTAAACCGATAAAGCTGAATATGATGCTTCAACATAAATAAAAGATGCAGTAATAAACACTTTATAAGGCAAGGAGTTAGTGAGATGCGCAAGCTTCTGTTATCGGCAGTGGTCGTTTCGCTCGCGTTAGGCCTGGCGGGCTGTGATGATGCGAAAAATAAAGAGACAAACAGTGCGGCTGCGGCAAAAAACGACGCGCCAAAAGAGGGCGGTTCGCTAATTATTGGAATTACCTCCGGCGACCCGTTAGCCGTTAATCCGCTCTATGCCAGTGACCGTACGACGTTAACGATCATGCAGGCGCTCTATGCCCCACTGTACAGCTTTAATAACGGCAACATTGAGTGGGGCCTGGCGGAAAGCCTGACGCCTTCCGCCGACAACCTGAGCTATACCCTGACGTTAAAACCCAACCTCAAATGGCAGGACGGCCAGCCGCTGACGACGGACGACGTGGTCTTTACGTTCAATAAGCTGCTGGATGCCAAACAGCACAGCTTCTTCCGCAGCATGTTCACCTACGGCGACAAGCCGGTACAGGTGAGCAAGGTGGATGAGCGCACCGTCAAATTCACCCTACCGCAGGTCAGCGCGGCCTTTACCGGCACCCTGGTACAAATCTACCCGATTCCGCAGCACGTGTTCGCCGGTGAAGGCGACCTGGAAAAGAGCAGCAAAAACGATGCGCCGGTCGGCTCCGGGCCGTTCAAATTCAAAGAGTACCGCGCCGGGCAGTATTACGCCCTGACCCGTTTTGACGATTACTGGAACGGCAAAGCGAAGCTTGATTCGGTCACCTACCGTTTCGCCAAAGACAGCAACGCCGCCAACCTTGCGCTGCAAAACGGGGAAATCAACCTCAAGATGGTTGACCCGCAGGATGTGAACCGTCTGAAAAATACCGGTAAGTTTGACTTCGTGGTCTATCCGGAAGGCCGTCTGGCCTATATGACGTTCAACCAGAACGTGCCGGTGATGAAGAGCAAAGCGCTGCGCCAGGCCATCGCGTATGCCATCAACAAAGACGAGCTCACCCAGACCGCCTTTACCTCGCTGGACTACGCTAAACCGGCGACCTCCTTCCTGACGCCAGATACGCTTTACAAGACGGATGACGTCGAGCAGTACAAGTTCGATCTGCAAAAAGCCAAAGAGCTGCTGAAGACGTCCGGCGCGCCGGACAACCTCAAGCTGCGCCTGGCGTATGTGAACACCAACAAAACCCAGGAGAGCATGGCGCTCTACATTCAGCAGGCGCTGAAGGGCATTGGGGTGAACGTGGAGCTGATGCCGCTGGACTCCAACGCCATGTCTCAGCGCAGCCTCGATATGAACAACACCGCGTGGGAGCTGAACCTGGGCGGCTACATCATGGGCTCCGAGCCGGACGGTTACAAATCGCTGTTCATGAGCAACGAAGCCTATAACTACGCGCACTACAAAAATCCGCAGTTTGATGCCCTGTGGGATAAAGGTGCAGTGGAAACCGACGTCGCAAAACGGGCCGATATCTATAAGCAAATTCAGCAGACCGTGGCGAACGACATGACCTACTACCCGATTGCCTACACCAATGCGACCGTCGCGGTGGACAAGCGCTTCGGCGGCACCCAGGAAGCGGAGCCGAAACCGGTCTATCTGTTCCAGGATCTGTCAAAAATCTATCAGAAATAAGTGATTGCCCCGGCCGTCAGGTCGGGGCCTTGGTAAGGGCACGTCGTGAACACACTCCTCACGCGTCGGCTGCTGCAGCTGCTGCCGATGCTGTTCTTTATTTCACTGGTGGCGTTTCTGCTGGTCAAGCTCGCGCCTGGGGATCCGGTGGCGGCGTACATTACGCCGCGCATGGCCCCGGAAGACATCGAGCGTATTCGCCAGAGCCTGGGGCTGGATAAGCCGCTGGTCATACAGTACGTCCTGTGGCTGAAAAACGTCCTGCGGGGCGATCTCGGCTATTCGCTGATCTACCACCGTCCGGTGCTGGAGATGATCGGCGAACGCATTCCGGCCACGCTGGGGCTGATGGGCGCGTCGCTGCTGATGGCGATCGTGCTGGCGATCCCGCTGGGCCTGCTGGCCGGGGCATTTAAGCACCGCTGGCTGGATCATCTGCTCAATTTATTCGCCTATATCGGCATTTCTGTTCCGATATTCTGGTTCGGCATCTTGCTCATCACCGTTTTTGCCGTGCAGCTTAACTGGTTCCCCAGCATGGGGATGCGCACCATCGGCATGGAGGATAACGGGCTGGATCTGCTGCGTCACGGCGTGCTGCCGTGTATTGCCCTCACGTTCTACAACCTCTCCAGCTACGTGCGCTACATCCGCTCCAACACCATCTCGCAGCTCTCGGCCGACTACGTGCAGACCCAGCTTGCCTACGGCGCGACGCGTTCCAGTATTCTGTTTCGGCACGTTCTGAAAAACGTGCTGCTGCCGGTGATTACCCTGTTCGGCCTGTCGTTCGGAGAGCTGATTGTGGGGGCCTATGTGACGGAAAGCGTCTTCTCCTGGCCGGGGATGGGGCTGCTCGGGATCCAGTCGATCGCCTCGCTGGATTACCCGCTGATTATGGCGATCATCATGCTCTCGTCGATGATGCTGATCGTCGGAAACCTGATCGCCGACGTGCTTTATCGCTTCGCCGATCCCCGCATTCGTACGCTGAGGTAACCCGGATGAGCAGACGCTGGCAGCAGGTTCGTCACCAGCTGCGCCGCAACCGTCCGGCGCAGTTCTCTCTGTTTGTGCTTTTTATTTTCGTGGTCGCCGCGCTCTGTGCGGGCTTAAGCCCGTACGATCCGGATCGAATGGCGCTCGGCGCGCGCACGTTGCCGCCGGATGCCGCGCACTGGTTCGGCACCGACGAATACGGCCGCGACTACTTCACCCGCGCGCTGTATGGCGGCCAGATCTCCCTGATGGTCGGTTTTCTGGCGATGCTCTTTTCCACGCTTATCGGCACGGTGGTAGGAACGGTGAGCGGCTATTTTGGCGGCTGGCTGGATAACCTGATGATGCGCGCCGTGGATATCCTGATGGCCATTCCGGCCTTCTTCCTGCTGCTGGTAGTAAATGCTTACCTCAAGCCGGGCGTGGATAACATCATTCTGATTATCAGCCTGCTGACGTGGATGAACATGTCGCGTCTGGTGCGTGCTGAAACCCTGTCGGTGAAAGAGCGCGAGTACGTGCTTTATGCCCGCGCGTCGGGAGAGCATCCGCTGCGCATCATCGTGCGCCACATTATTCCCGGCGTGCTGCCGACCATTATCGTGGCGGCCACGCTCAATATCGCCTCGGCCATTCTGATGGAGTCAACGCTCAGCTTCTTAGGGCTGGGCGTGCAGGCGCCCGCGGCGTCGTGGGGAAGCATGCTTAACAACGCGCAGTCTTATATTGGCGAAGCGTCGTGGCTGGCGATGTTCCCCGGCATTCTGATCCTGCTGACGGTGTTCAGCTTTAACGTGCTGGGCGATGTGTTCCGTACCGCCTTTGAGCCGGGAGCGAATCGCGATGAGTAACTTATTAGCGCTTGAGAACCTGCAAACCACGTTCCGCACCCGCGAGGGTGAGGTTCACGCGGTGCGCGGCGTGAGCTTTCAGGTTCAGCCGGGCGAACTCGTCGGCATCGTCGGTGAGTCGGGCTGCGGGAAAAGCGTCACCTGCAAGTCGATTATCCAGCTTCTGGGGAGCAACGGACGGATAACCGGCGGCAGCATCCGCTTCCAGAATGAGGATCTGGCGCAGAAAACGCCCGCGCAGATGCGCGCCATTCGCGGCAACGAGATCGCGATGATTTTTCAGGATCCGATGACCGCCCTGAATCCGGTGCTGACCATCGGCAAGCAGATGGCTGAGATCCTGATGCGCAACAAAGGACTCAGCAAAAAAGCGGCCAAAGCGGCGGCCATCGCCATGCTGGAACAGGTAGGCATTGCCGAGGCGGAACGGCGATACGACCAGTATCCCCACGAGTTCAGCGGCGGGATGCGCCAGCGGGTGATGATCGCCATTGCGCTCTCCTGCAACCCTAAGCTGCTGATCGCCGATGAACCGACCACCGCGCTGGACGTGACCATTCAGGCGCAGATCCTGCGCCTGCTGAAAAGTCTGCAGCAGCAGACCCGGACCGCGATTTTGCTGATCACCCACGATCTCGGCGTGGTGGCGCAGGTCTGCAGCCGCGTGGTGGTGATGTACGGCGGGCTGGTGATGGAGGAGGGGAGCGTAGAGGACATTTTTTATCGCCCTGCGCATCCTTACACCCAGGGGCTGCTGGCCTCGCTGCCGCGCCCGGATGAGGTCAATCAGCGTTTATCGCCGATCGAAGGTTCGCCGCCTGGCCTGCTTAACCCGCCGCCGGGCTGTCCGTTCGCGGAACGCTGCCCGAAACGCATGCCCCAGTGTGAACGGCAGCCCGCATTTTACACCGCCGGAGAGGGCCATCGCGCCGCCTGCTGGCTATGGGCAGACAAGGAGATTCAGGCATGAGTGAACAACTGGCGCCATTAGTGAGCGTGCGCGATCTGCGCAAGCACTATCCGCTCAACGGCGGTTTGCTGCGTAAAGGCGTGGCCGTGAAGGCGGTTGATGGCGTGAGCTTTGATATCCAGCCCGGCGAGACGTTTGGCCTGGTGGGGGAGTCAGGCTGCGGAAAATCCACCCTCGGGCGCGCCATCCTGCGCCTTTTCGATATCACCTCGGGCGAGATCCACTTCGCCGGGCAGGCGATTGCTCACGCCCACGAAAGAGAGCTTAAGCCGCTGCGTAAACGGATGCAGGCGATTTTTCAGGATCCTTACTCCTCGCTCAACCCCGGAATGACGGTGCGACAGCTGGTGGCCGAGCCGATGCAGATCCACGGCTACAGCCGCGAAGAACAGCGGGAACGTACGGAAACGCTGCTCTACAAAGTGGGGCTGAAGCACGAGCACCTTGAACGGTTCCCGCATGAGTTCAGCGGCGGCCAGCGTCAGCGCATCAGTATCGCCCGCGCGTTGTCCGTGCATCCTGAATTTGTGCTGTGCGATGAGCCGCTCTCTGCGCTGGACGTCTCGGTGCAGGCGCAGGTGGTGAATATTTTACAGGATCTGCAGCAGGAGCTGGGGCTAACCTATCTGTTCATCGCCCACGATCTCTCCATGGTTCGCCATATCTCCAGCCGCATTGGGGTGATGTATCTCGGCAAACTGGTGGAGGTGGCCCCGGCGAATGAACTGTATCAACGTCCGGCGCACCCTTACACCCGCGCGCTGCTGGCGGCGGTTCCCCAGCCCGATCCGCGCATCCGCAATCTCGAAGACGCCACCCTGCGCGGCGACATTCCCGGCCCCACGTCCGCGCTGCCGGGCTGTAAGTTCTGCAGCCGCTGCCCGCACGCCATGCCGGTTTGCCAGACGCAGGAGCCTGCCATGCGGGAGATCGCGCCAGGGCATTTCGCGGCATGCTGGCTGTTTAACATGTAGTTAATGCGCCGCGCAGGTGTATGATAAATGTCCCTCTGTCAGGTTAATTACAACGTGCAGACGACGACAACCCTTAAAAAAATTGCCGCCTGCCTGTTTTAGGTTGGATACATGCGTAAAGGAAAGTTAAGCAGTGATGCGCCATTCGGGACATTGTTAGGCTATGCGCCCGGTGGCGTGGCGATTTACTCTTCAAATTACGGCAGTCTGGACCCGCACAGCTACCCGGAAGACGCGGATTTTCGCAGCTATATCGGCAACGAATACATGGGCCACAAGTGGCAATGCGTTGAGTTTGCCCGCCGTTTCCTGTTTCTCAACTATGGCTTCGTGTTTACCGATGTCGGCATGGCGTGGGAAATCTTCTCCCTGCGCTTTTTGCGGCAGGTGGTGAACGATAACATTCTGCCCCTTCAGGCCTTTGCCAACGGCTCAAAACGCGCGCCGCGCGCCGGGGCGCTGCTGATCTGGCAAAAGGGCGGCGAGTTTCACGAGACCGGCCACGTGGCGGTGATCACCCAGCTTCTCGACGATAAGGTTCGAATTGCGGAGCAGAACGTGATTCACTCCCCGCTGCCGCTCGGGCAGCAGTGGACGCGCGAGCTGCGTCTGAGCGTGGAGAACGGGTGTTACACGATCCATGACACCTTCAACGACACGGAGATTCTCGGCTGGATGATCCAGACCGACGACGCGGAACACAGCATTCCCCAGCCGGAAATCGACGGCGAACTGCTGAAAATCAGCGGCGCGCGGCTGAAAAACAAACGTCAGTTCGACGGCAAATGGCTTAACGAAAATGACGCGCTGCAGCAGGCGTATATCCGCGCCAACGGCCATGTGATCAACAAAGATCCCTGCCAGTACTTCACCATTACCGAAAGCGCCGAGCAGGAGCTGATCAAGGCCACTAACGAACTGCACCTGATGTACCTGCACGCGACGGACAAGGTGCTGAAAGACGACAGCCTGCTGGCGCTTTTCGACATCCCGAAAATCCTCTGGCCGCGCCTGCGCCTCTCATGGCAGTGGCGTCGCCACCATATGATCACCGGTCGTATGGATTTCTGCATGGATGAGCGCGGCATTAAGGTTTACGAGTACAACGCCGACTCCGCCTCCTGCCATACCGAGGGCGGGCTGATTCTCGAAGAGTGGGTGAAAAACGGCTATCGCGGCAACGGGCATAACCCGGCGGAAGGGCTGCTGGAAGAGCTGACCGGGGCGTGGAAGCACAGCCACGCGCGGCCGTTCGTCCACATCATGCAGGACAACGATGTCGAAGAGGACTATCACGCGCTCTTTATTCAGCGTTCGCTGATGCAGGCCGGGTTCGAAACCAAAATCCTGCACGGGCTTGGCGCTCTGAGCTGGGATGCCGCCGGGCAGCTGATTGACGACGAAGGCCGCCACGTCAACTGCGTGTGGAAAACCTGGGCGTGGGAGACGGCGATTGAGCAGATCCGCGAGGTCAGCGAAACCGAATACGCCGCCGTACCGATCCGCACCGGACATCCCGAAGGTGAGGTACGCCTGATTGACGTCCTGCTGCGCCCGGAGGTGCTGGTCTTCGAACCGCTGTGGACCGTTATTCCCGGCAACAAGGCGATTCTCCCGGTTCTGTGGCAGCTGTTCCCGAATCACCGTTACCTGCTCGACACCGATTTTGAGGTTAACGACCTGCTGAAGCAGACCGGCTATGCCGTCAAGCCGATTGCCGGCCGCTGCGGCAGCAATATCGATCTCATCAGCGCCCAGGACGAACTGCTGGATAAATCCAGCGGCAAGTTTGTCGACCGCAAGAATATCTACCAGCAGCTGTGGTGCCTGCCGAAGGTCGACGGCAAGTACATACAGGTCTGCACCTTCACCGTGGGCGGGAACTACGGCGGAACCTGTCTGCGCGGCGATGACTCGCTGGTGGTGAAGAAAGAGAGCGATATCGAGCCGTTGATTGTGGTGAAGGACTCGCTATAAAAATCCCCCCGCAGGGCTGAGGATTGCCTACAAAATAATGCCTGCAAGGACGGCCCCCTCTCCCTTGAGGGAGAGGGCTGGGGTGAGGGGGAACATACGGCTCATGTCACGTTATATTCCTTGCTACAAAATACTGTGGATCCCTCAACCCGCAGCGTCTCCTGCGGGGGCTTTTCGCTACTGTTCTTCCTCTTCCTGCTGCTCGTTGATCTTCAGATCGATGATGCGGCCAATCTGATCGTGGTACACCGTCAGCAGGTTGTACTGGCTCATCTCGGAGATGATCTGCGGTGAGACGTTAAAGCTGCGGGCCAGCTCCTCCTGGTGAAAATAGCCCGGCTGGCGCCGCCTCACGTTGGCGCGACGGCGGTTGTACTGATACCACAAAATCAGCAGCCAGCCGTTGAGCGCGGCAAACAGCAGGTAGAGCAACACCGTATTAAAGGACGCGATAATCACGCTCCAGCGGTGGTCGCTCTCATCGGTTAGCTGCATCCACAGACGGGCATACAGGAAAAACAGAAATCCTCCCCATGCCACCAGCGTCAGCGCGGCATCAAAAAGACGCGGCAAGAGCCGATGCTCGGTCAAAATTAAGGTGTTTTCGTTCATTAAATGCTCCCTTTTCCCCGGTCCGGACTGATCCAGCGCGCGCGGGCGCGCTGGCGTTTAAGCATGACTTTTGGAAATGCGACGAGGGTGGTGAACAGGCCGATCATCCAGTACACCATCGGGAACCAGATCACCCAGAAAAGCGAGCTGGCCACTTTACGTTCATAGCGCCGCTCGATGTACAAGCTGACCAGGAACTGCAGCAGGCACATCACGCCCAGCAGCAGCCCGGTAAACTCCGGTGGAAAAAGGCTCTCCACGGTCAGCCTGGCGGGAACAGGCGCAACCTGGCTGAGGAGGAACAGCAGCACCGTCATCGCGTACGCGAAGGCCCACAGCGTTGACAGCGCGTACTCCAGAAACAGCGGCCACATGCGGTGATGCTCCCAGCGCACAATCCTGCGAAGGTTGACCAGAAACACCTCCGCGCCCCCCTGAGCCCAGCGCAGACGCTGTTTCCACAGGCCCCTCAGCGTCTCCGGCATCAGGATCCAGCACAGCGCCCGCGGCTCAAAAAAGATATCCCAGTGGCGCAGCTGAAGCTTCCAGCTGATGTCGATGTCTTCGGTGATCATGTCCGGACTCCAGTACCCGACGTCCGCCAGCGCCTGTCGGCGAAACGCGGCGATGACGCCGGAGACGGTAAAGACCCGGCCATAGATCCGCTGCGTCCGCTTGATGAGCCCAATAATGGATGAGAACTCGCCCACCTGAATGCGGCCAATCAGCGTGGAGCGCGTGCGAATGCGCGGATTGCCGGTAACCGCCCCGACGTGGGGGTACTGAATCAGCGGGGCCACCAGATAAGCGGCGGTATCGCGGTCAAGCAGGGCGTCGCCGTCAATGCAGACCAGCAGATCGCCCCGCGCCGCCGCTGCTCCGGCCTTGAGCGCCAGCGCTTTCCCCTGGTTCTCCGCGAGGTTAATCACCCGCAGGCGCGGCTGTTCCTGCGCCAGCGCCTGCAATACCTCCGCCGTGTTGTCAGAAGATCCGTCGTTGATGGCGATAACTTCTATATTTTCATACCGCTGATCCAGCGCAGCGCTGATGGTCTCCCGGGCATTTCGTCCCTCGTTGAAGCAGGGGATAAGAATGGAGATGAGCGGCTCACCGGCGAGCGTCGGGGCGGACGTGTCTTTATCCCACGACCAGTGGCGTTCAAGCTGAAACCAGAAATAGAGGCCGCCGGTTATCCAAAGTACCGACATGAACAGCGGCCAGAAGAACACAAAATCCAGAATCAGTTCGCCGGTAAAGAGGGCGGCCACGCCTAACGGCAACCCGAATACCAGACATAAAATAGAGAAGGCGATAATGCGATCAGTCATTGTCAGGGTACCAGTACGAAGAAAATTCAGGCCTGATGCGTGAGATATCAGGTTGGTTGTTGATGAAGTCGTCGGGGTAGTAACCGTAGTTTTTGACGCCGTTCAGCTGGAGCACGCGCATCCACTGCGCAAGCTGGCTGTCGGACACGGCGCGCTGCGGTTTCTGGTCCCAGTCCCTGGCCTGCAGCTCGAAAATGGTTTTATCAAGCGCGCCGGGGCGTGCGGCGACCGCGTTAACCAGACGCGTCAGCCAGGCATCGCTCTCGTCTGCCGGAACGGACTCCATCAGCGGCATGGCCATCGGCACCGTCCAGTCGTACTCCGCCAGAAAATCATCAAGATTCTGCGCGAACCACGCTTCGCTTTCGGGCTGCAGAATGGGTAGGGCGAACATATTGCGCGCGGTTTTTATCTGCGGGCCGCGGATATGCTTCACCGCCAGGCTCAGGGCGTGGGTAAACCCGATGAGCGTCTGGCTTTTCTGGCGCGTGGTGTTCTGACCGGCATCGTCCACGTCCGTCAGCGCCGCATCGTCATGGAACAAAATCCCGTTGAAGCTGGCATAGCGGGCCAGATCTTCATAGATGTCCGTCACCTGCTGGCGCACCTGCGGGTCCCACGGGGAGAGCCGGATATAGGGCTCGGTGGCTTCATGCAGCTGGCCGGTTTGACGATCCCGGCGCTGCACGCGCGGCAGGGAAGGATCGAGATCGAACGAGAGCACCGGCATCCACGCGAAGACTTTTACCCCGGCGCGGGTTTGCAGCTGCCAGGCGACAAAATTAAAGAGATCGGCCCGAACCGGCAGCCGACGGTTGGGGAAATAGAGCGCCTTGATCTTACCGTCGCCCTGCGGATCGGCAAACGCCTGCAGGAAAACATGGCTGATCTTCATGTCGTAAACCCGCTGGATCAGCCTGTTGATGTTTTGGGTCTGCTGGGCCGGATCGGGATCGTAAACGTAGTCGAGATCGACGTGCATGACGCGCACGGGATCGCGCTCCTGAACCTGGCTGACCGTGCTGGCAAACGCCTTGAGCGAGGGATTCCCGGCGATCAGCAGGCGGGGGATGTTGCCCAGATCCTGCACGTTCCCCAGCCCGTCCTCAAGGGTGAAGGCCAGCCGGTAACCCTGCTGTCTGGCGATAGCGAGCGACGTACCGCTGGCGGCGCCGTAGGGCCAGACCCAGGCGCGCGGCGCCTTGCCCGTCACCTGCGTGATTTTTTCAGTCACTTTGCGAACGTCATCGCCGATCCGCTGGTTGAACTGCTGGTCGGTTTCATAGCGACCCGTGGCTTTGTCATAAAAGCGGTTGGCGATGGCCGGCTCGCGGCTGCCCTGCGGGTTGGCCGGAATGCCGTAATGCGAGGCCCAGGTATGCGATCCGATCTCAATCAGCGGAGACTGGCTGAGCTCGCGCACCATGTCCCACGTCGCGAAGCGATCCCGGGGCGTCATCAGGCCGCCGAAATTAACTTTTTGATTCGCTGGCGTATCGACCCAACTGCCCACCGGCGCCCACAGCGCGGGGACGTTCCAGGCCTGAAGCAGCGGCCAGACGCGGGTGTAAAAGCTGCTGTAGCCGTCGTCAAAGCTGAGCAGAACGGCTTTTGGCGGCAGCGTTTTTTTCCCGTCATGCGCGTCAAGAATGTCCTGCACGCTGATGGCGTGGTAGCCGTTGTGCAGCAGCCAGCTTATCTGCTCGTTTAACGCGCTGGTGCGAACGGAGAGATAGCGCTGATCGGCGGCATCGTCTTCGACGTCGTGGTAGGCCAGGACCAGAAACTGGTTCTCCGGCCAGGGTTTACTCGCCTCCAGCTGCGGCCGATCTTTGGGCGCAATGAACGAGATCGCCTGCGCGCAGACATTTGCGCTGAGGCAGAGCCAGCCGAGGAGTATCAGGCTCACGGAAAAACGTGTGTTCAGCATATTCATCCTTAAAAGCGTAAAGTCGCGTCAAACGTGACGGAGAGATTGCTCTCGCGTTTGCCGTCGTAAGGGCGTTTACCCCAGTTCAGCATCACGCCGGTATCAATAACGTTGTTCCACTGAACGCGCTGTCCGTAACCCAGCAGGGCGATGGCGCCAGCGGACTGATTTTTCTGCCAGTAGCTGCCGCCTCCGACCACGAACTGCTGGCTCCAGAGGGTGTCGTAATGTCGGTACATTTCATGGTCAACGGCCAGGGCAGCCGTCACGGACAGATCCCGCGCCGGGTTGTAGTAGAGCGTGTCGCGCAGGCTGTTTTTACTGGCGGCGATCCCCGGCTCGAGATCCAGCGTCAGGGACGGGGTCTGCCAGAGACGCTCCTTGCCCGTGAGGGTGTATTCCTGGCGGCGGTTATGATCGGAGAAGCGGCTGAGGGCGGCGCTGAACTGGTACTCACGCCGCTCGTTTTGATACCAGCGCACCCCGCCTTCACCCCGGTTGGCGCTAATACCGTTGCGTAACGCCCGAAGGGGCGTAGTGCGCGACAGGCGTTCCAGGCTGCCGCTGACCTGCCAGCTATCGTTCACAAAGTACGTTGTTGCGAGGCGAGCGCCCGGCTTGTTTTCGCCGTGATAGCGGTTGCTGGAAAGCTCGGCTTCGAGCTGGAGGTCGCGTGGTCGCCACTCGACGCCGCCCAAAAGGTGACGGCTGGTGCCTTTGCCTTCATCGAAATTACTCTGCGCGTAGCGGGTACCCGCAAACAGCCGCCAGCTGTCCGCTACGGGTGGGCCATAGAGCGTGGCGTCCCAGCTCAGGTCGTGCGTCCCGCTGACGGGGCTATCGGAGTGCAAACCCTTGCTCGCGTTGAGGCGCAGCTCGGACATGTGGTGGACCGTCCTGAGCCTGTCGAGACGCCTGGCGCTGCGGTCGGCAGGCGCGCGGGCAAGCACGTCGTCGGCCAGTAAATCCATCTGTCGCCACTCCTGTAGATCCATCGCGACGTAAGCCTGCTGTTGCTCTAGCTCTGTATTGGACGGCTCCAGCGCCTCCGCCTTTTTCAGCGTTTGCTCGGCCGCACGCGGCAGGCCCCGCGCCTGAAGCAGGGTGGCGTAGTCAATCTGTAATCCCTGATTGCCCGGCGCCGTTGTCGCCAGACGGTGCGCCAGCTTTTCGGCTTCCGGCAGCGCATTCGTTGCCAGCAAATAGTTAAAGCGGAGCGACTGTCCGGTAAGCCACCGATCGTTCGGCTGAGGGGTAGGGGAGCCGAAATCGTAGCGGGTCCACGGGACGCTGCGGGTCTGGCGCTCAGCATATCGGCGGGCGGATTGATAATCTCCCGTATCCAGCCAGGCGTAGAAAAGCGCGTGCTCCTCGTCCTGCGGATCGGAAGCGTATTGCGGATAGCGTTGCAGAAGCGCGAAGGCGGCGGCAGCGTTTTGCTCCTGCAGATACGCGGAAATCACCCAGCCGATGGCCCAGCCCGGCACCGGATGCTGGGCTGCCGTAAGAGCCTGATATTCGCTAATCACCCGTGGGTAATCAGCATGGGCGTAAAGCGCGCCAAGCCTGTCGATACGCGCCAGGACGACGTCTTCCGCCGCCTGCGGATCGTTTTGCCAGCGGGAAAGCAGGGCGTCGTAACGATTCAGCGCGGTTTGCGCAAGCTGCAGGCGCTCCTTTTCTGTTCTGCCTGGCACATCGGCAAGGCGAACCCGTTCTGCAGCGGCATTACGCTCAAGACGGCGACGCTCCGCGGGGGACAGCGTGACGCTTTGTGAAAGCTGCAGCGCGGGGGTGTTCACCCGGCTATCCGTTAGCGCGTCGATCAGCTCGCTGAGGAGCGCTTTATTCTCAGGCGCGATATTCAGCGCGCGCGTGTCTGCCAGAAGCCGATCCCAGCTTTTTCCCTGGCGTAACCAGACATACGAGAGCGTCTCAAGATGTGCCTGAGAAGGATTTTCCGCTACCAGCCGTTGGGCTTCCTGCAGGGCAAGCGTGTCCATGCGGGCATCGGCGAGAGTTTTTATGTAGCCGATACGATACTCGTCGTTGTCCGGCGCAAGGCTACGCGCCTCTTTCCAGCGCGCCAGGGCTGGCTGCCAGGCTTTTTTATTCCGCCAGGATTGCGCGACGGCAGCAACGCCGCGGGCGGGCAGCGGCATATAAATACCGTAACGCTGCCAGACCTGAATAACCTCGTCATCATGACCTGCCCAGGACGCAACCTGTAACCAGTCCGCAACGTGTTCTGGCGTCAGGGCATGCTGCTGCTGATAACGCTGAAGATAATCGAGAAACGGCGAGTAATTACCGTTACGCGCCTGTTGAATCTGTTGCTCATAAACGGATTCAGTCGCCTGAGCCAGAACAGGAAAGAGGAATAACAGAAACAATAATGTTGGGGCGCGATAAAAGAATAACGTATTGAAGCGAAGCGATCTTTCCATATCTATTTGCCATTTGTTTATCATGAATCCATTGCATAACACGGCCGCCTTTAAACTCAGGGTTAAAGGCCATAAATGAGAACATTAAATCTGAATGCAGTGATGTTACGGGATACTTACCTAAAGGTAATTATGGATCCTTATGTCAGTGGACTGGGTGAAAGCTAATGTACACCTGATATGTTGCCGGATAAATATGTTGAAATGGGGCTGTGTTGTTTTGAGATAATTCTGTATCGAGTGGTTTTTGGCGGTTTTATTGAAATGATTGTTTATTTGTAACTGATTGATGTATTGGTATTTTATTTATATTGTGACAGCTTTGTATATATTTTTAATGTGGTTTACCTGCCTCAATTAAAGTACTTTCTGGTGCATGTTTGGGAAGTTTCATGACAAAAACTCTTAATGTTTAGAGAAGTGACTTTTCTGCGATTGTTTTTTATTTATAATTAATGGCAGCCATTGAATGATAGTCTACAGGAAGTCTTACTCATCAATGTCTGTATTGAGGGATGTCCAAAGCCAGAATACATTTATCGTTAATATAACAGCGCTATAAAACGAAGGCGGCCTTCTTTGCGAGGGATCGTGCTTGCTTTAATCTAAAAGGGATGGTTAGTGGCAACTTCAATTGTTTTAGTGACTCAGGATCGCTACCTTGTCAGAGGGATGCGGATATTTTTCCCGGATATTATCCTGCTCGACTCGATTGACAGAAACATATTTGATAACGGTGCAGATGAATATTCTGTATTGATTGATAGTCGTTCTCCGCTCCGTTTATATGATTACCTGATACGCCATCCGGCCAGAACGAAAAAAACAATCTGCTGCGTTATGCTCGATATGCGACACCGCGAGGAGAATCTGCTCAGTATGAAGTTATTTATGAACACGTCGCTGACCGCGCCGGATATGGCGTCGTTATTTAACCTGGTGCTCAATATGAAGGGCAGGCGCCTGACCACGAAGTGGCTGCTTAACTTACGGCTTAGCACGCACGAAGCGATCATGCTGCGGCTGCTGAGGGCAGGGATGCCGATGGAAGCCATTGCCGATGAGCTGAATACGTCGGTGAAAAGCCTCTATCGTAAACGAACGGCTCTCTCGGAACGCCTGGGGGCGGAGAACTTCAACGAGGCGTGTTTGTTTATCTTTAAAAACAAACTGCTGGACGCAGGTGGGAACGATCCCTGGGGTGGGGAGAAACCAAAAGCAAAAACCCGCCACGAGGGCGGGTTCTTTAAATAGTGGTGCCCGGACTCGGAATCGAACCAAGGACACGGGGATTTTCAATCCCCTGCTCTACCGACTGAGCTATCCGGGCAACGGGGCGCATTAAACCCGATCTGCCCCGTGGCGTCAACGAAAAATGTTGTTTTCGTTACAGACTGCGCAATCTCTCACCATTTCGCCGCATCCTTAAGCGAAAAAGTGCGTCCAGAGCGCGGAGAGCGGCATGGCGAGCAGCAGTGCGGGCAGCATGTTCACCACGGCAAACATCTTAATCCCACAGATGCGCAGCCCGGTCGCCAACAGCAGCAGGCCGCCGACGGCGGTAAAGTCTGCCATCATTGCCGGCGTGGTGAGCGGGAGAATCAACGTGGCGCAGGTGGCGAGTGCCAGCTGAATTAGCAGCATCGGCACGGAAATCGCGGCAACGGCAACGCCGAGCGTGGTGGCAAAAATAGTGGCCGTAAAGAAATCAAGAAATGCCTTCGCAATCAAAATGCTTGGGTCGCCCGTCATCCCCTCCTGCATCGAACCGAAAATCCCGGTGCCGCTGGCGCAAAACAGAATGATGATGGCGACATAGTTTTGAATAAACGACTCGTGCGTACCGTGTTTCGCCTTGCCGCCCGGTCGGGCAATCAGGTTTTTGGCTTTACTCACCGCGCTGTTAATGCCTTTTTCCAGATAGCAGAACTCGCCAATCAGCGCGCCGAGCAGGGTGGCCAGCACCATCACCGGCAGGTTGGCGCATTTGATCACGAGAAGAATACCGATCCCTAACGATGCCAGGCCGAATATCGAGGGCATGGAGGTGCGAATACGCTCCGGCAACCGCTGGCTCAGAACGGCGCCGAGTACGCCGCCCAGCAATACGGCGCCTGCGTTAATAAATGGCCCGATAACCAAAGTTAACTCCTGTTATTTAATCATTGATATTGCATTATTATGGCACGGCAGGGCCGCGCGGGCCTTAGCTTTGGTTGATTTCGTGCATACTGATTCCTTCTTGCACCTCAAAATAAAAGGTGACATTATTGCGCGAATTTTCTCCTCCCTGTCTCACCGCCCGGTGAGGGTAACTGCGCCTATGAAAACCATGAAAATTGCCGTCAGCCGCGAGCTGCTCTCCACTGTGTCTACGCACCGCGAAAAGGTGACGCTGGACAGCACTGATTTTACCGATGTGGCGGCCGTCGTCATCACAACAGCTGAAAGTCGCAGCGGCATTCTTGCACTGCTGAAACGCACGGGCTTTCATTTACCGGTGTTTATTTTCTCGCAGGAGCCAACGGACGTACCCGACGGCGCCACCGCGGTCATCTCGGGTAAAGCTCAGGAGTTTCTGGAACTGGAGAGCGCTGCCAGCCGCTACGAAGAGAACCTGCTGCCGCCCTTTTTTGATACCCTGAGCCAGTATGTGGAGATGGGCAACAGCACTTTCGCCTGTCCGGGCCACCAGCACGGGGCATTTTTCAAAAAACACCCGGCAGGGCGACAGTTCTATGATTTCTTCGGTGAAAACGTGTTTCGCGCCGACATGTGCAACGCCGACGTGAAGCTGGGCGATCTGCTGATCCACGAAGGGTCCGCCAAGCACGCGCAAAAGTTCGCGGCGAAAGTGTTCAACGCGGACAAAACCTACTTCGTGCTGAACGGCACCTCAGCGGCCAATAAGGTGGTGACCAACGCGCTGCTGACCCGCGGCGACCTGGTGCTGTTCGATCGCAATAACCATAAGTCTAACCACCACGGGGCGCTGATCCAGGCGGGCGCCACGCCGGTTTATCTTGAGGCCGCGCGTAACCCGTTTGGCTTTATTGGCGGAATTGACGACCACTGCTTTGACGATGCCTATCTGCGGGATCTTATCCGTGAAGCGGCGCCGGAGAAGGCCGACGAGGCGCGCCCGTTCCGCCTGGCGATCATTCAGCTTGGCACTTACGACGGGACGATCTACAACGCCCGCCAGGTGATCGACAAGATCGGTCATCTCTGCGACTACATCCTCTTTGACTCCGCATGGGTGGGTTACGAGCAGTTTATTCCGATGATGGCGGAAACGTCCCCGCTCTTGCTGGAATTGAACGAGAACGATCCGGGAATTTTCGTGACCCAGTCGGTGCATAAACAGCAGGCCGGGTTCTCGCAAACGTCGCAGATCCATAAAAAGGATAACCACATTCGCGGTCAGGCGCGTTTCTGTCCGCACAAGCGGCTGAACAACGCGTTTATGCTGCATGCCTCCACCAGCCCGTTTTATCCGCTGTTTGCAGCGCTGGATGTGAATGCCAAGATCCACGAAGGTGAAAGCGGACGCAGGCTGTGGGCGGAGTGCGTCGAGCTGGGGATTGAAGCGCGCAAGGCGATCATTGCGAATTGCCATATGATCAAACCGTTTATCCCACCGGTGGTGGCGGGCCGGCCGTGGCAGGATCATCCGACGCACGCCATTGCCAGCGAGCTGCGCTTCTTCAGCTTTGAGCCGGGGGCCAAATGGCACGGCTTTGAGGGCTATGCCCGCGAGCAGTACTTTGTCGACCCGTGCAAGCTCCTGCTGACCACGCCGGGTATCGATGCTGAAACCGGGGAGTACACGGATTTCGGGATCCCGGCGACGATTCTGGCGCACTACCTGCGCGAAAACGGCATCGTGCCGGAGAAATGCGACCTCAATTCGATCCTGTTCCTGCTGACGCCTGCCGAAAGCAGCGAGAAGCTGGCGCAGCTGGTGGCGATGCTGGGCCAGTTCGAACAGCATATTGAAGACGATACGCCGCTGGCGGACGTGCTGCCGACGATCTTCCAGAAATACCCGGTGCGCTACCGGGATTACACCCTCCGCCAGCTGTGCCAGGAGATGCACGATCTCTACGTCAGCTTTGACGTGAAGGATCTGCAGAAGGCGATGTTCCGCAAGGAGAGCCTGCCTGAGGTAGTGATGAACCCGCAGGATGCGAACCGGGCCTATATTCGCGGTGACGTGGAGCTGGTTCGCATACGTGATGCCGCAGGGCGCATTGCTGCCGAAGGGGCGCTGCCCTATCCGCCGGGCGTGCTGTGCGTGGTGCCGGGTGAGGTCTGGGGCGGGGCGGTACAGCGTTACTTCCTCGCGCTGGAGGAGGGCATCAACCTGCTGCCGGGCTTCTCGCCGGAGCTGCAGGGGGTTTACAGCGAGAAGGATGCCGACGGGATTAAGCGGCTGTATGGGTATGTATTGAGATAGTGCGGGCTGTTGCCCCTTACCCTAACCCTCTCCCACAGGGAGAGGGAACGTTTCATCAAACCGCACTACGCTTGTACATCCTCCTCGGATGCCCAATCTTGCCGTACAGCATCTCCACCGTCAGAAAACCCGCCTCCACGCAGTGCTCCAGATAGCGCCGGGTGGTGGTTTTGCTTAATCCGGTTTCGCTCACCACCTCATCCACGGTAAAGCAGTGCGTTGCCTTGTCGTTGAACAGCGTCTGCACCCGCGCCAGCGTATTTTCCTCAATGCCTTTACTGCCGTTGTCCAGGCGGTAGTTTTTCGCCTGGAGCTGATACAGCGAATCCACGTTCTGCTGGTCGACAATCTTCCAGACGCGCTGCTGTTCCGCAAACTGCACGAACCGCTCCAGCGACTGGCTGAGCCGCTTCCAGGAGACGGGTTTGAGGATGTAGTCGAACGCGCCGTTGCGAATCGCCTGGCTGCAGGTGTCCATATCGCTGGCGGCAGTAATAAAAATCACCGAGCAGTTGGCGCGGGCCAGCATGGGGTTATTGATAAGCGAGATGCCTTTGCCGTCCGGCAGGTAGTTATCCAGCAGCATCAGCTGCGGCTGTTTGCTTTCAAGCTCTGCCTGGGCCGCAGCCAGCGACGAGGCAATGCCCACCAGCCTCAGACGCGGGTGTTTGCCTATCAGCTCTGCGTGCAGTTGCGCCAGTTCGTTCTCGTCTTCAACAATCAGTACGTCGATAAGTTCATGTTGCATAGTCGGTGTCTTCCAGTTGCCGGGCGATTCCCGTGGCCGGGATAAACAAGGAGAAAATGGCGCCGCGTGGCGTATTATCGGCAACTTCTATCGCGCCGCCAGCCTGTGTGACGTAGCTTTCGATCAGATACAGGCCAATCCCATGATCGCCGCGCGTTTTGGTGGTGATGCCGCGTTCAAAGATCCGGTCACGCATCTCCGGTGTAATGCCAACGCCCTGGTCGGCGACTTCAATAATCAGCTCCTGTTCGCTGAGTTTTATCAGCACTTCTACCGGCGCGTGGGGAAGCGACGACCGCTGTGTTGCTTCGATGGCGTTATCCAACAGGTTGCCAATAATTGAAATCAGCTCTTGCTCCCCAAGGGGCAGGAAGGGTCTGTCCAGCCGACAGCCCGGGTCGAAACACAGCTCTACGCCTTTCTCCCGCGCGCGGGCGGCTTTCCCCAGCAGCAGGCCGCACAGGGTTGGGGAACTGAAGCGCGAAGAGATAAAGTCCAGCAGCTCCTGGGCATGTTCCGACTGCGCCTGAATGTAGCCAATGGCTTCCTCATAGCGGCCCATGTGCAGCAGGCCGGAGAGGGTGGTCATCCTGTTTAACTGCTCGTGGCGCATAATGCGCAGGTTATCGACATAGCGTTTTACCTGGCTGAGCTGGGCGCTCAGCGAGTCGATCTCGTTGCGATCGCGGAAGGTGATCACCCAGCCCTGCAGCGACCCCTCAAGCATGATGTGCACCCGGCTGGCAATCACCGTGAGATCGTTAAAACGACAAATCTCGTCATGGGTATCTTTCGCCAGCATCGTCTGCGTGTCGAAGAACGGGACCGGATCGATCACCTGGCTTATCAGCTGTCCGCGCAGCTCGCGGGCCGGCTGGCTCAGGCCCAGCAGCTTGCGCGCCGCCTGGTTGATGACTTCAATCCGCCGCCGATCGTCAATGGCAATCACGCCTTCATAAATAGACTCCATCATTGCCTTCTGCTGGCGCACCAGCAGGCCGATCTCGCGCGGCTCAAGGGAGAAGATCTGCTTCTTGATGCTGCGGGTAAAGAACCAGGAGAAGATAAAGAGAGCGATCAGCAGCAGCACGGCGGCAATCAGGATATTAACCACTTTGCTGACGGTAATGGTATCAAGGTAGCTGGTCAGATAGCCTACCGAAACAATGCCGACCACCTGTCCGGCGGCGTTGAAGATGGGGGCTTTACTGCGCAGCGAAATGCCCAGCCCGCCTTTGCGAATGGTGGTGGTGCTTTTACCCTGCAATACGGCTTCATTGTCTCCGCCAACCAGGGTTGTGCCCACTCTGTCGGCAAAGACGGAGTGAAAAAGATGCTGCCCCTTATTATCACCAATCACAATAAAGCTGGCGTCACTGTGCGCAGAAATCTTCTGCATAAAATCATGGATGGCGCTGATATTCTTTTGTTCAACTTCATTACGCAATGTCGGAATAAGCGCAATCTCTTCAGCCTGTATTTTGGCACGCGTACTCATTTCCTGATAAAGCTGTTTCCCGACGTCGGCATAATAATATCCGCCCAGCAGCGCGAAAAGCACCGAGAAAAAGGCAACCAGCGAAATAAACAGCTTAATCTGGAAAGAAACTTTCATAACTATCACGCGAGGTAGCAGCAAAGATCGCCAATATATCATCTTTTTTCGCGCTGACGCCCGCTTTGCCGAAAACTTGTGATCCCTTGCACAGCGGGCGCTGTAAAAGCGTTATGCTGAAGGCGAACGTGCTTCGGGCTTCCCGAATAAATGTTATTTGTTTGTTCAATTCGGAAAAGAAACCATAAAAACCACGGCAATAAATAAGGTATAAATCACATTAAATAAAAGAAACCATTAAAACCATAGCTGCCATTAAAACTTCGCTTTTAATATGCCATCCCTCACATAAAGTAAGCCTTTGTGACTCTAAGCTGAACGCACAAAATAACCAAGGGGCTTATTATGAGCACAACTGACGATTCTTTCTCTGTTACCCACGACCCGATTGAAATTCAGCGGCCTTCGCTCAAAGAGCGCTGGTGGCATATTATGGATACCTGGAAAGTTGGGATTATTCCTCTGCCGCTGTTCGTTCTGGCGGGCGCGCTGATTGCGATTGATTGCCTGGGCGGAAAACTGCCGAGCGATATCGTGGTCATGGTGGCAACGCTGGCCTTCTTCGGCTTTGCCTGCGGCGAGTTTGGCAAACGCCTGCCGATTGTCGGCAAGCTCGGCGCGGCGGCGATTTGCGCCACCTTTATCCCTTCCGCGCTGGTCTATTATGGTCTGCTGCCGGACGTGGTGGTCGAGTCCACCACCAAGTTCTACAAATCCACCAACATTCTCTATCTCTACATCTGCTGCATTATCGTCGGCAGCATCATGAGCATGAACCGCACGGTGCTGATTCAGGGCTTCCTGCGCATCTTCTTCCCGATGCTGTGCGGTGAAGTTGTCGGCATGCTGGTGGGAATGGGCGTCGGCCTGGCGCTGGGTCTTGAGCCGTTCCAGATCTTCTTCTTTATCATTCTGCCGATTATGGCGGGCGGCGTCGGAGAAGGGGCAATCCCGCTTTCCATCGGTTATGCCACCCTGCTGCACATGGACCAGGGCGTGGCGCTCGGCCGCGTGCTGCCGATGGTAATGCTCGGCGGTCTGACGGCAATCATCATCTCCGGCTGCCTGAACCAGCTCGGTAAACGCTTCCCGCACCTGACCGGTGAAGGTCAGCTGATGCCTAACCGTGCGAATGCCGATGCCACCGTCTCTCAGCCTGCATTTTCCGGCAAAGCGGACGTCACCACTATCGCCTCCGGCGCGCTGCTGGCGGTGCTGCTCTACATGCTGGGCATGCTCGGCCACAAGCTGATTGGCCTGCCAGCACCAGTTGGCATGCTGTTTATGGCGGTCCTGGTGAAGCTCTGCAACGGCGCCTCTCCGCGCCTGCTGGAAGGCTCTCAGGTGGTGTACAAATTCTTCCAGACCTCCGTGACCTACCCAATCCTCTTCGCCGTCGGCGTGGCCATCACCCCGTGGCATGAACTGGTGGCGGCGTTCACCGTCAGCAACCTGCTGGTGATTGTCAGCACCGTTTCCGCACTGGTGGCAACCGGCTTCTTCGTCGGCAAAAAGATTGGTATGCACCCGATTGATGTCGCCATCGTCTCCTGCTGCCAGAGCGGCCAGGGCGGTACCGGCGACGTGGCGATCCTGACCGCAGGCAACCGCATGAGCCTGATGCCGTTCGCCCAGATTGCTACCCGTATCGGCGGGGCGATTAACGTCTCTGTCTCACTGCTGATTCTGGGCAACTTCCTCGTTTAAGTTTTCAGGAAAGAACAATGAAACTCGCAAGCTTTTTATACCAGGGAAAACGCAGCTACGGCATCGTCCAGGCCGACGGCGTGATTGATTTAGGCCGCCGTCTCGGCGACCGCTACAGCGACCTCAAGGCGCTGCTGCAGGGCAACGGGCTGGCGCAGGCCACCCGTTACCTGAACGACGCCGTGGACGTGCCGATGAGCGCCATCACCTTCTTACCGGTGATCGAGCAGCCGGAAAAAATCCTCTGCGTGGGCATGAACTATGCCGACAAGCGCAAGGAGTTTGACCAGCATAACCCGGCCCCGACGCTGTTTGTCCGCTTCCCGGATTCACAGACCGGCCACAACGAGCCGGTGCTGAAGCCACGCCACTCCTGCGAATTCGACTATGAAGGCGAGCTGGCGGTGATCATCGGTAAAGGCGGGGAGAACATCAGCCGCGATGACGCCCTGCGCCACGTGGCGGGCTACAGCTGCTACATGGACGGCTCCGCCCGCGACTGGCAGCACACCTGGTTCACCGCCGGTAAAAACTGGCGCAAAACCGGCGCGTTTGGGCCGTGGATGGCGACGGCAGATGAGATCCCGGATCCGCACAGGCTTGCGATCCGCACCTGGCTGAACGGCCGCATGGTGCAGGAAGACAACACCAGCAGCATGATCCACAAGGTTGCGGAGCTGATCGAGTACATCAGCACCTTCACCCGCCTCAGCCCGGGCGACGTGATCATCACCGGATCTCCTGGCGGGGTGGGTAAAAAGCGCAATCCGCCGCTGTTTATGAAGGAAGGGGATCGCATTGAGGTGGAGATCGAGCATATCGGTCATCTGAGCAACGTGATCGTGGAAGCGCCAGCCGTCGGGCTTGCGGCAGCACATTAAGAAAGACGGCATGAACAGTCAACCCATCGATTTTCGCCACACGCTGGTGGCGAAACACCCGGAACGCTTAAGCCAGATCCGCTACCTGCTGGCAGACAGCGGCCTTGGCCTGGACAACGACATCACGCTGTTTGTCGAAGCCTGGTCCGGCTCGCAGCTGGTGGGTTGCGCAGGGCTTGCTGCCAACGTCATCAAATGCGTGGCGGTCAACGAGCAGCTTCGCGGCGAGAACCTCAGCGCGCGGCTGCTGGCAGAGGTGGAAAATGCGGCGCTGGAGTGCGGCCATTTTCACCTCTTCCTCTGCACCCGTCCGTGCAACCGGGAGCGCTTTGCCCGCAGCGGCTTCTGGCCGATTGCCCAGAGCGGAAACAACGCGGTGCTGATGGAGAACACCCCGCAGGGGATCGAACGCTACTGCCGTTCCCTGCGCGCGAAGCGCAAGTGCGGGGAGAACGTTGGCGCGATAGTGATGAACGCCAATCCGTTCACCCTCGGCCACCGCCATCTGGTGGAGCAGGCGGCGCAGCGGTGCGATGCCCTGCACCTGTTCGTGGTGCGTGAAGACGCCTCGTTCTTCCCGTTCAGCGCGCGCCTCGAGATGGTGCGCGCGGGCGTAGCGCATCTGCCGAACGTGTTGGTGCATGAAGGCTCGCAGTACATCATCTCCCGCGCCACCTTCCCGGCCTACTTCCTGAAGGAGACCGGCAAAGTGCAGCAGGCGTGGAGCGAGATCGACGTGCTGATCTTCCGGGACTTCATCGCCCCGGCGCTGGGCATTACGCACCGCTTCATCGGCTCGGAGCCGTTCTGCGATATCACCCGCCAGTACAACCAGACGCTGCACGACCTGCTGGCCTCGCATATCGAGGTGGTAGAAATGCCGCGCATCAAGGCCACCGGCAACGCTATTTCAGCGTCCGAAGTGCGCCGCTTACTGAAGACACAGCAGTTTTCCCGGATCCGGGAGATTGTCCCGGACTCCACCTTCGCGCATCTCGAAACGCATTACCGTGCGAGTGCGGAAGTCGCTTAACTACCAGGAATTTATCATGAAAATTGTAAGGGAGGCGCTGGCCGGAACGCAGGAGTCCAGCGACCTGATGGTGAAAATCGCTCCCGCTCACGGCGAGCTGGAGATAGTCATCCACAGTGAAGTGATTAAGCAGTTTGGCGAGCAGATTCGCCAGGTGGTCAACGACACATTGCGCGCCATGAACGTGCACCAGGGATTAATCATTATTGAAGACAAAGGGGCGCTGGACTGTGTGATCCGCGCCCGCCTGCAAAGCGCGCTGATGCGTGCCGCCGATGAACAGGCCATCAACTGGGGGGTGCTGAAATGAGCAAACTCCGCCGCAGCATGCTGTTCCTGCCGGGCGCCAACGCCGCCATGCTCTCAACCGCCTTTATCTACCGTCCCGACTCCATCATGTTTGATCTTGAGGACGCCGTCGCCCTGCGCGAGAAGGATACCGCGCGCATGCTGGTGTTCCACGCCCTGCAGCACCCGATGTATCAGGATATCGAAACCGTGGTGCGTATTAACCCGCTCAGCACGCCGTTTGGCCTGCTGGATCTGGAAGCCGCCGTGCGGGCCGGCGTGGACGTGATCCGCCTGCCGAAAACCGACACGCCGGACGATATCTACGAGCTGGAAAACCATCTCGAGCGTATCGAGCAGGAGTGCGGCCGCGAGGTTGGCTCCACCCGCGTGATGGCGGCGATTGAATCGGCCATTGGTGTCATCAACGCCGTGGCGATTGCCCGCAGCTCTGTGCGCCTCATCGGGATTGCGCTGGCCGCCTTTGACTACGTGATGGACATGCAGACCGAGCGCGGCGACGGCACCGAGCTGTTCTACGCCCGCTGCGCCGTGCTGCACGCCGCCCGCGCGGCGGGCATCGACGCCTTCGACGTGGTGTGGTCAGACGTTAACGACGAGGCCGGGTTCCTGCGCGAGGTCGATCTGATCCGCAAGATGGGCTTTAACGGCAAATCGCTGATTAACCCGCGCCAGATTGACCTGCTGCACAACGCCTACGCCCCGACTCAGGAAGAGGTGGATCACGCCAAAAGGGTGATTGAGGCGGCAGAAGAGGGCGAGCGTAACGGCCTGGGCGTGGTGTCGCTCAACGGCAAAATGGTGGATGCACCGATTATTAACCACGCGCAGGTGGTGCTGGAGCGCGCGGCGGCCTCCGGCGTGCGTCGGTAAGGATAAAATAATGAATCAGACAGAACTTCTTCACGTGAATTTTCCCCATCTGCGGGACTTAAAACCCTTTGATACCGCCCACAGCGCCACGCCGTGGCTGGCGGACTGCGAGGCGAAGCACAGCCGCAAGCTCTGCGCCTCTGTTGAAGAGGCGGTTAAGCGTTGCGGCCTGCAGGACGGGATGACCATCTCCTTCCACCACGCTTTTCGCGAAGGCGACCGGGTGATCAACACCGTCGTGGCGCTGCTGGCGCGAATGGGCTTCAAAAACTTGACGCTGGCCTCCAGCTCGCTGATGACCTGCAACGACGCGCTGATCGAGCATATCGAAAGCGGCGTCATCACCCGGATTTACACCTCGGGCATGCGCGGCAGGCTGGCGGACGCCATCTCCCACGGGCTGATGGACGAGCCGGTGCAAATTCATTCCCACGGCGGGCGCGTGAAGCTGCTCCAGGACGGCGAGCTGAATATCGACGTAGCGTTTCTCGGCGTGCCGTGCAGCGATGAGTTTGGCAACGCCAACGGCACGCACGGTAAATCGTGCTGCGGGTCCCTGGGCTACGCGATGGTGGACGCGCACTTTGCCCGTAAAGTAGTGCTGCTGACTGAAGAACTGGTGCCGTTTCCGAATATGCCCGCCAGCCTGGTGCAGGACCAGGTGGACTACATCGTGCAGGTTGAAAGCGTGGGCGACCCGGCGAAAATCAGCGTCGGCGCGGCGCGCGTCACCAGCAACCCGCGCGAGCTGATGATCGCCCGCTATGCGGCGGACGTGATTGAACACTCCGGCTACTTCAAACCGGGCTTCTCGATGCAGACCGGCTCCGGCGCGGCGGCGACCGCCTGCACGCGCTTTATGGAAGAGAAGATGGAGCGCAGCGGCGTGAAGGCGCGCTTTGCGCTCGGCGGCATCACCGGCAGCCTGGTGGATTTACACGAGAAGGGACTCATCGAAAAGCTGCTCGATACCCAGTGCTTTGACGGCCAGGCGGCGGCCTCGCTGGCGCGTAACCCGAACCACGTGGAGATCTCCACCAACGTCTACGCCAACCCCGGCAGCAAGGCGGCAAGCTGCGACCAGCTCGACGTGGTGATCCTCAGCGCGCTGGAAATCGACGTTGATTTCAACGTCAACGTTATCACCGGCTCCGACGGGGTGATGCGCGGGGCGTCCGGCGGACACTGCGACGTGGCCGCCGCGGCAAACCTGACCATCGTTGTCGCGCCGCTGCTGCGCAGCCGCATTCCAACGGTCGTGAAGCGCGTCACCACGCGCCTCACGCCGGGTGAGAGCATCGACGTGCTGGTCACCGACCACGGCATTGCGGTCAACCCGGCGCGCCCGGAGATCCGCGAGCGCCTGCTGGAAGCCGGGCTCAAAGTTGTAGATATCAGCGCGCTTTACGAGCGGGCTATTTCCCTGACGGGCGTACCGAAACCAATTGAATTTACCGACAAAATCGTCGGGGTGATCCGCTACCGCGACGGCAGCGTGATCGACACCGTGCGACAGGTAAAGGAGTAGTTATGACAATAGCGACACCCGTGCGGGCGGGTGTCAGCCTGGAGGAACTGCTGGCGGCGAAAGAGCGCCGCGCGGCGCGCCAGGCTGACATGCTTGAGCACTATCAACAACCGGTGATTTCCCTCACGCTGGTCACACCAGGGGAAATCAAAGACAGCCTGCGCTATCGCAATACCATGGGCGTGGCGCTGCAAATGTGCGACCAGCTGCTGTGGGAAAACCGCTGGCAGGTGCTGGACCGTCAGGTGCTGTGGCTCCCGACCGGGCCAGAAGCCCTGTGGTGCGTGGCCCATCCCGCGGTGGAAATCAAAGCGCACTGTGCGGAGCTGGAGCAGACGCACCCGCTCGGCAGGCTGTGGGATCTGGACGTGATCTGCCCTCAGCACGGCCACGTCGGGCGTCAGTCGCTGGGGGCGAATCTCAGACGCTGCCTGATCTGCGACGAACCCGCTCATGCCTGTTCCCGTTCGCGCAATCACCCCCTTGAGCAGGTGGTTTCCCGCGTGGAGAAGACGATCGATGACTGGTTTGCTCGCGACTAAACCGCGCCCGGTTGACGTGCCCGCGCTTGCGGAGGCGGCGCTATGGCAGGAACTGGAGCTGACGCCCAAGCCGGGGCTGGTGGACAAGCTCAATAACGGTTCCCATCGCGATATGGACCACGCGCTGTTCGTCCGCAGCATTGCGGCGATTACCCCGTGGTTTTCGCGCTTTGCCGAACTTGGTAACGCGCATGCAGATAAACCCGCTGACGCACAGCTTCGCATTATCCGCCCGATGGGGATGGCCTGCGAGCAGGCGATGTACGCCGCGACGAACGGAGTGAACACCCACAAGGGCGGGATTTTTGCCCTGGGTTTACTGTGCTTCGCTGCCGGACGTGTGAAAAATATCTCCGCAGACAGCCTCTGTTGTGAGGTGAGTAACATCTGCAGCGGGCTGGTGTCGCGGGAACTGGCCGCGCGCAGCGGACAGGCGACGGCGGGCGAGCGGCAGTTTCAGCTGTACGGCTTAACCGGCGCGCGCGGAGAGGCGGAAAGCGGCTTTGCGACGGCGCGTAGGGTGCTGGCGCAGTGGAGCGGACAGTCGCTTCACGGCCTGCTGTTGCGCCTGATGGCGGTTAATCAGGACAGTAATCTCGTCTCGCGCGGCGGCATTGAAGGGCTGCGCTACGTTCAGGGCTACGCGCGGGAATTACTGGCTAACGGCTGGGATCGCGAGGCGCTGCTTAAGATGGATAAGGCATTGATTGAACGGAACCTGAGCCCGGGCGGCAGCGCGGATTTGCTGTCGGTGGGGTGGGTGCTCTCTGCAATAAAATAGCCGGGTGGCGCTAACGCTTACCCGGCCTGTGAACGGTGTTTTTGTAGGCCCGGTAAGGCGAAGCCGCCACCGGGCACAATACCGCAAAGATTAATGCGCGATCGGCTGCGCACCGTGCGGCTCGCGCACGTGCTTGTACTTGAACAGCGCGATGAACGCGAAGAACAGCACCAGCGAGTACGCCGCGAAGATCAGCCACACAGGCTGCCAGTTGGTGATGCCGTTGGTGGTGTACATCTCAACCACTTTACCGCTTACCACGCCGCCCAGAATACAGCCGAAGCCGTTGGTCATCATCAGGAACATACCCTGCGCGCTGGCGCGGATTTCAGGCTTCACCTCTTTTTCCACAAACACCGAACCAGAGATGTTGAAGAAGTCGAAGGCGCAGCCGTAAACGATCATCGACAGCACCAGCAGCACGGTACCAAACGCGCTCGGGTCACCGTAGGCGAACAGGCCGAAGCGCAACATCCATGCCGCGATACTGATCAGCATGACGTTTTTGATGCCGTAGCGGCTCAGGAAGAACGGGATGGTCAGGATGAACAGCGTCTCAGAGATCTGAGAGATGGACATCATCACCGACGCATGTTCAACGATAAAGCTGCCGGAGAACAGCGGGTTGTTATCGAAGCTGTGCAGGAAGGTGTTGCCGAACATGTTGGTGATCTGCAGCTCCGCGCCCAGCAGCATGGAGAAGATAAAGAAGATCGCCATGCGTTTGTTTTTAAACAGCGCGAACGCGTCCAGGCCGAGCATGGTGCTCCAGCTCTGGTTTTTCTGCTGGTTAGAAACCGGAATGGTTGGCAGCGTCAGGGTGAAGATCGCCAGCACCACGGAGAGCGCCGCACCGATATAGAGCTGCATATGGCTCAGTTCGAAGCCTGCGAAGCTAACGCCCCACATCGCCATGATAAAGCCGATGGTGCCCCAGATACGGATTGGCGGGAAATCGGTCACGATATCCAAATCCGCAGATTTCAGGCGGTAGTAGGAGATGGTGTTGATCAGGCCAAGCGTTGGCATATAGGCCAGCGAGTTAAGCAGGATCACCATGAACATCGCCCCCGGCGTGGTCACCTGGGCTGCCATAAACAGCGTCCCCGCGCCCACCAGATGGCAAAGCATGTACAGCCATTTCGCACTCAACCATTTATCCGCCACGATGCCCAGCAGCGTTGGCATGAAGACAGCCGCAATACCGAGCGAGCTGTATACGGCACCGATTGACGCACCGTCGAACTTGAGCGTCACAAACATATAGGAGCCGAGTGTGGTCAGCCAGCTACCCCACAGGCAGAACTGCAGAAACGACAATATTTTAAGCTGCAGCTTAAGGTTCATGTTACTTTCCTCACAAGTGAGCGGGAGATATGTTGTTTTGGGAACATTCAGGGTTGTTATTTGATGCAATTCTATCAGTTGGCAACAATATGTTTTGTTACCTCCCGCAAAAAAATGCAATCCACATTAATTTGCAGTTTGGATTGTGATGCAAATAACATTTTCGTATGGGTGGGGTTGGATAGGTGCGGCCTGATGCCCTCACACTGACCCTCTCCCACAGGAAGAGGGGAAACAGAACACCTTCTCCCTGTGGGAAGAAGGTGTGCCGATCACCGGCGACGATAGTTCTTCTGCGCCGTATTCACCTTATACAGATAGCGACGGGATTCCGCAGACGGGTGACGAGTGGTGAGAGTGGAGTAGACATCCCCCGGCGCCATGCTGTTGATGATGTTCGCGGCCTGCACTTTGTCATTCGAGAAGACGCGCAGCACGCTGCCCGCGCCGCCGTTATAGGCGGTGATCACCGCATAGCGGCGCGACGTTGGGTTATCAATTCCGCCCAGGTACACATTGTTCAGCATCGCCAGATAGGCGGTGCCGGTATCAATGTTGCTCTGCGGATCGAACAGATAGCTGCGGCTCGGCGTGCCGGATTTCCCCTGCGCGCGGAAGACGTCTTTACCGGCGCTGTGCTGCACTACCTGCATCAGCCCCAGGGCGTCGGAACGGCTCACCGCGTATGGGTTAAACGAGGATTCGGTCTGCATAATCGCCAGAATCAGCGACTCATCCACGCCGTACTTGCGCGAGGCCTGACGCACCATCCCAATGTACTTATGCGCACGCTTGTCGAGGTGGTTCGGGACGAGGTTGATGGTGACGCTGTAGATAATCTTCAGACCGTTAGAGCGGCTTTTCAGGCGCGTCTGCAGCAGGTAGTCGGCAAATTTCGTGGCGCGACCTTCCCAGCGGATCGGCTGAGCGGTCTGATCGACGACCTGGCCGTACAGGAACGGCTCTTTCGAGATAGTGATATCGTCGGCATCGGAGTAGAGATCGATAGAACCCGGATCGTCACCCATCAGCAGGGTTTTGACGATCGCCTGACGCAGTCGTGCCGCAGGGTCGGTGCCTGCGATGGTCTCAATCGTGATCGTACCCTCATCAAAGTTGATGTGGCTACGGGTCTGATAGGCGTCGGTGTACTTAACGTAGTCCTTAGGTCCGGCAATAAGAACTTCGTTAAATCCCCATATGTTCTCGATGTTGTGGGCAAACTGCCCCATCAAAATGTCAAAACCGTTGGTGTCCTTGATCCAGGCTTCGTTGTAATCTTCGCCTTTTTTTGACGAACACGAGACAAGCAACGGCGCAACAAGGGCTAGCGCTAAAAGTTTTTTCATCATTCCGGGAGTGCGTGTTGTGTTTGCTTTAACGGCGGGGTTTCCCCCGCACGCTGTTATTTTTCCGGTGGCGTATAGCCTTCGATGTGCACGTCTTTACCTTCGAACAGGAAGCTCACCATCTCCTGCTCCAGCAGCTTGCGGTGTTCCGGGTTCATCATGCTGAGTTTTTTCTCGTTGATCAGCATGGTCTGCTTTTTCTGCCACTGTCCCCAGGCTTCTTTGGAGATTTCATTGTAGATGCGTTTACCCAGATCGCCCGGATAAAGCTGGAAATCCTGGCCTTCAGCGTCACGCTGCAGGAAAGTACAAAAAATCGTTCTGGCCATACTCATTCCTCTTTTTCTTGTCGATGCTAAACCATTGCACCGGCACGTAATTGCTGTAACAGGCGCTCCACGGGAGCCGCCAGTCCGACTGATGGCGGTTGCGCTAAGTTATACCAGAGAGCGGTGCCTTCATCCATGCACGAGGCAAATGACGACACGGGAAGCCACATGGGTACAATATCCAGGTGGAAATGGCTGAACGTATGGCGAAACGCGGTCAGCTGCGTCAGGTTATCGGCAGCAATCCCGCGCTGTTTAAGCCATTCACGCAGCAAATCTTCATCTTCAAACTGTGGAAAGCAGTATAGACCACCCCACAGACCGCTCGGTGGACGCTGGGCGAGGAAGACCTCGTCGCCGTGCTGCATCAGCAGCATATAGCCGGTGCGCTCCGGCAGCGTCTGTTTGGGTTTCTTACCCGGATATTGCGCCCATGAATGGTTGGCATACGCCACGCAGAGATTATTCACCGGGCAGAGTTCGCATTTCGGTTTTGAGCGCGTGCAGACCAGCGCGCCGAGATCCATCATCGCCTGGTTGAAACGCTCGACGCCGTTGGCCGGGGTGACCGCTTCACTTATTTCCCAAAGGCGTTTTTCGACGTCCTTCTTCCCCGGCCAGCCGTCGACGGCATAGCAGCGTGCCAGCACGCGCTTCACGTTGCCGTCGAGGATCGGGAAATGCTTGCCTAAAGACAGGGAGAGAATGGCGCCTGCGGTTGAACGTCCGACGCCGGGAAGATCGGCCACCTCGTCAAAGGTTTCCGGGAATTTACCGTTATGGCGCGTCGCGACCTGCTGCGCGGCCTTGTGAAGATTACGCGCGCGGGCGTAATAGCCCAGGCCTGTCCACAGGTGCAGCACTTCGTCTAATGGCGCGTTTGCCAGATCGGCCACCGTCGGGAAGCGCGCCATAAAACGCTCGAAGTAAGGGATCACCGTGGCGACCTGCGTTTGTTGCAACATCACCTCGGAGAGCCATACTTTGTAAGGCGTTTTTTCAATTTGCCAGGGCAGGGTTTTACGCCCGTATTTGTCGTACCAGTCCAGCACCTGGGCTGAAAATTGAGAGGCTTGCATGGTCATCGATTCGCATAATCAGGGACGCAGATTGCAGCACAGCGTCAATCTGCTGTAAACCGGATCTTTCCCATGCTTGCATAGAAGCCTTAACTTTGGATAATGCCCGTTTCCCGAACATTCTCACAAGCAGACAACTCTTTTATGAAAAACGACGTCATTTCACCGGAATTTGATGAAAACGGTCGCCCGCTGCGCCGTATTCGCAGCTTTGTCCGCCGTCAGGGCCGCCTGACAAAAGGGCAGCAACATGCGCTGGACAACTACTGGCCGGTGATGGGCGTTGAGTTCAGCGAGCAGCCTCTGGACTTTACCGAACTGTTCGGCCGCGAAGCACCCGTCACGCTGGAGATCGGGTTTGGTATGGGCACCTCGCTGGTGGCCATGGCGAAAGCGCGACCGGAGCAGAACTTCCTCGGTATCGAAGTCCACTCCCCGGGCGTGGGTGCATGCCTGGCAACGGCCCATGAAGAGGGCGTTGAGAACCTGCGCGTGATGTGTCACGACGCGGTGGAAGTGCTGCATAAAATGATTCCTGACAATTCTTTAACCATGGTTCAGCTCTTTTTCCCTGACCCGTGGCACAAAGCACGTCATAATAAACGCCGTATCGTTCAGGCGCCGTTTGCCGAGCTGGTGAAAAGTAAGCTGAAGCTGGGCGGTGTCTTCCATATGGCGACCGACTGGGAACCGTATGCGGAACATATGCTGGAAGTGATGTCGTCGCTGGACGGGTATAAAAACCAGTCTGAGAGTAACGATTATGTACCGCGTCCGGAATCGCGTCCGGTAACGAAATTTGAACAGCGTGGCCACCGTCTTGGTCACGGTGTATGGGACTTAATGTTCGAGAGGGTGAAATAATGGCAAAGAATCGTAGCCGTCGTCTGCGTAAAAAGATGCACATCGAAGAATTCCAGGAAGTGGGCTTCTCCGTTGCGTGGCGTTTCCCGGAAGGCACCAGTGTAGAACAGATCGATCAGGACGTGGATGCGTTCATCAATGACGTGATTGAGCCAAACAAGCTGGCCTTCGACGGTAGCGGCTACCTGGCCTGGGAAGGTCTGATCTGCACCCAGGAAGTGGGTAAATGCACTGAAGAACATCAGGCCCTGGTACGTAAATGGCTTGAAGACCACAAGCTCGAAGATGTCCGCGTCAGCGAACTTTTCGACGTTTGGTGGGACTAATAAAGCAGTAAGGGGCCAGCATTAGCTGGCCCATTTTGTCTGAGGGAGTGTTTAAGATGCGCAAAACGTTGCTGGCTGTTGCTTTGATGGCAACCGGATTCACCGCCCATGCGGATTATCAATGTAGCGTCACCCCGCGTGATGACGTGGTGTTAAGCCCGCAAACCGTGCAGGTCAAAGGCGAGAACGGCAATCTGGTGATTACGCCGCAGGGGAACGTCACCTTTAACGGCAAGCAGTACAACCTGACTGCCGCACAGCGTGAGCAGGCGAAAGACTATCAGGCCGATTTGCGTACCGCGCTGCCATGGATTAATGAAGGCGCGCTGACCCGCGTTGAGAAAAGCCGCGTCGCGCTGGATAAGATCATCACCAAAGAAGTGGGTGAGAGCAGCAATATGCGCACCCGTCTGACGAAGCTCGATAAGCAGCTTAAAGAGCAGATGAACCGCATTATCGAGACGCGCTCCGACGGCCTGACGTTCCACTACAAGGCGATCGATCAGGTCCGTGCTGACGGGCAGCAGCTGGTGAACCAGGCGATGGGCGGCATCCTGCAGGACAGCATCAACGAAATGGGGGCGAAAGCCGTGCTGAAAGGCGGCGGTAATCCGCTGCAGGGCGTGCTGGGCAGCCTGGGCGGCTTGCAGACCTCCATTCAGAACGAGTGGAAGAACCAGGAAGATGATTTCCAGCAGTTCGGCAAAGACGTGTGTAAACGCGTGGTGTCGCTGGAAGATAGCCGGAAGGCGCTGGTGGGGACGCTTAAGTAATTTCCCCTCACCCTAACCCTCTCCCCAAAGGGGCGAGGGGATGGTTTGCTCCCTCTCCCTTTCAGGGAGAGGGCCGGGGTGAGGGTTGCAGCATTTGCAGTGTTTCAAGGATCTTTTCTAACACCGCCTCTTCGTTATTCCAGAGTTCGTTGTTCCAGAATCGAATGACATGCCAGCCTTTCTCGTTAAGCCAGCACGTTCTTTGACGATCGTATTCCTGCTTTTCATCATGTTGCCCACCATCCAGCTCAACAGCCAGATGAGCCGCGCAGCAGGCGAAATCCAGAATGTAGTGATCTACAGGATGTTGTCGACGAAATTTATAATTTTCGAAACGGCGGCTGCGCAGTAGATACCAAAGCCGTCTTTCTTCTTTTGTCAGCTCACGTCTGAGCTGTTTTGCATAAGAACGAGTAATTTTCATCCCCACACTCTGCCAGCCTTTCCCTCAGCCGGCAGAGCGGGATGCAAAATCCTGAATCAGCCTTCAGGATTCTTCGGCGAGGAACAGCTCAAGAAGAGAGTTTAAGAACAGCTTGCCGTGCTCGGTGATCTGCCAGTATTCCTCGCTCTCGGTGAGATACCCCTGCGCCAGCGCCTCGTCAATCTGCGGGCGGATCACCGATTCCGGCAGCCCGGTGTAACGCGTAAATTCCGCGCGCGGCGCGGCTTCCAGCAGACGGAAGCGGTTCATAAAGAACTCAAACGGTTTATCCGCCGCCTCGACGTCGTGCTGACGCTCCAGGTAACGCCCTTCCATATACCCGCGCGGGTGGCGGGTTTTAGCGGTGCGCAGAATGCGCCCGTCCGGGAAGGTCACCTTGCCGTGCGCCCCGCAGCCAATTCCCAGATAGTCGCCAAAGCGCCAGTAGTTCAGGTTGTGCTGGCACTGATAGCCCGGCTTCGCGTACGCGGACGTTTCATACTGCTGATAGCCCGCAGCGGTTAGCAGCCTGTGACCCTGCTCGAAGATATCCCACAGCGCGTCGTCGTCCGGTAGCACCGGCGGGCGGGAACCGAACAGCGTGTTTGGCTCGATGGTGAGCTGATACCACGACAGGTGCGGCGGGTTCAGTTCGATCGCCTGGCGCAGGTCGTTCAGCGCCTCTTCCAGCGACTGATCCGGCAGGCCGTGCATCAAATCCAGGTTAAAGCTGCGAAGGTTAAGCCCCGTTGCCAGGTGTGCCGCGCGCTTTGCCTCTTCCGGGCCGTGAATGCGCCCCAGACGTTTCAGCTTCGGCTCGCTAAAGCTCTGCACGCCGATGGAGATGCGGTTCACGCCCGCGCGCTGATAGTCGACAAAACGGTCGGCCTCAACGGTGCCGGGGTTGGCTTCCATCGTAATTTCAGCATCTGCCGCCAGGTTCAGGCGCGCACGCACGCCGTCCAGCAGCGTCTGCATTGCCGGGCCGGACAGCAGGCTCGGCGTACCGCCACCAATGAAAATGGTCTTAACTTCACGTCCCTGTGCGTAAGCGACATCGGCGTCCAGGTCGGCCAGCAGATGCGCAACGTAGTCATCGTGCGGCACTTCGCCCTTCAGCGCGTGCGAGTTGAAATCGCAGTACGGACATTTCTGCACGCACCACGGGATGTGAATATACAGACTCAGAGGCGGCAAATTAGCCATTACGCAGTGCTTCCAGTAACAGTTTCAGCGCGCGTCCACGGTGGGAAATCGCGCTTTTCTCTTCGCGGGTCAGTTCCGCAGCGGTTTTGCCCTCGGTCGGGACAAAGAAAATCGGGTCGTAGCCAAAGCCGCCGTTGCCAGCCGCTTCACGGGTAATCACGCCCGGCCAGCTGCCGTGGCAGACAATCGGCGTCGGGTCTTCCGCGTGGCGCATATAGACCAGCACGCAGTGGAACTGCGCGGTGCGCTGTTCGTCCGGTACGTCTTTCAGGGCGACAAGCAGCTTTTCCAGATTCTGCTGGTCGGTGGCGTCAACGCCGGAATAGCGCGCAGAGTAAATCCCCGGTGCACCGCCCAGGAAGTCCACGGCCAGGCCGGAGTCGTCGGCAATCGCGGGCAGGCCGGTAATTTGCGCGGCGTGACGTGCTTTCAGGATCGCGTTTTCGATAAACGTCAGCCCCGTCTCTTCGGCGGACTCCACGCCCAGATCGGTCTGGGCGACCACATCGAGCCCAAAATCATTTAATAGCGAGGCCAGCTCGCGCACTTTACCGGCGTTGCCGGTCGCGAGAACAACTTTCTGCATGGTTTAGTCCTGTTCTTTCAGAGCCGCGACTTCCGTCGGGATAGATTGCGGATTAAGGATTTTTACCTGTTTATGTCGCCCAAGTTCACCTTTTTCAATGATGACCTGGCTTTTGGCGACGCGAAACTGTTTTGCCAGATATTTGGTCAGATGCGCGTTCGCCTGGCCGTCAACCGGTGGGGCGGTGATGGCGACTTTTAACTCGTCGCCATGAAGCCCAACAATACCGTCACGGCTGGCTTTTGGCTGAATATACAGCCGCAAAACCAGCCCGTCAGCGCAGGTGCTTACGGCACTCATAGCGCCATCCACAGCCCCGGCAGCAGCATATCGCCCGTGGACTGTAACAGCTCAGCGATCCCCATATTAACCACGTACAGCAGCAGAACCAGGATCATCGGCGAGAAATCAATACCGCCCATCGAAGGCAGCAGGTTGCGAATCGGGCGCAGCAGCGGCTCGGCCAGTTGGATCAGCGCATATTCTACTGGACTACGCCCCTGGCTTACCCAGCTCATGATGGCCATGACCAGCAGCACCCAGAAAATCAGCAGGCCGATGGTTTTGACTAAAATCAGGACCGCAGCAATCCAGATAATCGGCTGGAAGGTGATGACCATAAACAGCACGATCGCTTTGATAACGCTCAGAATAAACGCCACCAGCAGAGACGAACTGTCGATGGGACCCATCGCCGGGATAATGCGGCGCAGCGGTCCGACAACAGGTTGCGTGATTTTCACGACAAACTGCGAGAACGGATTGTAAAAATCACAGCGGGCCCACTGCATCCAGACGCGCAGCAAAAGCGCCATCGTATACAGCTCAAGCACTGTTGAGAGCAGGAAAGTCAACGTCTTCATGGCGTTCCTCAGGTTTCCTTATTATTTTGAGTAGTCGCGCGCACCGAAAATTGCCGTGCCGATGCGCACCATAGTGCTGCCTGCCGCGATGGCGGCTTCCATATCATCCGACATGCCCAGTGAAAGCGTGTCTACCGTGTTATAGCGCGCTTTAAGCGCCTCAAATGCTACAGCCATTTGCTGTGCCACGGCAAACTGCCTTTCATAACTTGACTCAGGCGCAGGAATGGCCATCAGCCCGCGCAGGGTCAAGCGCGGCAGTTCGGCCACCTCGGCGGCCAGCGCCTCCAGCTCGCTCAGCGCAATGCCGGACTTGCTGTTTTCGTCGCTGATGTTGACCTGAATCAGCACGTTGAGTGCCGGCATTTCTGCCGGACGCTGGTCATTCAGACGGGTAGCGATACGCAGGCGGTCGATGGTGTGGCACCAGTCGAAGTGCTCTGCCACCAGACGGCTTTTGTTCGACTGCAGGGGGCCAATAAAGTGCCACTGCAGATCCGTATTTCCCTGTTCCTGGAAGTAGCGAATTTTATCCACGCCTTCCTGCACGTAGTTTTCACCAAACGCCCGCTGGCCTGCATCAATAGCTTCTGCGATGGCGCTCGCAGGCTTGGTTTTGCTGACTGCAAGCAGCGTAATTTCTTCTGAAGCACGGCCGCAACGCGCTGCGGCGGCAGAGATTTTGTCCCGGACCTGTGCCAGGTTATGCGCAATGTCGTTCATTTTCCGAGGAGTAGTCTATGGATGTGGAAGAAATTGTGGCCCTTAGTGTAAAGCATAACGTCTCCGATCTACACCTGTGCAGTGATTCGCCACCGCGCTGGCGCAGATTAGGCCGGCTTGAACCCGCTCCCTTTCAGCCTCCCGACGTTGGGGCGTTATTAAAAGCGTGGCTTAACGATGAGCAGCAGGGAACATGGTGGGCAAAGGGGCAGGTGGATTTTGCCGCGACGGTAACGGGAGGCCAGCGCCTGCGCGGCAGTGCCTTTAAGCAGATGAGAGGTGTCTCTGTGACGCTGCGGCTGTTGCCTCGTAGCTGCCCGCAACTCTCTTCGCTGGGCGCGCCGCGGGCGATCCCGGAACTGTTATCCAATGACGCCGGGCTGATTCTGGTCACGGGGGCGACCGGCAGCGGCAAATCCACTACGCTGGCGGCGATGGTCGATTTTCTCAACCACCATGCTGACGGCCATATCCTCACGCTTGAAGATCCGGTGGAGTTTATCTACCAGAGCGAACGTTGCCTGATCCAGCAGCGGGAGATAGGTCAGCACAGCCCGTCATTTGCCGAAGCGCTGCGCAGCGCCTTACGCCAGGATCCGGACGTTATTCTGCTGGGGGAGCTGCGCGACAGCGAAACGATCCGCCTGGCGCTGACGGCGGCGGAAACCGGCCATCTGGTGCTGGCGACGCTGCATACGCGCGGGGCATCGCAGGCGATTGAACGACTGGTCGATACGTTCCCGGCGCAGGAGAAAGATCCGGTGCGTAGCCAGCTGGCCGGCAGCCTGCGGGCGGTGCTGGCGCAGAGGCTGCTTCCCGATCTACAGGGCGGGCGCGTCGCGTTGTATGAACTGCTGGTGAACACTGCGGCGGCGGCGAATTTGATTCGTGAAGGGAAAACGTGGCAACTGCCCGGCATCATCCAGACCGGTCAGCAGGCAGGAATGCAGAACTTTGACCAGAGCCTGGCGGAGAGACGGGCGCAGGGGCGGCTGTAAGCCCCTGTGTTTAAAAGCCCTGGTCGAAATAGCTTTCGAGGATGATTACTGCTGAAGCGGAGTCCACGCTGCCTTTGTTGAGCGCCCGGAAGCCGCCGTGCTCAAACAGGCCCGCGCGCGCTTCGACGGTGCTAAGACGCTCGTCGTGAAGCTTCACGGAGACGCCAAAGCGGCCATGGATTTTATTGGCGAACTTACGCGCCCGGGCGGTAAGCGGCTGTTCTGTGCCGTCCATGTTCAGCGGGAGCCCAACAATCACGTCATCCGGCTGCCACTCTTTGAGCATACGCTCGATAAGATTCCAGTCTGGCGTGCCGTCGTTGGCCTTCAGGGCCGTAAGCGGACGCGCGGTACCGGTGATGCGCTGACCCACGGCGACGCCAATGCTTTTAGTACCAAAATCGAAGGCCAGAAGCGTTCCGCTCATCAGGCGTGCCCCGCTACGCCAGGCATGGTCAGGATATCAATGCCAATCAGCTTTGCCGCGTCACGCCAGCGATCGGCGATCGGGGTTTTAAACAGGATATTCATGTCCGCAGGCGCGGTAAGCCAGGCGTTATCGAGGATCTCTTGCTCAAGCTGGCCTTTCTCCCACGACGAATAGCCCAGCGCCACCAGCACTTCAGAAGGCTGCTCAGCGGTGCCCAGCGTTTCAAGCACGTCGCGCGAGGTCGTGATAACGGTGTTATCCGAAATTCGAATACTGGAAGAGAATACCGGCGGCGTATGCAGGATAAAGCCGCGATCTTCTGCAAGAGGTCCACCCAGCATCACGGGTTTATCAAGCCGGATTTCCGGCAGTCGCGCTTCAGCCGGTATTTTCAGCTTGTCCAGAATTCCTTCAACCTGAAGATTTTCCAGTGGTTTATTGATGATAATACCCATCGCGCCGTCTTCATTGTATTCACAAATATAAACCACGGCGCGGCGAAAAATCGGGTCCTGGAGAGCAGGCATGGCAATAAGAAAGTGATGCTGTAAATTCATTGTCAGAGGTACTGTTTCCTGGTTTAAAAAGCGACAGCGCCCAGTATGGGGACAAACACAGGCGCTGTCACTAATAGTATTGTTAGGTTATTTCTGTAAACGTTTTTCGATAGCGTCCATCAGCATTCCGGTGATCGAAATCGGGAATTCCGCTTCAATTTCACGAATGCAGGTCGGGCTGGTGACGTTCACTTCGGTCAGACGATCGCCGATGATATCCAGGCCAACGAAGATCAGGCCTTTGGCTTTCAGCGTCGGGCCAACGCGGCGGGCAATTTCCCAGTCGCTTTCGGTCAGCGGGCGCGGCTCACCGCGACCGCCGGCTGCCAGGTTCCCACGAGTTTCGCCACCCTGCGGGATACGCGCCAGGCAGTAAGGAACCGGTTCGCCATCCACCACCAGAACGCGCTTATCGCCGTCTTTGATCGCCGGAATATAGTTCTGTGCCATGCAGTAGCGCGTACCCAGCTCGGTCAGCGTTTCGGCAATCACGCCAATGTTCGGGTCGCTCTCTTTCACGCGGAAAATCGACGCGCCGCCCATGCCGTCCAGCGGCTTCATGATGATATCGCCGTGCTTCTGCCAGAATTCTTTCAGCTGCGCTTTGCTGCGGGTCACGAGGGTTTCCGGCGTCAGGTCAGAGAACCAGGCGGTGTAGAGCTTCTCGTTGCAGTCGCGCAGGCTCTGCGGCTTGTTGACGATCAGCGTGCCTTTCTCTTCTGCACGCTCAAGGATGTAGGTGCTGTAGATGTATTCGGTGTCGAACGGCGGATCTTTACGCATCAGGATGACGTTGAGATCGGCCAGGGCAATATCCTGCTCGGTGCCGAACTCGTACCATTTGTCGTAGTTCTGCTCGACGTTAACGATGCGGGTGCGCGCGCGGGCTTCACCGTTGATCAGGTAAAGATCGTTCATCTCCATATAGTGGAGTTCATAGCCGCGACGCTGCGCTTCCAGCAGCATGGCGAAGCTGGAATCTTTCTTGATGTTAATGTTTGCGATGGGGTCCATCACGATGCCGAGCTTGATCATGTTCTTCTCCGTTAATGCTTCAACCCAGATCGCCAAACCGTACCTGTAGCGCGGTAATGGCCGTGAGTGCCGTTGTCTCAGTGCGCAGAACGCGAGGTCCCAACAGAATATCAGTAAACTGGTAACGTGCCGTCATCGCAATTTCATCCGCCGACAGGCCGCCTTCGGGGCCAATCAGCAGGCGTACGCGCTCAACGGGCAGAGGCAGCGTATTGATGCTGGCGCTGGCGCGCGGATGAAGATTGAGCTTCAGCCCGCTCTCCTCTTCTGCACACCAGTCCTCCAGATCCATCGCCGGGCGGATCTCCGGAATACGGTTGCGGCCACTCTGTTCGCAAGCCGCAATGGCAATTTTCTGCCACTGCTGGATCTTTTTGTTCAGACGTTCCGCATCCAGTTTAACGCCACAGCGTTCAGAAAAAAGTGGCGTAATGAGGCTTACACCCAGTTCAATGGATTTCTGAATGGTGAACTCCATTTTCTCGCCGCGCGACATCACCTGGCCCAGATGGATGTGCAGCGGTGATTCCCGGTCATCCACTTCGCCACGCAGGACGTTAACGTGTACGCTTTTTTTATCAGACCGCGTGATTTCCGCGTCGAAAACCTGGTTCGAGCCGTCGAACAGCTGTATTGCCTGACCTGCGCCCATGCGCAGCACGCGGCCAACGTGGTTGGCGGCGTCATCAGACAGGGCGATTTCGCGGCCTGCGGTAATCAGTTCAGGATGGTAAATGCGGGGAATGCGCATAGTCAGAAATTCCATGTGTCATGCGATATAAGCGAATTGCCGTAGTGTAGGTTAGCTCTTTTGCGCCTGGCAAGCCCGCTGGACGTAAGGGTTGTGATTCCCCTGGACTCTGGCGATACGTTCGTCGCGCTGGCATTCCCACTCCGTCACCGGATACTGCTTGTCCCAGGCGTTGAACAGCTGCGTCTGCTGGCGGGAGAGGTTGAGGTCGTAACGGTCACGCATATAGAAGTAGGTGCGGGCGATACTGCCGCGCGCGCGGGCAGGGGGCTCGGCGACTTTCTCTTTAAAATCAACCTTCATACCGCACTGGCCGTACTGGCCTTCACCACCGTTCCACTGGCTGTACATGAAATTACCTCGGTCGCCGTTCACTTCACCGACGGCAGGCTGCAGGTTATGCATATCGCTTTCCATCTGGCGATAAACCGGATCTTTGGCGCAGTTTTTACGTCCGCCATCCTGCCAGCACTGGCGCTGGTGGCCAAACTGCCAGGCCGGAACGACATGTTCCCATTCAATGCGGCTGGCGCGGTTTTCATTTTTACGCACCTTATAGCCGCAGGACTCAAGGTCAACGACCCCTTTTTTACCCTGCCAGTTAATTTTACAGCCGCAGTAGAAATCGCCCGGCACATCGGCGTTTACCTTTACGCCTGCTGCCTTAGCCTGGGAAAAACTGTTGATACCGTCGGCCAGAGCATGGCCTGAGAGCGCCGTCGTCAGAAAGGCGACCGCGAGAGAAAAATTACGGGACATCTTACACTCCGTGTCAAAACGAGCCCGCAACGTAACGAATGTTGTTCCCGTATGCAATCAGTCAGATCAGGAAAGTTCCTGAAAGTTCAGATGATTATTCCGCAACCAGCGGCTCGCCGCATTTGACGCAGCGGTAGGTCGCCTCGCCGCGCACCACGCGATTATGGCGGCGGACGGTAAGCTGGTGCTGCTGACACTGGCAGCGGTAGGGGAAGGTATTGCGGCGCACCGATTCCAGCTCGAACTGATGGGTACGGCGTGCCGGAACGCCGAGCACCGCTTCCATCATCCACTTCCACTCCTTGCCGTGGGGCGCGACGCGTCCGAAGTGTTTCCACACCAGCAGATGCGCCAGCTCGTGCGGTACCACTTCCTCGATAAACGCCTGCTGGTTTTCCATCATCAGCACCGGGTTAAGGCGGATCTCATAGGGCTCGAGCCAGGCAGTACCCGCTGCGGTTCCGCGCTGCTGATATACGATCTTAGGTTCAGGGTAATTACGGCCGAGCTTCAGGTTCGCCTGGGCGAGTTTTTCCCGCAGGCTGCGCATAACGGCTTGCTGAAGGGCGATGGGGAGACGGGGTGCTTTCATAGGGGCAGAGCATAAAGCGCGAAGCGGGGAGGCGCAAGAGGCGCCTCCCGCATGAGGATTAGTCGTGGGCGCCGATTTCGCGCAGAGGACGACCTTTCATCAGGTTACGTTCAATATGTTCCAGAGAAACGTGTTTGGTTTCTGGAACCAGCCAGATAGTCAGCACAATAAAGAAGATGTTCAGACCAGCGTAGACCCAGAAGGTGTTCGCGTTGCCCAGGGTATTGAGCATGGTCAGGAACGTTGCGCCGACGATCATGTTGGCAATCCAGTTGGTTGCGGTAGAGCAGGTGATACCAAAATCACGCCCTTTCAGCGGCTGGATCTCAGAGCACAGCACCCAAATCAGCGGGCCGGCGCTCATCGCAAACCCGACGATAAACATCAGCAGCATGCCGACCGCAAAGTACTGGGCGGTTGGTGAGTGAATGCCCACATGCATCATGGTACCGAGGACACCCATACCGGCCGCCATCACCAGGAAGCCCAGCGTCAGAGTTGGCTTACGTCCCCAGCGGTCCACCAGACCGATGGCGATAAAGGTCGCCAGCACGTTGGTCAGACCCACGATGACGGTCCCCCACATCTGCTCGGTGGTGTTGGTATAGCCCGCCAGCTCAAAGATTTTTGGCGCGTAATACATGATGACGTTCATCCCGGTGAACTGCTGCATGACCTGAAGCAGCACGCCGAGGAACACCGCGCGGCGGAAGTTGCTGTTCTCTTTAAACAGCGCCCAGCCGGACTGTTTGACCTTCAGGCTTTCGCGGATCTCTTCCAGCTCGTTTTTCGCTTCGGCGCTGGTGTCGCGCAGGCGCATCAGTACGCGTTCGGCATCGTGGAATCGGCGTTTGGCGGCGAACCAGCGCGGGCTGTCCGGCAGGAAAAAGACGCCAATCAGCAGCAGAATGGCCGGGATGATGATCACGCCGAGCATCCAGCGCCATGCGCCGCTGTAGCTAAACGCGGTGTCGGAAAGGTACGCGCCCAAAATACCGATGGTGATCATGAGCTGGTACATCGAAATCATACTGCCGCGGATTTTCTCCGGCGCGATTTCAGACAGGTAAAGCGGGGCGGTATAGGACGCCACGCCCACGGCCAGGCCGAGCAGCACGCGGGAAACCAGCAGAACCTCAACGTTAGGCGCAGCGGCAGAGAAGAGTGAACCGGCAACGAACAGGATCGCGCCGATCATCAGGCTCTTTTTACGCCCGAGCTTGAAGGAGAGCCAGCCGCTGCCGACGGCACCCACTGCGGCGCCAAACATCATGGAGCTGACCACCCACTCCTGGGTGTGAGCGCTGATCTGGAACTCGTCAGTGATGAAAGGTAATGCACCGGCAATCACGCCGATATCCAGGCCAAAAAGTAATCCTGCCAGGGCGGCGAGGAAACAGACGAAGAATGTCATCGCCTTGTTGGACCTACGCCCCTGTTTTTTATTGTCAGGCATTATGCCCTCCAGTTGGGTTATCAGTTTTATTGATGTAAAGGGTAGGTGAGTGACCCGTAAAAATATGTGAGATTAATCACATAGGTGTAATCGGTTACACTAGCGTGCAAACGTAAAAATAATTAAAGCTTTGAAAATATAGAGGTAAACGAGGTGATATGCATCGCGAAAGAACACATTTCAGACTTAACTGAAAGGCGATGTAACAGCAGAAGAAAGGCGATCATGCAAAGAGAATGTTCTGAAAGCGAGGCGCATCCGGTGCGGTGTAATCGGTACCATATGTGCACCTTTGCGGCGCCACCTACAAAAAAAGGCCAGCCCGAAGGCTGGCCTTTTATCACGCAGATGTCAGTCGATTACTTCAGACCGGCAGCTTCACGCAGCAGGGCGGCTTTGTCGGTTTTTTCCCATGGGAAATGTTCACGACCAAAGTGACCGTATGCCGCGGTTTCTTTGTAGATTGGGTGCAGCAGATCCAGCATCTGAATCAGGCCGTATGGACGCAGGTCGAAGAACTCGCGCACCAGCAGCGTCAGCTGTTCTGAAGGCACTTTCTCGGTACCGAAGGTTTCAACCATGATGGAGGTTGGCTCAGCTACGCCGATCGCGTAGGAAACCTGGATCTCACAGCGGTCAGCCAGGCCGGCTGCAACAATGTTTTTCGCCACATAACGTGCCGCGTACGCCGCAGAACGGTCAACTTTAGACGGATCTTTACCGGAGAACGCACCGCCACCGTGACGCGCCATGCCGCCGTAGGTATCAACGATGATTTTACGACCGGTCAGACCGCAGTCACCCATTGGGCCGCCGATAACGAAGCGTCCGGTTGGGTTGATGAAGAATTTGGTCGCAGAGCTCAGCCATTCGGTCGGCAGAACCGGCTTGATGATCTCTTCCATCACTGCTTCCTGCAGGGATTTCTGATCGATATCTTCGGAGTGCTGGGTAGACAGAACCACCGCGTCAATACCGACGATTTTGCCATCGTCATACTGGAAGGTGACCTGGCTTTTCGCATCCGGGCGCAGCCACGGCAGGGTGCCGTTTTTACGCACTTCAGCCTGACGCTGCACCAGACGGTGTGCGTAGGTGACCGGTGCTGGCATCAGCACGTCGGTTTCGTTGGTTGCATAGCCAAACATCAGGCCCTGGTCGCCCGCGCCCTGTTCCAGCGGATCGGCACGGTCAACGCCCTGGTTGATGTCTGGAGACTGTTTGCCAATCGCGCTCAGAACCGCGCAGGAGTTGGCATCAAAGCCCATATCAGAATGCACATAGCCGATCTCACGCACCGTATTACGGGTGATCTCTTCGATATCAACCCATGCGCTGGTGGTGATCTCACCGCCAACCAGAACCATGCCGGTTTTGACATAGGTTTCGCACGCTACGCGCGCTTTAGGATCCTGCGCCAGGATCGCATCCAGCACCGCATCGGAGATTTGGTCAGCAATTTTATCAGGATGTCCTTCTGATACGGACTCGGACGTAAACAGGTGTTTTGCCATGTTTTATTTCACCTAAGAGGAATTTGGTTAGCTCAAGCTGCTGTGCGGAATAGCCAAAGGAGATAATTCTACCAAGGCCTGCAGGTTTTTGACACTGGCAGTATGAGTGTTAATCAGTATAGATGGATTAACATCTGGACGGCTATTTTAGGTCACTTCTTCGCCCGATTTCCAGTTTTTTTTGACTAACCTCTCACTCAGTTGAAATTGCTGCTGGCAATAATTCCTGACGGCCCCGGCAACACGCACATTTATCTTTTGCTTTTTACCCCTGTTCTCGGTATAAAACGCGGCGCGCGGCTCATATAAAATAAGCGCTCGATGAACTCATCGTGTCGCCACTTCCAGCCGGGTTAAGCAGTGAACTTTTAGCTTTGGCTTGTGGTCCGTTTCAACAGAGGCGGCCGTGGAGGTGATACGAGATAATGAACCATCGTTTTCCGCACATTCAGCGCAGCCGTTCTGGCGCGTATTTGATTCCCGCAACCCGCATTTCTAGTCTGCAAACCTGCCGATGTTATACCCATCTCGGCGCTTCTCAGGATTCCAGGGCCGGTCACGCTTTGTGAAAACTGAACAAGGGCGCTCTTGTTAATACAAGAGTTTTCTCGTGGTTTCGCCGAACCTTGTCATACAGAGTTCGGATACGTGTTTTACAATGATATGAATAAGAAACCGGTCGCACGGTCTGGTTTTCAGCATACTCTGCTGGGAAACGGAGCCGTTTATGGGTTGTTATCGCCGTATAACGCTGCGATAGTAGTCAACTGTTTTACACTTATTACAAAGAGTTGAGGTTCGCTATGTCTGACGACATGTCTTCTTTTTCGCCTTCGTCAGCGGGCGAACAGGGTGTACTACGTTCTATGCAGGAGGTTGCGATGAGCTCCGAGGAAGCCAGCAAGATGCTGCGCACTTACAATATTGCCTGGTGGGGCAATAACTACTACGACGTCAACGAACTGGGCCACATCAGCGTCTGCCCGGATCCGGACGTCCCTGAAGCGCGCGTGGATCTCGCGAAACTGGTGAAAGCCCGTGAGGCTCAGGGCCAGCGTTTGCCTGCACTGTTCTGCTTCCCGCAGATCCTGCAACATCGCCTGCGTTCTATTAACGCCGCGTTCAAGCGCGCGCGTGAGTCCTACGGCTATAAAGGCGACTATTTCCTGGTTTACCCGATCAAGGTGAACCAGCACCGCCGCGTGATTGAATCCCTGATCCACTCCGGCGAGCCGCTGGGCCTGGAAGCAGGCTCCAAAGCGGAGCTGATGGCGGTTCTGGCGCATGCGGGCATGACCCGTTCAGTGATCGTCTGTAACGGCTATAAAGACCGTGAATACATTCGTCTGGCGCTGATCGGCGAAAAGATGGGCCACAAGGTCTATCTGGTTATCGAAAAAATGACCGAAATCGCCATCGTGCTGGAAGAGGCCGAACGTCTGAACGTGGTGCCGCGCCTTGGCGTGCGTGCGCGTCTGGCGTCACAAGGTTCCGGTAAATGGCAGTCCTCCGGCGGCGAGAAATCCAAGTTCGGCCTGGCGGCAAACCAGGTGCTGCAGCTGGTGGAAATCCTGCGCGAGCGCGGTCGTCTGGACAGCATTCAGCTGCTGCACTTCCACCTCGGCTCGCAGATGGCCAATATTCGCGACATCGCCACCGGCGTGCGTGAGTCAGCGCGTTTCTACGTTGAGCTGCACAAGCTCGGCGTAAATATTCAGTGCTTCGACGTGGGCGGCGGCCTGGGCGTGGACTACGAAGGGACCCGCTCGCAGTCTGACTGTTCCGTGAACTACGGCCTGAACGAATACGCGAACAACATCATCTGGGCAATCGGTGATGCCTGTGAAGAGAACGGCTTGCCGCACCCGACGGTGATCACCGAATCCGGTCGCGCGGTGACCGCGCACCATACGGTGCTGGTCTCTAACATCATCGGCGTTGAGCGTAGCGAAATCTCCGAGGCGACGCCTCCGGCAGACGATGCTCCGCGTTCCCTGCAAAGCATGTGGGAAACCTGGCAGGAAATGCACGAGCCGGGCACGCGTCGTTCCCTGCGCGAATGGCTGCACGACAGCCAGATGGATCTGCATGACATTCACGTGGGTTATTCTTCAGGCACCTTCAGCCTGCAGGAGCGCGCGTGGGCGGAACAGCTCTACCTGAACATGTGCCATGAAGTGCAGAAACAGCTCGACCCGAGCAACCGCGCGCACCGTCCGATTATCGACGAGCTGCAGGAGCGTATGGCGGACAAGATTTACGTCAACTTCTCGCTGTTCCAGTCGATGCCGGATGCCTGGGGTATCGACCAGCTGTTCCCGGTTCTGCCGCTGGAAGGGCTGAACCACGCGCCGGAACGCCGTGCGGTGCTGCTGGACATCACCTGTGACTCCGACGGTGCCATCGACCACTACGTTGACGGCGACGGTATCGCAACGACGATGCCAATGCCGGAATACGACCCGGAGAACCCGCCGATGCTGGGCTTCTTTATGGTCGGCGCTTATCAGGAGATCCTCGGCAACATGCACAACCTGTTCGGTGATACCGAAGCGGTGGACGTGTTCGTGTTCCCTGACGGCAACGTGGAAATCGAGCTGTCCGATGAAGGAGACACCGTGGCGGACATGCTGGAATACGTTCAGCTGGATCCGAAAAAACTGCTCACTCAGTTCCGCGACCAGGTGAAAAACACCGGTCTGGACGATGCGCTCCAGCAGCAGTTCCTGGAAGAGTTTGAAGCGGGCCTGTACGGGTACACCTACCTGGAAGACGAGTAGGAAAACGCCCTCTCCCACAGGGAGAGGGCGGGGTGAGGGCATCAGACCGCACAATGCCCTATACTCACTTGAACCCGTATGCATTACCGGCGATAATTCGCCCCAATAAGCGATTTACGAATCAATCCCTTCCTCGTCGGGTTTAACGACGCGGAGGGGATTTTTTTTCATCTGTTTTTAATGTATCGACTTTAAAAGAGGTCAGGACATGAGCACTTTAGGTCATCAGTACGATAACTCTCTGGTATCTAACGCGTTTGGTTTTTTACGCCTTCCGATGAACTTCCAGCCGTACGACAGCGACGCTGACTGGGTGATCACCGGCGTGCCGTTCGATATGGCAACATCTGGCCGCGCGGGTGGTCGTCACGGCCCGGCAGCGATTCGTCAGGTTTCCACTAACCTGGCCTGGGAGCATAACCGCTTCCCATGGAACTTTGACATGCGCGAGCGCCTGAACGTGGTGGACTGCGGTGACCTGGTGTACGCCTTCGGCGACGCGCGTGAGATGAGCGAGAAGCTGCAGGCGCACGCCGAGAAGCTGCTGGCTGCCGGTAAGCGCATGCTCTCCTTCGGCGGCGACCACTTCGTGACCCTGCCGCTGCTGCGCGCCCATGCGAAGCACTTCGGTAAAATGGCGCTGGTGCACTTCGATGCACATACCGACACCTACGCGAACGGCTGCGAGTTTGACCACGGCACCATGTTCTTCACCGCGCCGAACGAAGGTCTGATCGACCCGAACCACTCCGTGCAGATCGGCATTCGCACCGAGTTCGACAAAGACAACGGTTTCACCGTGCTGGATGCGGGGCAGGTTAACGATCGCGGCGTCGACGACATCATCGCTCAGGTGAAGCAGATCGTGGGTGATATGCCCGTGTATCTGACCTTCGACATCGACTGTCTGGATCCGGCATTTGCTCCGGGTACCGGTACGCCGGTCATCGGCGGTTTGACCTCAGATCGTGCCATCAAGCTGGTGCGCGGCCTGAAGGATCTGAACATTGTCGGGATGGACGTGGTGGAAGTGGCGCCTGCGTATGACCAGTCCGAGATCACCGCGCTGGCCGCAGCGACTCTGGCGCTGGAAATGCTCTACATTCAGGCAGCCAAAAAAGGCGAATAAGCCTCACCTTGCGTGAAAAAAAACCTCTCTATTGAGAGGTTTTTTATTGCCTTCAGAACACGTTAAACGGGTATTCCACATAAGCCCGGATCTCGTCCCCGCCCACGTTGTACTCGCTGGCGTTGCCGGAGACGCGCAGTACGGAGTAGCGCAGTTTAAGCTTCAGATCCTTCGCCGGACCATCCTGCACCTGGTACTGGATCTGGTTAAACCACTCGTGCTCTTTGCCGTTGCTGGTTTCAGAGGTTTTAATATTATCCCCACGTACGTAGGCAGTGGTCCAGCTCAGGCCCGGTAAGCCAAGACCGCCAAAGTCCAGACCGTAGGATGCCTGCCAGGAACGTTCGTCTTCGCCGTTAAAATCAGACCAGTAGGAGTTCGCCAGCCAGATGGTGTTTCCGCCGTCACCCACGCCGCCCTTGTCACGATAGCCGCCGTAGTTGTAACCGGTGCTGCCGCTGCTCTGCTGGTACGCCACTTTGAACGTGTGAATGTCCCAGATGTAGCTCGCCGCCAGGCTCCAGATGGTGTTGCTGCGGCCCGTGTCGAGGCTGTCCGCGTAACCCTGATCCAGACGGGAGTTATAGCCGTTGAAGTCGAGCACCAGCTGCTGCCCGGTGCTGAACGGCTGTTTGAAGTTCATGCCCAGGTACTGCTTGTTCATCACCTCTTCATTATGAGAGGCGTACAGCGCGCCGCTGAACTGGTCGTTAAACTGATAGCTCGCACCGCCGAAGGAGAGGCTCTTCAGCCCGCTGTCGTGGCGGTCATCGCTTTTACGCTGCTCGTCGGTGAAGTAACCGGCGTTGATTTCCAGACCGTCGATCTCTTTCGAGGTCAGCATGGTGCCGGTGTAGCTTTCAAACAGCAGGCGGGAGCTGTCGGCATTGATGACAGGCAGCTCTGGACGCTGATTTCCGTAGCTCAGCACGGTGTTTGATATACGCATTTTGGCGGTGGCGCCAAACTTTGCCAGATCGGATTTTGCCCGGCCATCCTCTTCCTGTTTAAAGAAGTCGATGCCACCTGCGCCGCTTTTGCCACGGCCGCCGTCCAGGCGCACGCCGTATTGAGCAATACCGTCCACGCCAAAGCCCACCAGCCCTTCGGTATAGCCGGATGCAAACGTGGCGATGATCCCCTGACCCCACTCGGCTTTGTCCTGCTGGCCCTGATGGTAGTCGCGGCTGATATACGCATTGCGTAAAAACAGATCCAGATGGCTGTCGTCAATAAAACCCTGGCTGTCGGATTGCTGGCTTGCAGCGGCAGGTAATGCAGCAAATAAACTTAAAGCAATTAATGATAATTCTTTTTTCACGGAGGGAACGTCTCTGTCTGGATATAGTAATTTGAATAACTGCGGGGGTGATAATTACCGGAAAAAGTGACCTTTGCAATAATTATGTGACCAGACATTTCAAGGTGATAAGGCAGATTTGGCGGGGCTTTCAGGGGTGTTGTCGATACGTGCTGTTAAGTTAACAATTCATGCGAAATAAAAAGGAGGCAAATCTGCCTCCTTCCAAAATTATTTAATTCCGTCTGCGGCCATACGGTCGCGAATATGCTGTGCGCGTTCTTCTGAGGCCGGGTGATCGTCAAACATGGAGCTTTGGCGTCCGGCTTCCAGCTTGGCCAGTTTTTCGAAGCTGGTGGCTAAGCCTGATGGATTAATGCCGCGTTTGCGCAACAGATCGTAGGAGTAGTCATCCGCCTCGGACTCCTGACGCTGTGAGAACTGAGAGTTAACCAGCTTTTCACCCACGTCGCCAAGCTGTGACTGCGACAGGCTGCCAACGATACCGCCCGCAGAGGCCGCCGCTGCGCGGATGGCATTGGTCCCCAGGGCAACCTGCATCCCTTTCTTCACGTGGCCCAGGGCAACGTGGCCCATTTCGTGGCCGATGACCGCTTCCACTTCGTTGTCGGTCATCATGTCCATCAGCCCGCTGTAGACACGGATACAGCCGTTCGCCATCGCGAAGGCGTTGACATCTTTCGCCATGTACACCTTGTAGTTCACGGGCTGGCCGTTGATGTTGTCGCCCAGCGCGGAAGCAATCTTATTCAGACGCTGCGTGTAGGTACTGTTAGCCGACGCAAGCGTGGCTTTTCCGTCCATATCTTTACAGGCCTGGTCGCTCAGCGCTTTCACCTGCGCATCGCTCAGGGAATAGGCCTGAAAGGCCTCTGCACCTGACGTCATCAGACCGTTAGAATCCATATTCTGACAGCCGCTCAGCAGGAGCGTTGTACCCAGGGTCAGCACTATTGCACGCATTTTCATGAGGTTGCTTCCGTACTCGTTAAACTGAATAAAATCCGAAAAGGGCACCGTCAGCGAAGCCGGTGTCGGGCTAAGTATAAGGAATATCTACAGGGCCGGGCGAGCAGATTGCGCAACATGCGAGCATGATCCAGAGATTTCTTAACAAGCAAAAGAATGCTCCATGTACATGACTTGCGGCTTGGGTTACATTGTTGGCACTTTTTTCCGGCGTAGCCCAAAACGCGCTGTCGTCAAGGGCATGGCCTTTAACAGTCCGATCTGGAGTTAAAATGTCCTCACGTAAAGAGCTTGCTAATGCTATTCGTGCGCTGAGCATGGACGCAGTACAGAAAGCCAAATCCGGCCACCCAGGGGCTCCTATGGGTATGGCTGATATCGCCGAAGTCCTGTGGCGTGATTTCCTGAACCACAACCCGCAGAACCCGTCATGGGCTGACCGCGACCGCTTCGTGCTGTCCAACGGCCACGGCTCTATGCTGATCTATAGCCTGCTGCATCTCACCGGCTACGATCTGCCTATCGAAGAGCTGAAAAACTTCCGTCAGCTGCACTCTAAAACTCCAGGTCACCCGGAAGTGGGTTACACCGCTGGCGTAGAAACCACCACCGGTCCGCTGGGTCAGGGTATTGCTAACGCTGTGGGTATGGCGATTGCCGAGAAGACGCTGGCGGCGCAGTTCAACCGTCCTGGTCACGACATCGTAGACCACTTCACCTACGCGTTCATGGGCGACGGCTGCATGATGGAAGGCATTTCTCACGAAGTGTGCTCCCTGGCAGGTACCCTGAAGCTGGGCAAACTGGTTGCGTTCTATGACGACAACGGTATCTCCATCGACGGTCACGTTGAAGGCTGGTTCACCGACGACACCGCAGCACGTTTCGAAGCCTACGGCTGGCACGTAGTGCGTGGCGTTGATGGTCACGATGCTGACTCGATTAAACGTGCAGTGGAAGAAGCGCGCGCGGTGACGGACAAACCGTCCCTGCTGATGTGCAAAACCATCATCGGTTTCGGCTCCCCGAACAAAGCGGGTACTCACGACTCCCACGGTGCGCCATTGGGTGATGCGGAAATCGCACTGACTCGCGAAGCGCTGGGCTGGAAACACCCTGCATTCGAAATCCCGTCTGAGATCTACGCTCAGTGGGATGCAAAAGAAGTAGGCCAGGCGAAAGAAGCGGCCTGGAACGAGAAATTCGCTGCCTATGCGAAAGCGTTCCCGCAGGAAGCGGCTGAATTCACCCGTCGTATGAAAGGTGAAATGCCGTCTGACTTCGACGCGAAAGCGAACGAATTCATCGCTAAGCTGCAGGCGAACCCGTCTAAAATCGCGAGCCGTAAAGCGTCTCAGAATGCGATTGAAGCGTTCGGCCCATGGCTTCCAGAATTCCTGGGCGGCTCCGCTGACCTGGCACCATCTAACCTGACCCTGTGGTCTGGTTCTAAGCCAATCAACGAAAATACTGCCGGTAACTACATCCATTACGGTGTGCGTGAGTTCGGTATGACCGCGATTGCCAACGGTATCTCCCTGCACGGCGGTTTCCTGCCGTACACCTCTACCTTCCTGATGTTCGTTGAATACGCACGTAACGCCGTGCGTATGGCCGCGCTGATGAAACAGCGTCAGGTGATGGTCTACACCCACGACTCCATCGGTCTGGGCGAAGATGGTCCAACTCACCAGCCGGTAGAGCAGGTGGCTTCCCTGCGCGTGACCCCGAACATGAGCACATGGCGTCCATGTGACCAGGTGGAATCCGCGGTGGCGTGGAAATACGGCGTTGAGCGTCAGGACGGTCCAACCGCGCTGATCCTCTCCCGTCAGAACCTGGCGCAGCAGGAGCGTACGCCTGAGCAGCTGGCAAACATCGCTCGCGGTGGTTACGTGCTGAAAGATAGCGCGGGCCAGCCAGAGCTGATCTTCATCGCCACCGGTTCTGAAGTTGAACTGGCTGTTGCCGCGTGGGAAAAACTGACTGCCGAAGGCGTGAAAGCGCGCGTGGTCTCCATGCCGTCTACCGATGCGTTCGACAAACAGGATGCCGCTTACCGTGAATCCGTTCTGCCTAAAGCGGTTTCCGCTCGTGTAGCAGTGGAAGCGGGTATCGCTGACTACTGGTTCAAATACGTGGGTCTGAACGGCGCTATCGTCGGTATGACCACCTTCGGTGAATCTGCTCCTGCAGAACAGCTGTTCGAAGAGTTCGGCTTCACCGTTGAGAACGTTGTCGCGAAAGCGAAAGAACTGCTGTAATCGTTTGTACGGTGCGGGCTGATGCCCTCACCCGAGCCCTCTCCCACGGGAGAGGGTGCAAACACTAAAAAACGGTAACCTCTCGGTTACCGTTTTGCTTTTACCTTGCCGCCATTATTCCACCTAAAATGTGACGCAAGTCATATAGCGCGCTTATTCATCTGGACAGACATTCCTTTTATTCCCCGATTCGCTTATTCTTGCTGAAGCGTTTCAGTCGATTAAATGTTCGACAATTGACCAATCAATCGCAGTTTGTGACAGCAAGGATTCCCCTTCGGGCGTAGCTGGATTACTCTTTCAGCCACCTCAAACTCAGGGATTGCTTTGCAGGAGATCTATGACCGTACGCGTAGCGATTAATGGCTTCGGTCGCATCGGACGTAACGTGGTTCGTGCTTTATATGAATCAGGACGTCGGGCGGAAATAACCGTGGTGGCAATCAATGAACTGGCGGATGCTACGGGCATGGCGCATTTGTTGAAATATGACACCAGCCACGGACGCTTTGCCTGGGACGTACGCCAGGAAAGAGATCGACTTTTTGTTGGTGACGACGCTATTCGTGTGCTGCATGAGAACAGCATCTCCGGGCTACCCTGGCGTGAACTGGGTGTGGATGTGGTGCTTGACTGTACCGGCGTGTACGGCAACCGTGAACATGGCGAAGCGCATCTGGCAGCAGGCGCGAAAAAAGTCCTGTTTTCTCATCCCGGCAGTAACGACCTCGACGCGACCGTCGTGTTTGGCGTCAACCAGCATGAGCTGCAGGCCGAACACCGCATTGTTTCCAACGCCTCCTGTACCACTAACTGCATTATTCCGGTCATCAAACTGTTAGACGATGCGTATGGCATTGAATCCGGCACCGTGACCACGATTCACTCCGCCATGCACGATCAGCAGGTTATCGACGCCTACCATCCGGATTTACGACGCACTCGCGCAGCGAGCCAGTCAATCATTCCGGTGGACACGAAACTGGCTGCAGGGATCACCCGAATTTTTCCGCAGTTTAATGACCGGTTTGAAGCGATTGCCGTGCGTGTTCCGACGATTAACGTCACCGCAATCGACCTTAGCGTGACGGTGAAAAAACCGGTAAAAGCCTGTGAAGTCAACCTGTTGCTGCAAAAAGCGGCACAGGGGGCATTTCATGGTATAGTTGACTATACGGAATTACCGTTGGTCTCAGTAGATTTTAACCACGACCCGCACAGCGCCATCGTCGATGGCACGCAAACGAGAGTCAGTGGCGCACACCTTATCAAGACGCTGGTCTGGTGTGATAACGAATGGGGCTTTGCTAACCGAATGCTCGACACCACGTTAGCAATGGCCGCTCAAGGTTTCAGGTAAGACGCATTGTGCGTCTGCAAAACTTTAAGAATCAACGAGAGGATTCACCATGTCTGTAATTAAGATGACCGATCTGGATCTGGCTGGTAAACGCGTTTTCATCCGTGCCGATCTGAACGTACCGGTTAAAGATGGCAAAGTGACCAGCGACGCGCGTATCCGTGCATCTCTGCCAACCATCGAACTGGCTCTGAAGCAGGGCGCGAAAGTGATGGTCACCTCCCACCTGGGTCGTCCAACTGAAGGCGAGTACAACGAAGAGTTCTCTCTGCTGCCAGTGGTTAATTACCTGAAAGACAAACTGTCCAACCCGGTTCGCCTGGTGAAAGATTACCTGGACGGCGTTGAAGTTGCAGCCGGTGAACTGGTTGTTCTGGAAAACGTTCGCTTTAACAAAGGCGAAAAGAAAGACGACGAAACTCTGTCCAAAAAATACGCTGCACTGTGCGACGTGTTCGTGATGGATGCATTCGGTACGGCTCACCGTGCTCAGGCGTCAACCCACGGTATCGGTAAATTTGCAGACGTAGCGTGCGCCGGTCCTCTGCTGGCTGACGAACTGGAAGCGCTGGGTAAAGCACTGAAAGAACCTGCTCGTCCAATGGTGGCTATCGTTGGTGGTTCTAAAGTTTCTACCAAACTGACCGTTCTGGATTCCCTGTCTAAAATCGCTGACCAGCTGATCGTTGGCGGTGGTATCGCGAACACCTTCGTTGCTGCTCAGGGCCACAACGTGGGCAAATCCCTGTACGAAGCAGACCTGGTTGACGAAGCCAAACGCCTGCTGAGCACCTGCGATATCCCGGTTCCAACTGACGTTCGCGTAGCGACCGAGTTCTCCGAAACCGCAACCGCGACCCTGAAATCTGTTAACGACATCAAAGATGAAGAGCAGATTCTGGACCTGGGCGACGTTTCTGCACAGAAACTGGCTGAAATCCTTAAAAACGCAAAAACTATCCTGTGGAACGGTCCTGTTGGCGTGTTCGAATTCCCGAACTTCCGCAAAGGTACTGAAATCGTTGCTAACGCTATCGCAGACAGCGAAGCGTTTTCTATCGCAGGCGGTGGTGACACCCTGGCAGCAATCGACCTGTTCGGTATCGCTGACAAGATCTCCTACATCTCCACTGGTGGCGGCGCATTCCTCGAATTCGTGGAAGGCAAAGTACTGCCAGCAGTAGCAATGCTCGAAGAGCGCGCTAAGAAGTAAGCCATTCAAGGGCAGGGAAACCTGCCCAATTTTCAGCGCGCTTTTAAGAGCTCGCACCTTTTCTAACGGCCGAAGATACAGGACTAAGCAACATGTCTAAAATTTTTGATTTCGTAAAACCTGGCGTTATCACTGGTGATGACGTACAGAAAGTGTTCCAGGTAGCTAAAGAAAACAACTTCGCTCTGCCAGCAGTTAACTGCGTGGGTACCGACTCCATCAACGCCGTACTGGAAACTGCTGCTAAAGTTAAAGCGCCAGTTATCGTTCAGTTCTCTAACGGCGGCGCTGCGTTCATCGCAGGTAAAGGCGTGAAAACTGACATTCCTCAGGGTGCTGCAATCCTGGGCGCTATCTCTGGTGCGCACCACGTACACCAGATGGCTGAGCACTACGGTGTTCCAGTTATCCTGCACACTGACCACTGCGCGAAGAAACTGCTGCCGTGGATCGACGGTCTGCTGGACGCGGGTGAAAAACACTTCGCGGCTACCGGTAAGCCACTGTTCTCTTCTCACATGATCGACCTGTCTGAAGAGTCACTGCACGAAAACATCGAAATCTGCTCCAAATACCTGGCGCGCATGGCCAAAATGGACATGACTCTGGAAATCGAACTGGGTTGCACCGGTGGTGAAGAAGACGGCGTGGACAACAGCCACATGGACGCTTCTGCACTGTACACCCAGCCAGAAGACGTTGATTACGCTTACACCGAGCTGAGCAAAATCAGCCCACGCTTCACCATCGCAGCGTCCTTCGGTAACGTACACGGCGTTTACAAACCAGGTAACGTGGTTCTGACCCCGACCATCCTGCGTGATTCTCAGGAATATGTTTCCAAGAAACACAACCTGCCGCACAACAGCCTGAACTTCGTCTTCCACGGCGGTTCCGGTTCTTCTGCTCAGGAAATCAAAGACTCCGTAAGCTACGGCGTAGTGAAAATGAACATCGATACCGACACCCAGTGGGCAACATGGGACGGTATCCTGCAGTACTACAAAACCAACGAAGCTTACCTGCAGGGTCAGCTGGGCAACCCGAAAGGCGAAGACCAGCCGAACAAGAAATACTACGATCCACGCGTATGGCTGCGCGCTGCCCAGACTTCTATGATTACTCGTCTGGAGCAGGCATTCAAAGAACTGAACGCGGTAGACGTTCTGTAATTTGAGCTGCTAACAGCATCAGAAGGCCCGCAAATGCGGGCTTTTTTTTATGCTTTTTCAATACTCTGCCAGGCCGGTTTTTGTGATCTGTTTGGCAATACTTGCGCTTTTTGTTTACCCTTTACGGACCTGCCTGTCTCCATGGGGGATGGATTTTGTGTTTTGGTATAACAAAAGGAAGAATAAATGGAACAACTCGATGTTGTAGACAGCATCAATAACGCCGGTAACTGGCTGGTGCGCAACCAGGCGCTGCTGCTGAGCTATGCCGTGAATATCGTCGCGGCGATTGCCATCATCATCGTCGGGATGATCGTGGCGCGCATTGTATCGAACACGGTTAACCGCGTAATGCTGGCACGTAATATTGACGCCACGGTGGCTGACTTCCTCTCCGCGCTGGTGCGCTACGGCATTATCGCCTTTACGCTGATTGCGGCGCTGGGCCGTGTGGGCGTGCAGACCGCCTCCGTCATTGCCGTTCTCGGTGCCGCCGGTCTGGCTATTGGTCTGGCGCTGCAGGGCTCGCTGTCAAACCTGGCGGCTGGCGTTCTGCTGGTCACCTTCCGTCCGTTCCGCTCCGGCGAATACGTTGACCTTGGCGGCATTGCCGGAACCGTGCTACAGGTGCAGATTTTCTCAACGACCATGCGTACCGTCGATGGTCGCATCGTGGTCGTGCCTAACGGGAAAATCATCGCGGGCAACATCATTAACTTCTCCCGTGAACCGGTGCGTCGTAACGAGCTGATTATCAGCGTGGCGTACGACTCCGACATCGATCAGGTGAAGTCGCTGATTAGCAACATCATCGCCTCAGACGATCGCATTCTGAAAGATAAAGAGCAGACGGTTCGCCTGAACGAGCTGGGCGCTTCCTCCATTAACTTCGTGGTGCGTATCTGGAGCAAAAGCAGCGATCTGCAAAACGTGTACTGGGACGTTCTGGAACGCATTAAGCGCGACTTCGACGCCAACGGCATCAGCTTCCCGTACCCGCAGATGGACGTAAACGTCAAAAAAGTCAAAGAAGCCGAATAACTTCTTGCCGGCCCGGTAAGCGTTAGCGCCACCGGGCTTTATTTTTATAAGTGCTGCTAATCCCCAATTAATATTATCAATTTCCTCTAATGTGATTCGCGCAGTATAGTCTCCTTCCTGGACAATACTGTGAGAATTTCGTCATGTTATCTTATTACTTTCAAGGGCTTGCCTTAGGTGCGGCCATGATCCTTCCCCTTGGCCCGCAAAATGCGTTTGTGATGAACCAGGGCATTCGCCGCCAGTATCATCTGATGATTGCCCTGCTGTGCGCGGTAAGCGATTTACTGCTGATCTGTGCCGGGATTTTTGGCGGCAGCGCATTGCTCATGCAGTCTCCCTGGCTGCTGGCGCTGGTCACCTGGGGCGGCGTGGCGTTTCTGCTCTGGTACGGTTTTGGTGCACTGAAAACCGCGATGAGCAGCAACCTCGAACTGGCGAGTGCGGAAGTCATGAAGCAGGGCCGCTGGAAGATTATCGTCACCATGCTGGCGGTCACCTGGCTTAATCCGCATGTTTATCTGGACACCTTCGTGGTGCTGGGCAGCTTGGGCGGGCAGCTGGACGTTGAGCCGAAACGCTGGTTTGCGCTGGGTACGGTTAGCGCCTCTTTCCTCTGGTTCTTTGGTCTCGCCATTCTGGCTGCATGGCTGGCTCCTCGTCTGCGTACGGCCAAAGCCCAGCGCATCATTAATACGCTGGTGGGGCTGGTGATGTGGTTTATTGCTTTTCAGCTGGCAAAAGAGGGGATTCACCACGTACAGGAATTGTTCAACTAATCCTTGTCTTATGGACAACTGAACAAGACCCGCTAAGCTTGCTGGCATGCGCCCTGTTAATGGGCACTCTTCGCAACATGGAGGAATAACAGTGAAGTTTAAGGTGATGGCCCTGGCGGCATTAGTAAGTTTTGGTGCGGTGTCGGTGCAGGCAAGTGAACTGCCGGATGGCCCGCACATCGTCACTTCAGGCACCGCAAGCGTGGACGCGGTACCCGATGTCGCAACGCTGGCAATTGAAGTCAATGTATCTGCGAAAGATGCGGCATCTGCCAAGAAGCAGGCTGACGATCGTGTTGCGCAATACCTCTCTTTCCTCGAGCAGAACGGTGTCGGTAAAAAAGATATCAACTCCGCGAACCTGCGTACTCAACCCGATTACGACTACCAGAATGGTAAAAGCATCCTGAAAGGCTACCGTGCCGTGCGTACCGTCGAAGTGACCGTGCGTCAGCTGGATAAGCTTAACTCGCTGCTGGATGGCGCGCTGAAGGCGGGTCTGAACGAAATTCGTTCCGTGTCGCTGGGCGTTGCGCAACCGGAGAAATACAAAGACGAAGCGCGTAAAGCGGCGATTGATGATGCCATTCACCAGGCGGAACAGCTGGCTTCTGGCTTTAAGAGCAAGCTCGGCCCGGTTTACAGCGTGCGTTACCACGTCTCTAACTACCAGCCAAGCCCGATGGTGCGGATGATGAAGGCTGATGCAGCCCCGGTGTCTGCTCAGGAAACTTACGAGCAGCCAACCATCCAGTTTGACGATCAGGTGGATGTGGTGTTCCAGCTGGAGCCAACTCAAACTCAGCAAACTGAGGCGGCTAAGGCGCAGTAATTTGCCCTCACCCTAACCCTCTCCCGCAGGGAGAGGGAATTCAATCGATTAATCCTGTCTCAACACCTTGTGCCCGTAGGCCAGCAGCGCGTCGGTGACGTTGCGCATCATGCGGCTTTCTGGCGCAAACCGGTGCCAGTAGAGCATCCGGCGCTGATATAGCCCCGGCGTGAGGTCAATCAGCTCACCGCTTTTCAACTCTTTCTCAATCTGCAGATGCGGGATCATGCAGCAGGTGGTGCCCTGACGCGCAAGCTGCACAAAGGCTTCAGACGAGTTGACGATATGGCACGGCACGCTGCCCGGCGGCAGATCGAAGTTTTGCTGCAGGAACGCCTGATGCATATCGTCCAGATGGTCGAACGCCACGGCAGGGGCTTTCAGCAGCGCGGCGCGGGTGACGCCGTTCGGGAAGTAGCGCTCTGCAAAGGCTTTTGAACCCACAAACAGGTAGTCCAGCGCGCCCAGCTGATCGACAAGACAGCTTGGCAAGGCCTGAGGCTGGATACTGACCGCCCCAACCACTTCACCGCGACGCAGGCGTTCCTGGGTACGGGTTTCATCTTCAACCTGTAAATTCAGACGGATAGGGGAATCCGCTAATACCGGCGCAAGGGCCGGCAGCAGCCAGGTTGCCAGGCTGTCGGCGTTGACCGCCAGAGAGAGCAGCAGCGGCGTAGAGCCCGTTTGTTCGTCACCCAGCCACTCGTCTTCCAGCAGTTCAACCTGGCGCAGCAGGGCGAGAAGTTTTTGCCCTTGCTCGGTTGGACGTGGCGGCACGGTACGCACCAGCAGCGGCTGGCCGAACATGTTTTCAAGCTGTTTGATACGCTGTGATACGGCGGACTGGGTGATGCAAAGCTTTTGCGCCGCGCGCTCAAAACCGCGTTCACGAATAACTGCATCAAGTGCCTGTAGTGTTCTGTAGTCCGGACGTTTCATTGCTCTGGCTGGCTCCTTAATTTTGCTTATTCTGCACTATGACACAATTTTCCCTTCGTGGCAGACGAATTCCATTCGACGTGTTCTATAATGCGCCCTGAGTTTTCACACCACAGGCAAAACGATCATGACGCAGGATGAACTGAAAAAAGCAGTAGGATGGGCCGCTCTCCAGTACGTGCAGCCGGGTACCATTGTCGGTGTCGGTACGGGATCAACCGCGGCACACTTTATCGATGCGCTGGGCACGATGAAGGGGCAAATCGAGGGCGCGGTTTCCAGCTCTGATGCTTCCACGGAAAAGCTGAAAAGCCTCGGCATTACCGTTTTCGATCTCAACGAAGTGGATCGTCTGGGGATTTACGTTGATGGCGCGGATGAAATCAACGGCCACATGCAGATGATCAAAGGCGGCGGCGCGGCGCTGACGCGTGAAAAAATCATCGCCTCCGTTGCGGACAAGTTCATCTGTATCGCGGACGCCTCCAAGCAGGTCGACATTCTGGGTAATTTCCCGCTGCCGGTCGAAGTGATCCCAATGGCCCGTAGCGCGGTTGCCCGTCAGCTGGTGAAGCTGGGCGGTCGCCCGGAATACCGTCAGGGCGTAGTCACCGACAACGGTAACGTGATCCTCGACGTTCACGGTCTGGAAATTCTTGACGCGATTGCGCTGGAAAATGCCATCAACGGTATTCCAGGCGTAGTGACCGTAGGGCTATTCGCCAACCGTGGCGCGGATGTGGCGCTGATCGGCACCGCTGACGGCGTGAAAACCATCGTAAAATGATCTGACGGGGGGAGTCCTCCCCCCGCTAAAAAATTTTTGAAAAGCTAAATTCGGTGACTTGTGTCACGTTTTTACGCCTCTTTTGCCGATCCTGCCGCGTTTGTAAATTTCCATAGCATTTTCCTCTGACATTTTGCTCTGTATGACTTTTCTTCAGAGTGCCGACGCAAACGTTCATATTGCTGCAATAGTTTTTTTTGATATGTTGGCTACAGCGGATTCATATCCAGCACAACATCAGTTCAGACAAAAACAGGGTCGGGTAAATGGCAAAGGTATCACTGGAGAAAGACAAGATTAAATTCCTGCTGGTCGAGGGCGTGCATCAAAAAGCAATCGATAGCCTTCGTGCGGCAGGTTACACCAACATCGAATTTCACAAAGGCGCGCTCGATACCGAAGAGCTGAAAGCGTCCATCCGTGATGCCCACTTCATTGGCCTGCGATCCCGTACTCACCTGACTGAAGAGGTTATTGCCGCGGCGGAAAAGCTGGTGGCTATCGGCTGCTTCTGCATCGGTACCAATCAGGTTGACCTGAATGCCGCCGCCAAACGCGGTATTCCCGTCTTCAACGCCCCGTTCTCCAACACCCGTTCCGTGGCGGAGCTGGTGATTGGCGAACTGCTGCTGCTGCTGCGCGGCATTCCTGAAGCGAACGCCAAGGCGCACCGCGGCGTGTGGAACAAGCTGGCGTCCGGCTCATATGAAGCACGTGGTAAAAAACTGGGGATTATCGGTTACGGCCACATCGGTACGCAGCTCGGTATTCTGGCGGAATCCCTGGGTATGCACGTGTTTTTCTACGATATCGAAAGCAAGCTGCCGCTGGGTAACGCTACCCAGGTTCAACACCTTTCTGACCTGCTGAACATGAGCGACGTGGTGAGCCTGCACGTGCCGGAAAATGCGTCCACCAAAAACATGATGGGCGCGGAAGAGCTGGCGCTGATGAAGCCGGGCTCACTGCTGATCAACGCCGCGCGCGGTACGGTTGTCGATATCCCGGCCCTGGCGGATGCGCTGAAGCGTAAGCACCTGGCGGGCGCGGCCATCGACGTCTTCCCGACGGAGCCAGCGACCAACAGCGATCCGTTTACCTCTCCGCTGTGCGAATTCGACAACGTGATCCTGACGCCGCACATCGGCGGCTCTACCCAGGAAGCGCAGGAGAATATCGGCCTGGAAGTAGCGGGTAAGCTGAGCAAATATTCCGACAACGGTTCTACGCTCTCTGCCGTGAACTTCCCGGAAGTGTCTCTGCCGCTGCACGGTGGTCGTCGTCTGCTCCACATCCACGAAAACCGTCCTGGCGTGCTGACCGCCATCAACCAGATCTTTGCCGAGCAGGGCGTCAACATTGCCGCGCAGTATCTGCAAACGAACTCGCAGATGGGCTACGTGGTCATTGATATCGAAGCGGATGACGATGTTGCTGAGAAAGCGCTGCAGAGCATGAAGGCGATTCAAGGGACGATTCGCGCGCGTCTGCTGTACTGATGGTGCGAGATAAATGCAAAACGGTAACGATAGTTACCGTTTTTTATGTTTTCACCCTCTCCCTGTGGGAGAGGGCTGGGGTGAGGGCATCACGCCGCACGTTTGATTCACCACTCCCACAACTTTGATGGCGTCACTACCGCCGGCAACGGCACATCCCATTTCTCCACCGGCAACGCCTCTACGCCCTGACAATCATGCGCATAACCCACCGGCTGCAACCCGTACTGCTGCCAGTTTTGCAGCGTCCGGTCGTAAAAACCGCCGCCCATCCCTAAACGCTGGCCCTGTTCATCAAACGCCACCAGCGGCGTAATCAGCACATCCAGCTGTGACAGCGGGAGCACGTCGCGCACGTCGAGTTTCGGCTCGGTGATTTTCAGGCGATTCACCACCAGCTCGCTGTGGGGGTGATAGTGCAGAAACAGCAAATTACCTTCGCTGAACGGGTGCAGCACCGGCAGATAGACCTTCTTCCCGGCGCGCCAGAGCTGCTCTATCAGCGGTTGGGTATCCAGCTCTCCATCAAATGACAGAAACAGCGCAACGGTGTGCGCCATCACGACAGGGGGATACGCCATCATACGGGCGGCGGCCTGCTGGGCAAAATGCGCTTGCTGATCGGCGGTTAACGCACGGCGGCGCTGACGAATTAACTGACGGATGTCCTGGCGTGAAGCAGAAACTTCAGGGAATTGGGTCATGGTAGTCGGTAGAAGAAAAGAGAGGGAATCTCCGAGATGCCGCCGCAGGCTGTAACCCTTGAACCCTTGGTTCAAGGTGAATGTGTCGTCATAGTTTTAAGGCTTCTCGGACGGACCGAGCATGCTCACCAACCATGGAGCGCCACATTCTTGTGGTATGAAATATCGGCTCAGGGGACTGGCCCGCTTGCGAACATCTCAGAGAAATTTTGTCTTCACAGTTACTCTACCATAGTCAACTGAGAAGTGTTATTCAAACTTTGGTCCCGGTCTTTCGGGATTGCGACCTTGATCAAGCAATGCCTGTTCTATGGTCTGCTGGAGCATTTTAATGCGCTGCTCCATGCTTGCCGCGTAGTCGCGGGTCTTCGCTTTTTCCTGAGTCAGTTCATAGCTGATGTTCAACGCGGCGATGAAAACCAGCTGCTCAGTATTTGTGACTCTAGTGCGTTCTTTTAGATCTTGCAACCGCTGATTCAAATCGTCCGCTGCCTGATTCAAAGCATCCCTTTGTTCAGGCGGACAATTCACTCGCAGTGAACGGCCAAAAATCTGGAGATCGACGGGTTGTGCAGACATGCCACCTTCCTGCTGATTGACTGCGCTGCCTTCGCTTACTGCCCCGGGGGCTGCGAAGGGGCGACACTATAGCTACCCTGATGTGAAGATACAAGCCCTTTTCTGGTATCACCAGGGTCCAAAGTGGTAGCATATCATGAAACTTCCCCCCTTTGATGACGAATGCTCATGTCTATACAGAACGAAATGCCTGGTTACAAGGATTTAAACCAGTTACTGAACCAGCAGGGAGTCGGTTTAACCCCTGCCGAAATGCACGGTCTGATCAGTGGCATGCTGTGCGGCGGAAACAGCGACAGCTCATGGCAGCCGCTGATCCACGACCTCACGAATGAAGGGCTGGCGTTTGGTCACGAGCTGGCGGAAGCGCTGCGTAAAATGCACGCCGCAACCAGCGATTCGCTGGAAGACGATGGCTTCCTTTTTCAGCTTTATCTGCCTGAAGGCGACGACGTCAGCGTGTTCGATCGCGCCGATGCGCTGGCCGGCTGGGTAAACCACTATCTGCTGGGGCTGGGCGTGACGCAGCCTAAACTGGATAAAGTGACCGGCGAAGCGGGTGAAGCGATTGACGACCTGCGTAACATTGCCCAGCTCGGCTACGATGAAGACGAAGACCAGGAAGAGCTGGAAATGTCTCTTGAAGAGATTATCGAGTACGTGCGCGTGGCGGCACTGCTGTGCCACGACAATTTCACGCGCTCACAGCCGACCGCGCCGGAAGTCCGCAAGCCAACCTTACATTAAGAAAAATAACGCACAGGAGGGTGTCATGGTTATCTCGAGTCAAGAGTATTCGCGCCGCCGTCAGGCGCTGCTGGCAACAATGCAGCCGGGCAGCGCCGCGCTGATTTTTGCTGCGCCCGAAGTCACGCGCAGCGCCGACAGCGAATACCCCTATCGCCAGAGCAGCGATTTCTGGTACTTCACCGGCTTTAACGAGCCGGAAGCGGTGCTGGTGCTGATTAAGAGCAATGACACCCACAACCACAGCGTGATTTTCAACCGCGTGCGCGATCTGACGGCCGAAATCTGGTTTGGTCGCCGCCTGGGCCAGGAGGCCGCACCGGCGAAGCTGGGCGTTGACCGTGCTCTGGCGTTTAGCGAAATCAACCAGCAGCTCTATCAGCTGCTTAACGGCCTCGACGTGCTCTATCACGCGCAGGGTGAATATGCGTACGCCGATGAGATTGTTTTCACCGCGCTGGATAAGCTGCGCAAAGGCTCGCGGCAGAACCTGTCCGCGCCGGCCACGCTGACGGACTGGCGTCCGGTGGTGCATGAAATGCGCCTGTTCAAGTCTGAAGAAGAGCTGAATTTGATGCGTCGAGCGGGCGAAATCAGCGCCCTGGCGCACACCCGCGCCATGGAAAAGTGCCGTCCCGGGATGTTCGAATACCAGCTGGAAGGCGAAATTCATCACGAATTTAACCGCCACGGCGCGCGTTATCCCTCCTACAACACCATTGTTGGCGGCGGAGAAAACGGCTGCATTCTGCACTACACCGAAAACGAAAGCGCGCTGCGCGACGGCGATCTGGTGCTGATTGACGCCGGTTGCGAATATCAGGGCTACGCGGGAGACATCACCCGTACTTTTCCGGTGAACGGTAAATTCTCACCGGCACAGCGCGCCATTTACGACATCGTTCTCGAGTCGCTTGAGACGGCGCTCAGGCTGTATCGTCCCGGTACCTCCATGCAGGAAGTGACCGGCGAAGTGGTGCGCATCATGATTACCGGTCTGGTCAGGCTCGGGATCCTGAAAGGGGAGGTCGATATCCTGATCGCTGAAAATGCGCATCGACCGTATTTCATGCACGGCCTAAGCCACTGGCTGGGGCTGGATGTGCATGACGTTGGCGCGTACGGCACCGACCGTTCGCGCGTGCTGGAGCCGGGCATGGTGTTAACCGTGGAGCCAGGCCTGTATATCGCACCGGATGCCGACGTGTCTGAAGAGTACCGCGGAATTGGCATTCGCATCGAAGACGACATCGTGATCACCGAAACCGGTAACGAAAACCTGACCGCGAGCGTCGTGAAAAACGCTGACGATATCGAGGCGCTGATGGCAGCGGCACGCGCATGAGCGTGATTATCGTTGGCGGCGGCATGACCGGGGCCACGCTGGCGCTGGCCATTTCGCATTTGACGAAGGGGCAGCTTCCGGTGCACCTGGTTGAAGCTATCGCACCGCATGCGAAGAATCATCCCGGTTTTGATTCCCGCGCTATTGCCCTGGCGCAGGGTACCTGCCAGCAGCTGTCCCGTATTGGCATCTGGCAGGCCATCGCCGATTGCGCGACGGCAATTAAAACCGTTCACGTAAGCGATCGCGGCCATGCTGGCTTTGTCACGCTGGACGCGCAGGATTACCGCATTGACGCGCTGGGTCAGGTTGTCGAGCTGCACGACGTCGGATTGCGTCTGTTTCGTCTGCTCCAGGATGCGCCGGGCGTCACGCTGCATTGTCCGGCGCGCGTGGCCAGCGTGAGCCGCAGTGAGGCGTCGGTCAGCGTAACGCTGGAAAACGGCACCGTGCTTGAAGGCCAGCTTCTGGTCGCCGCGGACGGCTCGCGCTCATCGCTCGGCGCCCAGTGTGGCGTGGAGTGGCGTCAACAGCCTTACGGGCAGGTTGCGGTCATTGCCAACGTCTCTACCGCAGCTGAACACCACGGAAGGGCGTTTGAACGCTTTACGCAGCATGGCCCGCTGGCGATGCTGCCGATGTCGGACGGGCGTTGTTCCCTGGTCTGGTGCCACCCGCAGGATAAGGCCGAAGAGGTTAAAGCCTGGTCAGACGAACGTTTTTGTACCGAGCTGCAGAAAGCCTTTGGCTGGCGGCTGGGGCGTATTACCCATGCTGGACAGCGGGCGATTTACCCGCTTTCGCTGACTACTGCCTCTCAGTCCATCTCGCATCGTCTGGCGCTTGTCGGTAATGCCGCGCAGACGCTGCACCCCATCGCGGGGCAGGGGTTCAACCTTGGCCTGCGGGATGTCATGAGCCTGGCGGAAACCCTGTCTCAGGCATGGGGCGAACAAAAAGACTGTGGCGCATACCCGGTGCTCAGCCATTACCAGAAGCGCCGCCAGGCGGATAAAGAGGCGACGATTGGCGTCACCGACGGCTTAGTCCATCTTTTTGCCAATCGCTGGGCACCGCTGGTTGCGGGTCGCAACCTCGGGCTAATGGCGATGGAATTATTCATTCCGGCACGTGACGTGCTGGCGCAGCGGACTCTTGGTTGGGTCGCGCGTTAAGGAGTTATCACCGTGCAAAATGTTGATGTCGCCATTGTTGGCGGCGGTATGGTCGGACTGGCTCTGGCCTGCGGTTTACAGGGCAGCGGCCTGCGCGTGGCGGTGCTGGAGCAAAAGCAGCCTCAGCCCGTTGCGCCAGATGCCCCGCCGGAACTCCGCGTCTCGGCGATCAATGCCGCCAGCGAGAAATTGCTGACGCACCTTGGCGTCTGGGCAGATATTGTGGCGCAGCGCGCCAGCTGCTATCACGGCATGGAAGTGTGGGATAAAGACAGCTTTGGTCATATTGCTTTTGATGATGAAAGCATGGGTTACAGCCATCTGGGTCATATCGTCGAAAACGCGGTGATCCACCACGCGCTGTGGCAGAAAGCGCAGCAGTGCAGCGACGTGACGCTGATTGCGCCTGCGCAGATCCAGCAGGTGGCGTGGGGTGAAAACGAGGCGTTTATCACCTTACAGAGCGGCGACATGCTGACCGCGCGTCTGGTGGTCGGTGCTGACGGTGCGAACTCCTGGCTGCGGAATAAAGCCGATATCCCGCTGACCTTCTGGGACTATCGTCATCACGCTCTGGTGGCGACGATCCGTACCGAGGAGCCGCACGGCGGCGTGGCGCGGCAGATTTTCCACAACGACGGCATTCTGGCGTTCCTGCCGCTTGCCGATCCGCACCTGTGCTCGATTGTCTGGTCCCTGGTGCCTGAAAAAGCCCAGCTGATGGAGGAGGCGACGCCGGATGCCTTTAACCAGGCGCTGTGCATGGCCTTTGATAACCGCCTTGGCCTGTGTACGCTTGAAAGCGAGCGTCAGGTATTCCCGTTAACCGGCCGCTACGCGCGTCAGTTTGCTGCGCACCGTCTGGCGCTGGTGGGGGATGCGGCGCATACCATTCATCCGCTGGCCGGGCAGGGCGTTAACCTTGGCTTTATGGACGCGGCTGAGCTGGTTGAGGAACTGCGTCGCCTGCATCGCGAAGGCAAAGATATCGGTCAGCATCTGTACCTGCGTCGCTACGAGCGCAGCCGCAAGCACAGTGCGGCGATGATGCTGGCGGGCATGCAGGGCTTCCGCGAGCTGTTTGCCGGGGCGAATCCGGCGAAAAAACTGCTGCGCGACATTGGCCTCAAGCTTGCTGACACCCTTCCGGGTGTTAAACCTCAACTCCTCCGTCAGGCGATGGGTCTTAACGATCTTCCCGACTGGTTACGCTAATCTCGATCCCCGTCACACTTTATTTTCCCGGCCTCTGCGCCGGGGAAATTCCCTCGTTTGAAATATTCTAATTTCACGTCATTTTTCGCATTAGAAAATCTAATCTACGGGATTTTATGTTACGGAAATTCGGCCCGTTTTCCCGCACGAAATATCACCATGTGCTAAATCCTGTTAGATCATTGTTAATTTTGTGCGGGTTTAATCGCATTTTTCCAGTGAATAACTCTGTAGGCTTTTCAGCGTTTTTTGGTCATAAGCTAATGTGATGACCCGTTTTACCTTATGGTTAACCGCCGGTTTCGGTGGTAAGTTCGGGTAAAAGAGAACGTTTGCGTCGGCGCCAGGTAACGGGGCCGATACCGGGTTTCACGGTGAATTTTTCAACGAGGACAAGATGGCTCAACAGACTCCTTTGTACGAACAACACGTGTTATGCGGCGCCCGCATGGTGGACTTCCACGGCTGGATGATGCCGCTGCACTACGGCTCGCAGATTGATGAGCACCACGCGGTGCGCACCGATGCCGGTATGTTCGACGTGTCCCACATGACGATTGTCGATCTGCGCGGTAGCCGCACCCGGGAGTTTTTGCGTTATCTGCTGGCAAATGACGTTGCCAAACTGAAGACGCCGGGTAAAGCGCTCTATACCGGCATGCTGAATGCCTCCGGCGGCGTGATTGATGACCTTATCGTCTACTATTTCACTGAAGATTTCTTCCGCCTCGTTGTCAACTCCGCCACCCGTGAAAAAGACCTCTCCTGGATCACCCAACACGCCGAACCTTATGCCATCGACATCACCGTCCGTGACGATCTGTCGCTGATCGCCGTACAGGGGCCGAACGCGCAGGCGAAAGCCGCGTCTCTGTTTAACGACGAGCAGCGCAAAGCAACCGAAGGCATGAAGCCGTTCTTCGGCGTGCAGGCGGGCGATCTGTTTATCGCCACCACCGGCTACACCGGTGAAGCGGGCTACGAAATTGCGATGCCGAACGAGAAGGCCGCTGATTTCTGGCGCGCGCTGGTGGAGGCGGGCGTGAAGCCTGCGGGTCTGGGCGCGCGCGATACGCTGCGTCTGGAAGCGGGGATGAACCTCTACGGTCAGGAGATGGATGAAGGCGTCTCTCCGCTGGCCGCCAACATGGGCTGGACCATCGCATGGGAACCGGCTGACCGTGACTTTATTGGCCGCGAAGCGCTGGAGATGCAGCGCGAGAAGGGCACTGAACAGCTGGTGGGTCTGGTGATGACCGAGAAGGGCGTGCTGCGCGGTGAACTGCCGGTGCGCTTTACCGATGCCGACGGCAATCCTCGCGAAGGCGTGATCACCAGCGGTACCTTCTCCCCGACGCTGGGCTACAGTATTGCACTGGCACGCGTGCCGGCGGGCATTGGCGAAACGGCGGTGGTACAAATCCGCAACCGCGAAATGCCGGTCAACGTGACCAAACCGATTTTTGTTCGCGCCGGTAAGCCGGTCGCCTAATCATTTTTATCAGGAGAACTTCAATGAGCAATGTGCCAGCAGAACTGAAATACAGCAAAGAACACGAGTGGCTGCGCAAAGAGGCGGACGGCACTTACACCGTAGGGATCACCGAGCACGCGCAAGAGCTGCTGGGCGACATGGTGTTTGTTGACCTGCCTGACGTGGGCACGACCGTTAGCGCGGGCGACGACTGCGCCGTGGCGGAGTCCGTAAAAGCGGCATCTGACATCTATGCTCCTGTGAGCGGCGAAATCGTTGCCGTCAACGACGCGCTGAGCGATTCGCCAGAGCTGGTGAACAGCGAGCCTTATGAAGGCGGCTGGATCTTCAAGATCAAAGCCAGCGACGAATCTCAGGTTGCCGCGCTGCTGGATGCGACCGCGTACGAAGCACTGTTAGAAGACGAGTAATCGTTTATCCCCCTCTCCTTTCGGGAGAGGGCAGGGGCGAGGGTGCCCATCTTCCCCTCACCCTAACCCTCTCCCAGAGGGAGAGGGAACTTAAATTCACTGCACGTTTCAGGAACCATCGCTCATGACACAGACTTTAAGCCAGCTTGAAAACCGTGGCGCCTTCATTGAACGTCACATTGGGCCGGATGCTCAGCAACAGCAGGAGATGCTGAAGACAGTTGGCGCGGATTCATTAAACGCACTGATCGGCCAGATTGTGCCAAAAGACATCCAGCTTGCCACGCCGCCTCAGGTGGGGGAAGCCACCACGGAATTCGCCGCGCTGGCGGAGCTGAAGGCTATCGCAGGCCTGAACAAGCGCTATAAGTCTTACATTGGCATGGGCTACACCAACGTGCAGTTACCGCCGGTTATCCTGCGCAACATGCTGGAAAACCCGGGCTGGTACACCGCTTACACCCCGTACCAGCCGGAAGTCTCCCAGGGCCGTCTGGAAGCGCTGCTGAACTTCCAGCAGGTGACACTGGATCTGACCGGGATGGACATCGCCTCCGCTTCGCTGCTGGATGAAGCGACCGCTGCCGCCGAAGCAATGGCGATGGCCAAACGCGTGAGCAAGCTGAAAAATGCCAACCGCTTCTTCGTCGCGGCGGACGTGCATCCCCAGACGCTGGACGTGGTGCGTACCCGCGCAGAGACCTTCGGGTTTGACGTGATCGTAGACGACGCTGACAAAGTGCTGGATCACCAGGACGTCTTCGGCGTGCTGCTGCAGCAGGTGGGCACCACCGGCGAAGTTCACGACTACGGCGCGCTGATTGCCGAGCTGAAAACCCGCAAAGTGGTTGTCAGCGTTGCCGCCGATTTTATGGCGCTGGTGCTGCTGACGGCGCCGGGTAAACAGGGCGCGGATATCGTATTCGGTTCAGCGCAACGCTTCGGCGTGCCGATGGGCTACGGCGGCCCGCACGCGGCGTTCTTCGGCGCGAAAGATGAATTCAAACGCTCCATGCCAGGCCGTATTATCGGCGTCTCAAAAGACGCTGCCGGTAACACCGCCCTGCGCATGGCGATGCAGACCCGCGAGCAGCACATCCGCCGCGAGAAAGCGAACTCCAACATCTGTACCTCCCAGGTACTGTTGGCAAACATCGCCAGCCTGTACGCCGTGTTCCACGGCCCGGCTGGCCTGAAACGCATTGCCAGCCGAATTCACCGCCTGGCCGATATTCTGGCCTGCGGTCTGCAGCAGAAAGGCCTTAAGCTGCGCCACGCTCACTACTTCGACACCCTGTGTGTGGAAGTGGCGGACAAAGCGGCCGTGCTGGCGCGCGCGAATGCAGCAGAGATCAACCTGCGCAGCGACATTCACAACGCCGTCGGCATTACGCTGGATGAAAGCACCACCCGCGACGATATCCTGAACCTGTTCAGCGTGTTGCTGGGTGACGCGCACGGTCTGGACATTGATGCGCTCGACAAAGAGGTCGCGCTCGACAGCCGCTCCATTCAGGAAAGCATGCTGCGTAACGATGCGATCCTGACGCATCCGGTGTTTAACCGCTACCACAGCGAAACCGAGATGATGCGCTATATGCACTCTCTGGAGCGCAAGGATCTGGCGCTGAACCAGGCGATGATCCCGCTGGGCTCCTGCACCATGAAGCTGAACGCCGCGGCGGAGATGATCCCGATCACCTGGCCTGAATTCTCCGAGCTGCACCCGTTCTGCCCGCCAGAGCAGGCGGAAGGTTATCATATGATGATCAACCAGCTTTCCGACTGGCTGGTGAAATTGACCGGTTATGACGCGCTCTGCATGCAGCCGAACTCCGGCGCGCAGGGCGAATACGCGGGTCTGCTGGCGATCCGTCACTATCACGAAAGCCGCAACGAAGGTCACCGCGATATCTGCCTGATCCCAAGCTCCGCCCACGGTACCAACCCGGCTTCTGCGCAGATGGCGGGCATGGAAGTGGTGGTGGTGGCGTGCGATAAGAACGGCAACATCGATCTGGTCGACCTGCGTGCGAAAGCCGAGCAGGCGGGCGACAAGCTCTCCTGCATCATGGTGACCTACCCGTCTACCCACGGCGTGTACGAAGAGACCATCCGTGAAGTGTGCGAAGTGGTGCACCAGTTCGGCGGTCAGGTTTACCTCGACGGCGCAAACATGAACGCTCAGGTGGGCATTACCTCTCCGGGCTTTATCGGCGCGGACGTGTCGCACCTGAACCTGCACAAAACCTTCTGCATCCCGCACGGCGGTGGCGGCCCGGGCATGGGCCCAATCGGCGTGAAAGCGCACCTTGCACCGTTTGTACCGGGCCACAGCGTGGTGCAGATTGAAGGGATGCTGACCCGTCAGGGCGCGGTCTCTGCGGCACCGTTCGGTAGCGCCTCTATCCTGCCAATCAGCTGGATGTACATCCGCATGATGGGCGCGGAAGGGCTGAAGCAGGCGAGCCAGGTGGCGATCCTGAACGCCAACTATATTGCGACTCGCCTGAAGTCTGCCTTCCCGGTGCTCTATACCGGCCGCGACGGTCGCGTGGCGCACGAGTGCATCCTCGATATTCGTCCCCTGAAAGAAGCGACGGGCATCAGCGAGCTGGATATTGCCAAGCGCCTGATTGACTACGGCTTCCACGCGCCAACCATGTCGTTCCCGGTTGCGGGTACGCTGATGGTGGAGCCAACGGAATCTGAAAGCAAAGCCGAGCTGGACCGCTTTATCGACGCGATGCTGGCCATCCGCATGGAGATCGATCGCGTGCAGGACGGCGAGTGGACGCTGGAAGATAACCCGCTGGTTAACGCCCCGCACACCCAGCACGAAATGGTGGCAGAGTGGAACCACGGTTATTCCCGCGAGCTGGCCGTCTTCCCGGCAGGCGTGGCAAACAAGTACTGGCCGACCGTGAAGCGTCTTGATGACGTCTACGGTGACCGTAACCTGTTCTGCTCCTGCGTGCCGATGAGCGAATACCAGTAATATTATTGGTGTAGTAACGTAGGCCGGGTAAGGCGAAGCCGCCACCCGGCTTTTTTATTGGGAGAAGAAAATGGCAATAGCACTGGTCACCGGCGCCAGCCGGGGCATTGGGAAAGCCACCGCGCTGCAGCTGGCGCGCGAAGGCTACACTGTGGCGGTGAACTATCACCACAACATTAAAGCCGCGACGGACGTGATCAACCAGATCGTTGAAGCGGGCGGTAAAGCCTTTGCCGTCCGCGCGGATATCAGTGATGAAGCCCAGGTGCTGGCGATGTTTGACAGCCTCGATCGTGAAGGCGAGCCGCTTCGTGCGCTGGTCAATAATGCGGGCATTCTGTTTGAGCAATCCACTATCGAGAACCTCTCCGCTGAGCGCATTAACCGCGTCCTGGCGACCAACGTCACGGGCTACTTTCTCTGCTGCCGGGAAGCGGTAAAACGCATGTCCTTCAGGCATGGCGGCAAGGGTGGGGCGATAGTGAACGTCTCTTCCGCCGCGTCGCGACTGGGCGCGCCGGGTGAATATGTGGATTATGCCGCGTCCAAGGGGGCGGTCGATTCGCTAACAACCGGGCTATCGCTGGAGGTGGCGGCGCAGGGTATTCGCGTCAACTGCGTACGTCCGGGGCTGATTTATACCGATATTCATGCGTCCGGTGGAGAGCCGGGGCGAGTGGATCGCGTGAAATCGTTGCTGCCGATGCAGCGCGGCGGCCAGCCGGAAGAGGTGGCGCAGGCGATTGTCTGGCTGCTGAGCGAGAAGGCGTCGTACGTAACGGGCAGTTTTATTGAGTTGGCGGGCGGGAAGTAAACCCCTCACCCTAACCCTCTCCCAAAGGGAGAGGGGATCAAGCGTAGCGCCGCCCGGCGTTAAAGATTCTCGCCGTTGCTGGCAATCACTTCCTTATACCAGTTAAAGCTCTTCTTGCGGGAACGCGACATGTCGCCCGTGCCGTCGTCGTGCTTGTTCACGTAGATAAAACCGTAGCGCTTGCTGTACTGGCCGGTGGTGAACGACACGCAATCGATGCAGCCCCATGGCGTATAGCCCATCAGATCCACGCCGTCGTGCGTCACGGCTTTGATCATCTCTTCCACGTGGGCACGCAGGTAGTCGATGCGATAGTCGTCGTTGATGCTGCCGTCTTCTTCCACCTTATCGTAGGCGCCGAACCCGTTTTCCACGATAAACAGCGGCTTCTGATAACGCTCGTACAGTTCGCACAGGGAATAGCGCAGGCCTACCGGATCGATCTGCCAGCCCCAGTCGGACGCTTTCACGTGCGGATTCGGCACGCTGCCTTCGAAGCCGGAAATCGCATCGCCGGTCCCGCCTTCCGCTTTCACCGCGTTGGTCATGTAGTAGCTGAAACCTAAGTAGTCGCAGGTACCTTCACGCAGGATCTGCTCGTCGCCTGCCTCCATTTTGATGGAGAAGCCGCGGCGCTCCCACTCGTTCAGCACGTAGGACGGGTAGTAACCACGCAGCTGGACGTCGGTAAAGACATAGCGCTCGCGCATGGATTCCTGGGCGAACATCACGTCTTCCGGTTTGCAGGAGAACGGATAGAGCGCCACCATCGCCAGCATGCAGCCAACTTTCATCTCAGGGTTGATGCGGCGCGCGGCTTTCACCGCCAGGGCGCTGGCCACAAACTGGTGGTGCAGGACCTGGTACATGGTCTCTTCCGGATTGTCATGTTCGGTATAGACCACGCCCGAGCAGCAGTAACCGAACAGCGGCGCGCGCCAGTTACGCTGGTTATTGATTTCGTTGAAGGTCATCCAGTATTTGACCTTGTTTTTGTAGCGCTCAAAAACCACTTCCGCGAAGCGCACGAAGAAATCGACCACTTTACGGTTGGTCCAGCTACCGTACTCCTGTACCAGGTGCAGCGGCATTTCGAAGTGGGAGAGGGTGATCACCGGTTCGATGTTGTATTTCAGCAGCTCGTCGAACATGTCGTCGTAGAACTTCAGCCCCTCTTCGTTTGGCTGCGTTTCGTCACCTTTCGGGAAGATGCGCGTCCAGGCGATAGAGGTGCGGAAGCACTTGAAACCCATCTCGGCAAACAGCTTGATGTCTTCTTTATAGTGGCCGTGGAAGTCGATGGCCTCGTGGTTTGGGTAGTATTTACCCGGCACTACTTCCTGGGTGATTTCGCGCGGGACGCCGTGCGCACCGCCGGTCAATACGTCACAAATGCTTGGCCCTTTGCCGCCTTTGTTCCAGCCGCCTTCAACCTGGTGAGCGGCAACCGCGCCGCCCCATAAAAAATCTTTTGGTAAGGTTAATTTTTTCATCGCTGCTCTTCTCAATAAATGGCTTATTGGCATCGAGTCTAGCAAAGCGAAATTGAATGTCACGATATAACAATTCACAGTAAATGTGATTTGTTACATCAAAAAAACAGGGTGTTTTATTCTGTAAGTTTCTTCGCCAGTTTACGTCCGAGAGACTCCAGAATATAAATGACGGGAATTTGCGTGGTGATGTCGTAGACGCCTGCAATACGCGTCTGAGGAACATGCCAGGAGAGATTAAAGTCCGCCAGTTTTGCGAGACGCGAGTGCTCGTGGCTGGTTATCGAGAGCACCTTGCAGTGATGCAGGCTGAACTGGCTGGCGAAGCGCAGGATCTCCTCGGTCTCGCCAGAGACGGAAAGCACAATCGCCAGCGCATTTTTCGCCATATCATTGGTGACCGGGAAATAAGGGTCATCAATATGGTTACTGAATTTCCCGATATTAGAAAAGAAGCGTGCGCCATATTTTGCCAGCGAACCCGATGTTCCGGCACCGACAAATATAATTCGCTCTGACGATAAAATAATATCAACCGCATTATCTAATAGCGCATCGAACTCTTCATTATTCACGCTTTTAAAAAAGCTGATAATTTCGCTGGCACCGAAATTCGCCTGCTGGGGCTCGTTCTGTTCAAGATAAAGCTTAAAGCGCACCCGAAATTCAGAATACCCTTCGCAGTTAAGCTTGCGGCAAAAGCGCAGGATAGTCGTGGTTGAGACGTCTGCCGCATCCGCCAGCTCGCGGATGGTCATGTACATCACTTTGTCACGATTTTTTATGACATAGTTGTAGACCATCATCTCCAGGTTATTGAGACTGGCAATGGCGGAATGGGAGAACATGCTCACAATGGCTACACTCACTCATCAGACTTTTCTTCAGGGAATAATAACATGCAGCCAAACGACATCACTTTTTTTCAGCGCTTTCAGGACGACATCCTGGCCGGACGTAAAACCATCACTATCCGGGATAAAAGTGAATCCCATTTCAAAACCGGCGATATCCTGCGGGTGGGGCGTTATGAGGATGATGGTTATTTTTGCACCATCGAAGTAACAGGAACGTCAACCGTTACGTTCGACACATTGACGCAAAAACATGCTGAACAGGAGAACATGACCCTGGATGCATTGAAAAGCGTGATCGCAGAGATCTACCCCAGGCAGAACCAGTTTTATGTAATTGATTTTAAATGTTTATAATTAAAATCGAAACGAGCGTTCGCTGAAATTAAAGTGTAACTGTCTGATTGTAATTTAGAAACGTTATGTTTAACTTTATTTTAGCTAACAGGTGTTCACTGGAATCATTCTCAGTTAGCATAGTTATGCGATGAATAATCATCTTTTGTTTTCCCGGAGTTTTGTATGGTGAGCAGACCATTAATCGCACAGGGATATTCGCTGGCTGAGGAAGTAGCCAACAGCATCAGCCACGGCATTGGCCTGGTGTTTGGGATTGTCGGTTTAGTGTTATTGCTGGTGCAGGCGGTGGACGCCAATGCCAGCGCGATGGCCATTACCAGCTACAGCCTGTATGGCGGGAGTATGATCCTGCTGTTCCTGGCGTCGACGCTGTATCACGCGATCCCGCATCAGCGGGCCAAGATGTGGCTCAAGAAATTTGACCACTGTGCTATCTATCTTCTGATTGCAGGCACCTACACACCGTTTCTGCTGGTGGGGCTCAACTCACCGCTGTCGCGTGGCCTGATGATTGTTATCTGGAGCCTGGCACTGCTGGGGATCCTGTTTAAGCTGACCATCGCGCACCGGTTTAAGGTGCTGTCACTGGTCACCTATCTGACAATGGGCTGGCTGTCGCTGATTGTGGTGTATCAACTGGCGATTAAACTGTCGGTAGGGGGCGTGACGCTTCTGGCCTTAGGCGGCGTGGTGTACTCGCTCGGCGTGATTTTCTACGTCTGCAAGCGCATCCCGTACAACCATGCCATCTGGCACGGCTTTGTGCTGGGCGGCAGCGTATGCCACTTTTTGGCGATCTATTTGTACGTGGGGCAGGTGTAGTTTTTTCCACCGTGCGGGCGGTTGCCCTTACCCCGGCCCTCTCCCACAGGGAGAGGGAGGGCACCTGGATACGATTACTCTTCTAACGAATATGGCAGCGGCTCGATGCTCAGCGTGTTCGCATCGTCACGCACGCGGAACACGCTGTCGGCTTCCATGTCGTTGTTCATGACGGCCTGCACCAAAAGACGTCCATCATCCAGCTGTACGGCGGCTAACACGGTGCCGGTGCGGCGCCAGTTATCACCCATCTTCAGCTCTAAGTCTTCACCCGCTTCAGGTACACGGCTGGCATGGCCCGCCAGCGTCCACAGCGCTCGTTTGTTAGCTCCGCGGAATTTTGCACGTGCCACCATCTCCTGGCCGGTATAACAGCCCTTTTTAAAGCTGATACCCCCCAGCGCCTGCAGGTTCGTTGCCTGAGGAATAAACTGCGCGCTGTTTGCGGCGTCAATCACCGGCAGACCCGCTTCGATATTCAGCGCCAGCCACTGCTGACTGTTGTTGAGCTGCGCTTCGCCGCGCAGCGCTTCGGTCACGCGTTCGGCTGTTGCCGCATCCGTGACTAACAGGAAACGCTCCGCCGGGTGTTCAAACCACAGGATGGAGGTCGCGCCTTCGCTGACCACCTGCTTTTCTGCATCCGGCAGTTCGCTGAAGAGATTTTTCAGCGCCGCACGCGCCTGGAAGCCGGCCACTCCCAGCAGGACATGTTCGTCGTCCGGGGCGATAGTGACTTTGGAGAAGACCGCGTACTTCTTCAGCTCTTTGAGCTGGGCCTCTTGCAGGCTGCGGCGCTCAATAAAGGCAAAGCCGTCCTGACGGCGGAAGAGTCGCAGATTGCTCCACATTTTGCCTTTTGGGTCACAATGCGCGGCCAGCAGGTGCTGGTGTTCGGTCATCTGGCTGACGTCGGCGGTCACCTGGCCCTGCAGATATTTTTCGGCGTCGGCACCGGAGAGCGTTGCCAGCGCCCAGTCATCAAGAGAAATAAGCGTCAGCGGCAGACGCGCAGAGGCGGCGGGCTGGCGAGGAGAAAATGGTGTAAATGCCATAACGATATCCTGAATTGCTTAACGCTTTGATAATGCCTAATGGTAAAAGAGCCTGCAGGCAATGCAAGCGCTTTCAACAGACCATTTGTGCCCTAAACCGGTTATGCGTAGCGCTACGCAAAATAATGTAATCCACTGTCTTTGTGGGGATTATTCTGGAAGCCTGCTCGGCGATCGCAATATTCCAGTAATGAAACGGTCAAAAACACGTTACACTAGCTGGTGTCCCCGTAGAGAAATAAAGAACACTGAACGGGGTACCGACTGTGCCAAACGTAATGCAGGAAACTGAACATGGATATTAACAACAAGGCCCGTATTCACTGGGCGTGCCGTCGCGGCATGCGTGAACTTGATATTTCCATCATGCCTTTCTTCGAATATGAGTATGACAGCTTAAGCGATGATGATAAGCGTCTGTTTGTTCGCCTGCTTGAGTCTGACGATCCGGATTTATTCAACTGGCTGATGAACCACGGCAAACCCGCCGACACCGAGTTGCAACGGATGGTGCAATTAATTCAAACACGGAATCGGGAACGTGGTCCTGTGGCAATCTGATCTTCGCGTCTCGTGGCGCTCGCAGTGGATGTCTTTATTGCTCCACGGCCTGGTCGCGGCCTTTGTTTTACTGATGCCGTGGCCGCTGAGCTATACGCCGCTGTGGCTGCTGTTACTGTCGTTTGTCGTTTTTGACAGCGTACGCAGCCAGCGTCGCATTAATGCCCGTCAGGGAGAGATTAAATTACTGATGGATTCCCGCCTGCGCTGGCAGGGTAAAGAGTGGGATATTCTCGGTATGCCCTGGATGCTCAACTGCGGCATGATGTTACGGTTACGCAAGGTGGACGGCGGGCGTTGCCAGCATCTGTGGCTGGCGGCTGACAGTATGGATGCTGCCGAGTGGCGAGACCTGCGCCGGATGCTGTTGCAACAGACGACGCAGGGGTAATGCGCGTTAGCTAAACTTTTCAGCCATTTCGCCCAGAATCTGCTCGCACCAGCTTTGCAGGCGCTCATCGCTGAGATCGTACTGGTTGGTTTCATCCAGCGCGAGTCCAACAAACAGCTCGCCGTCGGCAATAATCGGTTTTTTACTGGTGAACTCGTAACCTTCGGTTGGCCAGTAGCCGATAAACGACACCCCTCTCGGCGCCAGCTTGTCATGCAGCATGCCGAGCGCGTCCAGGAACCATTCCCCGTAGCCCAGCTGATCCCCCATGCCGTACATGGCAATGATTTTGCCGTCGAGATTGACCGAATCGAGTTGATCCCAGATGGCTTCCCAGTCTTCCTGTATCTCACCAAAATCCCAGGTTGGGATGCCAAGGATCAGGACATCGTACTGTTCCATCAGCGCGACCGCGTCATCTTTCAGGTTATGCAACGTCACCAGTTCCGGGCCAATGATGTCGCGAATTTTCTCTGCCGCCATTTCGGTGTAGCAGGTGCTGGAACCATAGAACAGACCAATATTCATCGCGTAACTATCTCAATTCTTGCTTTGACTATGCGCGTAGTGTACCAGAAACCGGTCGCAATCAGGCATAATGGCCTGACTGCAGAATCAAAGGGGCTGATGTGGAAAAGGATCTCGCACTGATCGAACAGTTTCTCGACGCGCTGTGGCTGGAGAAAAATCTGGCGGAGAATACCCTTAGCGCCTACCGTCGCGATCTCACCATGCTGGTGGAGTGGCTTGCGCACCGGGGGTTATCCCTTGCGAGCGCGCAGCGTGACGACCTGCAGGCGCTGCTTGGGGAACGTATCGCAGGGGGCTACAAAGCCACCAGTTCCGCGCGTTTGCTCAGCGCCATGCGTCGGCTGTTCCAGCACCTCTACCGTGAGAAGATCCGCGAAGACGATCCCAGCGCGCTGCTGGCATCTCCTAAGCTCCCGCAGCGGCTGCCGAAAGATCTCAGCGAAGCACAAGTTGAGAGATTATTACAGTCACCGGCTGTTGACCTGCCGCTGGAGTTACGCGATAAAGCCATGCTTGAGCTATTGTATGCTACCGGCTTGCGCGTTTCGGAACTGGTTGGCCTGACGATGAGCGACATCAGCCTGCGTCAGGGCGTAGTGCGCGTCATCGGTAAAGGAAATAAGGAAAGGCTGGTTCCGCTGGGTGAAGAGGCGGTTTACTGGCTGGAAACGTACCTGGAGCACGGTCGTCCGTGGCTGCTCAATGGTACGTCTATCGATGTCCTGTTTCCGAGCCAGCGCGCCCAGCAGATGACGCGGCAAACGTTCTGGCATCGCATCAAGCATTACGCCACACTGGCGGGTATCGACAGTGAAAAGCTTTCGCCGCACGTATTGCGTCACGCCTTCGCGACGCATCTGTTAAACCACGGCGCTGATTTACGCGTGGTGCAGATGCTGCTGGGCCACAGCGATCTTTCCACGACGCAAATTTATACCCATGTCGCGACGGAACGCCTGCGGCAGCTACACCAACAGCACCACCCTCGTGCGTGAGTGCCGACGAATTGTAACAGGATCACATATGAAAAAGTCTTTCGCGCTGTTCACCCTGCTGGCAGCCTCATTTACCGGTTTCGCCCATGCGGACGATGCCGCCATCAAACAGTCGCTGGCTAAGCTTGGCGTCACCGGTAGCGATATTCAGCCTGCACCGGTTGCCGGCATGAAAACGGTACTCACCAACAGCGGCGTGCTGTACGTCACCGAAGACGGCAAACACATTATTCAGGGGCCAATGTACGACGTGAGCGGCGCGCAGCCGGTAAACGTCACCAACCAGCTGCTGATGAAAAACCTGAACGCGCTCGAAAAAGAGATGATCGTCTATAAAGCGGCGCAGGAAAAACACGTCATTACCGTCTTCACCGACATCACCTGCGGCTACTGCCACAAGCTGCATGAAGAGATGAAAGACTACAACGCGCTGGGCATTACCGTGCGTTATCTGGCCTTCCCGCGCGCGGGCGTGCAGAGCCAGCCAGAGCAGGACATGAAGGCTATCTGGTGTGCGAAAGACCGTAACAAAGCGTTTGACGACGCGATGAACGGCAAAGGCGTTAAGCCGGCCTCCTGCGACATTGATATCGCTAACCACTACGCGCTCGGCGTGCAGTTTGGCGTGAGCGGTACGCCTGCGATTGTCCTGAGCAACGGCTATGTCGTTCCGGGCTATCAGGGACCGAAAGAGATGAAAGAGTTCCTCGACGCGCACCAGAAACAGTTTGGTGGTAAATAATCCGCGTGAAAGCCCCAATAAAATTGCGCCGCCGCGAGGCGGTTGAACCCGTTGATTTACCGGACGATCTCCCGGCGCTGCTTAAGCGCCTCTACGCCAGCCGCGGCGTGCGTCGCGCTGAGGATCTTGAACGCAGCGTGAAAGGGATGCTGCCCTGGCAGCAGCTGAGCGGTATCGAAAAAGCCACCGAAATGCTCTACAACGCGCTTCGAGAGGGAACGCGGATTGTGGTGGTGGGCGATTTCGACGCCGACGGCGCAACCAGCACCGCGCTGAGCGTGCTCAGCCTGCGCGCGCTGGGCTGCGATAACGTCACGTATCTGGTACCGAACCGTTTTGAAGACGGCTATGGCCTCAGCCCGGAAGTGGTCGATCAGGCCCACGCCCGTGGTGCACAGATGATCATGACCGTCGATAACGGGATCTCCTCCCATGCGGGCGTCGATCATGCTCACGCGTTGGGGATCCCGGTGCTGGTCACCGATCACCACCTGCCGGGCGAAACGCTGCCCGATGCGGAAGCGATTATTAACCCCAACCTGCGCGACTGCGATTTCCCGTCGAAATCCCTCGCAGGCGTGGGCGTAGCGTTTTATCTGATGCTGGCGTTACGGACCCTGCTGCGCGATAAGGGCTGGTTCGACTCTCGCGGTATTGCCGTACCGAACCTGGCCGAATATCTCGATCTGGTGGCGCTGGGCACCGTCGCGGACGTGGTACCGCTCGATACCAATAACCGCATTTTGACCTGGCAGGGCCTAAGCCGCATTCGGGCGGGCAAGTGCCGTCCGGGGATCAAGGCGCTGCTGGAGATTGCCAACCGCGATCCGCTCAAGCTGGCGGCAAGCGACCTGGGCTTTGCCCTCGGCCCGCGTCTTAACGCAGCAGGAAGGCTGGACGATATGTCCGTCGGCGTGGCGCTGCTGCTGTGCGACAACATCGGTGAAGCGCGCGTGCTGGCCAACGAGCTGGACGCGCTGAACCAGACACGCAAAGAGATTGAGCAGGGGATGCAGGCCGAAGCGCTGACCCTGTGCGAAAAGCTTGAACGCAGCGGCGATACGCTGCCGGGCGGCCTGGCGATGTACCATCCTGAGTGGCACCAGGGCGTGGTCGGCATTCTGGCGTCGCGCATTAAAGAGCGTTTCCACCGCCCGGTGATCGCGTTCGCCCCCGCAGGCGACGGCACGCTGAAAGGCTCAGGCCGTTCGATTCAGGGTTTGCACATGCGCGATGCGCTGGAGCGTCTCGATACGCTGTATCCGGGTCTGATGATCAAGTTTGGCGGCCATGCGATGGCGGCGGGCCTGTCGCTGGAAGAGGCGAAGTTCGACGAGTTTCAGCGGCTGTTTGGTGAACTGGTCACCGACTGGATTGATCCGGCCCTGTTGCAGGGGGAAGTGGTGTCCGATGGCGAGCTTTCACCGCTTGAGATGACGATGGACGTGGCGCAAATGCTCCGCGATGCCGGTCCGTGGGGGCAGATGTTCCCGGAACCGCTGTTTGACGGTCGTTTCCGTCTGCTGCAGCAGCGCATCGTCGGCGAACGCCATCTGAAAGTGATGGTCGAGCCCGTGGGCGGTGGACCGCTGCTGGACGGCATTGCCTTCAACGTTGACACGGCGGTATGGCCGGACAACGGCGTGCGCGAGGTCGAGCTGGCGTACAAACTGGACATCAACGAGTTTCGCGGTAACCGCACCCTGCAGATCATCATCGACAATATCTGGCCAATTTAGCGGCAGTAATCTCTATAAAAAAGGGCGTGGATTCGGTACAATCCCGCTCTTATCACCGCATTTTGACAAGTCCATAAAAGAAAACAGACCATGTTTGAAATTAATCCGGTAAAAAACCGTATTCAGGACCTCACGGAGCGCTCTGACGTTCTTAGGGGGTATCTTTGACTACGATGCCAAGAAAGAGCGTCTTGAAGAAGTAAACGCCGAGCTGGAACAGCCGGACGTCTGGAACGAACCTGAACGCGCACAGGCGCTGGGTAAAGAGCGTTCCTCTCTCGAAGCTATCGTAGATACGCTGGATCAAATGGCTCAGGGGCTGGAAGATGTTTCCGGTTTGCTGGAGCTGGCCGTCGAAGCCGACGACGAAGAAACCTTTAACGAAGCCGTGGCAGAACTCGACGTGCTGGAAGAGAAGCTGGCGCAGCTTGAGTTCCGCCGTATGTTCTCCGGCGAATACGACAGCGCTGACTGCTATCTCGATATTCAGGCGGGTTCTGGCGGCACCGAAGCGCAGGACTGGGCCAGCATGCTGACGCGTATGTACCTGCGTTGGGCAGAAGCGCGCGGCTTCAAAACCGAAATTATCGAAGAGTCTGAAGGTGAAGTTGCGGGTCTGAAATCCGTCACCATCAAGATCATTGGCGATTATGCCTACGGCTGGCTGCGTACCGAAACCGGCGTTCACCGCCTGGTGCGTAAGAGCCCGTTCGACTCTGGTGGCCGTCGTCATACCTCCTTCAGCTCCGCGTTTGTTTATCCAGAAGTTGATGAAGATATTGATATCGAAATTAACCCGGCGGACCTGCGTATCGACGTTTATCGCGCATCCGGCGCGGGTGGTCAGCACGTTAACCGTACGGAATCAGCGGTGCGTATTACCCACATTCCAACCGGGCTGGTAACACAGTGCCAGAACGACCGTTCCCAGCATAAGAACAAAGACCAGGCCATGAAGCAGATGAAAGCGAAGCTTTATGAGCTGGAGATGCAGAAGAAAAATGCTGAGAAACAGGCGATGGAAGACAACAAGTCCGACATCGGTTGGGGCAGCCAGATCCGTTCTTACGTCCTTGATGACTCCCGCATCAAAGACCTGCGTACCGGGGTTGAAACCCGCAACACGCAGGCGGTGCTGGACGGCAGCCTGGACCAATTTATCGAAGCAAGTTTGAAAGCAGGGTTATGAGGAACCAACATGTCTGAACAACAAGCACAGGGCGCTGACGCGGTAGTCGATCTTAACAACGAACTGAAAACCCGCCGCGAGAAGCTGGCAGCGCTGCGCGAGCAGGGCGTGCCGTTCCCGAACGATTTTCGTCGTGACCATACCTCAGACCAACTGCACGCTGACTTCGACGCTAAAGAGAACGAAGAGCTGGAAGCGCTGAACGTTGAAGTGGCCGTAGCAGGCCGCATGATGACCCGTCGTATCATGGGTAAAGCCTCCTTCGTGACCTTGCAGGACGTTGGTGGCCGTATTCAGCTGTACGTTTCCCGTGACGACCTGCCGGAAGGCATCTACAACGAGCAGTTCAAGAAGTGGGACCTGGGCGATATCCTGGGCGCGAAAGGTAAACTGTTCAAAACCAAAACCGGTGAACTGTCTATCCACTGCACCGAGCTGCGTCTGCTGACCAAAGCTCTGCGCCCGCTGCCGGACAAATTCCACGGCCTGCAGGATCAGGAAGCGCGCTATCGTCAGCGCTACCTGGATCTCATCTCTAACGATGAATCCCGTAAGACCTTCAAAATTCGCTCCCAGATCATGGCCGGTATCCGCCAGTTCATGGTCAACCGCGACTTTATGGAAGTGGAAACCCCAATGATGCAGGTGATCCCTGGCGGCGCGTCTGCGCGTCCGTTCATCACCCATCATAACGCCCTGGACCTGGACATGTACCTGCGCATCGCGCCGGAACTGTACCTGAAGCGTCTGGTGGTCGGTGGTTTCGACCGCGTGTTCGAAATCAACCGTAACTTCCGTAACGAAGGTATCTCCGTTCGTCATAACCCAGAGTTCACCATGATGGAACTCTATATGGCGTATGCGGATTACAAAGATCTGATCGAGCTGACCGAATCCCTGTTCCGCACTCTGGCGCAGGACATTCTGGGCACCACGCAGGTTCCTTACGGTGAAGAAGTCTTCGACTTCGGCAAGCCGTTCGAAAAACTGACCATGCGCGAAGCGATCAAGAAATACCGTCCGGAAACCAACATGGCGGACCTGGATAACTTCGATTCTGCGAAAGCGATCGCGGAAAGCATCGGTATCAAGGTTGAGAAGAGCTGGGGTCTGGGCCGTATCGTGACCGAGATCTTCGAAGAAGTGGCCGAAGCGCACCTGATTCAGCCGACCTTCATCACCGAATACCCGGCTGAAGTCTCTCCGCTGGCGCGTCGTAATGACGAGAACCCGGAAATCACCGATCGCTTCGAATTCTTCATCGGCGGCCGTGAAATCGGCAACGGCTTTAGCGAGCTGAACGATGCGGAAGACCAGGCTCAGCGCTTCCAGGATCAGGTTGACGCGAAAGCGGCAGGCGACGACGAAGCGATGTTCTTCGACGAAGACTACGTGACCGCGCTGGAGCACGGTCTGCCACCAACGGCGGGCCTGGGGATTGGTATCGACCGTATGGTCATGCTGTTCACCAACAGCCACACCATCCGCGACGTGATCCTGTTCCCGGCGATGCGCCCGGTGAAATAAGGCGTTAAGATGTAAAAAAAGCCCCGAAAGGGGCTTTTTTATTGCGCCGCGAAGGCTTTGAGTTTTTCGCGGGCGGTTGTCGCTTCCATGACCATCCACGGGCTAAAGGCCCAGGGCGTCGCGTCCAGCGCGCGGAATAACGCGTCCAGCTCCACCCACTGATAGTCCATCACTTCATCTTCGTTTATCGTCACGTCATTGGTGATGCGGGCCGCGAATACCGGGCAAATTTCGTTTTCCACGATCCCGGACGGGTCGGTTTCCCGATAGCGAAATTCAGGGGCGACGGCGGTGATATCGGTTAGCTCAGCGCCCACTTCAAAGCGGCAGCGGCGGATTATCGCCTGTATCGTCTCTTCGCCGGACTGCGGGTGGCCGCAGACGGAGTTGGTCCAGACGCCGGGCCAGGCTTTTTTGGTTAAGGCGCGCCGGGTGATCAGACATTCGCCGTTTGCGTTAAAAAGCCAGGAGGAGAAAGCCAGATGCAGCGGGGTATGTAAGGTGTGCGCGGCATATTTTTCCTGAGTGCCAATCACCATTCCCTGGTCGTTTACCAAAATAACGTGTTCTTGAATACTCATTGATGCTCCAGTGCCAAAATGCCGAGTGGTTCAGCACCATCAGCCGGATCATTATACGGCATTCTTATACGAACGGTTTGGCGCGTAGAGCGGAAAAGGGCATGACCCATATTCGTTTTGGCTGTTATCATAGTGCGCCATTCACGCTGACCGAGGATCTGTTTTGTTTGCAGGAAGCCTGACGAGAAATCCCATCACCGCCATTTTTTGCCTGACGCTGACGCTATTGCTGGCGGGCTGTTCAGGGAGCAAATCTTCGGATATGGGCAGCTATTCCGGTTCGGTCTATACCGTTAAGCGCGGGGATACGCTATACCGGATTTCGCGCGCAACGGGAACCAGCGTGAAGGATCTGGCGCGGCTGAATAACCTCTCGCCGCCCTACACCATCGAGGTGGGGCAGCAGCTGAAGGTTAGCGGCGGCTCGTCCTCGGGCAAAAAATCCTCTACGAAAGGCAAAACCGCCAAAGTGACGCCGTCCTATCAGGTGCCGCAATCATCATGGCCGCCGGTTGGACAGCGCTGCTGGATTTGGCCTGCCAGCGGTAAAGTGGTCGCCCCTTACTCACTTTCTGAAGGTGGCAACAAGGGTATTGATATCGCCGCTGCGCGCGGTACGCCGGTTTATGCCTCCGGGGCAGGGAAGGTGGTGTACGTGGGTAACCAGCTGCGCGGCTACGGTAACCTGATCATGATTAAGCATGGCGAAGACTACATCACGGCCTATGCGCACAACGACACGATGCTGGTCAACAACGGTCAGAACGTCAAAGCCGGGCAGAAGATTGCCACCATGGGCAGCACCGGCACGGACGCGGTGAAGCTGCATTTCCAGATTCGCTATAAGGCGACGGCCATCGATCCGCAGCGTTATCTGCCTGTGCCCGGCAGCAAACCGAAGTGCTAAGTGATTATTTTATCGCCGGTTAGTTGTTAAGAGGCTTGTATGAAGGTGCGTAAGGTCTATAATGCCATACGCACCTCAAAGCGGGCGTAGTTCAATGGTAGAACGAGAGCTTCCCAAGCTCTATACGAGGGTTCGATTCCCTTCGCCCGCTCCAGCTTTTCCTGATGTTATCTTCTTTTGCCTGTTTTTATCCTGTCCACGCTTTCCCATACAGATATCGTCATGCTGTTGATTGATAACTTCAAAGACGTTATCGCGCGAGCCCCATATTCAGCACTGAATTATCAGACTCCATCAGAGTTTGCAGCACGATGAGTACGACGGGTAATTTAATCAGCACTACTCGCTGACGTTTACATCTCATTATTGGGAAGGTTAGTTAATATTTTGTGAAAGAAGGAACCATGATCGAATAATAAAGCTTTCAGAAACTACACTCTTCTTTATCACGGATTTTTATTTTTTTAGACTTAACGCAAATATTACTACTAATTATAGTAGCCCTCTTTTTGAGACTATTCTCTATTGCGTCGGAGCTGGCATAATTAAGAAAACCAAAAAATATTATCCTTTTATATGCGCTATTACAGCAAAGCCGTCTTTTTTTGCTCGTTATTTTTTTGCTCTCTGAGCCATGCAGCCCCCCTTACTCCTGCTGACCGGGACACCGTGCGTCAGCAGCAGGAGGAACTGTTATTAAAGAACCAGCAACAGCGTGAAGAGCTGGAGCGGAGTATTCCTCGTCCCGCGCCTGACAGGCCTCTGCCTGCAGCCGGCGCCGGGCCCTGCTTCACCATTGATACCATTACCCTCTCCGGCACGCCCCTCATTTCCCCGAAAACGCGGCAGGCCCTGGTTGCGCCGTGGCAGGGCCGCTGTCTGGATATGGCGAAAATAACGGAGCTTCTCGCCCGTATTTCTGACTGGTATATCAGCCGGGGATATATCACCAGCCGCGCCTTTCTTACCGAGCAGGATCTCTCCGGC